>NZ_JAHZAA010000013.1:60292-60666 GCF_019424165.1 Desulfovibrio sp. | reverse complement strand
GCGCAACCAACGGTATGCCGAAACCCTAACAGATAAAGCCCTGCTGACAAGAGTATGACAACTGCCGTCCACTGCAATGCCTCTGTAACTTGTCGTACAAGAAAAAAATCCAGAGACTCAAGGTGTAAATATTTTTGTATGTTGTGCGCATCGACAGGATTAATGGAAACCCAAAAAAAACTCAAAAAAGCCAGTATATATATCCAGAAACAGCGTTCAAATCGAAATGTTTTCAGGCAAGCGACTGTACCCACAAAACTCGCAGTAACAACAGCAGCACTAGTGACAGCAGAAGGCGCACTGTTTATGTTCGCAGATGCCCATAAACTTACTACAGTCCATAGGGTGAGCAAACATAACGGCCAGTGCCGCAG
>NZ_JAHZAA010000013.1:33493-60192 GCF_019424165.1 Desulfovibrio sp. | reverse complement strand
CCAGAAATCCAGCATTGCCCTGGCTGTAGAGTTTACCACGTCTTCAATGTTCATGTGCGAATTCTTGCAAGAGGAGGTATGCTTTCCGTAGCGCAGCAGCCTTGAGTCAAAGAAAACGGAGCCAGCGCGGACTGGGGTAAAAGAGTTATTAAAAGCACAGGAAAAGAAAAATTAGGGAGCCTATTCATGTGTATGCACATAAGTAGTGTTTAGTTTAAAGATTTGTCAATAACATTTTTGCAGTTAACAGACTGTAAAAACAAGAGAAAGATGATAACTGCGCAGGTGTTGATTTTTTTAATTACCTGGTTTTTTTGATAAAAAACTATCTGAAAGTGCCTCAAAACACCCTTCTTCACCGGATGACCCGCATCAATCAAGCAAATAGTGGTACTGAACCCGTTCCGTCTTACGCATTGCTGTCGTGGGGCTATACTTCCGCCAAATCACCAACCATTGTCATACAGGAGGGATAAAAATGGCAGGAGGTTATGGCGGCAGGCGTGGCGGGGCAGGACATGACGTATCAGGGCAGCCACGGTTGAAAAATGGGCAGTTTACCTTTGTGGCGGGTATGGCCCAGGCGGACATGGCCGCAAAGGCTCAGGTTGCTCTCGATGCGCCCATGCCCGTTTCAGCCGAGGCGCCTCTGGAAGAACGCATGTACGCCGAGAGCGTGGCGGATGTGGTCAAGAAGCACGCACAAAAAGATCATTCCGCGCTCAAACCCTATACAGCGGAACCTGACGCCGCAATGCCATACTATCGTATGGGTGTCAGGCCGTTAGATTGGGTACCTTTGCAAGATGGTTATGGCAAGAATGCCTTCTTCGGCGTAGGCCCACACATTGACCATATGCACTTTGTGGGCAGCGACGGAAGTAACTTCGGCCTTACCTGGGGCGGGACATTTTCAGAAAGTACAGAAAACCTGAACGCCTATCAGGTTGAAGCGCCCAAATACCGTAAAGAGTATATTGACCGCGCGCGTGCAGAAATGGAGAAGGAGCACGCCCCCATTGAAATATTTCATACCTGGCAGGAAAGGAATCCATACAATTTACTTAGCAATAATTGTCAACATTATTTCGCCAGAGTGCTCCAGAAAGCCAAACAATACGAGACAAAGGCCAAACCCTTGGTGCTTCCATAGGGTAATTCACCTAGAGCATTTCACACTTGAAATGCTCTACAAGGATTTGTCTCCAAATCCTTGTCGCCAAATGATTGCAGGGCGACTTTGCCGATCGTTAAGCAATCATTTAAAGCGTTAATTGCGCTAGTTGCGTTCACTTTCAGGAATACATCCTGAACAGGCAAAGCCCCGGCTGTTCTGAGGGTGCCGGGGCTTTGCTCACACAGAAATACCAAGAATGCCATATGTATACACCACAAGAATAGCCCATATTAGCATAAAGACCGGTTGCAGGAATACGTACATGAAAAAGACAGTCAGGGGTATTTTAATAAGGGCTGTGGGACTTACCTTATGCCGAAAACACAAAAAATACATTCCTGCAGACAGCAGTGCTACTATCCCTGTCCAAAGTACAGCTTCTGCTATGCGGCACACGATATCTTCATCCAGGCTTTCCAGGTGAAGGCTGTGCTGTAATGCTTTAACCTCGTGGACGCTCATGTAGATACATGAAAAACCAATAAAAGCAATTAAGTATATCCAAAAACAGCGCTCAAGGCGAAAAGCTTTCAGACAAATAACTGTAGCCGCAAAGCTCGCGGCAAAAACAATTCTGCTCACGGAGTCGTTCGTGTCCAAGAAATCCAGCACGGCGCACAGGGTAAGCAAACATAACGGCCAGTGCCGCAGCCAGAAATCCAGCATTGCCCTGGCTGTAGAGTTTACCACGTCTTCAATGTTCATGCGCGAATCCTCGGGAGCAGAGTTATGTTCGCCGTAATCTCCGCAATACAGGCTCCAGAATGGACGGGGCCAGCCACAGGCACAAGGGTAGAAAAAGCAGCATAAAGGCGCAGCCACCCAAGCCAAGAGCCAGCAGGGCCGCCCAAAGAGGGTGCAGGCCAAGATCTGCCGCGCGGCCGAGGGTATGGGCGCTCAGCCACCATGCGGCGGCCGCACCGGGCAGGGAGCAGGCGAGGGCGCGCAGCGCAAGGCCGCCCAGGCCCGTAAAAGCGCCCAGCCCCTGTCGCCGCGCCCAGATGAACATAAGCCACAGCACATACAGGCTCACGCTCACGCCGGAAAGCGCGGCAATGGCCCATGCCCCGCGCGGCACTGCCCAGTAATAGTAAATGGGCAGGCAAACCACTGTCATGATTGTGCCGGTGACTGCCGGGGTAATGGTGTTGCCGTGGGCGTAATAGGCCCGTACCAGCACCATGTAGAGTATCCAGAAAGGCGTGACCGCCAGCATGATTTGCGTCAGGGGCGTGGCGGCAAGGGTTTCTGCGGGGCCAAAGCGGCCGCCCTGGAAAATAACGCCCAAAATCGGCCCGGCGCAGGCGATCATGACCAGGGCGCAGGGGATAATAAGCCCCAGGCTGGCCCGCAACGCCGTGCGCAGAGTGCGGTCAAAGCCCTCCCTGTCGCCCTCGGTAAGCAGCTTGACCAGAAAAGGATACGACGCCACGGCGGCAGCCTGCCCCATAAGACCCACAGGCACTTGCGTGATGCGGCGGGCGTAGTTGAGCAGGCTCACCGCGCCATCCCCGGCCAGAGAGCCGAATACCCGCAAAAACTGCTCGTCCAGCATCATGATGGTCTGCCCCAGCATGAGGGGCAGGGCGGTGACAAGAAATTTGCCCATGAGGTGATGCCGCCATACGGGGCGCAGGCGCATGCCGCCCTGCATGGCTGCTGCCAGAGGCAGAACGAAAGTTCCCAGGGCCGCTCCCACGGTAACGCCCACGCAGTACCCCGTCATGCCTTCAAAATGGATCAGCGGGGCGGGGGAGAGCACCGCGCGCACCGGGGCCAGCCCCGCCAGCCAGGGCAGGGTGAGGCCGCCAAGAATGATGCAGCCGTTATAGATAATGGGGGCCAGCGCAGGTACGCGGAACTGGCGCCGCAAAAAGAGCAGGGCCGTTATGCAGGCCCCACAGAGAAAAAAGACCTGCGCGGGCAGCACAATACGCATAAAAAAGGCCAGCCGGTCCCACTGTTCCGGCGTAAAGCCGGGGGCGATCAGGCGGGCCAGCGGCCCGGCGGCCAGCATGCCCGCCAGGGTCAGGGCCAGGGATGCCGCGGCCATCCAGCAGAACACGCAGGAAAAAAAGCTCCAGGCGTCGTCTTCATCCTCCTGAAATCGGCGCGACAGCAGGGGGATGATGGTGATGGACATAAAGCCGCCGGCCAGCATGTAGTTGATGATGTCCGGTACCACAAAGGCGGCAAAGTACATGTCCGCCTCGCCCCCCGCCCCAAACTGCCACGAGATGACCTTGTCGCGCACAAGGCCCATGAGGCGCGAAATGATGGTGCTGGCGGCCAGTATAAGGGCCGCCGCACCCATACGCTGTTTTGCGGACAAAAGACCCATCAGCCGCGCTTACCTGCTGTTTTTTTACCGCTTCTGGCGGGCCTGCCGGATTTTGCGGGTGTGCCCGTGCCGTTTTTGCCACTTTGCCCGTTTTTGCCCTTGCGGGCCGACTGGCCACCTGGTTGACCGGAGCGGCCTGATTTGCCCGCGCCGTTCTTTTTGCCGTTCTTGCCATTTTTAGCGGGCTTGCCGGGCTTGTCGTTTCTGCCGCGGCTTTCGCCGTCACCGGGGGAAACCAGCTTCCAGCCGGAACTGGAGCCTTTGCGGCCGCTCGCAGCACGGCCGGCAGGCGAACCCTTGCCGCGCGAACCGCGCGGACTGCGCGGATTGCGCGCTCCGCGCCCGCCGATGCCCTTGGGCAGTTCCAGCGGCATGAGGCGGATTTCAAGACGGCCCAGATGCACTTCAGACAGAGCCACTTCAAGCTTTTGCCCCATGCGCCACTGTACGCCAGAGCGTTGCCCCACAAGGCTCATGGTTCGGGCGTCAAAATCATACCAGTCGTCTCCCAGGTCTTCCACGCGAATCATGCCTTCCACGGGCATGGCTTCCAGCTCCACAAAAATGCCAAAGTCCGTCACGCCCGCCACAATACCGCTAAAGTGCTCGCCCACGCGGGGCAACAGGGCAAGGCAGCCAAGACGGCGGTCCATCTCGCGTTCGCAGGCCATGGCCGCCCGCTCGCGCCGGTTGAGCTGGTCAGCCAGGCGCAACAGCTTCTGCCCGGCGGGCAGGGGGCCTGCGTCCAGACCCAGCGATGTCTTGAGCGCCCTGTGCGTGAGCAGGTCGGCATAACGGCGGATAGGCGAGGTAAAGTGGCAGTATGCCGTGGAAGCCAGGCCAAAATGCCCTTCGTTAAGCGGCATGTATCGCGCCTGGGGCATGGCGCGCAGGCAGAGGCGGTTGACGAGGAATTCCTGCGGCGTCCCTTGGGCAGCGGCAAGAACGCCCTGCATGGCCGAGGGCGCGGGTTTGGGGGGCAGGTTTTCAATCCCTGTGGCTTCCAGCGTGTCAAAGAGGCTTTCCAGCCTTTCGGGATCGGGGTCAGGGTGGATACGATAAAGAAAGGGCAGGTCCGCATCACGCAGATGCCGGGCCACGGCCTCGTTGGCCGCAATCATGAATTCTTCAATAAGCCTGTGCGCGTCGTTGCGCTGGCGGTGACCGAGCCAGACCACACGGCCAAGGTCGTCCAGGCGGCTTTCGGCCTCGGGCAGATCAAAGTCCAGCGTGCCGCGTTGGCGGCGGGTCTGGCGCAGTACGTTATAGAGGGCAAGGGCCTTTTCCAGCATGCGCAGCACTTCTTCACCGCGCTCCTGGGCGCGCAGGTCCGCAAGGGCAGCTTCATCCTTATCGAGTATGCAGGCCTTGACCTGATCATAGGTCAGGCGGGCAGCCGAACGCATGACCACTTCAGAGAAACGCGGTTTGCCGGGCTTGCCCGCAGCGGTAAAGGGAATTTCAGCCAACACGGCCAGACGATTCACATGGGGGCGCAGGCTGCACAGGCCGTTGGACAGAACCTCGGGCAGCATCGGCTCCACAGAACGGGGGAAATACCATGAGTTGCCGCGCGACAGGGCCTCGGCATCAAGAGCGCCGGGGCAGCCGCGTCCACGCGGGCGCACATAGTGACTCACGTCGGCTATGGCTACGCGCAAAATCCAGCCTTTGCCGCCGGACTGCTCTTCGACATGAATGGCATCGTCAAAGTCGCGGGCGTCCGCGCCGTCAATGGTCACAAGGGCAAGGTCGCGCACGTCCCTGCGTCCCTTGAAATCGGCTTCGCCGGGTTCGCCGGGCAGGGCCTCGGCCTCGGCCAGCGCTCCGGCAGGAAAGTCGCGCGGAACCTCGTGGTTGAGCTTGACCAGCTCTTCCTGCACGGCCACGTCATCTTCGCGCCCGTAGTTGCCCAGAAGCGTGGCGCTCCACAAGTCTGAAGCCAGCGGCTTGAGGGGGGCCAGCAGCACAAGGGTTCCCTGCGCGGGAGCTTCGGAGCCCGCGGGCAGTTCCACATTAAAATCGGCAGGCAGCCTGCTGTCCGCCGGGCGGCAGAACAGGCTGTTGCCGTGGCGGTGAACCACGTGAGCGGGTACTTCCTTTAGGCCGCGCTCGATCACCTCCACAATGCGTCCTTCAGGCGAAGGGCCGCGCTGCGCGCCGGGCAAAAGGGCCACGCGCACCAGGTCCTGATGCCATGCGCCGCCGTTTTGCGCCGAGGGAATGTAAATGTCCTTGTCGCCGGAAAATTGCCACCGGGGGCTTTCCTGCTCGTCGTCGGCAGTCAGACGCATGGGGGTTACAAAGCCCGCGCCTTCACGCAAGGCACTGAAGCGCCCGGTAATGCTTTTCAGGCTTTCAGGGCGCGTCCACAGGCCACCGCGCAGTCGCAGGGCGCTGCCTTGCCGCTCCAGATCATCAAGGGCGGCTTCAAGCTCTTTTCTTTCGCGCCGGGCAAGGCCCAGAACACGCAAAAGGCCGTCCAGCCGCATGGGGCGGTTCTGGGCGGCAAGGGTTTGCAGCAGCTCCTCATGTGAGGGAAAACCACTGCTGGCAGAGGCGGAAACCATAGTGGTTCCGCGAAGTTTTTTTTGCTTTTTCATAAAAATTGTTCACTGGCAAGGCGTGAAAAAGGGGCAAAAGGCCTGGCCTTTCGCCCCCCATCGCGTACCTGCTCTCAGGCTGTTGCCCGAATTGCGGCAATCAGTCGCGGTTGCCGCCGAAAAGGCGCAGCAGCATGAGGAAAAGATTGATAAAGTCCAGATACAGGGTCAGCGCGCCCAAAATGGCGCCGCGGCGCAGGGCCGTGGCGTCGTCCAGCGGGGCGCTTTCGCCGAACCGGCGCAGCTTCTGGGTGTCATAGGCCGTAAGGCCGGTAAAGATGAGTACGCCAAGGCAGCTCACCACAAAGTCCATCATGGAACTCTGGAGGAAGATATTGACCACCATGGCGATAATGATGCCGATGAGGCCCATGAACAGAAAGCTGCCCATGGCCGTGAGGTCGCGCTTGGTTACGGTGCCGTAAACGGTCATGGCCAGGAAGGTTCCGGTGGTGACCAGAAAGGCATTGGTGATGGAGGCAATGGGGTAGACCACAAAGATGGACGACAGTGTTGCCCCCGTCAGCGCGGAATACAGCAGAAACAGCCCCGTGGCCGTGCTGCCGGACATTTTGTGCACTGCGGCGGAAATGGCGATGACAAGGCCGAACTGCGCCACTATGAGGCCGATCATGATCAGCGAATTGCCGAAAATGACCTGCTGCACTGCGGGCGTGCTGGCAACAAACCAGGCCATGACTGTGGTGACGCCAAGGCCCAGCGTCATCCACTGGTAAACCTGACGCATGTAAAGGGAAGCAACGCTGCTTACTCCACTATGCGCTACACTGCGGGGATTGGTCATTACTATCCTCCAAAAAACTGTTGAATCCGGAGCGCCCGCGGAACAGGTGCACCTGAAAAGCATGAAATGCCTGGCAACGGGCCGTTTTTTTCATGCCTGTTCCGTCCGCCGGACAAGCCGTATTTTTTATCTTCCTGTTCATACTATATGACACAAGCCGGGTTTAGCAAGTGCTCTCTGGCCCGGATAATGGCGTCAATTGTGACAATTCTGTTACAAATTCCGCCAACGGGCAACTGCGGCAACTTGATGGACGCGTGCGGGCATGGTAGTTTTTTATGCACCGCCGGGTTTTTTCCGGCCTTTATACCGCAGCAGCGCAAGGAGATACATATGAAACCTTTCCGTACCGGCGTCGTGTTTCGCGCCCTCGCCCTGGCGTTTTGCCTTATGGCCGCGCCTTTCATGACTCCGGCCCAGGCCGCCACGCCCGATCCGGCAGTGAAGCTTGAAACAAACTTTGGCGAAATTGTCGTGCGCCTGGATGCCCGCAAGGCTCCCATCAGCACCGCCAACTTTGTGCAGTATGTTAAATCAGGCTTTTACGACGGCACGATCTTTCACCGGGTCATCAAGAACTTCATGGTTCAGGGCGGCGGTTTTACGCCGGACATGAAGCAGAAAGAAACCCGCGCCGCCATCCGCAACGAAGCGGATAACGGGCTTAAAAATAAAAAATACACCATAGCCATGGCCCGTACCGGCGAGCCCCATTCGGCCACGGCGCAGTTTTTCATCAACACCAAGGACAATGATTTTCTGGACTTTAAAAGCCAGACTCCCCAAGGCTGGGGCTACGCTGTTTTCGGCAAGGTAATCAAGGGGCAGGAAGTGGTGGACAAGATTGCCGCCGTCATGACCGGCAAAAAAGGCTATTATGACGACGTACCCAGAGAAAACGTCATCATCAAAAAGGCCGTGGTGGTGGAATAGCCCGCTGCGACTTTGCGCGTAACCGTTCTGGCGGGGAAGGGGACCTGCGCGATGGTGCGGCCGCCCGGCAGAACGGGGCAGAGCACAGCAAAAGATTCGCATGTCTCCTGCTTTTGCCGGAGGTGAAAATACAAAAGGGCCGCAAGGCCCTTTTTGCATGGCAGATGTACACCCGCGCAGTGTGCGTTGAAGTTTTGTGCGCGAAGGTGGAACTGCGCCGCCGTAACGGATTTTGTGGCGGAGGCAAAAAGTTTTTGGCACGCCCGGCTGAACAGCGGCAGCGTGCCGCACAGCCCCGGCTATTTGCCCGTCAAAGCCGCGAAGCGCCGCATGGTAAGATGGCACACAGCCACGGCAAGGGCGTCTGAAGTGTCCAGTGACCAGTTGGCGTTTTTCACATTGAGCAGGCGTTGCACCATAAAGGCTACCTGCTCTTTTTCGGCGCGGCCCGTACCCACCAGCGATTTTTTCACCAGGGTGGGTTCGTAGTCACTGATGGAAAGGCCATGCGCCGCGCAGGCCGCCACAGCCACGCCCCGCGCCTGACCGAGCTTGAGCGCGCTGGCCGCATTCTGGGCTGTAAATACCTGTTCAATGGCAGCTTCTTCAGGTTTGAGACGGTTCAGAACCGTGGAAAGCTCGTGGTAGATGCATGCCAGACGGTCTGAAAATGCCTTGCCCGCCGAGGCCGTACGTACCACGCCGCAGTCCACCAACTGCAACACGCCTGAAACTTCGCGCACCACGCCCCAGCCCGTGCGTTGCGAACCGGGGTCGATGCCCATAACCGTGACAGGCCCTTTGGCATTGAGCGTTGGCATATCAGAGCAGGAAAGAGGTGATAACGTAGTCTGCGGCCAGAATAAGCACGCAGGATATGACCACGGCCGAAGTGGTGGCGTTGCCCACGGCTTCCGGCCCCACGCTGTCGCGCCGCTTGTTGGTGTAGTAGCCCTGACGGCAGCAGATGGTGGTGACCAGCAGGCCGAAGACTACAGACTTTATGAAGCCCCCGGCCACGTCCGTCATGGTTACGGAGCTGGCGATGCGGTAAAAATAGGCCCCCTCGTTGATGCCGAGCATGAGTACGCCCGTGAGATAGCCGCCAATGATGCCGATAACGTCAAAGACGGCGGTAAGCAGGGGAAATGCAATGAGTGAGGCCACAAGACGCGGACTCACAAGATAGCCCATCGAATTGATGTCCATTACATCCAGGGCGTCGATCTGGTCGGTAATGCGCATGACACCGATTTCGGCGGTCATTGATGATCCGGCGCGCCCGGTAAGCATGATGGCAGTGAGCACCGGCCCAAGCTCGCGGATAAGCGTCAGCGACACGGCAGAGCCGAGCATGCCCACAGAACCGAACTGCACCAGGGTGTAGTAGCCCTGCAGGCCGAGCACCATGCCGCAAAACACCCCTATGAGCATGATAAGAAAGAAAGATTTTGAGCCGATGATGTAGAGTTGCTGCATTGTGCGCGGAAAGATCTTTCTGCTGGCAAATATCTGGGCCAGACCCTCGAAAAAGAAAATGGCCGTGCCGCCCAGGGCGTCAATGGCGCGCAGGCAGGGGCTGCCTATACGGCGTAAAAAGGCTGTAGGAGCAAAGGATTGCGTCATGACTTTCTCACCTGCCCGTTTTGCGGCTTTTGCCGGGAACGGCTTTTTTGGATGCCTGTATGGGTGCGCCCAGTTTCATGCGTTTGAGCTCCTCGCGCAGGTTGCCGGCGTCAAGCTCTGTGCCGCGCAGGTTGACCATGACCAGTTGCACCTTGCCGCTTTTTTGCAGGCGTGTGCGCAGCCCCCGACCTTCAAGACGCTTGCGTAGTCTGTCGGCGTCATCCTCACCTCTGAAGGCCGCCACCTGAAAAACATAGTCGTAGAGCTGTTCCTGTGTAGTCGTTGCGCCGGGGGCGCTCCCCTGGTTCTGGGCCGTATTGGGGGCGGCGGTATTCCGGGCAGTGGGGGTGGCTTGCGCGGTGGCCTGTCCGCCGCTTTGCGCGCCCGGCCGGGGTTGTTTGATGCCCCATGCGGCCAGGCTTTCTCCACTGGGTCGCTCAAAAGGATAATCCGTGCTTGCGCCCGCTTCCTGGCTGCCTGCGGATGTGCCGGTTCCGGCATCGGCGGGGGCTTGCCCGGCCTGTCCGGCTTGTCCGGCGGCAACAGGAGTTCCGGCTGGCTGGGCAGGCGCCGCATCGGCTGCGGTTTCTGTGCCTGCCCCTGTTCCGGTTCCTGGCCCTGCCAGAGTGCCGGAGGCTGCGGGATCGGCTGTTTCTGCCGTTACCGGGGCATGTTGCCCGCGCAGGCCGTTTTTCCTGTTCTGACCATCCAGTTGCAGGCCGGTCATCTGCTCCACACGCTGTTCAGGGTTCTGGCCGCGTCCCACCATAAAACCCATAAAGAAAGACCAGCCCACGGCGGCCACAAGTACCAGCCCGAGCAGGCTGACCATGGGGACGGACAAACGGAGGGTAAAGCGTCGTTTGTCGTTTGTGGCGGGAGCGCTTTTTTGTCTGGGTCTGCGAAGCGGTGGAGGCATTCTTTTTCCTTTCTATTCCTTGTGAGCGGTGGTTGCAAGGCATTGGCGCGCGGCGGCCGGGCATATGTTCTTCCGGCAGCCGCCGTGCCGTGCGCCTGTCTGTCCGGCGCTGCACGGCGGCTTGTATCCGGTTTTATGCACTGTTGTAGGGGGTTGAGGACGCCTGAACAGCGTTTTTTACTGTTTGCGGCAGCCCTGCTTTGTGCAGGGGCCGCGTAGATACTGATGCGCTGCATCCGCCAGCACTCTACAGTGATGGCTCAGGGGCAAACACCAGATGGTCAGCCTGTTGCCCGTTGCGCAGCGAGGCTGCATTGCGGGCAAGCAGCCCTGTGGGGCCGCACTGCTGCTACATGCTTTCGGGCGCGCTTACGCCGAGAACGTCCAGCCCGTTGCGCACCACCTGCCCAACAGAGCGCAGCAGGGCCAGGCGGGCCAGGGTGCGCGGCGCGTCATCGGCCAGCAATACCTGGTGTTTGGCATAATAGCTGTGCAAAAGCCCGGCCAGTTCGGTCAGGTAGTGGCTTACGTGGTGTACTCCCAGGGACTGGGCCGCTGCAAAAAGCATGTCTTCAAACGCGGCGGCCTTGCGCAGCAGGGCCATGTCTTCCGCCGTGTCCAGAGGGGCGAGCAGGGCGGTATCGGATTTTTCCGGCAGGACGAAACCGCGCTCGGCGGCGCGCCGCAGCACGGCGCAGATGCGGGCATGGGCGTACTGCACGTAGTAAACGGGATTGTCCAGACTGCGCTGCTTGGCAAGCTCAAGGTCGAAGTCCAGCGGGCTGTCGCTCTTGCGCGAAAGAAACATGAAACGGGCGGCATCCGTACCCACTTCCTTGATGACATCAGCCAGGGTTTCAAAGGTTCCCGCGCGGGTGGACATGCTCACGGGCTGGCCTTCACGCAGCAGGTTCACAAGCTGGATGAGCACCACGTCAAAGCTGTCGCGCTCTTTGCCCATGGCGGTAATGGCCGCGCGCATGCGGGGGATGTAGCCGTGATGGTCCGCGCCCCACACGTCGATGAGCCAGTCATAGCCGCGCTCGAACTTGTCGTGATGATAGGCGATGTCTGAGGCGAAATAGGTCAGGCTGCCGTCGGACTTTTTGAGTACGCGGTTTTTGTCGTCCCCCAGTTGTTCGGTGGCAAACCAGAAGGCATTGTCCTGTTCATAGGTGTAGCCCGACTGGCCCAGCGCGGCAAAGGCGGCGTTCACGGCTCCGGTTTCCACCAGGGTTTTTTCCGAGAACCAGCGCAGGTGCTCCACGCGAAAATCGCGCAGGTCGTCCTTGATGCCGTTGAGGATGTCGTTCATGGCCTTTTCGTAGCACAGGTCTTCGCCTTCGGCTGCGGGCATGTCCGGCAGGGCGGGATTGGCTTCGAGCATTTCGCGGGCGATGTCGATGATATAGTCGCCCTTGTAGTAGTCCTCGGGCCATTCCACAGGCCGTCCGGCCAGTTCCAGCACGCGCAGCCATACGGAAAGACCCAGCAGGCGCATCTGGCGGCCCGCGTCGTTGATATAATACTCGGTATGCACATGATGCCCGGCCTTGCGCAGCAGACGGGCGAGGCTGTCGCCAACGGCTGCACCGCGCCCGTGCCCCACATGCAGCGGCCCCGTGGGGTTGGCCGAAACATATTCAAGCAGCACCCTGCGGCCCGGCTCGCGGCTTTCGCCGTAGGCCTGCCCCGCGCTTTCAATGTCGGTGACGGTCTGCCGCCAGAAAGCCTGGCTGAAGGTCACGTTGCAGAAACCCGGACCGGCAGCCTCGGCCTTTTCCACATCGGGGCAGCGCTCCAGAAGCTTGGCGGCAAACTTTTGCGCCAGCTCGCGGGGATTGGTTTTGGCTTCCCTGGCGAGCAGCATGGCCGAATTGACCGAAAGATCGCCGTGGCGGGGATCGCGCGGCGGCTCAATGACAGTCTTGGCGGGCCAGGCCAGGCCCTCTTCCTCAATAATGGCCGCCAGGGCCGTGCGCAGGGTTTCAATGGCGCGCATAATGCTCTCGTGTCCTTTGCATACAGGGTTTTTGGTTTGCTGTTTCCCGCTGCCGGGGCATGCCCAGGCGTCAGGCTCAATGCAGCATGCTTTTTGAAAAATTCATAACCTGCAATAAAACATGCAGGCCGCGTCAGGCATTGCCTGGCGGCCAGACGTGCTATTCCGCCAGGGCTGCGGCACGTTCCGCATTGTTGACCAGTTGTATGTCGAGCTGGTCCGCGGTGGCGCGGTCGGCAAGGCAGGGGGCCACCATCTTGCCGAGCAGGGCCTTGGGGCCAAGCTCAAGCCAGCGGCGGGCGCCGTTGTCATACTGATTGCGCATGGTGTCTATCCACTGCACGGATGAGGTCATCTGGGCCAGCAGGCCCTCAAGGGCGCTTTCGCCTTCGTGAACGGCCCGGCCGTGGGCGTTGCAGTAGACGGCAAAGCGGGGTTTGTTCCAGGTGGCTTTGCGGAGTTGCGGGGCGAACTCTTTGGAGGCTTCGGCCATGAGGGGGCTGTGGAAAGCGCCGCTGACCTTGAGCTCAATGCCACGGCCTTTCATTTCCTTGGCTTTCTGGCAGGCCAGTGCCACAGCGGCCTTGGTGCCGCTGACCACAAGCTGGCCGGGAGTGTTGTAGTTGGCTACAATAATCAGTTCACCGCATTGGGCCGCCGTATCGGCCACAATTTTTTCCACCTGGGGCAGATCAAGCTTGAGCAGGGCGGCCATGGCCCCCTTGCCGTCGGGATCGGCTTCGGCCATCAGGCGGCCGCGCAGACTGGTCAGCTCCAGCACTGCCTGGGGGGAAAGAACGCCCGCCGCGGCCATGGCGCTGAATTCACCAAGGCTGTGTCCGGCGGCGCCCAGAGGCTTCACACGGCTCGCCACAGCATTCCAGAGGTTCAGGTTCACCACGGTCAGGGCCGGTTGCAGGGCGCGGGTGTCGCTCATGGCGGCATCATCGCCGTCCCAGTATATTTCGCGCAGGGGCAGGGAGCTTGCACGCTCGGCCTGTTTCCAGAGGCTCATGGCCTCTGTGGAGGCCTCGGCCAGGTCGCGGCCCATGCCTGCTTCCTGTGAACCCTGACCGGGAAAGAGCAAAACGGCTTGTGACATTGGAATGTATCCTCCGGAAAGAATGGCGGACGCCGTAAAAATGGTCAAAATACACGCGGTGTGTCCGCAAGCCCTCTTTTTTACGTTATCGGCGCGGGGCTTGCAAGTCCCGGTCGGCGGCGCTATGAGTATGCACCCGGCCTGCCGCCGGACGCCGGACAGCCGCAGACGCGGAGCCTTTCGCCATCAGGACGGATGAACTTTGAATATGTATTTCAGAGTGTAAGGCACGCCACCGCGGCGTTTAACCGCGCAGATACCCCGTGTTTACGCCTCCGTAGCGGATGCCTGCTCACGTAGCCGCCAGGGCAGTTTTAAAGATAAACTGCCTGAAGCCGCCTGCATACGGACGAAAAATGCCGACAACGGCACGGCAGCGGCACGACGGCCTGGCCCGTCGGTACACGGCAGTTTCAAACGTATAATGCTACAGGAGCCTTGCAAGAACATGCAGCAGCACACGGTGGACAGAAAAGAACTGGCTCGGCTTGTGGCGTCCACGGGCGCGGATGTGCCGCAGGAAGCTCTGGAGCCTCTGGGAATATACCTTGAGATGCTCTGCCAGTGGAACAAGGCCATGAATCTTGTGGGACCACACTCCTGGCAGAATATGCTGACCCGCCTGGTGGCGGACAGTTTTCATCTTGCTCCCTTTCTTTCCGGGCTGCCCATGCCCGCCGCGCCCCTGACGTGGGATCTCGGCGCGGGGGCCGGTCTGCCGGGCATTCCCCTGCGCATGTTGTGGCCTGACGGTTCCTATTATATGGTTGAAGTGCGAGAAAAGCGCGCGCTTTTTCTTTCCAGTGTGCTTTCGCGCACGCATCTGCCTTGCACGCACGTATTTCGCGGACCAGTGGAACATTTTTTTCAGGGGCAGTACTATCAGGCGGACTGCATCGTCAGCCGTGCCTTTATGCCCTGGCGGCAACTGCTTGACCTGACGCTGCCCCGCTTGCGGCGCGAGGGGCATCTGGTGATTCTGGCGCTGGAACCCGCGCCGGAAAAACTGCCAGCCCCTTGGCGTATGGTTGCGCAACACAGCTATGCGGCGGCGGGCAGCGGGCGCTGGTTCTGGGCGCTCAGCCCGGACCTGCCGGAAAACGACCTCAAAACCTTCAGTGCCGGACAGCATGACGACGGAGCATAATATGCCCCATCAGAGCATGGAAAACAGCTCTTCGGAGCAGGCAGCGAACAATCCTGCCTGCAATGCCGGCGGCGGCTGCAATGATGCCGCTGCCCACACTGCCGAACATTCCTGCGCAACCTCCACTGCCCACAGCGCGGCCCTTCGCGAGCGGGGGCATCCGCTGGCGCTGCCGCGCGCCGTGCATCTGGGGCTGCCCCCAGGGCCGGACGTGGCGGGCTACTGGTTGCGGGGCTTTTTCTGGGGAGTTGTCACGCTTGTGCTGGCCTTCGGCCTGCGCATGCTGGAATGGCCCTGCTGGCAGAATCCGGAGTTCCGCCTGGGCAGCCAGTGGCTGCTCGCCACGCATGACGCCTATCACTGGGTGGCCGGGGCCGAGGGCATTGGCCTGGCCGTGGGGCATCCCATGGCCGAAATGCTCCGCTGGCTGGCGGATGCCCTCGGAACCTATCCGGCGGCGGTGGCCTTCTGGTTTCCGGCGGTGCTGGCAAGCTTTGTGGCCCTCATTGTTTATGCCTGGGTATGGGCGCTCGGCAGCATGGAGGCCGGCGTGGCCGCGGGGCTTCTCACCTCGCTGGCGCCGGGTTTTCTGGCCCGGACACTGCTGGGCTATTATGATACCGACCTCGTTACGCTGTTTTTTCCGCTGCTTATGACCCTTGCCCCGGCAAGCTGGGCCATGCGCTACATGCTGCTGCCCCAGATGGTGCTGCGCCGCATGGCTATCGGCGCGGGCATCATGACCGCGCGGCGTCTGTTCAGCAGGGGGCTGCCCGAAGACAAGCTGGTCCGCCAGCTCGGGCAGGGCGAACATCTGGGCAATCCTTTGCGCTGGCAATGGGTTGTGCTTCTGGGCTGCTCCGGCGTCATTTCGTGGTGGACCCAGGAATGGCATTCGGTTTTTCCGTACCTTATCCGCTATAATATCATCCTGCTGGCTTTCATGAGCCTTATTATGGCCCCGCGCGGGCGGCGGGCTTTGCTGCTTCTGGGCAGCCTTGCCTATGCCCTGCCCACGCTGACAGGGCCTGTGGGGCTTGTTTTCAGCCTGCTGCTTCTGCTGGCGGGCACGCGGCCCGGCCTGAAGGCGCGGCGTGTGCTTTGCCGTCCGGGGGTACTTTTCCTGCTGTGGGTAGGCGTGGCCTTTCTGCTGGTACAGGGCGAAATTCTCACCACCCTCACCAACCACGTCAATGCCTACCTGAAGCATGCGGGCGATGCCAAAAGCACTGGAGAGGGCGCGGTGCTCATGTACCCCTCGGTGGCCCAGTCCATCATTGAGGTGCAGGATCTGAGCTTTGCCGCGCTGTTTCCCTATTTTCATCCCTGGATGGAAGCATCCATTGTTGGCCTTCTTGGCTTTGTGGTGGTGATGGTGCGTCGGCCCGGTGCATTGTTTTTGCTGCCTCTGGCCGCCTTGGGGCTTTTAAGCACCAAGCTTGGCGGGCGTATGGTCATGTTCGGCGCGCCCGTGGTGGCTGTGGGGCTGGCCCTGCCGCTGTTCTGGACGTGGCAGCGGCTTTTGCGCACCAGTCTGCGGGGTTCTGTGGCGGGCCTGCTGACGTCGGCGGTGCTCATCGCCCTTATGGTGGCCCCTTTTGTGGATATGATACCTGCCATGTCGCAAGGGCCGATGATCAACCGCCGTCATGCCGAAGCCCTTACCCGCGCACGCACGATGACGCCCGAAGACTCCATGCTCTGGCTGTGGTGGGACTGGGGCTACGCCGCGCACTACTTTGCACACCGGGCCACCATAGCTGATGGCGCACAGCACGCCGGGCCTTCGCTTTATCTGCCCGCCGCCGTGTTCGCCACCGACAATGCCCGCTTTGCGCGCCAGCTTATCCGCTATACGGCACAGTGCGGCAATGTGCCCGGCAATGTTTTTGAAGGGCTGGACGGAACATCGGCCCAGGTGCTTATGGACAGGCTGCGGTCTGATGAAACGCCACTCATTGAGGCCAAGGGCAGGCTTTTTGTGGTGGTAAGTTTTGAGATGCTGCGCCTTGGTTTCTGGATAAGCAACTTCGGAAACTGGAATTTTATTACCCATTCGGGCGAGGGCGGAGCACTTTCCATTGTGCCGCAGGAGCTTGCCTACCGGCTGGACTCCGGCGAAGTGCGCCTTGAGGGCAGCACCAGCGCCATCTATGCATCGTCCATCAATGTGTTTGAAGAAACGGGCGTTACCCGGCGCAACTATGTGCAGGAATGGTTTGACGCCCACCCCGATGCATCGCCGCAGGAGCAGCAGGACTTTTTGTCCCGGCGGCGCAACGTCAATTTTCTTTTCAACAGGATAACAGACGAAAAGCTGGCCATGGACGAAGGGCTGTACAATTCCCTCATGGTGCAGTTGCTGGTGGGCGACCCGCAAAGCCCGCGTTTTTCACCATACTTCAAGCTGGTGTACGATAATGTTTTCGCCAGAATTTACGAGGTATTGTAAGAAGGCGGCTTGCGGTATCCGGAAGCGTCAGTGGTGGTAGGGTACTTTGCGCAGGATGCATTCGGCACGGTATATCTGCTCAAGCAGCACCACGCGGGCCAGCTCGTGGGGCAGGGTCATGTCCGAAAGGCTCAGGACCTTGAAGGCCCGCTGCCGCACGCTGTCATCCAGGCCCCAGGCCCCGCCCACGATAAAACAGGCCCGTCCGCGCGCCTCCTGATCCAGGCGGCGCAGCAGGGCGGCCAGCTCGGGCGACGAAAGCTTCTGGCCGCGCTCGTCCAGCACAAGGGCCACGTCCTGCGGCGCAAGGGCTTCAACGATGCGGCGTCCTTCAAGGGCGTTGCGCTGATCAGGGGGCAGTGCGGCATCGCCGTCGCGCACTTCAGTATATTCCAGATGCCGCCAGCGTTTGATGCGCGTGAGGTAGTGGGCTGCGGCGTCCTTCCAGAAAGGTGTTTTCAACTTGCCCACACTGATGCATCGTAAAGGTTTGCCTGCCATGTCTCTCCAAATAGTCTGCCGCGATCTGCAAGAGGCCGTTGCCTGCCTGCGCGGCGGTCATGCGCTGATTTTTCCTACCGAAACTTTTTACGGTCTCGGCTGCCTGGCTTCTGATGCCGCTGCCGTGAGCAGAATCTATCAGCTCAAGCGGCGTCCCGTCCATAAGCCCCTGCCCCTGCTGGCCGCCAGTGAGGAGCAGGTGCGCTCTGTGGCACAGCTTGAGGCCATGCCGGAAGCATTGCGGGCCTTCTGGCCCGGGCCTCTTACCGTGCTGCTGCCCGCAAGGCAAGGCCTGCCTGCACAACTGGTTAATGAGGCGGGCCAGGTTGCGGTGCGTGTCACCCCTCATCCCGTGGCTGCGGCGCTGGCGCAAGGGGCTGGCGGCCCGCTTACGGCAAGCAGCGCCAACCTTAACGGGCGGCCGCCCGTGTGCACCGTGGCGGATATTGATCCGCAACTGCTGGCTACGCTACGGGAGATGGGGCAATGCCCCTGCGTGGCCGCTGAAGGCCCGCAGCCGCAAGGCGGCGCGCCCTCGTCCCTTGTGGAACTTTTGCCGGAGCAGGGCGAACGCTACGTGAGCGGCTCATGCCGGCGGCTGCGTGTTGTCCGGTCCGGGGCGGTAAGCCGGGCCGCGCTGGCGGCGGCGGGTTTTATGGTGGAGTCGTAAGCAATGTGTCTGCGGGCAGGCCGGGGCGGTCAGTTTTTACTGAAGGCCGTGAGGCGGGCCAGAACATCGTCCAGAAAATTTGCAAAGTTTTCCACAGCAGCGGCATCGTGACCGGCGGCGGCCTCAGCCACGAGATTGTCGAGACAACTGTGAAAATATATGTGGTTTTCGTGCGCGATTTTTCCCTTGTCTGTAAGGTAGACGTTGAGCCTGGTCATCTTGAGCGGGTCTTTTTCCTTGCGTACAAGGCCCTTTTGTTCAAGTTTGCGCAGCATTTCAGACACGCTGCCCTTGGTGATGTCCAGTTTTTGCGCCAGCCCGCCCACATGTATGCCTTCGGCATTGTGGATGGCCGTGATCATCTGGATTTCGCCCAGATGAATGGGTACATCTGTGCCAAAGTTGCGGCATTGCCGCTCCAGTGCGTAAAAACGGGTCACCAGCAAAAGCAGGGTAAAGCAGATGCGATTGTTTTGCATCTGCTTGATCATCGGATCGGCCAGGTCGTTGAGAATAGCCTGATGGATACGCAGTTCCACGTCTGTTTTTCTGGGGATTTTATGTGGCATGCACACTATGTATGGCAGCCATACATTACTGTCAAGGCAAGACCCGCGCCACTGTCCGCTCTTGCGGCCCGGCGCGTGCTGGCTTAGTATGCCTGTGCCTGCGGCCTGCGCCGTGCGGCATGCAAGCCTGAGGTCAGCATGAAGAAAGAAGTCGTCTGTCCGCATTGCGGCAAACCGTATTCCTGTTTTCGCAATCCTGCGCCCACTGCCGATGTGGTCATTTACGAGCCGGGCAGGGGAGTGGTTATTATTCGCCGCCGTCATGCCCCGGTGGGCTTTGCCCTGCCCGGAGGCTTTATTGACGAGGGCGAACAGGCCGAGGCCGCCGCTGTACGCGAAATGCGCGAAGAAACCGGGCTGGATGTGGAACTGACGGGTCTTCTTGGCGTATATTCGCGTCCCAAGCGCGACCCGCGTCAGCATACGCTTACTGTGGTGTACACGGGCAGGGCGCGTAACCCCGAGGCCATTACGGCCGGGGATGACGCGGCCCATGCGGCTTTTTATCCGCTGAACGGCCTGCCCGCGCCTCTGGTTTTCGACCATGCGGAAATATTGGAACATTTCAGGCAGGTGCTGTCCGGGCAACGGGCCGTGGCGGCAGTGCAGCCTCTGGCCTGTCACCATTTGCCGTCTCTCGATGCCCAGGGCAGGCCTGACGTTGACGCTTCCGGCGCTGCCTGCGGCTGCCGCGCGCCTGCTGGTCCTGCGGGATCTGCCGCAGCCGTCGCACCCGGAGAGGCCGTACCCGGCAAAAGTGGAAAGGAGTTTTGTTGATGGCTTACCGCAACATGCAGGAATGCCTCGCCGACCTGGAGGCCCACGGACACCTGAAGCGCATTGACGCAGAGGTGGACCCCCATCTGGAGCTGGCAGCCATCCAGCGTCGCGCCTTCCGCGCCAATGCTCCGGCCCTGCTGTTCACGCGGGTGAAAGGCACATCCTTTCCCATGCTGTGCAATCTTTTCGGCACACGCGAGCGCCTGCATTATATTTTCAGAGACAGTCTGCCTGCGGTGCATGCCGTGCTGGCGGCCAAGGCCGACCCTGCGGCCGCGCTTAAAAAGCCCTGGCGGTCACTGGCTGCCATTCCGGGATTATGGCGCATGCTGCCGCGCACACGCCGCGCGGGAGCAGGAGAGAGCGTGCCTGTGCTCGCACGGCGCTGCGCCCCGGCCGACCTGCCGCAGCTCACCTGCTGGCCTATGGACGGCGGAGCCTTTATTACCCTGCCCCTGGTCTATACCGAAGATCCGGAAAAACCGGGAACAGATGCCTCTAACCTGGGCATGTACCGGGTGCAGCAGAGCGGCAATGCCTATGCCCCGGACGAAATGGGTATGCACTACCAGATTCACAGGGGTATTGGCGTGCACCATGCCCACGCCCTGGCTGCCGGCCGCCCGCTGCCTGTTCATGTGTATGTGGGCGGCCCGCCAAGCCTTACCGTGGCTGCGGTCATGCCACTGCCCGAGGGACTGAGCGAACTGCGTTTTGCCGGTCTGCTGGGTGGCCGCCGCATGGAGCTTGCCCGGGTGAACGGCTTGCCCCTGCCTGTGCTGGCCGAAGCGGATTTTTGTATCAGCGGGCATATTTTGCCCGGCCTGAAGCCTGAAGGGCCTTTTGGTGATCATGTGGGCTACTACAGCCTTACGCATGATTTTCCTGTGCTCAAGGTGGATGCCGTGTACCACCGCGAGGGGGCTGTCTGGCCGTTTACGGCGGTGGGGCGTCCGCCGCAGGAAGATACTGTTTTCGGCGACTTTATTCATGAGTTGACCGGCCCGCTTGTGCCTCAGGTTTTTCAGGGCGTACGTGAAGTGCATGCCGTGGACGCGGCCGGGGTCCACCCCCTGCTGCTGGCGTTGGGCAGCGAACGCTATACGCCGTATGAGGCCGGGCGCAGGCCGCGCGAACTGCTCACGGCTGCCCTGCACCTGCTCGGAACCACACAAACGGCCCTTGCCAAATATGTTCTTGTGGCTGCGCATGAAGACGCTCCGGGCCTGAGCGCCCACCATGCGCCGGAATTTTTGCGGCACATGCTGGAACGCGCGGATTTTTCCCGTGATCTGCACTTCATCACGCACAGCACCAATGACACCCTGGACTATACTGGCCTTGGACTCAATGAGGGTTCCAAGCTCATATGGGCTTCGGCCGGGGAAAAACGGCGTACCCTGGGGCTGGAGCTTACCGGCCCGGCAGCGGATATGCCCTCGTTGCCCGAAGGTTTCGGGGACGTGCGGGTGGCTGGCCCCGGCATGCTTGTTGTGCGCGGTCCGGCGCATGCCCTTGCGCGCAACCAGCAGGATACTGGCGTGGAGGCGCTGGCGCAGGCTCTGGCCCAATGGCCGGGGCGGGAGGCGTTTCCGCTGGTTCTTGTTGTGGATGATGCGGCTTTTTGCGCGGAAAATATGGACAATTTCCTTTGGGTGGCCTTTACCCGGTCTGATCCGGCTACGGATGTGTATGGCGCCCGCGCGCAAACGCGGGCCAAGCACTGGTCGTGTGAAGCGCCGCTGGTTATGGACGCCCGCCTGAAACCCTTCCACGCTCCCCCCCTGGAAGAGGACCCGGCCACCACCCGCAGGGTGGATGCGCTGGCTGCTCCGGGCGGGCCTTTGCACGGATACATCTAACTCGGGGGAGGCTGCGGATGAAGATAGCTCTTTTACAGTGCAACAGCGTAACCGGCGATGTCGCCGGAAACATGCAGCGCATTCTTGAGGCAAGCCGTCAGGCTGCGGCTGCCGGAGCCGAGCTGTGCGTTACGCCGGAGCTGGCCCTGTGCGGCGTGGCCCCCGGCCATTATCTCTGCGCCGAAGACTTTGCGGCAGGATGCCGCACGGCCCTGGACCATCTCGCCCTGGAACTCAGGGATGGCCCCGCCCTGCTGGTGGGCGCGCCCGTACCCAGTGTTTACGCTTCGGGGCTGCTTTCCAATGCCGCCGTTCTGGTTGACAAGGGAAGCTGGCAGGTGGCCTCGCGCAAGGTTTATCAGGGCGGCGCGCAGGGGATGGGACCGGACACGGACGACAGCCGTTATTTTGACAGGGGCATCTCCTGCGGTATACTCACCATCGGCGGTTGGCGCATGGGAGTGGTACTGTGCGAAGACGCGCGCAGCGAGGAAGAGGCTTTCTGGAAAATACGCTACGCCAGCGGGCATAATCCGCTTATGGAACTGGTGCAGCGGGGCGTTGACGCTCTCATTCACATGACGGCCGCGCCGTACAGCGAGGGGGCGCAGGCTGCGGGCGAGCATATGCTTTCACATGTGGCGGCCCGGCATCATGTGCATCTTTTTTCCGTCAACCTTGTGGGCGGCAACGACAGCCGCGTATACAGCGGCCAGAGCCTCGCCTTTGACCCCACGGGCCAGTTGCTGGCGCGCGGCAAGGCTTTTGCCGAGGACGTTCTGGTGGTGGAAACCGCCGGAAGCGCCCCGGGCGGCGCGTCGGGCGGCAAGGCGCCCGAGCCGTTGTCCAGTTGCGTTGAAGAAAGCCTCTGGCACGCCCTAACTCTCGGCACGCGCGACTTTGTGCGCAAATGCGGTGCGGAAAAGGTGATTGTGGGCCTTTCGGGCGGTATGGATTCTTCGCTGGTGTGCTGTGTGGCCGTGGAGGCGCTGGGGGCGGAAAACGTCACCGGCGTGCTCATGCCGTCGCCCTACAGCAGTGAAGGATCTGTCAGCGATGCCCATAGGCTGGCGCAAAATCTGGGCATACGCACAGTCACCCTGCCCATAGAATCTGTCATGAAAACCTTTGAACAGGCCCTTGCTCCGGGGCTGGAGCTTTTTGCGTCCCGACCGGGCGACACCACGTTTGAAAACCTTCAGGCGCGCATTCGCGGCGTGATGCTGTCGTCTCTGGCAAACCGGGCGGGCGCTCTTGTGCTCAACACGGGTAATAAAAGTGAAGCCGCCATGGGCTACAGCACGCTGTATGGCGATACTGTGGGCGCACTTGCCGTCATTGGCGACCTGACAAAAACGCAGACCTATACCGTGGCCCGGTGGTACAATGAGTACCGCCAGGCAGAGATCATTCCGCAGCAGGTTTTTGACAAGGCCCCTTCGGCCGAACTGCGGCCCGGCCAGAAGGATGAAGACAGCCTGCCGCCTTACGGGCAGCTTGATCCCGTGCTTGAAGAACTGCTGTTGCCCGGCGTCTCTTCCGCTACGGCCAACATTTCGCCTTTGCGGCTTGAGGTGCGCAACAAGCTTTTTGCGGCGGAATTCAAGCGCAGGCAGGAACCGTTGGCGCTTTTTGTAAGCCGCGTGCCTTTTGGCGCGAGCTGGCAGGCCCCGGTGGCGGGGCGCTATCGGCTGCCCTAGAAAGGGTTAATGTTGAAATGCTTCATGTTTCAACATTGTCATTCTGCCCCAAAATGCAATTTTCGGCAGAATCCACGCCGTGTTGTGGCTCGCTGCACTCGCGTGCAGCCTGGAGTATTCTAACTTTTTCAAATTAAAATGTTCCAGGCCACGGGGCTGGGGCAGACGGGTTTTTTGGCAGGATATTCCGGCAGCCGCAGGCAGGGCAATGACCATGCGGATCGCTGGGCGGCAGCGGAGCTCCGGGCGGCAGAGCCGGGGGTTTTTTCTTGAAGCCGGCAGCGCGCTGGGGTAAGAGCAGTGTGTTGCATAACGCAGATACGAGTGGAGGAAGACATGGTGGAAGCACCGGAGAAAAATCTGGCCCTGGACATTGTGCGTATTACCGAGGCGGCGGCCCTGGCATCGGCCCGCTGGCTTGGACGCGGAAACAAGGAGGCCGGAGACGGCGCCGCCGTGGACGCCATGCGCATCAGTTTTGCCACTCTGCACATTGACGGCCTTGTCATTATCGGCGAGGGCGAAAAAGATCATGCCCCCATGCTGTACAACGGCGAAAAAGTGGGCATGGGTGTAGGCCCCAGCCTTGACGTGGCTGTTGACCCGGTGGAAGGCACAAGCCTGCTGGCCTACGGGCGTCCCAACGCCATTTCCGTTGTGGGCGTGGCCCCCAAGGGCAGCATGTTCAATCCCGGCCCCAGCTATTACATGCAAAAGCTCGTTGTGGCGCGTGAGGCGCGCAACGTCGTTGATCTTGACGCTCCCGTCAAGGTCAATCTCGCCAACGTGGCAAAAGCTATGGGCAAGAGCGTGCAGGACCTTGTGGTTTTTGTGCTGGACAAGCCCCGGCATGAAAAGCTCATTGCCGAAATCCGCGAAGCCGGAGCGCGCATACAGTTGCAGACAGACGGCGACGTGGCCGGAGCGCTCATGGCTGTGGACCCCCGGTCCGAAGTGGACATCATGATGGGTACGGGCGGTACTCCTGAAGGCGTGCTGGCTGCCTGCGCCATCAAGGGCATGGGCGGGCAGATGCTGGCCCGGCTTGACCCCCAGTCCTATGTGGAAAAAGAGGCTATCAACGAAACGGGCATTGACGCACGTGAAGTGCTCACCGTTAACGATCTGGTGCGCAGCGACGACTGTTTTTTTGCCGCCACAGGCATTTCCGGCGGCGACTTTCTGCGCGGCGTGGGCTACAGCGCCAAATACGCCGTAACGCATTCCCTGGTTCTGCGCGGCAAGACAGGAACATTGCGGTATGTCGAGTCTTACCATAATATGGACAGACTTTCGAAATTCAGCGCGGTACGGTATTGAATGAATATTTTGTTGCGGATTTTCAGGATGCTCATGCGTCCTTCGGCCTTGCCCTGCATAAAAAATTCCGCACATACGGGCAAATTGGCCCTGCGTGCGGGAAGTGTTCTGGCGGCAGGGGCCGCCCTTGTGTGCCTGCTGCTTGCCCCGGCCATGTCCGGCGAAGTGCGTGCGGCATCTGCCGGGCAGGAAAAAAAGGCGGCACGGCAGGCGGCCACTGTGTACGACAGGCAGCCGCCGGTGACAGATAAGGAACTACTGAGCTTTCTTGATATTCTGCCACATTTTCGCGCCTGGGCCAAAGCCGGTAATGAAGAGGCCCACCCCGTTCTCCGCAACGGCAAGGCAGATTTCATGTACTCGCCCAAGGCCGCAGCCTGGGTGCAGGAGCAAGGCTGGAACCCTGTGCGCTTTTTCTGCGTTATGGGGCGGATGGCCGCCGCTCTTGCCATTGTTGAAGAAGGAAATGACATGACCGGGGTACGCTCCAGCGACATGCCTGAAGTTACAGAAGGCGAACTGGCGCTGGTCAGGCGGCATCTCGGCACCATGCTCAAGGTTAGCGGTGATGCGCCGCCGACAATTCGCTGATCCGGCTCATCGCGCAGCTTTGTCCCGGCTGTTTTTCAGCAGGGCGTGCGTATGTTGAGCAGCGGGCGGTTTGCAGGCTTTGGTCCTGCGGCTGCCCGCTGCTGGTATAATGTTGCCCGGACGAAGACTTTTTTGTTTGCAGGGGGACGGCCACTACTGCTAGTATGTATCTTGGCATTGACTCTGTAAAAGGCGGTTTTTTCATGGCGACCCGGCGTTACGCTTTCAGTTGGGATTTTATCGGCAATGTGCGTGAGGGCCGGCCCAATCTCGGTAACAGCGCCCGTATTGAAGTATACCGGCTGTTCCAGTATACCATGCGCGATGTTGTTGAGCTGCGCTACGGCACCGAGGCGTCAGAAGAAATCATGCGCGAATGCGGCGAGCTTGCGGGTCGCCAATTTTGCGAAAGGTTCATTGGCCCCTGCGAAAATTTTGATGATTTTGTGGCTACGGTGCAGCAGGCGCTGCTGGATTTCGGCATCGGCATTCTGCGGGTAGAAACCGCAAATTATGAAACTTCCCACTTTACCCTGACTGTGGCTGAAGACTTGGATTGCTCCGGTTTGCCTGATATGGAGCATACGGTCTGCCACTATGATGAGGGATTTCTTGCGGGAGTGCTGTTTTCGCATGCCGGAGTGGAGTTTGACGTGCGCGAAATTGACTGCTGGTGCACCGGTGACCGTACCTGCCGGTTTGAAGCCAGCCCCAGGCAAAAAACGCAGCACGCTGAAAATACGCCAGACTGAGCCACCCCCGTTCAAGGCCCGCTCGCCAAGCGGCGTAGGCGAAGCCGCACCGCCGGCGGCCCGTGCGAGAAATTTTGCCCAGCGGACGTAAAATCTTTGTTGTGCCGCTACGGCAACTCGCTGCAAAACAACGGGAAATGTATGCTCTTTACAGCCGCTGCGTATGGCGCACTGTGCTGCCCCGCCTTATCCGCTTTTGGAAAATATGCCGGGCATGTACTGCGTTGCAGCAAAAAAACTATCAAACAAAGCTGTTTGTCGGCTGGGACAATGTCATTTTGACGCTGCCCTGACGGTTGCGCAATAAGGCGCACCAGCTTCAGCCGCTGCCGAAGGGCCTGCGGATGCAGATGGCTTTGCTATGGATTTTCGTAAAAAATCGTGTGGAGCAGATACATATTTTCAATGGCAACCTGCTGTTAAGCGCCGTCATGAGCGCTTCGATGTCTTTGGGCAATGCGCTCAAAAGACAACGACATCAAATGATTGCGGCCCTCATACGTTGCGCGGCGTGGTTGCTGCGTCTCCGTGCCGAAGGGTTCCGGCAGCGCGCCGGAATATTCGGGAGCCGCACGCCCGCCACCGGTTTGGCACGGCATCTGTCTGCTGTGCCGCTGTATTCGGCCCTGAGGGATATTCCCTCCGGCGGGTTTAAGATAACCGGTAGTAAATATTATGGATGATCCTGCGAATACCGGGGCCGCGCTCCCAGAGAACGTGGCCCTTGCGACCGAAGTTATAGGCTATGTGCATTCCATTCTGACTGGTGTTTCCGTCAGTGAAGATCCCCTGCCTGACAGGCTGCGGCAACTGGAAGGGATGGAGAACCTGCACAATCTGATATGGG
>NZ_JAHZAA010000013.1:29057-33436 GCF_019424165.1 Desulfovibrio sp. | reverse complement strand
CCCACAATCTGGGCAAGGGCGACCTGCATTACATGTCCAAACAGCGGGGCTTTGTTATTGGTTCGCTCAAGGCCCTCCAATCCGACCTGCGCCACCTGACGTGGCAGGCCCAGTGCATCGCCAAAGGCGAGTACCAGCACAGGATCAACTTTTTGGGCGATTTTTCCACCGCATTTAACAAAATGGTGGAAGAACTGGACAAAAACGTTTCAGAATTGACCCGCCTTTCTCATAAATACAAGCAGCTTTCTTTTATTGACCCTCTTACCGGGCTGCTCAATCGTCGTGCATTCATGGCCAAGGCCGAAAAAACGCTGGAACTTCTTCGTGAGGAAGGGCTGCCCGCAAGTATTCTTCTTGCGGATATTGACCACTTCAAAGCTGTCAATGATACCTATGGGCACGCCTGCGGCGATGAGGTGCTCGTGCGCTTCAGCCGTTGTATCAGCTCTTTTCTGCGCGAACAGGATTTGTGCTGCCGTTATGGCGGCGAAGAGTTTGTCATACTTCTGGCGGGTGAAGAGCTGGCAGAAGCGTGCGAGCTGGGCGGAAAAATACGTTTGGCTGTGGAGCAGACCGTTATGGATGAAGCTGCCATGCTGCACTGCATGCAGGCCCGCTCCAGAGACGGCCAGGCGTCCATTCCGCATCCCGGTGTACCTCTGCGGATAACCGTAAGCCTTGGCGTCAGCAGGCTGTGCCAGGAGAACGCCTCCTGCTCTCCCTTGCAACAGCTTGAAGCCGGCATCGCCGAGGCGGACAGATGCCTGTACCGGGCCAAATACAACGGGCGCAATTCCGTAGTATGTCAGGATGCCCCCTGTTTTATTCAGGAGTAGCCTGCATGTTGCCACGCCGTGAACCACGCGGCAGCAATTGATTTTTAATGTATTTGTCAATGCATTACAGCGCTCACTGTGGCTCGTGATAGCGCCGGTATACCGTGCCGCTGTCTTCATCCGCAAGCTTTCCTGTAGCGGCTGAAGCTGGTATGCGGCTTTGTTGCGGACGTCTTTCCGCGCAGACGCCAGAGCTGACTGACTTGAGATTACTAAAAATCCCTGAAGGAGACTTCAGGGATTTTTAACTCTGTCTGCGTTGGCATATGCGTCAACGGCATGATGCACAGAGGGCAAACAGTGCCGTTTATTCCCCTGTGAAAAGATTTTCCGGCCCCGGCACCTGCCAGGGGCCGGAAAATCATGTGGGGAGGGGAGTATGTTCTGGCAGCGGCCTGGCCCGGGGGCCACGGCTAGGCGGCCATAGTGTCGAAAAGTTCTTTGGCGCTGTTATTGGCCGGGTTGGCGCCGAGCACAGCTTCAAGATGCGTGCGGGCCTCTTCGCCCCGGCCGAGGTAGATAAGGCAACCGGCCAGGGTTACGCGTACGGCTTCAGCTTCCACACCGGTATTCAGGGTGTCTTCCAGATAGGGCAGCACGTTTTCAACGCAACCCAGCTGATAGGCTTCGCGCACAAGGCAGTTCAGGGCCACGATATTTTCCGCGTTCTTGTTGAGGGCGCGGGCAAAATTGTCAAAGGCTTCCTGATGCTGGCCCTGTTCCATATGGATCAGGCCGATGCCGCACAGGGCCTTGTCGGTTTCTTCTACTGAGGCGGCTTTCTGGTAAAGCACCAGGGCCTTGTCCAGTTCAGCCCGCTGCACGGCCACAGTAGCCAGGCCCAGATAGGGGGCGTCGCTCTGCGTGCTGCTGTTGGCAGCCTTGCGGTAATATTCTTCGGCCTTGTCATAGTCACCCATGAACAGGTAGCACTCGCCCAATTCTTTATTGATTTCGTAATCCAGCTGATTGCTCATATTTTTCTCCCCAACGTAGGCTGGTTTGTGCAAGGCGCTGTATGCGCCATTGGCTTGTCAAGTGGTATGCACTGCTCATGCCAAAATGTAATTATGTAATAAAATCAATTTGATATTTTTCTAAAAAGAAGAAATTAAAGGCATATAGGCAAAGGCGTCCTGCTCAGAACGCCAAAAGTCCGGCAACCTCCGGTGAAGAATGGGCAGGTTTTGCCGCTGCCTGACAGGTCTGCTGAACAAAATGAAAACCGCCCTTTGCTTGAAAGCAAAGGGCGGTTTCAGAATGCGAAGTGAAGGGGCTTCAGGGCTGCCCGGCGGCTGGGCCGCTTCAGTTCGCCGCCACAGTCGGTTGTGCCGTCAACGGGGCGAATTTTGACCTATCGGGTTAGCTGGCACTGGACAGTAAAAAGTCGTTGCCAAAGCTGTTTTGTAAGGCCCCGAAGAAACCATGAGCCTTTTGAAGGGCAACGGCTCTAGCCGCGCAGGCTCTGCGGCCCGCCATGCACGCTGATATGATGCAGCATAACGCCGAGCACCCCCGAAATATCCAGGTGGGAGGTGTCTACAATGAGGGCGTCGGGGGCGGGACGCAGCGGGGCCACAGCACGGTTGCGGTCCAGGGCGTCGCGCTGTCGTATTTGTTCGGTAAGGTTTGTCAGTTCGGCAGCTTCGCCTCTTTCTTCAAGGTCACGCAGGCGGCGCATGGCCCGCACTTCCGGGGCGGCATCAAGAAAAAACTTGAAGCGCGCATCGGGAAAAACCACGGTTCCCATGTCCCGGCCTTCAGCCACCAGAGCGGAACTCTCGCCGATGGCACGTTGGGTCTGGCGCAGGATGTCGCGCACCACAGGCACTGTGGCTATGCGTGCGGCCAGCATTCCCACTTCTTCAGTACGCACTTCGCCGCGCACAGCCACACCGTTGCAGAACAGGGTGGACTGCTGCCCCATGCCCCCCAGGCTGAAGGTCCAGTGGGCGCAGCGGGCGCGCAGTTCTTCTTCCGGCAGCTTTTCTGCTCCCGGCCCCAGTTTGAGGGCTATGCAGCGAAACATGGCCCCGGTATCCAGATAGGCAAGCCCCAGGCTTTCAGCCATGCGGCGGGCCAGGGTGGTTTTGCCTACCCCGGCAGGGCCGTCCAGCGTTACCACAGGCAGGCGCGCATTCATTTCAGCTCCTTGTTATCAAGGCCGTTGGCGGCGCTGTGGTTTTCCAGCAAGATGGCGTCCATAGCGGCCAGAAAGGCCCTGTTTTCATCCTTGTTGCCCACGCTGACCCGCAGATGTTCTGGCAGATTATAGCTTTTGAGCGGGCGTATGATGATGCCGCGCCGCAGCAGGGCCTCGAAGCAGTCCTGAGCGTCAAGGGTATGTTCCGGCAGCCTGAAGAGCACAAAGTTGGCTGCGCTGGGCCAGACGGTGCAGCCCAGTGCGGTCAGCCCCACAGTAAGGGCATTGCGGCCCCGGCGCACGGTATGCATGGTTGCGTCAAGAAAGGCTGTGTCGGCAAGCGCTGCTAAAGCGGCTTCTTCTGCCAGAATGTTGACGGAAAAAGGCAGCCGCGCCCGCCACCAGAGGTCGGCCAGCCCCGGGGGCAGAATGCCGTAGCCCACGCGCAGCCCCGCCAGGCCGAAACTTTTGGAAAATGTACGGAGAAATGCCGTGTTTTCCGGCAACATACCGCCAGCCAGCAAAGATGATTCCTGCTCATTTTCGGCAAAATCCATATAGGCTTCATCCACAACCAGCAGGCAGCGGGGCGCGGTTTTCGCCAGGCGGCGAGCCAGTTGCGCCACGGCTTCACGCGGGGGGCAATAACCCGAGGGATTATCGGGCGTGGTCACAAACACAAGGCGGGTGTTGTCATCCACATGCGAAAGCAGTGCGTCAAAATCAAAAGAAAAATCATTATTGAGGGGCTGCCGTCGCACCTCAACGCCGCCGATGCGTCCCTGAATGGGATAAATGCTGAAACAGGGGTCAAAGCATACGAGATTGTGCACGCCGGGTTGGGCCATGATACGGATAAGCAGGTCTATGATTTCATCCGAACCGTTGCCAACCACCACGCGGGCGGCCTCAAGACTGTGCCTGCGGGCCAGGGCTTCCACCAGGCGGGGATTGCCGCCCTGAGGGTAGCGAAAGCCCATGTCGGCATGGCGTTGTACGGCTTGTATCGCCAGGGGCGGCATGCCCAGGGGGTTTTCGTTGCTGGCCATTTTGATGACTTGGGCAAGGCCGTATTTTTGCTGGATTTCAGCAATGGACAGGCCGGGAACATAGGCCTTGAGGGCAAGAATTTCCTGCCGCACGCTGATCTGGAACATGCTTTCTCCATTACCGGCATGGGGCTGACCGGCAACAAGCGTTTAGTCTGAAGAGTATTCGGTATAGAACAGTGCCATCTCAAAATTGTTCCGGCGTCTGCGCAAGCAGGCGTCCGTCATGAAGACGCAAGGCGGCTTCAGCCGTTGCCCGAGAGGCTGGCGGATGAAGCCGGCAGCGCTATGTGCGCTATCTATGTGCGTCGTAACCCTTTGAGAATATTTATCGCAGATTCAAATAAT
>NZ_JAHZAA010000013.1:21134-29047 GCF_019424165.1 Desulfovibrio sp. | reverse complement strand
CCCTGTATGGAGACGCGGCCCGGGTGGGACATTCTGCGGCAAAGATGCGCAGCACTGCCGTGTACTCGCGCCGTCTGCGTGAAGGCGGGGCAAAGGGCTTCGGCTGCCTAGCTGGGACGCACTGTCAGCACGGGCATATCGGCGTTTTTTACCACCTTTTCGGCTACCGAACCGAAAAGAATGCGGTCAATGCCCTTGCGGCCGTGGGTTCCCATAACGATGATGTCTACTTTTTCCTCATGTGCGTGCGCCAGAATTTCTTCAGCCGCGTAGCCGATGAGAACCTTGCCAGTGGATTCGACTCCGGCGAAATTTTCGGCTACGAAAGATTCCATGGATTTTTCGGCGCCGGACACTATTTCGCCCACAAAGTTTTCGATGGTGTTGGGGGGCACATGAAAGCCCACATACTGACTCAGCGAAGGCGCAGTGTAAACAACCACAACACTTGCGTTAAAGCCCTTCGCAAGCAGAACTGCATATTCGGCCACATCCTTGCTGTGTTCGGAGAGGTCTACCGCGCAAAGAATCTTTTTGATTTCCTTCATGGCAAGCTCCTGTTCCCCGTGGGATGCTAAGGTTAGTAAAGATACAGTCTCCACAACCATGTTTTGCCGCCGTGCGGCGGTTTCAGGACTGCTGACGGTGATCTTTGTGAAATTTTAGGTTTTTTTACAGCAATAGACAAGACATTTCGCAGGGCATATGTTTGGCGTGCGGAAAAATTTTCCTCTTCCGGTGCAAGGGGATGCCATAAAAACAGGTAATTAAGGCTGGAAGAGCCTTGGCAGCATTTTTGCATTAAATGCGGCAAAATGCGGAACGCCAACCCTGGAGGCGACATGAAGATTAATAACGAACAACTGGCAGCCCTGCTGCGCCAGCAGGAGCAGTCCGCCGGTACGGCCCACAAGCCCGCCGGGCAGGGAGCCGGTTTTGAAGCCGCTCTGGCCGAGCAGCTTGGGCTGGGCGGCGCAGGGACCTTCTCTTCCGCCGGAACCGTTTCCGGCGGGCAGGGCATGCAGGCGGCCCAGGCATCGCAGGCTTCCATGATAAGCCAGATGCTGCTGGGCGTTACCGGCGAAAACAATGACGTGGACCCGCATGAGGATGTGCTGCGCGAAGCTTTTACCCAGGCTTCGGGTACTCTTGATATGTGGGACTCTTACGTCAGCACCCTGGGTGATGCCGGCAGGGGAGGCTCTTTGCGCGAGGCATATGCCCTGTTGCAGGGCATTGACGGACAGGTAAGCGCCCTGAAAGAAAATACCGCGGGCCTGCGCGGGCAAAACCCCGGCCTGGATACCCTGGTGAACAATCTGGAGGTGCTTGCCGCCACAGAAAAGTTCAAATTCAACCGTGGTGATTATAACGCTTAGAAAGGTTTAGAGCAGATTGTCCTTGAAGCAGACTGTATTTCAAGGATATTCCCTGTCTGAAGACGCGTTTTCAGGCAGGCAGCCTGCCGCGATGCGGCGCGCCGTACCGCATGCGGCGCTACAGAGCTGTTCTGGCTTTCTGCTTTGCAAATGAAAAGGCCGTGAATTTCAGGGATTCACGGCCTTTTCATGTCTTGGAGTGTGGGTATGTTCTGCGTGTTCTGTTTCGGCCGGGGCGTCTTTTGCGGGTCGTTCAGCCCCGGCCGCATGGGGGAAGTCTGCTGCGGGAACATCTGTTTGGGAAGAGATGTTTTTCAGGAAAAGGGCTTATGGTTTTCGCCGGAGGACGCGCAGGCAACTTGCGCTGCTCCGGCGCCGGGCGGCTGGGTGTAACAACCGCCCGACGGCTGGAGGGTTTGGGGTTGCAAGGAGGCTCTAAATAAAGGGGCTGTTTTAGTTCTGCTTGGCGTCAGGGGTAGCGGCATTCTGATCCATGGTGCCGTGCGTGCCATGGCCCATACCGTGACCCTGGCCGTGCATGCCCTGGCCGCCGTGGCCCATGCCGCGTCCCATGCCGCGCCCGCTCATGCCGGGGCAATCGCCCATCATGCCGCGTCCCATGCCGTGAGCGCCCATGTAAGGCAAGCCCTTGTCCTGCATCTGCTTGCGCATGGCGGCATCAAGCTGGTACAGCTTGCCGTCCACATCCTTCACGTCTTTCTGCAGGGCCTGAATTCTGGGATCATCGGCCTTTACTCCCTGATAGAGCAGGGCGTTGATCTCGGCCTGCTTGCCGTACTTCTGCTGCAGCAGGGGCTGCATCTTGGGGCCGAATTCCTTATGGATGCTGTCCATGGCGTTCATCTGTTCTGTGGTCATGTTCATGTGCGGGCCCATGTGAGGACCGGAGGGGTTGCCGTGCTGGGCGCTGGCTATGCCGGCGGTGCCAAGCAGGGCCACAAGAGCAAGAGCCGCGGTGGTGGAAGCTATTTTGGATGTCTTCATGGTGGTATCCTTTATGATTTCGGGCTGAGCCGAGGGTTTTTGTTTGCTTTGGGGGGCTTTTCAGCGCTGAGCGCCTGTAAAGTCCGGGTAAATTCCGGGGGCCGTATGTGCCTTTTCTGTCGTGCAGGCCCGGCCCCCGATGGCCGCCGCAGCCGGACAGTGACGCCGCTGTTGCAGGATTTTTCTGCCAAGAACATATGTTTTAGGGTGTCTCATGTGTTGTCCTTGTGGCGTCAGCTCCTGGGCTTACCGGCCCATGTGACCTCCGCCATGGGGACCGTGGGGACCGTACCCGCCGTGACCGCTGCCGTTGCCGCACCAGGGAGAGGCAGTGCTGGAGCTTGCGCCGGTCTGGGCCTGCGTGGGCAGGACGGTGAGGGCCATGACGAAAACAAAGGCCAGGGATGCTACCAGAATGGAAGGCTTGAAGGTTGTGGTTTTCATGATGAACTCCTTGTCTTGTATATATTCGTGGTCTTGCTCCGCTTTTATGGAAGAAGCGGTCAGATCACGTTTTTAAGCTTTTCGTATTCTTCCTGCGTTATTTCGCCGGATGCCAGACGGTGCTTCAGTATGTTCAGCGAATCACGCCGGTCAAAGTTGCACCGTTTTTTGCTCAGCAGGCGGCTTACAAGGCAGACCGCCAGTACGAGTACCGTGATTGTAAGAAACATTCCCAACCAGCCGCCGCCCCAGCCGAAAAAATTCTGAAAATAACAAGTATGCATTTTGTGTCCTCCCGGTGAGGCCGGGCGCGCCTGCACCCAGGCGGGGTGGCGCTGTCACCGGTTTGCGCTTCGCGCTGTCTTGGCTCTTATAAGGCAAAGGTCGTGCCAACATGGCATGTTTTGCATAAAACATAGTAATTAGTATATGTTATTGCAATAACGCGTGTATGCTGCCTTGACGGCATTTTGGGGCGTTGTCCGATTTTTACTCACATTTGGCGGCGACTGTCCAATTTTTACCTCTGGGCTTGACCAGGTGGGTAAAAAATACATAATACAGTCATCCTGAAACAAAGGAAGACCCATGAAAAGCAGAGTTTCAAGACTGTTTTCCGCCAGGGGCCTGCGCGCCCTGCATCTAGGCCTTTCACCCTGGATGGTGGTCGGCATGGCCATCATTCTCGGTCTTGCCATCACCGCGCTTGCGGTGCGCAGCAATCAGCGCGGCAAGACATATATGATACAGAACCTCATAGACAGGGCCGAAGCCCTCATCTGGGCCTTGGAAGCCGGGGCGCGTACGGGCCTGTGCACGCCGTTGGGTACGTTGGGTACAACTGACGGTCTTCAGTCCTTGCTGACGGAAACCGCCAAGCAGCCCGGCATTGTTTTTATGGCTGTAGCCAGCGATGAAGGCAAAATGCTTGCTTACAGCGTGCCTGTGCGTAACAGGGACAGAAGCCGGCCAGAGCGCGAAAATACATCTCCGCGAGAAGCGGCGGGCGTGCAGCCCGGCGAGCGGGCATTGGCCCTCATTATGCCCACCGGAGTGCAGGTCACAGAAAAGCCCGCCTGGCGCATACGCCAGTGGAAAGGCAAAAAGGTTTTTGAGGTTTACCGGGCTTTTGTGCCGCTGGCTGATGTGCGCCCCATACCCATGCCCATGCCCATGCGCGGGCATGGGCAACATATGGGGCGCGGGCGCGGCATGGGCGGCACAGGCGTGCTGCATGGCCCCATGACCCTGAAAGACATGAACCCGCCCGGCTCCATGCGGTCTATGCCGGATGGCAGGCACGGCGGCATGTCTGCCTCCGGACCAGGCGTCATGCCTGGCGGCGCGGAAGGACAGTGGCAACATGAACAGGTCCGGCAACCCATGGGTGTGGTGGTGATCGGGCTTGACCTCAAGCCTTTTGAGGCGGCTCTGGCAGCAGATTTGCGCCATAACCTCACCTCGGCGGCCCTTCTTGCGGCCCTGGGGCTTGCCGGTTTTGTTTCCCTGTTCTGGGCGCACAACTATCGCCGTTCACGCCGTATGCTGCGCGACTCCCGGGCCATGGCTTCGGAGGTCGTTGCCAATCTGCCTCTGGGGCTTCTCACCAGTGATCCTTACGGCAGGGTCGCCATGGTCAATGACACGGCCCTGGGCATGTTTGAACTGGACAGGAATATGGCTGTGTACGCGCCCCTGACCAGTCTGCCCGGCCTGGACTGGAGCGCCCTTGTGGCGGAGCTGGCCGGCGGGCAAAAGGTGCTTGAGCGCGAGTGCGCGCTTACTACGGGCCGCGCGGGGGCCGTCATCAGCCTTAGCGCGGCATCCATGCACAATCAGGATGGCGTGTTTCTCGGCAACGTGTTCATTTTAAGGGACATAACCGAGGTGAAACGCCTGCAGGCCGATGCACAGCGCAACGACCGGCTGTCCGCCCTGGGGCATCTGGCGGCGGGCGTGGCGCACGAGGTGCGCAATCCCTTGAGCACCATCAAGGGGGTGGCCCTGTATATAGCCAAGCGAATGTTGCCCGGCGGCCGCGAAGAAGAAGCCGCGCAGCGCATGATTGACGAAGTGGACAGGCTCGACCGTGTGGTGTCTGAATTGCTGGAATTTGCCCGACCCGGAGCCATCAATACGGCTGAAGCCGACCTTGCCGAGGTGATCGACCGTGCGCTGCGGCTGGCAGAGGCCGATATGCGCTCACGGCATATTCATGTGGTTCTTGATGTGCCGTCGGGCCTGCCGTCTGTGCGCATCAATACCGAGCGGCTTACCCAGGCTCTGCTTAATCTTTTTCTCAACGCTGCGCAGGCTATGGGCGAGGGCGGCGAATTGCGCGTGGGCGCGCGCCTCTGCTCCGGCGGGCAGACCTTCTGCATCACGGTGGCCGATAACGGGCCGGGCATTGCCAGAGACATTCAGGCGGCCATTTTTACGCCCTATTTTACGACCAAGCCTTCAGGCACGGGTCTTGGCCTTGCCATTGTGCACCAGATTGTTGAAGGCCACGGCGGCAATGTCAGTGTGACCTCTGCGCCTGGCCGGGGTACGGAATTTACTCTTGAGCTGCCGGTGCGGGGCAGGGATGCTGCTCCGGCGGGCGGATAAACGTTTCAGACAAAAAATAACGACATATTCAAGCTGCCCAAGGAAGATGAAATGACTGCAAAATCGGCCGTAAAGCTGCTGGTGGTAGACGACGACCACAATCACCGCGAAATGCTGCGCGCCCTGCTGGAAGAGTGGGGCTATGCCCCTGTCACCGTGGACAATGGCGAAGAAGCCGTGGCCCTGTGCCAGGAAAGCCCTTTTGATCTTATCCTCATGGACGTGCGCATGGGGGGCATGAGCGGCATCGAGGCCACCCGCGCCATCAAGGGCTATAACCCGGCCATTCCCGTACTGATCATGACGGCCTATTCCGATGTGGCCAACGCTGTGGAGGCCCTCAAGGCCGGGGCATATGATTATCTTACCAAACCGCTGGCTTTTGACGCTCTCAAACTGGCTCTGGAGCGCGCCCTTGACCATGCGAGCCTGCGGGACGAAGTGCGCGCCTTGCGGCATGAACTGGCGGCCAACGTGGATTCGCGCGATGTCATCGGTCAAAGCCCGGCCATGCGCCAGATGCTGGGTCTGGTTTCGGCCATTGCGCCCTCAGAAGCCACTGTGCTTATCACGGGTGAATCCGGCACGGGCAAGGAGGTTATCGCCAGGTTGATCCACGCCAACAGCGGCAGGAGCAAGGGGCCTTATGTGGCCGTCAACTGTGCCGCGCTGACAGAAACCCTGCTGGAATCCGAATTGTTCGGCCATGAAAAAGGCGCGTTCACCGGCGCGGAAAAACGTCGTGAAGGACGTTTTCTGGCGGCCAACAAAGGCACGATTTTTCTGGACGAAATCGGCGAAATCCCGCTGTCCATGCAGGTCAAGCTGTTGCGGGTGATCCAGGAGCGCGAACTGCAGCGTGTGGGGGGCGACCAGAACCTCAAGGTGGACGTGCGCATTCTGGCAGCTACCAATAAGGATCTGGCGCAGGAGGTGGACGAGGGGCGTTTTCGCCAGGACCTGTATTACCGCCTCAATGTGGTGGCCCTGCAATTGCCGCCCCTGCGCGACCGGCAGGAGGACATCCCCCTGCTGGCCATGCACTTTATGAAGCTTTTTGCCGAGCGCAACGGCAAAACGGTCAAGGGTTTTACCCCTGCCGCCATGGACAGGCTGCTCAAGCACAACTGGCCCGGCAACGTGCGGGAACTGGAAAATGCCGTGGAACGTGCTGTGGTGCTGCTGGTGGGAGAATACATCAGTGAGCGTGAGTTGCCGCCCACCATTCTGGACGTGGAAGAGGAAAATACGCGTCCGGCACGGCTGGATTTTGCCAACATGACGCTGGAAGAAATCGAGCGCCTGGCCGTGCAGGATACGCTTGAGCAGGTGGGCGGCAACAAGAGCGAGGCCGCGCGGCGTCTTGGCATCAACCGCAAGACTCTTTTATCGAAACTCGGGGATGGGAAGTAGCGGAGCGCTGCCGTGGGCCGCGCTCCTCATAAAGGACTGCCATGCTGAAAAAAATATGCGATGTACTTTACAGGCGCTGTGTCGGGGCAACGCGTTATTCAGTGGCGGGATTCCGCGCGGCCCTGACCAAGGAAGAGGCTTTTCGTCTGGAGCTGGCGGGCTTGGCCGTGCTTGTTCTTGTCCTGCTTGTAGTGCCGTGGCCCCTCTGGAAAAAATTTTTGCTGACAGGCTCATATCTCTTGATCCTTATTGTGGAATTGCTGAATTCCGCCATTGAGGATGTGTGTGATCTTGTCAGCAGCGAATATTCCGAACTGATAAAAAATGCCAAAGATAAAGGTTCAATGGCGGTTCTAATGGCGTTGTTCTGCAATGTATTGCTGCTTATTGCCCTTGTTTTGCTGTAGCCGGTGTTTTTTGAGCAAAAAGCTGCCCGAAATTTCTTTGCAGATAGTGATACATTTTACTTCTGTTCAATGGCGGGGAAGATTCATGCACACAAGGATGTGACTGCCCTGTAACGAAAAGCAGAAAGGGAATATAGCCGGAGGCATCGCAGGTATACGATCTGTGGTCGCCCCATATGGCCACAGTGGTTCCTTCGGGCAGTTTCCGTATATAAGCGGCAAGGGCGGTGTCGGTGTGTCTGCACAGCGAGTAATAGACGTTGCGTGGTTCATCCGGAAATTGCAGGGCATTGCAGACCATTTCCGGCTGGTCCATGACGTGCATGTCCAGCGTGATAATAAAGTGTAAAAAAGGGCCATTGGCGGGTATTTTTTTCGCCGCAAAGCCAAACAGGTCCGTATCAGCCGCAATACCATCCGTCCATATGGCAACAACAGGCACGCCTTCGGCCTGCATCTTTTCCAGTCCGTAAACATATTGCACTCCCTGACGCTGGTAGGCAACTTCCTGGTTCATGTAGTTGCCCGGCATGCCATGAAAGGAATAGCTCGGGGAAATCTTTTGGGTCAGAAAACGCAAAAATGAGCCAGAATAATCTTTTTCGTACTCATAGTGCAGGATGCTGTGTGAAGCAGTACGCCCGGTAAATACTTC
>NZ_JAHZAA010000013.1:0-21124 GCF_019424165.1 Desulfovibrio sp. | reverse complement strand
AGTCGGAATTGGCGGACGCCATTTTTTTGGTGCCGTCCAGGCGCAATAGTACCGCATGGTCCAGCAGACTGTGCAGAAAAGGCATAACGTATTCTCCCCGTACCTTTTCTGTAAGCATTTCGTAGTCCAGAGCCTCTACCTGAATAAGAACGATTTTATCTGTGCAGGGAAGCAGCGGCAGGTTTTCAACGCCGTGTGGAGACTCCATCGGTTGCGTTTGTTCCTGCATGCGCCAGGGGTAACCGGAGCCCAGTTCCAGCGCATATGTGGCCAGATAGCCGCGTGCATGCAGTGAACGCCGCTCTGGCGGGGTAGAACTGATTTTTTCGCTCGTGGTGTTCTGGGGCCAGAATTCCCTGAGTGGCTGCACTGCAAAGCTGCTGCCCATGACTACGACAAAACTTGCAAAGGCCACTATTCCGATCTGTTTACGATAGGGCAATATTGTAATTTTGGATAAAAAAAATATCTGCACAAAAGCACAGATAACGAAAAACAGCGATTTTATAACAGGAACATGAAAAAGCACAGAAAGGCCAAGATGGCTTGCGTAGCGTGTGCCATGTATTATTGTGGAAATATTTGGTGGAACCTTAAGCGTTTCAGATACTGCAACACACACAATGCCAAAGGTACATTGCATGACAATAAATAGTATACATATCTTACGTTTGAAAAATATAAAGAGACACAATGAGGCTGCTATGTTGATGCCCACGATGGGAAATGTGGGGCGGATGCTCCACCATTGACAGATAGAGCTCGACAGGGATGTCGCCAGAACCAGAAGAAACAAGTATAACCATGCGCGCGTTGCATCTGTCATATACCGTTCCGGTTTGCTCAAAAGTTGCTCGCCTATGGCGAAAAAATTTTATTCCCGCAACATTAGCAAACCGTCCAGAATAGTCCAGGGGTTAGGTGGGCAGCCCGGAACAAAAAGGTCCACGGGCAAAATATCTGCAATGCCGTTATTACACTGTGGAGCATCGCGGAAAAGCCCGCCCGATATGGCGCAGGACCCCACAGCCACCACGAGGCGTGGTTCCGGTGTGGCATTATATGTATCAATGGCTGCCAGCCGCATGTTTTCAGAGACAGGACCGGTAAGCACGATGCCGTCGGCGTGCCGTGGCGAAGCCACAAAATCAATGCCGAAGCGCGGCAGGTCAAACACAAGGGTTCCGAGCACGTTGCAATCGGCTTCGCAGGCGTTGCAGCCCGCAGCGCTCACCTGACGCAGCTTGAGGGAACGCCTGAACATGGCAAATTTTCCAGGCACAGGGGGCGTTACGGCCTGCGGCGCAGGTTTTCCGGGTACTATCAGCAAATCTTCGCGCCTGAAGGCCGCCATGCGGTGTTCACCCGTAAAGGCGATGGCCTGTTTGGGACAGGCGGCGCGGCAGGCTCCGCAGAAGGTGCAGCGGCCCATATCCAGCGTGGGCGTGCTGCCGGGCGCGCCCTCTGTGGGCAGCAGGGCGGCAGTGGGGCAGGCCGCGTAACAGGCGCGGCAGTCGCCGCAATCCACAGGGGTCAGGCTGGGGCGGCCCATGTACCGGGACGAGAGCTTGGGCTGTTGGCGTGGATAGTCCAGCGTGCGGTATTTCTGATGAATACGTTCCTTGATAATGCGCAGCATGTCAAAACCTCACAGGTCATGCCCGCAATAAGAGAGGTTGAAACTCTTGTTGCAGAGGGGAAAATCTGAAATCTGGTTGCCACGCAGGGCCATTGCCAGCCCTGTCCAGTTATGGAAAGAAGGGTCGACCACCTTGTAGACCAACAAGTGTCCCCGAGCGTCGGTAAGCCCCACATGGCATACTTCACCACGCCAGCCTTCTACCAGGGCCACCGCCAGGGTGTCCGGCGGCAGAGCGTCAAAAGAGGCGGCCGCAGCGGGCGCGGCGTCGGTGGCAACCGTACCTTCCGCCATTGCCGCATTTTTTGCGTGGGGCAACGCCCCCAGGCGGATAAGGTCAAGCTCCAGCAGGCGCAGGCTGTCATCCAGTTCGCGGCTGCGCACAAGGGTGCGGGCCATGACGTCCCCCGTTATTTCCAGCCGGGGTGCGCATCCCTCGCAGGGCAGATCACTGAGGGGCATGTGAAAGCGCGCATCCACATCCAGCCCGCAGGCACGCGCGGCCACCCCCACAAGGCCTAGTTCATGAGCTGCCACAGGCTCCACCATGCCGGTACCCGCAAGGCGGTTACGCACGGTCGCGGCATCAAGCATCACGTCCACCGAGCCGCGCGCATCGTGCCAGGCCGCACGAACGCGGGCGAGCATGTCAGCACATTCCGACGGGTTAAGGTCGTAAGCCACCCCCCCCGGACGCAGCAGCCCCCTGCCGAAACGGTTTCCGCACAGGCTGGCGGTGATATTAAGAAAATCGCCGCGTATGCGGCCATTCCACGAGGCTGTGGGCAAAAAACCCGTATCCCCGGCAATGGCTCCAAGGTCGCCTGTATGGTTGGCGAGGCGCTCCAGCTCAAGGCCAATGCGGCGCAGCAGTTGGGTACGTTCATCAGGCTGTTGCCCGGTCATACGCTCAAGCAGCACGCAGTGGGCCGTGGCATGGGCAACGGTGCTGTCGCCAGCGGCGCATTCCAGCAAGTGCAGACGCCGGGCGGCAGGCCCCTGAGTGATCATGGCCTCAAGGCCCCGGTGCTGATAGCCCAGTGCGATCTCCAGGTGCAGGACGTTTTCGCCGTAGCACTGAAAGCGAAAATGCCCGGGTTCGATAATGCCTGCATGTACAGGCCCCACGGCAACTTCGTGTACGTCTGCCCCTTCTACCCGGTAAAAGGGATACGGCTGTGCCGGGGACTGGGCAAAAGCCGCCAAAGCCGGAGAAGGGGCGGCCTCCGCGGATTCCTGCGCAGAGGCGGCGCTGTCGCTTTGGTTTTCCGCGGCATTGCGCACCGCGGCTTCGGCGCTGTCGGGGATACGCCGCACGCTTTTGAGCCAGGGATGTCCTACCGGCTCCACGCCCCATTGTTCGTAAATTTCGCGTTCGAAATAGTGTAACTGCGGCAATTCCGGCGTCATTGACACAAAGGCCGTCACTGGCGGCGTACACCGGGCCATAAGGCGGCGCGTGCCGTCATGGGCCAGTATGCAGCAAAGGCTTACGGCCAGGGCTTGTTCCGGTGCAGCATCACTGTGCGCGTCAAGAGGGGCATCCGCTTCAGGAATGCCGAAAAAGGCCAGTACGCGCCAGCCCCCGGCCAGGGCGTGCCGAAGAATGTCCCGCAGTTCAGATACGGAATGACGCCCCAGTTTGTTCAGGGTTACCGCCTCACGGTAGTCGAACGACATCAAGATCCTCCTGGAGCATCTTAATTTTTGCGAACATGTGTTCCCAAAGATTCCAAATGCTCACTGCGGTGTTTAACAGCGCACCATGCCACGCTTACACCTTCGTAGCGAACGCCTGCTCACGCAGCCGCCGGAACAATGGTAAAGCAACATTTTCCTAGCCGCCGATAAGGGCCGCGCCTTGCCGCAAAAAATTCCACAGCCAGTCGGGTATCCACAGGCCCAGTGTCAGCACCGCCATACCGAGCGCCAGGGGCGGAAGTATGCTCAGCAGCGGTTCGCGCGGATTCTGGGGCATGTCTGTGGGGCGGTTGCCCTGCACCATGCGCAGCACAGCTACTGAAAGACCCACAAATATTACGGCCAGGGCCAGCAGGTAGGCGGCGGCCAGAAAAGGGGATCCGGCAGCCAGCATGCCTTTGAATATAATAAATTCACTGATGAAAATGCCGAAAGGCGGCGAACCGGCCACTGCCAGAAATCCGGCCATCCACAGGGTGCCGGTAACAGGCATGGTCCAGCGCATGCCGCGAATGTCGTAGCTTGAAAATGTGTGATAACGGGCCAGGATATTGCCGGAAAGTAAAAAGAGCATGCATTTGGTCAGCGAATGGCAGACCGCATGCAGCATGGCCCCAGACACTGCCAGGCCGCCCACGCCCACTCCAAGTGCCAGTATGCCCATATGCTCCACGCTGGAATAGGCCAGCATGCGCTTGTAATGCCCCTGGCCCACAATGAAGATGGCCGCCGTAATCAGTGACAGCAAGCCGAAAAAGCTGAGCAGGCCGCTGCTGAAGCCGCCAAGCCCGGCGGCCAGCATGATCTGGTGGCCGCGCAGTATGCCGAGCATGGCGCAATTGAGCAATGCGCCGGACAACAGGGCCGAAACCAGCGAAGGAGCCTGGCTGTGGGCATCGGGCAGCCAGTTGTGCAGGGGGGCCAGGCCCATCTTTGTGCCGTAGCCGACCAGCAGAAAAATAAACGCCGCCTTGAGCCAGGTTTCTTCTCCGGCGCGGGCGTGGCTGACATACCAGCCCACCTGGTTCATGCCTTCCATCATGGCTTCCATACCTTCAGGCGTGTAAAAAGCCACGGAAAGCAAAATGTTGCCCACCATGGCCAGAGCAATGCCCACAGAGCATATGATCAGGTACTTCCATGTGGCTTCAAGGGATCGCTGATGGCGGTGAAAGTAAATCAGCGGCGCGCTGGAAAGTGTCGTGGCTTCAATGCCCACCCATAATGCCCCAAGGTGCGGAGTGGTTGTCACCAGCGTCATGGATGAAAGAAAAAAACACAGGCAGGCGGCCAGGCGGCGCTGCGGCGCATTGGTGAAGCTGCGACCGTCCTGAAAGGCGGTATGCACGCCAAGGCTTTCTTCTTCACGCAGATAGTACACGGCGTATACAGAGGCCGCCAGAAAAAGCAGGCTGGCCAGCATGAGAAAAAGCGCGCCCAGCGGGTCCGGCGCCAGCAGACCGCCCATGGCCTCCGGCTCGGCTCCGTGGGCCACTTTCCAGGTGGTCCATGCAGCCAGCCCGGCGTGGGCCAGCCCTGTCAGGGGCAGAAGAACGCGGCACAGGGCGCTTGTGCCAAGCAGCATGATACAGCCCGCCGCCAGCGGGAGAAAGAGCAAGGCTTCCAGCATGGCCGTCAATCCCTGAGGCTGCGAAAGCGGCCTACATCAATGGATTCAAAGGTATTGCTGATGTGGTTGATGGCAATGCCCATAACAAAGACAGCCACAAACACGTCCAGCAGAAGCGCCAGTTCAAACCAGATGGTCCCTGCCGTCATCAGGGGCATGCCCAGCAAAAAAATGCCGTTTTCCGCCACGAGATAGCCGATGACCTGGGCCAGGGCCGTAGTGCGCCCCACCACAAGGATAAGCCCGCAAGAAAGTGTGGTCAGCGCCGTGGGCAGCAGCAGCGGCGGAAAAAGGGCAGGCAGGGTCAACAGCCTGGCTTCAAGCCACAGCGAAAGCACAAGCCCCCCCATGCCGGCCAGCACCCCTACGGCCACATGCAGGCGGGGGCGCATACGCTGATGGGCATGCAGACGCTCGCGGGTACGCCACAGCAGCCCCGGCAGCAGAGCTCCCTTGATCAGCAGCACGGCCCCGGCCAGCAGGGCATGGTCCATGCTGAGCAGCATGGCCGCCAGCAATATGCCCTGAAACGCGGTAAGGCGTATGAGCCACATAAGCCGTGTTGTACCCAGCATGAGCAGGTTGTTCAGCATGAGCAGAAACAGGCAGGATTGCAAAAGAGATTCCATGCTTCTACCTCGCCTGGGTCAGGATGAGCGCTAGCGCAGCCATGGCCGATGCGCCGCCGAGCAGGTAAGGCACACGGTCCATGCGCAGACGCGCCATGACAGATTCCACAATGCCCACCACCACGGCCAGCAGCAGCACGATGAGCACGCGCAGCCCTGCCTGCTGCCACAGGGGCAGGGCGGGGGTAACCAGTCCGGCGATAAGCGCCGCGAAAAACCACAGTTTGAGCGCCGCGCCGTAAACAATCATGGCCAGGTTGGGACCGGAATGGTCCAGCACCATAACCTCGTGAATCATCGTCAGTTCCAGGTGGGTATTGGGATCATCCACAGGAATGCGGCAGTTTTCCACCAGCAGCAGAATAAAGAAAATGCAGGGCAAAAGCAGAAGTTCACCCCGGCCCATGGCCCAGGCTCCGGCAATCTGCCCCCCGAACATGGATGAAAGCGAAAAGGCCGCGTGCGGGCCGCTTCCCATATCCAGGGTGACGCTGGTAAGCACCAGCAGCGCCAGAAAAAAAAGTGGTTCCGCCAGTGCCGCGAAGGTGGCTTCACGGCTTGCGCCCATGCCCTCAAAGGCCGAGCCGGTATCAAGGGCCGAAAGCATGATGGCAAAGCGCCCCATGCCCAGCAGATAGGCTGCCAGAATAAAGTCGCCGCCGAAAGCCAGTGGCGAGGTCGCCCCGCCCAGCGGCAGCAGGGCAATGGCGCAAAGGGCGGTGGCCAGCGCCACTGCGGGACCGCAGGCAAAAACCCAGGTGGTGGTACGGCTGATGACTTCGCCCTTGCGCATGAGCCGCGCGAGGTCATAATAGGTTTGCAGCAGGGGCTTGCCATGCCTGCCGGCGAACTTGGCCTTGACCCTGTTGATGATGCCGGGCAGCAGCGGAGCCAGAACAAGAGCCAGCGCAAACTGCACGAAATAGACGGCTATGTCCTGTCTCATGCGCTCAGCCCCCATACAAGCAAACCCACAACTGTGGCGAGAATGTAAAGAATATAAAGATGTATTTTGCCGTGCTGCATGATTTTACAGGCATTGCACAGGCGCTCTATGCCTTCAAAAAGCGGATCGTAGATGGAGTTGCGCATGCGGTCGGGGGCGGAAACGCTCAGGTTCCCCTTGCCGGGGAACAGCCGTGCATCCAGTTGCATGCGCACTTTCAGGCCCATGCCGGGCGCAAATATTTTGCCGAGCGGTTCGGAAAATCCCGCATCAGTGTACTGGATGCGGGCCGTACCGCCCTGATAGCCGCAGCCCCAGGTAGGCATGCTGCCCACGCTGCGCCTTTTGAGCAGCCTCTTGCGCAGGATAATGCCTGCCAGGGCAAGCCCCAGGGCAATGGAGCCGACCAGCGATACCATGGCAAGACTGGCGCGCATCTGTTCCTGGCCTGCCAGGGCGCCGGCCTGCATGTCGTTGGGCATGGGCAGGGCGGCCAGCCCCGTCATGGAGGCAAGGTCAAAAAAGAGCGGAGCCGCCAGGCCGCCAAGCACGCAGACCGCTGCGGGCAGGGCGAGAGGCCAGAGGGTTCGCCAGCCTGCGGGGCGGGCATTGGCCGCAAAGCCCGAGCGCGGCTCGCCAAGAAAGGTGATGCCGTAGGCCTTGGCATACAGGGCGGCGGCAAGGCCGCTGATGAGAGCAAGGGTTACCAGCGCCAGCAAAAGTCCCACTTGCCGTTCCACGCCGGGCAGGCTTGGCCCGTCCAGCAGCGAAAGCGCCAGTACAAATTCGCCCGCAAAACCGTTAAGAGGCGGCAGGCAGGCAATGGCCGCTGCTCCCAGGGCAAAGGCCGCGCCAAGCAGGGGCAGGCGTTTTTGCAGGCCGCCCAGTTGCTCCATGCGCACAGTGCCTGTGGCATGCAGCACTTCACCGGCGGACAGAAAAAGCAGCCCCTTGAAACCCGCGTGGTTCAGCATGTGCATAAGACTGCCCGCAAAGCCGAGGGTGGCTATCCAGGCATTGCCACAGGCCATGCCTATGAGGCCCGCGCCTACGCCCATGAGCATGAGTCCCATGTTTTCTACGCTGGAATAGGCCAGCAGGCGTTTGAGATTGCTCTGGCCCAGCGCTTTCAGAATGCCGATCAGGCCGGTGGCAAGGCCCAGCAGCAGCAGGGTCCAGCCCCACCATTCGGGAGCTTCGCCGGGCGCGGCCAGCAGGCTGAGGCTGCGAATGATGCCGTACAGGCCCGCGTTGATCATGGCTCCGGAGAGCAGGGCCGAAACATGGCTTGGTGCGGCGGGGTGTGCTTCGGGCAGCCAGACGTGCATGGGCGCAAGCCCGGCCTTGGCCCCAAAGCCGAGCACAGCCAGTGCAAAAAGGGCTGTCAGTACACCGGAGCCGGCGTCGCGCGCCACCCCCTGCATGACCGCACCGCCCTGAAGAATGTCAAGCGATGTGGTTCCCGTGCTCTGCCAGAGCAGCACAAAAAAGGCCATAAGAACCACGGCCCCAAGGTGGGCCGCCACCAGATAGACCCATGAGGCGTCGCGCACCTGCCGGTCGCCATCATTAAATTCAATGAGAAAAAACGGCGCGAGAGACATAAGCTCCCAGGCCAGCATGAAAAGTACGGCATCACGCGCCGCCATGACAAGCGCCAGCCCGAGAATCAGCAGGATGTAAAAAAACCAGTGCGCTGCCAGATTGTGTTCCTGCGGGTGGGTATGCCGCAATGCCAGACCACCGGACACGGCGCACACAAAACCGAGGCCGAAAACCGGCAGCAGAAAAATGCGGCTCAAGGGGTCAAGCCCCAGAATACAGGCCCCCACGGGCAGGCCCCAGGGCAGGCGCAGAGAGACAGCCTCGCTCCAGGGGGCGAAGGCCAGCGCGCACAGGCCCGCCAGACAGCCCGCCGCGGCTCCACAGGAGCCAAGCAGGTTGGCGGCCCGGCTGCTGCCCGCCGGAGAGGGCAGCAGCGCGAACAGGGCCATGGCGGCGGCAGCCGCCGCCAGGACAAGCAGGGTTATGATAAAGAGCGTCATGGCGTAGGGTGGCCTTCAGGCAATGGTCAGGCCATGCCAAGTTTTAACATGCTGTCAAAGTAGGCGATGGTTTTTTTCAAACCGTCTTCCAGTTTGACCTGCGGCTCCCAGCCGAGTTTTTCGCGGGCCAGCGTAATGTCGGGCCGCCGCTGTTTGGGATCGTCGCCGGGCAGCGGTTCGTAACTGATCACGGACTTGCTGCCGGTCATGTCCACGACCTTTTCTGCCAGCTCGCGAATGGTGAATTCGCCGGGGTTGCCCATATTCATCGGGCCGATGAAGTCGTCGGGCGAAGCCATAAAGCGCACCATGCACTCGATCAGGTCATCTACATAACAGAAAGAGCGCGTCTGGCTGCCGTCGCCGTAAATGGTGATGGGCTGGCCCTTGAGCGCCTGAATGATGAAGTTGGACACCACACGCCCGTCGTTGGGGTGCATTTTGGGGCCGTAGGTATTAAAGATGCGCCCCACCTTGATGGGCAGGCTGTCCTGCCGCCAGTAAGAGAAAAACAGGGCTTCGGCGCAGCGCTTGCCTTCATCGTAGCACGAACGGATGCCGTTGGGATTCACATGGCCCCAGTAATCTTCGGTCTGCGGGTGTATTTCGGGATCACCGTACACTTCGCTGGTGGACGCCTGATAGATGCGCGCCTTGAGCCGCTTGGCCAGGCCCAGCATGTTGATGGCCCCGTGAACGCAGGTCTTGATGGTCTGCACGGGGTCGTGCTGGTAGTGGATGGGCGAGGCCGGGCAGGCCAGATTGTAGATTTCGTCCACTTCCACATACAGGGGAAAAGTCACATCGTGGCGGATGAGCTCGAATCTTCTGTTATCGAGAAATTCCTCCACATTGGCGCGGGCGCTGGAAAAGAAGTTGTCCACGCAGAGGACTTCATGCCCCTCGTTGAGCAGTCTTTCACACAGGTGCGAACCGAGAAAACCCGAACCGCCCGAGACCAGTATACGTTTGCGGAGATGCATATTCCCCCCGGAAAAAGTGGTGTTAAATCAAAAATTAGGACAACAAAACCAGTTCAGCATAGCGCTATTGCCCTGTCTTGGCAATGGCGCTGCTGCGGGCCTTGCCCTTGCCCGCACACGTTGTTATGTAACGGCGCGAGGTAAGCATGTCGAAAAAATCCACCAACCGCATTGATCCCGTTTCTGTTCCCCTGCCGCCGGAAGGTGTCGACAGCCACGCCCATCTGGACGGCGAGGAATTTGACCTGGACCGCGAAGCCGTGCTGGAAAGGGCCGCTGCCTGCGGCATAAGCCACGTGGGCAATGTTTTTCTCAACCCCGACCATCTCGCCGCCCGGCAGCACTATTTTGCGGATCACCCACAGGTTTTCTTTCTGCTTGGCGTGCACCCCTGCCATGGGCGGGACTGCACACCCGAGGTTATCGAAGCCATGCGCCGGGCTTTTGCGGAGGAGCCGCGCCTCAAGGCCGTGGGCGAAATCGGCCTGGATTTCTACTGGGACGATTGCCCCCGCGAAGTGCAGTACGAGGTTTTTACCGCACAGCTCAGGCTGGCCCGTGAACTGGAACTCCCTGTGGTAATTCACTGCCGCGAGGCTGAAGAAGAGACGCTCATGGTTTTGGAATCGCAGGGCTTTGCCGGTTATCCGCTGCTGTGGCACTGTTTTGGCAAAGGGCCGGACCTGGCCCGGCGCATCGTGCACAACGGCTGGCATGTGTCTGTACCCGGCCCCGTGACCTACAAGGCCAATGAAGAACTGCGCGAAGCCGTGGCCTGCATTCCATCCGACCGGCTCATGCTGGAAACAGACGCTCCGTATCTTGCTCCTGTACCCTGGCGTGGCAAGCGCAACGAACCTGCTTTTACAGTGTTTACGGCGCGGGCGGTGGCGGAAGCGCGCGGGCAGGATGTGGAAGAACTGTGGCGGCAGTGCGGTACCAATGCCCGGCGTTTTTTCGGCCTGTAGGCAATGCCGTCGCACGCGTTTTTCCTGGCAACCCTGCGTTGAGCTTCTCCTGGATATGCCAGACATGACAAGGGAATTCATTTTGTGACGGCACTGTTCTGGACGAAGGCGTGCTGTTGCGCCCTTGTTTTTCGCTCATGCCCAAAAACGTCCGGGCGGAGAAGGCGGGGATGCCCCGGCGCGGCTTGACCGGTCCCCGCGCATCAGATAAACCCGAGTCATGGGTATTCCTTTCAGGTTCCACGCGGCTTTGCCGCGAAGCGCCGGGTGTGCCGCTGTTGCGGTTTGCGCGGTTAATGTGGTCAGTCTGCCGGGCATGCCGGCGCTGGTCGCACAGGAACCTCTGTTCTTTTTTTCCGGCATCACCTGACCGCCTGTGGGGTGGGGCTGGATGTCTCCCTTGCTCGTCTAGCGGGCAGTTTTCGTTCTGCGCCGTAAGGGCGGCTTTCCATCTTCTACCTGACTCCCGGCGGCGCAATCGCGTCTGTTGCTGTTCACTGCGTGGCGCGTCCGCGCTTTTTGTTCACGCTAACCGTAGGAGACTGTCATGAAACGTGTAATTCTTGCGGCTGTTCTGCTTATGTGCGGCCTCGGCACGGCCTTTGCCGCTTCGCCTTCCGCACCTCTGGACGCCTTTAAAGGACAGAAGGGGGTTGTGGATATTGCGGGCGGCACGGCCCACATTCCTGTTATGAAAGAGGCCGCCCGGCAGATCATGGCCGTTAACCCGGATATACGCATTACTGTGGCAGGGGGCGGTTCTGGCGTGGGCGTGCAGAAAGTGGGCGAGGGCATTGTGCAGATCGGCAATACCGGTCGTGCCCTCAAGCCTGCGGAAGTGGAAAAATACGGTCTTGTGACCTTTCCTTTTGCCATTGACGGCGTAGCTGTGGCCGTCAATCCGGCCAACAAGGTCGCGGGGCTGACCAAGGCCCAGATAAAGGACATTTTTTCCGGCAAAATAACCAACTGGAAGGAAGTGGGCGGCGTTGACGCTCCCATATCCCTCTATGTGCGCGAAGACGGCAGCGGCACGCGCGAAACCTTTGAAGAACGCGCCATGGACAAGGGAGTTGCTGCATCCAAAGCCAACGTGGTCAGCTCCAACGGAGCCATGAAAACATCCATCAGTCAGGATCCCAACGCCATCGGTTATGTGGGCATCGGCCATCTGGATAACAGCATCAAGGGCATAAGCATTGACGGCGCGACCCCCAGTCAGGAAAACGCCGCATCGGGCGAGTACAAGGTCACGCGTCTTCTGTACATGAATACCAAGGGCGAACCGCAAGGCCTCACCAAAGCCTTTGTGGACTATATCTTCACTCCCGCCGGACAGGAAATAGTCTCCGAAGCCGGCTACATCCCCTATGTCAAGAAATAGGGACTGTTCCGTCCGCCAGGCCGGAAGCGCCGCGGCGCTTCCGGCTGCGGGCCGCCATATACGGGATCATACCGACAGTCCCGGCCGCCTTCTGCTGCTGGCCGCCTGGCTGGCAGTGCTGGCTGTGGCTCTGCTTTTCATGATGGTGCTGGCGGCGGCCCTGCCCACCATAAGCTCCCTGGGGGCCGGTGGCCCGCTGGACTGGCTGTGGCTGCCCTCTCAAGGGCGGTTTGGCATTCTGCCCATGTGTGTGGGTTCTCTGGCTTTGGCTGTACTGGCTCTGGGGTTGGGCTGGCCTCTGGCCCTGGGGCTGGCCTGCTGGCTGCTCACTGAAGAAAGCGCCCCGGCGCGTCCCCTGAGGGGCTTTGTGCACGGCCTGATCCGCTTCATGACGACGATTCCCACCGTTGTTTACGGCTTTGCCGCCGTATTTCTGCTTACGCCCCTGGCGCGCACCGTGCTGGGCGGCACGGGCATGTGTCTGGCCTCTGCGGCTGTAATGCTGGTTCTGCTTGTTCTGCCCACCATGGTGCTCATACTCATGGCCGGGCTGCGTCCCCGGCTGGAACGCCTCTGCCCCTGGGGGCTGGCCCTGGGGTTCACCCGTCTTGACCTGCTGCGCCTTTTTGTGCTCCCCGGTTCGGGGCGTGTCCTCGCCAGCGCCGCGGTACTGGGCTTTGGCAGGGCAGTGGGCGATACGCTCATTCCTCTCATGCTGGCGGGCAACGCCACCCAGGTTCCCGGCGGTCTTGCCGAGAGCATGCGCAGCCTCACGGCACACATGGCTCTGGTAACGGCCAATGAAGTGGGCGGGGCTGCCTATAATTCCCTTTTTGCCGCAGGGCTGGTGCTTTTGGCCGTGAACACGGGGGCAAGCCTTGTGCTCCGTCGTCTTGTGCGGTCCCCCAACGGCCCGGTTCCGGCAGGCAGCGGGGGCGCGGCATGAGCAGCCCGTTTTCGCAAGCTTTGTTGCGCTGGCTGTTGCGCTGCTGCGCCCTTGTTCCCTGCATTGCCGTCTTTTTTCTGCTGGCTTTTCTGCTGTATAAAGGCTTGCCCCAACTGGGAGTGCCGCTGTTTTTCGATAATGTGTCGCCCCTGGATGCGCTGCTGGGCCGCCGCCCGGTGTGGGACGGCCTGTGGCCCGCCTGTGCCGGAACTCTGTATCTTGTGGCCCTGACCATGGCGCTTGCGCTTTTTCCCGGAGTGGGCTGCGGTCTGTATCTGGCGGAATTTGCCCCTCCACGTCAGGCTGCGCGTATCCGTCTGGCCATGGATGTGCTGGCGGGTACGCCCTCCATTGTTATGGGGCTGTTCGGCTTTACACTTATACTTTTTTTGCGCCACTCCTTTGCGCCGGAGGCCAATACCTCGTTGCTGCTGGCGGCCTGCTGCCTTGCCCTGCTGATTCTGCCCGTGCTGGTTACGGCCACGTGCGAAGCGCTGGAAGCTGTTCCCGGAAGTTTGCGGCTTACCGGAACAGCGCTGGGCTTCACCCGACGGCAGCTTGCCCGGCGTCTCTTGCTGCCCGCCGCAGCACCCGGCATCTGGGGCGGAATTATTCTGGCCATGGGCAGAGCGGCGGAAGACACGGCGGTTATCATGCTTACGGGGGTTGTTGCCAATGCAGGCTTGCCCGCCGGTCTGGGTGACAAATTTGAGGCTCTGCCGTTTTCCATTTTCTACACGGCAGCACAGTATCAGGATAATGACGAACTGCTGCGGGGTTTTGGCGCGGCTCTGGTGCTGCTTTTGCTGTCATCGTTTCTGCTTTTTTGCGCCCGCCGCATGGAAGTGCGCTTCCGCCGCCGCTGGCAGGGGGTATCATGAATATTGCCGCCCGTATTGATGATCTCTGCGTGAGCTTTGGCCGCCGGAAAATTTTGCATCACGTGTCTTTTGACATCCCGGCGCGAGGCATCACGGTGCTTGCCGGGCGCTCCGGCTCGGGCAAGACAACCTTGCTCCGGGCCTTGAATCGCCTGAACGAAACCTTTCCCCACTGCCGCACTTCGGGACGGGTCGAGCTTGACCTGGGGCAGGGGCTTGAGCCTGTGTATCCCGCTCCGGGAGTGGTGGTGCGCCCGCTGGCTCTGCTGCGCAGCCGCGTAGGTATGGTTTTTCAAACACCCAACGTGCTGCCCGTCAGCGTAGAGCGTAATGTTGTGTTGCCGCTTGCCGTGGTGGCAGGGCTGCCGGAAGCAGAGTGCCGCCGCCGGGCCGAAAATGCCCTTAAAAACGTCGCCCTGTGGAATGAAGTGAAAGACCGCCTGAACATGAGTGCCGACAGGCTTTCCGGCGGGCAGCAGCAGCGGCTTTGTCTTGCCCGCGCCCTTGCGCTGGAGCCAGCCATGCTGCTTCTTGATGAACCCACGGCCTCGCTGGACGTTCACGCCACGGCGGAAATAGAAGATCTGCTGCTGCATCTTGCAGGGCAGTACCCGCTGGTGGTGGTCACGCATCATCCGCAACAGGCCGTGTGCCTTGGGGAGCGTCTGGCTGTCATGGCTGACGGCCATGTCAGGCAACAATTCGAACGTGGCGGCATTGATGCCGCCACGCTGGCCCGGGTGCTGGCCGGAGCCGGTACAGATTCGCCGGAAATCGCGCTGTAGTGTCTGCCGGGCGGCCCGGCCGTGCGCCACAGCGCTGGCAAAGACGAGCCGCAGGCCTGCATCGTCATGTGGCACGCAAGATGCGGCGGGCAGCCGTATGGCCCGGAAATTTTGCCGATAATTTTTTAAATGTCCGCTGTTCCCTTGACCTTGCCACCTGAAGCGCGGCATTGTTCTGATGGAGGCCGCATGGAACACCTTACTTTTTCCACCCTTGACCCCACCTTTAACCTCGCGCTTGAAGAGGCGCTGTTTGAGACGCTTCCGGCCGGGCATCCCGGGTATTTTCTGCTCTGGCAGAACGGCCCCTCGGTTATTGTGGGCCGCCACCAGTGCACTGTGGACGAAGTGAACGCCGATTTCATCCGGCGTGAAAACCTGCCTGTCGTGCGCCGTATAACTGGCGGCGGGGCTGTATACCACGATACGGGCAATCTGAATTTTTCTTTTATTGAACATGCCGGTGGGCGTGAAAAAGTGGATTTCCGGCGTTACCTTGAGCCGGTGTGCGCGGCCCTGGCCGATCTCGGTGTGCGTGCCGGAATTTCCGGCCGTAATGACGTGGAGGCCGAAGGGCGCAAAATTTCCGGCAGCGGGCAGATGCTGCGCCGGGGCAAGGTGCTGCACCACGGCACGCTGCTTATTGATGTGAATTTTGACCGCCTTGTGGAAGCCCTGAATGTGGACCCTGAAAAGATGCGCTCCAAAGGGGTTGCGTCGGTGCGGTCACGGGTGGGCAATATCTCGGAGTACTGGCAGCCGGGCAGTGATACAGACGCGCTTGTGGCTGCGCTGCTCAGGCGATGCGCATCGCGTCCCGGCAGCGTGGGCGAAAGCCTCATGGCCGAGGCACACAGGCTTGCTGACGAGAAATACCGGCAGTGGAACTGGAACTACGGGGCCATGCCCAATTTTACCGAGCGCAAGCGGCAGCGTTTTGACTGGGGCACAGTAGAGCTGCGCCTTGATGTGAAGCAAGGGCGTATTGCCTCCTGCGCCATTTTGGGCGATTTTTTCTGCAATGCCGGAGAAGGCATACAGGAACTGGAACAAAGCCTCGCGGACGCGCCCCGTGAGCCTGAAGAACTGGAAGCCATTTTGCGAAGGCTGGACATGGGCCGCTACTTCAGCGGTTGCGAAGCCGAAACCATGATGGAATTTTTTACGCGCTGAGGCCTGGTTGCGGACACGTCCGGCGCAGTTCTTGCGATTGCTCCGCCATCTGGCCGAAACCCGTTTTTCCGTACGGCAGGCCCGTGCGGGATGGCAGTAATTTTTTTCACGCTCCTTGTGTCCGTTTTTTGCCGATGGTATCCTGCGGACATATGTGCGTGCTGTTTGGTGTCCTCCGGGCGCCGCAGCCGGATTACGGCACGGCGCAACAAGTTCAATCACCCCAGATCAAGGAGAAACCATGTCAGACTTGCGTACCCCGCTGACCTCCTGGCATGAAGCCCAGGGGGCGAAGATGGCTCCCTTTGCCGGTTGGCTTATGCCCATTCAGTATGAGGGCATTCTTGCGGAACATCTCCATACCCGGAAACATGCCGGTATTTTTGACATCTGCCATATGGGAGAATTTCGCATTGAAGGCCCCGGCGCTACAGAAGCCCTGTCGCGCGCCGTAAGCCACAATCTTGAAACCCTGGCCCCCGGCAAATGCCGCTATGGCTTTCTGCTCAATGAAAAGGGCGGCGTTCTTGACGACGGCATCATCTACCGTTTCGGGCCTGATTCTTTTATGGCAGTGGTCAATGCCGCCTGCGCCCCCGGCGATCTGGCGACCCTGCGCGCCCGCCTGCCTGAAAGCATCAAGATCACCGACATTTCGGCCGAAACCGGCAAGGTTGACCTGCAAGGCCCGGATTCGCTGGATGTGCTTGAAAAAATCATGGGCGAAAACTTTCATGACCTCGGCTACTTTTCTTTTCGGGAAAGCAAGTGGCAGGGCGTGCCTGTGCTTGTGAGCCGTACCGGCTACACCGGTGAACTGGGCTATGAGCTGTATCTGCCCACGGACAAAACCGAGGCTTTCTGGAAAGCCCTGCTGGCCGATGAGCGCGTTAAACCTGTCGGCCTTGGCGCTCGCGACACACTGCGCCTTGAAGCCGGATTGCCGCTTTACGGGCATGACCTTGATGAAGACCATACGCCCGCCGAGGCGGGCATGGGCCGCATGATGACAAGTCAGGCCGATTATGTGGGCAAGGAAGGGGCGCAGGCCGTGCGTGAAGTGCTTGTACCCCTGCAAATCGAAGGTCGCCGCGCCGCCCGCCACGGTGATGTCCTGGCGCTGCCCGGCGGCGAAGCCGTGGGACGCGTCACCAGCGGCTCGTTTGCGCCCTCTTTGGGCTATGTTATTGCTTTTGCCTGGGTGGATGCCGCCCATGCGGACAAGGAAGATTTTGTGGTGCGTGCCTCCAGAACGAAACTGCCCGCCAAAAAGGTGGAGATTCCTTTCTACAAGGAAGGCACGGCCCGCAAGAAGCTGGTCTGATGCGCGCGGCGTTCTGCGAACCGCTTGCGGAGCGGAACTGCCCCCCGCGAAATACGTGAAGGCTTGTGCGCCGAGAGGGCGCGTATTGTTCCCCCCAACTACATATTTTCAGGAGAATGCACATGGCTACCAATCCCTCGGACCTGTTGTACAGCAAGAGCCACGAATGGGTGCGCCTTGAAGGCGACGAAGCCGTGGTCGGCATCACCCACTTTGCCCAGGAGTCCCTTGGCGACATTACCTATGTGGAACTGCCGCTTGTGGGCGATGAAGTCAGCGCAGAAAGCGAATTCGGCTCCATTGAATCCGTCAAGGCCGCCAGCGATCTGGTATCGCCCGTGAGCGGCGATGTGATCGGCATCAATACCGCCCTGGAGCAGGCACCTGAAAAATGCAATGCCGATCCCTATGGCGAAGGCTGGCTCATGCGCGTCAAGTTTTCCCATAAGCCCGAAGGCCTTTTGGACGCGGCGGCTTACGAGGCCTTCTGCGCCACAGAAGGCCACTAGGCCACATTTTTCCGGCGTCTGGTTTTGCCGCGCGGCTGTACTGCCGTGCGGCGGCCAGATCCGGAAAAATGAACCGGACAGAGCGGGCAGCGGCACGCCCCGGCCGGAGAAAAGGGCCTTTTCGGCCCATAGTCGCCCGGGATCATCCCGGCCCTGTTCCCAGCCTGCCTGCAAGGGCATGCAGCCGCCGGACCTTTCATAACACGGCGGGCAGAATGCCGCCGATTTGCCGCGCAGGCGAAAGCCACCCGCCGTTCCGTATCAGCGTCATCATGCTTTTTTCAGGCACACGTTCACGCGTAACATGCTCAAGGAGCGGATATGCCATACATCCCCCACACGCCGGAAGAGTTGCAGGAAATGCTCTCTGTGGTTGGCGTGCGCGATCTGGACGGCCTTTTTGCCGATATCCCCCCAGAAATGCGCCCCAAACAGTTCAATCTGCCCAAAGGCCAGTCCGAAGCCGCGGTTTGCGCTTATTTTGAAGGCCTGGCCGCCAAAAACTGCCCGGATCTCGTATCGTTTCTGGGCGCGGGCTATTATGCCCACGACATCCCCAAAGCTGTGGATGCTCTTGCTGGCCGCAGCGAATTCTATACCTCTTACACGCCTTATCAGCCCGAATGCTCGCAGGGAACCCTTCAGGCCATCTTCGAGTTTCAGACGGCCATAAGCCGCCTCCTGGGCATGGATTGCGCCAACGCCTCCGTGTATGACGGCGGCACGGCCATTTGTGCGCTCCACCCGTCGCCGCGTGCTGGTGGTGGACGAGGCCGTCAATCCCATCTGGCGGGTCATGCTGGCTTCATACATCTCCAGCCTTGACCTTGAACTCAAGACCGTGCAGCAGGAAAAGGGCGTGAGCCGTCTTGACGCGCTCATGGCCGCCATTGACGACACCACCGCTGCCGTGATTGTGCAGAACCCCAACTTCTTCGGGGCCGTGGCGGATTACACCCAGGTGTTTGCCAAAGCCCGCGAGCACAAGGCGTTCGGCGTCATTTCCGTGTACCCCGTCATGCAGTCCGTGCTGAAAACCCCCGGCGAAATGGGGGCGGACGTGGCAGTGGCCGAAGGTCAGAGCATCGGCATGCCCCTTTCTTTCGGCGGCCCCTATCTGGGTCTCATGACCTGCCGCAAGGAGCATATCCGTCAGTTCCCCGGCCGTATTGTGGGCCGCACCACAGATGTGGACGGCAAAACAGGCTACGTGCTTACCCTGCAGGCGCGCGAACAGCACATCCGCCGGGCCAAGGCCACATCCAATATCTGCTCCAACCAGGCCCTGTGCGCCCTGCGGGCGCTCATCCATCTGTCCCTGCTGGGACCCTGCGGGCTTACACGGCTGGCGGAAAACAACATGGCCCTTACCCGGTATGCCGTGGAACGCCTCACCTCCATCAAGGGCATTGAGCTTCTCAACGATGCGCCCTATGGCAATGAGGTGGCCCTGCGCTTGCCCATGCCCGCCCAGATGCTGGTGGATGCCCTGTCCGCGCACGGTTGCGTGCCCGGCTATCCTCTTGGCCGCTACTATCCCGGTATGGAAGACGTGTTGCTGCTGGCCTGCACCGAACGCAACAGCCGTCAGCAGATCGGCATGCTGGCCGAAACCGTGGGAGGTCTGCTGTGAAAACCATCTTCGCCAAATCCGTTCCCGGGCGCGGCGCGTGCTGCATAGAGTCCGACGCCCCCAAGGCTGCGGACATGCTGCCTGCCGGCCTGCTGCGTAAGAAAGAACCGGGGCTGCCCCAATGCTCCGAGCTGGATGTGGTACGCCACTTTACCGGCCTTTCAAAACTCAATTACAGTGTGGATGCCAATTTCTATCCGCTTGGCTCCTGCACAATGAAGTACAATCCCAAGTTCACTGAGTATGTGGCCGCATTGCCGGGATTTGCGCGCCTGCACCCCATGCTTGCCCAGTTGGGCGGCGCGGCGGGCTGCACCCAGGGCGCGTTGCAGTGCATGTATGAAGCGGAAAACATGCTTTGCGAGTTGACAGGCATGAAGGCCTTCACCTTGCAGCCCATGGCCGGGGCCAATGGAGAGTTTGTGGGCGTCAAGCTTATTGCCGCCTACCACAAGGCCAAAGGGCGTGACCGCAAAAAAATGCTCATCCCCGATGCTGCCCACGGCACCAACCCCGCCTCTGCCGCGCTGGCCGGATTCGAGACCATCAACCTTGAATCCCGCCACGGCATGGTAGACCCGGAAGCTATTATAGAAGCTATCCGCAAGTACGGAGAGGACGTGGCAGGGCTTATGATGACCTGCCCCAACACTCTGGGCCTTATGGAAGTGCACTTGCCCCGCATTGTGGCCGAACTGCGCAAGATAGACGCGCTGCTCTATTACGACGGGGCCAATATGAACGCCATCATGGGCAAGATGCGCGTGGGCGACGTGGGCTTTGACGTGGTGCACCTCAATGTGCACAAAACCCTGTCCACCCCGCACGGCGGTGGCGGCCCCGGAGCGGGTCCCGTCGGCGTGAGCGAGTGCCTGGTACCCTTCCTGCCTGCGCCCCGCGTGCGCAAGCGTGAGGACGGCGCCTATTTCCTCGACTACGATGTACCGCAGTCCATAGGTTATATGGGGCCGTTTTATGGCAGCTTTGGCGTTATGGTCAAAGCGCTCGCCTACATGCTGCGCCTGGGCGGGGAGGGCCTTACCCGGGCTTCGGAATATGCGGTGCTCAACGCCAACTACCTGAAAAAGAAGCTTGAGAACACGCTGGATATTCCCTATGCCGACAGGTTGTGCGCCCACGAGTTCGTGGCCTCGGCCCCGCAGGAAACCCGTGCTCTGGATATTGCCAAGGCGCTGCTTGACCGCGGCTTCCATGCGCCGACCATCTACTTCCCGCTTATTGTGCATGAATGCATCATGGCCGAGCCGACGGAAACAGAAAGCAAGGAAACCCTGGATTCCTTTGTGCAGGCTCTGGAAGAGATCATGCTTCAGGCCAAGAGCGATCCTCAGGCCCTGCTGGACGCCCCCGTAACGCTGCCAGCGCGCCGTATGGACGAAACCGGGGCCGCCCGTAACATGATCCTTACGGAAGATATGGCCTAACGGCTTTGCGCGAGCGGCAATGCTGCCGCAAGCTGATAACAATAAAACATCAAATCCCCCGGAAGCCGGGGGATTTGATGTTTTATGCGAATGATGGACGCAACAGGAAGCCTGTGAACAGCCGGGGCGTGCTATCTGCTTTGGAAAAGAGAATGCAGGAGAAGCAGCCGGAAGCCATGAAAGTGTACTGCCGCCGGTAACGAGCTGTTTTGGTGTTGTGTGCGCTGCTCAGCGATGCTGGCGAATGGCGTGGCTGGCGTTGATTCGCGCTCAGGTCGCCCCCAAGCCGGCTGACGCGGAAAGTGACAGTATACCCAGCTTTGGTGCAGGTTTGGTGCAGGTTTGGTGCAATTTTCCGGAAAAAGACACGAAAAAAGGGTTTGCGTTTACGCAAACCCTTGTTTTCTTCTGGCTCCCCGAGACGGACTTGAACCGCCCACCGAGTGATTAACAGTCACCCGCTCTGCCGATTTAGCTATCTTTTTTCTTTGAGGCACGGAATT
>NZ_JAHZAA010000012.1:67228-67464 GCF_019424165.1 Desulfovibrio sp. | reverse complement strand
TGAAGATACGGGACAATGCTGTGCTCCTGTGGAAAAGAGGCTTCCTCCTGCTGCTAAGCTGCAACGACAGCCTTTCTGCTTCACCTGTGCCGTAAGAGCCGCAAACATCAACCGGGGACCGCGCCAAGCACGATCCCCGGTTTTTCCACAGCCCTTGCGCTACCAGGGCCGGTTTAGCATTCAGTCATATTACGCTGCGGGTACAAGCAGGATGCGGCAAGGGGCATTTTCGCAAA
>NZ_JAHZAA010000012.1:50642-67200 GCF_019424165.1 Desulfovibrio sp. | reverse complement strand
CGCCCCCACATTGCCACGGATGCGCTCAAGGCCACGCCGCAGAGGATTGGCCGCAACAAACAGATCATACCCCTGGGCCATTTCTTGCCGGGCCTGGTCAATCACATTGCCGGACGTTGTCAGACAATGAATCTCTATCTGGTCACCGGCAAATTCCCGAAGCCGGGTAAAAGCCCTGGCTGCGCTCTTTTCTTCCTCTTGCTGCATATAGTCGATGAAGTCCGCGCGGGACCCGCTGCCCGAGAGCCAGTCATGGCCCACATAGTCGTTCCATGTGGAGTCCAGCACAAAAAGAGCGGTAAGGGCCGCGCCGCTTTCACGCGCAATGCGAACAGCCTCGGCTGCAGCGGGGCTTTCTTCATCAAGCAGCAGCAGAATCTTTTGTGGGGCAGAGGCGGACATCAAGGCAATGTTCCCTTTTCATGGTCAAGCACGATTATGGTATCCTTGCCTTTTTTTACCTTTGCGCCGGGCTTGCCGGGAACATCAAGAACCTTCCCGTTGGCTTTGACGCTCACGTCTCTGGTGACAACATTTTCTTCCATTACGTTGTCTTTCCATTTCTTTTCAACAATTTCAAGCGAATAGATAACATCGCCCTTTTTGACTTCGGCCCCTTTTTCCACTGCTACAGAAACGAGCTTGCCGTCCTGGCTGGCCTTCACCTTTACCGTGGGTACGATAAAGGCCATGTAACCAAGCACGCAAATTACTACAAGTCCGGCAAAAATAATCGAAGCAATATCATCGTGCCGGTCATTCCTGAAGACTGTCATTTTTTGCTTGTCATTACTCATGGCATCTTCCTTTGGCTTAGAACGCGCCTACTTTGGGCATGAACAGCATGATGACGATAAGGGCCAGCACATATTTTGCGGTACCCGCGGTCAGACCGAGGCGCAACGGCTTGCCGCCGGCGGCCTTGATTTCGCGGAAGTCGATGTACGCCCCCTGCCCAACAAGGCCGATGCCGAATATCCATTGCATGCAATCGCGCAGAAGATGCAGAGTTTCAGAGCCTTCAGCCCCGAGCATCCCCAGAGAGGACAGGGCCGTCATGCCAAAAAAGCCCAAAACGAAGATGGGGAACTTGGAAAGAAGAATTTCCTTCAGGCTGATGTGCTCGGCCTCTCCTTCGCCCTTCCAGTACCAGACGGTGATGGCAAAAACTACAAAGGGAATACTGATGACGCGCACCACGTTCCACACTTCACCGTAGGCCACGGCCGTTCCCGGAGCAATTACCGGGTTGAACGCCAGGCAGGTGGCAAGCACCTGGCCGGAGTTCAGAATGCCCGTACCCACCCATGCGCCGTATTGCAGGTCTGACAGGTTGAGCGCTTTACCGATAAAGGGGCTGATAAACATGGTCACAATGCCAAAGCCAAGAATTGTGGCAATGGCAAGAGCCAGGTCCACAGGGCGGGCGCGCACACCGGGGGCTGCCGCCACCGCCGCAGAAACCCCGCACACGCCGCAGGCGGCCGCCATAACAGCCGCCACAGAGCGGTCAACTTTCCATATTTTACTCAACCACAGGATAAGGAAGACAGTGCCAAACACAAAAGCCATAATCAGCAGCGCGGCGCTTATGCCCAGTTTGAGCAGGCTTTGCAGGGTATACAGTGAACCCAGCATGATAACGCCTGTTTTAATGAACAGGCGGGTTGTACGAAAACCCGCATCCGCCCACGCAGGAATCTTGCCGCCAAACAACACGTTGCGGAACAGCATGCCCGCAATAATGGAAAGCAAGATATAGTTGAGGCTCAGCACTTTTACAGGCCAGCCTTTTACGCCAAAAAGCGTGATGCCGTTCAGCCAGGGAACAGCATACATGCGCAATACGGCCAGGGTGCCTATCATCAGCACCAAACCGGGGATAATGGCCACAATCTTACCCAATAATCCTTTGTCTTCCATAATCATCCTCCGCCACAGCGTTGTTTTACGTTACAAACATTCTTTCACAATCCAGTAAAAGGTTAAGAGGATAGTTGTTTGGTGTGAATATCACGTCAAACCTATTAGCGCAAGTATATTCAGTGAGTTACTGTGGGTATTGGGGCAATAAATTTTAAAAAACAGAAAAAACTATAAACTGTACAAACAACCAGCAAAGCGTTGCAGATTACAACTAAACGACATATTTGTTCTTTTTTTAACTTTTTGATCAGGCAAACAAGGTCTGACTGCGAGCCGCTGAGGACTATAATTCTACATACTAAAAAAATAAGTTTTACTGATACAGCTTTTTCACAAAAACCAGCCCTCTTTTCAGTCGAAGCGGCAGACTCCCCTGCCCGTTGCAAACAGCCATTTTGCTAGCCGGATGATTTTTTTAAAATTCTTGCTTGACAGTCCGGCGTGGTTCACATATACACACTCTTCGTGTTGGGCTGTCGTTCAATTGGCAGGACGACGGATTCTGACTCCGTTAATCAAGGTTCGAGTCCTTGCAGCCCAGCCAACACAAACAGTGCGTCCCCATCGTCTAGCCGGCCCAGGACAACGGCCTTTCACGCCGTCGACAGGGGTTCAAATCCCCTTGGGGACGCCACTGATAACAAGAGGTTTAACAAAAAACCTCAGCAGATACCCGCAGGGCATTGCCCAAGGGATAGCTTTGAAAAAAGGCTGCATGAAAATGCAGCCTTTTTTCATTGCACAATTTCCGCCTACGCGGCGGATAACGCTGAGGCAGCGGGATTCGACTCTCTCGGCGTCTTCTAAGCCGCCTACGCGGCGGATAACGCGATGCGAACACTACGGTTGGCCTACGTTCGCTTCTAAGCCGCCTACGCGGCGGATAACAAGGATAAGCTGGATGCACGAGGCCTTAATAACTTCTAAGCCGCCTACGCGGCGGATAACCAAAGCTTTACTGCCCGCCTGGGCCTTGGCCACTTCTAAGCCGCCTACGCGGCGGATAACATCAAAGACAAAAGGGAGACCCCTATGAAGAACTTCTAAGCCGCCTACGCGGCGGATAACGCCCTGACGTGGGCCACGGAGCCGCCGAAGGTCTTCTAAGCCGCCTACGCGGCGGATAACCCGGTGGAGATCCTGAGCCTTGAACTCATAAACTTCTAAGCCGCCTACGCGGCGGATAACATACCCGAGTTTTCCCAACGTGTGGACAAAGACTTCTAAGCCGCCTACGCGGCGGATAACGGGATATTTTCGAGCGCGTCATATTTCGTCTGCTTCTAAGCCGCCTACGCGGCGGATAACTGCCTCAAAGGCCAGCCAGCATTGCTGCTGCTCTTCTAAGCCGCCTACGCGGCGGATAACACGCTATGGTGGTTCCTATGTATGACCGCAACCTTCTAAGCCGCCTACGCGGCGGATAACCCTATTATGCGCACCCACTTTGCGACCAGACGCTTCTAAGCCGCCTACGCGGCGGATAACTGCAGGCCAAGGCTCTGCTTGATCTGGCCGGACTTCTAAGCCGCCTACGCGGCGGATAACACTTGCCGCCCAACGCTCCGCCCTCGTCGCGTCTTCTAAGCCGCCTACGCGGCGGATAACGGACCTGACCGCCTGACTGTCATCAGCGACAACTTCTAAGCCGCCTACGCGGCGGATAACGGCTGAAGCCAGGTTATGCGGTTGGCCTGTGTCTTCTAAGCCGCCTACGCGGCGGATAACAGGCCCATGTCACCAGCGGCAATATGCACACTCTTCTAAGCCGCCTACGCGGCGGATAACGAGATTGATGCTGATGCTACTGAATATATACACTTCTAAGCCGCCTACGCGGCGGATAACGACGAATGCAAACGAGAGTTTTCTTGGGTACACTTCTAAGCCGCCTACGCGGCGGATAACGCTGGGGACAAGCCCTGCGGATTCAATGACGTCTTCTAAGCCGCCTACGCGGCGGATAACGTTCATCTCGCCCCTCCGACACTCGCCCTAAACTTCTAAGCCGCCTACGCGGCGGATAACGCTGACGTAGTGCAGCGCAAGCCCGGCGTGACCTTCTAAGCCGCCTACGCGGCGGATAACATCGGCTCTGGCCGCGAGCACGGCATCATCCTCTTCTAAGCCGCCTACGCGGCGGATAACAGGGCGGCCATAGCCTCGGCAACATCCGAAAGCTTCTAAGCCGCCTATGCGGCGGATAACATCTCCAAGCCACTGGTGAAATCGCTTTTACGCTTCTAAGCCGCCTACGCGGCGGATAACAAGCGATTACAACGAGAAAAAGCTACACAGTACTTCTAAGCCGCCTACGCGGCGGATAACGAAGCAGAGCGCGTTGCTGCTCGGCGCGAGACCTTCTAAGCCGCCTACGCGGCGGATAACGCAATTTCGCGGGTGCCGTGCCTAACCTTGCTCTTCTAAGCCGCCTACGCGGCGGATAACACCGCCACAAAGGCCGAGGGACAAGCGGCAGTCTTCTAAGCCGCCTACGCGGCGGATAACACGGTGTGATCGTCCTGAATCCAGGCAGACACCTTCTAAGCCGCCTACGCGGCGGATAACGGGCCACGGGCATTCCCCTGGTGCGCCTGCTGCTTCTAAGCCGCCTACGCGGCGGATAACTTGTGCTTGTCCTGTTGCTCGTGCTTGTAATCCTTCTAAGCCGCCTACGCGGCGGATAACATCATACGCCTGATGCGCAAATGAAGCGGTTCCTTCTAAGCCGCCTACGCGGCGGATAACGAATTCGCCGGCGACATAAGAAGCATGCTGGCCTTCTAAGCCGCCTACGCGGCGGATAACCTGTAAAGTCACCTTCTGGCGGCTTTGCTGTTCTTCTAAGCCGCCTACGCGGCGGATAACGGTCAGGGCCGGGGTCAGCGGGAGGGTCAGGACTTCTAAGCCGCCTACGCGGCGGATAACTAGAAAAAAGAATAAAAAAGCCTTTTTCTTCCGGACGTTCCATCAATTTTTCATGCTAGAACTTCATTTACATTTCATCTCGCCAACACACTGCTATCATTAATCATTTTCGCATATGTCAATAATGAAGCTAAAAAGATAGTCCAGCACCTCCTGCTGCTGACACCGCTCTATCAGTTCATTTCGAAAGTCCTTGTGTGTTTTTTTGCCCGCAGCGCAGGCAAAGGCGGTCGGCATTATCACCCCATCCTTGATCACGTCTGCAAAGTCAAAAACCAGAGCGCCCCGGCGGGTTTTCCCGTGCAATACCGGCAGGGAAAAACTTATTCCAAGCCCGCACAGCGCTACGGATGCGTAGCCATATGCTATATAGTTGCCATGATCCAAAAAGCCGTTACACACATCAGCTCGTGTTGCTCCGGCTTTTTTGCCTTCTTCACGGCTGAAGTTGAAGCCGAAAGCTCTGGCCAAGGTGCTGTAGAGCGCCTTGGCCCAGCGAGCTTCGGCCAGCAACAGTTCTTGTGTGGTGGTGGCCTTGTCTACATCTGCAAGAAAAGACACACTCAACGCTTCAGGGATGTTGATGCCAACTTGCTGCAAATCTTCATTTTTTCTCCATTGCTCCTGAGCATAACCAGCCCTTTCGCGCAACAGCAGCCTCCCAAGGCGCAGGCGTTCTTTTTCATCCAGCCACAGGCGCATCCATGCCTGCATATATTCTGTAGGCCGATATTCACTTTGCGGCGTCAGAAAAGCCATATCAAGAGCACCGAAAAGAGGTGACCCCCCTGATCCGCAAAACCCAACCATAACATTGGATTCCGCAAGGCGGCGCATGGCGGCATCAGTAATGGACGATCCCTTGCCCAGCAGGACAAAGGCCGTGTTGCGCTCGGGGAGATTGAAAAAGCTTTCAATCTCCCCACCATCCTGCGTTGCATAAACAATGCGGCCATCCATCTGCATTACGCGCACATGCTCCAGATAGAACACGTTTGCCCGTCTGGAGAGCATGACTGGCCCCGGATTACTTTGCCTTTTTATTTTCATGACGCCTCATGGCATTTCCGGCACACAAAAAAAATTATGCCCACTGCACAGGCCGTAGCTGTTGGGCAGGCATTCCTTTTCCGGTGGAGCGCCCGGTTCGCGCCGTACCGCCAGGGTAAAACGCTGTGTCGTGGTTTTGCTGTTCACAATAAAGTAGTCCATTTTTTCCTTGTCGATGGCGGCCATGCGGCGTTGCCGCAACTGGCCGAAGGCCTCGCCTGTTTTACGGTCGCTTTTCAAGGCAGGCACGCGATACCGCCTGAACGCCACCCACGCACCCGCGTAGTTCTCGGGAACCGCCATTGGGTACTGCAACCGCGCGTAATCCCGCACCCAGGGCTGGGGGGCAAGCGTGACCGCCAGCGCATCAAGATCTTCGCGACAAGAGGCAAATATGCGCAATGCGCCGCCGCTGCCTGTATGACCTTGACGGCCTGGTATGGCCAGGGCGTAGGTGTGCGGTCTGGCGGCAAACAGGGGGTGCAACAAAGCCAGCATGCGCCCGCGCAATACAGGCGGGCTCATGCCTGTATCTTCAGTAGAACCAACTGGTTCTATATCAAAATATACTTTCGGCATCATGGCTATGCACTCTCCGAAAAGACGCCGCCCCTGATGATGCAGGCCAGAAGAAACATGCCTTCGGGCGTATCCGGGGCCATATCCGCCACGCGCAACATATAGGTAAAGCCCGAGGTATCTTTTTCGCCACGGAAAAAAAGCTGGGCATCAAGGCTTGCGCCATTGGGTTCTACAGGAATGGGCAATCCGCGCCCGGCGTATTCAGGATACCATGTATCAATGGTACGGATGGCATTGCCCACCTTCTGATCTCGCAAGGCCGCTTGGCCACGTTCCTGAACACTATGCCTGTCCTGATTTGCAGGGGCTTCCCCCACACAATAGAGCGGTCGGGCGAAGCCGCGCGCCTTGTCTTCGAGATAGTTCTGGGAAGGAAAAACCTCCAGGGCGCCGCGCACACCAAAATCCACGTCAGCTTCCACAAGAAGCGATGTGTCGCGCCGTCCGCGCAGGCCCTCGAGTATGCGGCCGGCCACCGCTTTTTCATCATCCGAGTATTCAGCAAAGGTGTTCAGAGGAACCTGAAGCGCATCAAAGCAGACGTTCAGGCCACTTTTATCTTTCACGCGCACAAGCACATGTTCTGCAACGGCCCTGTTGCGCCACAAAAACCGGCCATTAGCCAGATTACGCGCGTAGCGGCAGGCCACTTCTTCAAGCCCCGTGCTCTGTTTTCCCTTTTCTATAAAACGGTTCAATCCCTCACGGAAAGCCAACAGGTCATCCGAACTGTCTGTTTTGCCCGGAGCGCAGGCAAACAGAGCCGCCGAAATGTCAAGAAAACGCACCTCAAAGCGGACGCGTAATTTTTCAGCCCCCGGATCAAGCTTGGCAGAGTCGGTAGTCTGGATATTTGAAACTTCTCCGCGCACAACACTTCCGGCGCTGGAAACCTCTTTTTTACCAGTTTTGTTGATGTTCTGCGTACCGCGGATGCCGTGACGTACAACAGGCAGGGGCGAAGTAACGCCGTCGGGAAAAAGATTGAAAAAAAGAGCGTCGGTAACCAGAAGGCAACGCTGAAACGAAAGAACGCCGGGCAACTTCTTGAGAGGCTTGGTCATGATGTTTTCCCCTTTTGCTGAAATCAGCATTGCTTTTGATAGATTCTGAATACATCCGATGCGGGCCACTGCGGCCTCCACAGGGCCTGCTCCGCATTTCCTTCATCAAGGCAGCGGCGCAGCGGCACATACTGCACAAGTCCCACAAGCGGCTCGGCAAAAGCATGATCGTAGCCTTCACGCGCCCCGCCCCGCTGCTCAAAAGAGGTGATGGCGGCGTACCCCAGGCATGCTGCGGAAAGCCACCCCAGGCCATCCCCTGCAACAGGCTTGTGGCCCAGAGCATTGATAAAAAGCTCCGCACGGTTGCCTCCCGCAGTGTTTTCAAGCAGGTCGCGCCTGTCCATCACCAGATACCCTGAACGTATACTGCCCAGGGCTTCTTCCATATCTTCGTGCAGTCGTGGTGCGCCCATGCCGCAAATTACGCCACCTGCCAGCCGTCCGCCCGTCAGCAGGTCTTCAAGGCCCTTAGTGGCACTCAAGTTGCGGATGCCGATGACAAGAGAGAGTTCCAGATGGGCGCAAGCCACGGGCTGCAAAGAAAGGGCCTGCCGGTTTTTTGAAGAATAATCTGATCCATTTTTTGAAGAACCAAAAGTATACGCCGCGCCGCGCCGCAACTGCGGATGGAAGACTCCGTAAAAATAGTCTCCCAGCGGAGTGTAGCTGTGCAGCACAAAGGCCAGTGACCGCACTTCTTCCGCCATGCCCATCTTGCGGCCCAGGGCATGCGCCATGAACCAGGCGGCCAGCACCGGCGGGCCGCCCACAAGAAAGGCGGCATTATACATATTGGCCCCCTGCACTCGCAGATGGGGAAGAACTAGATATGATATCATCGAAAAGCCTCCTCCAGTATGGATTCGAGGCCTGCGCGGGCAGTCTGGTCAAGCAGCAACAGACTGTTGCCGGAGCGTCTGTTCACTGCCAGCATGCTGGTAACGACAAAACGTGCCATATGGCGAGACCAGTTGCCGCACAGTTCACGCAAGGACGGGTCAAGCAGACCCCGCAGTTCCGGGGGCCTCAGCCGGGGCGAGACCAGAGCGCGTCTGGAAGGCGCGCTACCGCTCTGCCCTGCCTCTTGCGGCAGCAGGTGGGCATGCCGGGCAAGCACATCATGGGCTTCGGCCCCCATTTCCCGCACAACAGCGGCAATGCGGGCCACAAGCTTTTCTTCCTGCTGACGTTCACGCAGGGTAATGGCGGCATCTGTTTGCGGCGAAAGCAGGATATTTTCACGAAAAGCCACATACGCCATCACGGCCTGCCGAAACTCGCCCGGCGCGTGTACATCCAGGGATATGCCCTTGTGATACAGGGCAAAAGCCTGTTTTACCGAACCCGATGCCCCTGGTGCGCCCACCATCAACGGGCGCTGCATGGAACGCACCAGACAACCGATGTTTTGCGGATTTGCCCCGCCTATGCCGAACTGTGCCTGACGCAGCCTGCGGCCTGTTCCCTGAGGATCGGCCTTAACCGCCTCGTTATGCTTTCTGGCAAGGCCGGTATCCGGGTCAAAAAACAGTGGACACAAGCTGCCGGCTGTTATGGGCGTCATACTTACATAACCGCCCGGGGCGTCCCCTTTGGGAACAAGCACCTGCCGCAGGCGATGATCCACATATTCCGTGCCGATGCTGTAGGCCGAGGCACGGGCGGCAGCCATGCCCTCCATTACGGCCTTTTTTTCCTCCGCTCCTGCCTGCTGCGCTTCCGGGGCGTTGGCAAGAATCATGTTGACCTGTTTGACGATTTTTCCTTTTGCCGCGCCCCCCTCGGCATAATCCAATGGAAAAGCCTGCCCGCTGTCCAGCAGGGTTCGCAATGAGATATATGGCAGATCAAGCGCTGCGCCGGAATCAAGCCGGATACCTACAAGATTTGCATTGGAATTGACTGTTTTTGCATTAAAATGGACAAGGCTTTCCACTTCTTTTCGATATTGCTCCGGGGAAAATGCTTTCCAGTCCTCGCTCATGGCACTCCTTTTTCCGCCGTATGAGGCTCGTCTGAAGTTTTTCGACGTATGCCAAATCCCATATTATATATAAAACTGTCATTATTATATGAGGTCAGCTCCACTTGCAGGCCTTCTTCCGGGCTTATCCCGGCTTCATGACACAGGGCCTCCAGTTGTGGTGCGGCAAGGGCAAGCCAGGCATTGGGCGCGGCTGCCTCTTCTTCCATTTCCGACATGTTACGCACCCAGCGGGAGAATGTGCCATCCGAATCCCACCGCAGGTAGTGGCGGCTTTGCGCCTCAAGCCTCATCTGCCAAAGCCGGCTTTGCCCCAACCTGTCCCGCAAAGGCGTACCCTTGTAGGGCGTTGCCGACATGCGAAAAGCGTCCACAGGTATGCGGGTAAATAAACCTTCCTCATCGCCGTCATCATCATCCGAAGGGGACGAACCGAAAAAACGCGTCACACGTTTTTTTACGGCCCTGTCATCGGCTTTCGCAAACAGGCTGCCACCGTCAAGGCGCAGCCCCGCGTTGACAGCAAGCGATGCCTTTTCGTCCCACGGCAGCAGGCGGGCCATATCATGCTGCGCATAGGCTGCTGCCTGATGTGCCGATTCATAGCCGGGCCGCACAAAGGCCGGATCATGGGGACGCCCTTTTTCGCAATTCGTGCAGTGTTTCAAATTATACTGGAGTATTGCCACGTTATGTGCACTGTCACAGGCCTCAAGCCGATGCCGGTTGACACGGCCCACAACCTGAACAATGGATTGGGCGCTGGAAGGCTCTATGACGGCCCAATCAAAATCGTGATCGCGGCCCACTTCTTCCACCGGGGTTGCAACAACGATAAAGAGCACATCGCTTTGCGAAGACCGAGCCACGAGAGACTGAATTTCCCTGTCGGCAAGAATGCGGGCATTGCCCTGTTTGCGGGTAAGCAGATGGTCAAGACGGCGCTCTTTATGAAAGCGGCTGATGCGCCAGTCACCTGAATGGTAGCAGGCCACATGGGCGTGGGGCAGCATGGCGGCCAGATAGCGCGCCGTACCCACAGCACCATTGATATTCGCTACGCGAACCAAGCCAAATGAAAGGCGTTTGCCCGGCGAAAATTCCCAGGCATTTTCACTGTGCAGGCGACGCGACGCTGCAAGCGCCGCGTCCTGAAACCCTTGAAGTGATGGATCTACCGCCTGCAAAAAAGCCCGCCGAAAACAGGGAACTTGCCGAAGATGCGTGCTCATTGCCGCCATGCGGTCGACATAACGCGGTGAAAAAGCGGTTTCTCCCGGGCCGCATAAAAACACCTCCGGGGCAAGACAATCATCAATGATGGCAATCCCGCAGGAAATTGCATCTTTTTCTGCGTCCTGTTCCAGCGCCGTACGCAAATCAAACCCTGAAACCCAGGCAGCATGCAGGGCTTCTGCCACAGGGCGGGACAGCGTTGCCGATGAACAAATGACATTACGCCCGAAAAAAGCGCTCAACTGCACCAGGCGCAGCACCGCCACCAACGCTTCCGGCTCGTAGCCGTCAATTTCATCCAGCACCAGATCCGCGGTCATGAGCCGCAGCAGCGCTTTTACATGATGCCCCTGGCGTCCGGGATTACCGGCTGCCTCCAAAAAATCCACGGTCGACACCAGGAGGGGCGCGCCCACAATCACCCTTTCACGCTCTGTGCGCCAAAACCGCTCCAGCCATGCAGGCAGCGGACCGGATTCTCCCTGGCAGATCAACATGGGTTCCGCCGAGGGGTCGTGTTCATCCACAGCGGCTTCCCGGGCCTGCGCCCAGGTAAAAAGCTCCTGCGTTACGCTGTCGCCGATGACGGTTGCCAGATCGCCGGGCAAAATGCCAAGACCAGCGCTGAGAGCATGCCCGGTCTGCAGGGTAAGGCTACGCAGGTTGAGGGCAATGGAGCAACGCGGTTCGGCATCGTCGGATAAAATGCAGATCGCGCGCAGGTTCATGCGCGTTTTTCCGCTGCCTGTGCCGGCCATATTCAACACAAGGCATGGCGTGCGCGGATGCTCCTGCCGCCAGTCCGCCAGCGCAGATGCAGCCAGGTTTTGCCAGTGAAAATGCGTTGCTTCATCTGCTGGTTCAAGAATGGCAGCCAAAGAAGCCTCTTGCAGACCTTCAAGCCCGCTGCGCCCCTGCATCCATTGTCCCATACGCCATGCGGCGCTGGACGCCGTATGGGCTACGGCCTGCAAGTGCCAGTGCAGCGGCTGGTTAAGCATGCGCTCACGCGACAGAATGCGGGTATTGGCGGCGCTTGTGCCGTTATCAAGAGGGGTGGGAAACTGCCGGGAAGAAACAGTATGATCGGCAAATATCAGGGCCGCACGCGCAAGAACAAGGCAGGCCCACCAGAAGGAGGAATGCAGCGACCCGTGGTAGGCGGCGGAAACGTTGCACAGCTTGCTCTCAAGCTTCTGAAAATTTTTCCAGATGTCTTCGGGCAGAGCTGTATAAGGCTCGCAACAGTCCCGCGGCAGTTCCTCCGCCTGGATGTGAGAACCAAGTACTGACGGCAAGCCCCTATGGCTAGGGCCTCGACCGCCTTCGTAACTGTCCGCAAAGAGTTTGTGGTGGCTGGCAACAAGAAATTCAATTGCCTCGATCGGGCCAGACGGGGCATGGCAGCTTTTAAACTGCACGCCAGAGGGTCTTTCAGTAATGTTTGCAATGGATGTTCTGTCCTGGAGGGCCAACCAGGCCTCACTCCACCTTGCCCCGCGCCGCAAGGCCCGCAGCAGGCATACAGATATCCATTCATGGCGCACGGCATCGCGCAAAAAAAGCGGATTTCGCAATTTGTTCTGGAACCAGCGGGAGTATTTTCCCAAATCATGCACCAGGCCGGCCGCCTGGGCCAAAAGACAGACGCAGCGCAACCAGCCCGGCACGGCAACAGGCTGTGCGCGGGGGCTGCGCGATGACCGCACAGGAACAGCGCCGTCAGCGGAAAATCTTTTGCGTGAACCGACAATCCACAGCAGGCGCATGCGGCGGCGGCCGTCATTCCGGTAACAGGCCACTGCGGTCTGCCTGGTGGCCGAACGGCGCAAGGCGCTGTGGATTTCCGTCAGCCCTTCCGCACTTATGGGAGTAATCCAGACACGCTGCCCGGCCCGAACAGCATAGCTGTCCAGGATGGCGCGCGTTTTCGCAACAGCTTTTTTTTCGCACTCCGAAACAAGTACAATATGCATATGCTCCCCGCAGCACTGCGTTGTCCGTCGGAAAATTGTAGCAGATAGGTTTGACTATACGTTCTTTTTACTATCGGAACAAGGACATATGCCGGATCAATGACAGCCGCAACTAACAGCATAATATCGCTATACAAACCGATACAACATTGCATGCTCATACGAAAAAAACTTTACATATTCATAGAGTACATTGTTTTTTTATAAAAAACATATTCGGCTTATTTCTTGAACACCGGGAGTATTACTACTGCTCCCGGCTGGCTTTCAGGAGAAATATCTGGGGGAGTTGAAGCAAGCAGATGGGGGCATCCGACGCAGAGGCATTGCCGTGCCTGTTTTTTGCTGCGCCGCATGGTTGCGTTATTTGCCCGCATAACAACATTGAATTTTTGAGGTGAGATAATCACTGAAAGCGCGGCGGCGTGTTCGGTTGCGACGGTTGCGTTATTGGCCGGTACTGCGACCAGCCAGAAATGTTCCCCGACGTGGCCACTTTCACCCATGCCTGTGGTCCAGCTTGCTACCAATGCCACGCGCAGTTTATCCGGGCAGGAAAAACAGCACAGCCAAATTGCGCGCCCAGACGCCGGGATGAGCGTCGTGCAAATTTTGTGATTATAAATCCGCAAGATAACGTACGCCTGGCGCGCGCTGGCCTGAAGCAAAAAAAGCGCCAGCCGCCCCGAACCCACAGAAAAAGCCCTTACGGTTTTCACCGTAAGGGCTTGATTCTTATGTGGCGCGCTCGAAGAGATTCGAACTCCTGACCTACAGGTTCGTAGCCTGTTGCTCTATCCAGCTGAGCTACGAGCGCGTAACAAGGGGAAACTATATCAAGTTGCAGTGGCGGTCAAGCTTTTTTTCAAAATATTTTTTGAAAATCTGCGAACTTAGTTGAAATTTTCAATCAGCATGCGCTTAAGAAAGCGCTTTGCGGCCGCGCAAGCGCGTCGCACTCAAACACCAAAACTTTTGGGCAGGTCAAACCGCCCCACTCTCTTGGCCGCTCACCGGCGGCCCCTGAAAACTACTGGGCTTCGATGCTGTTGACAGCACGGGCCAGACGCGAAATCTTGCGCGCGGCCTTCTTCCAGTGCATGGTACCCTTGCTGGCGGCCTTGGAGAGCACGGAAGTGGCGGCCACCAGAGCTTCACCGGCCTGAGCCTTGTCGCTGCCGGTAATGGCGGTACGCACCTGCTTGATGGCGTTCTTGACGCGAGTGCGGACGGCGCGGTTGCGGCCGGCTCTTTGTACGCTCTGCCTGTGACGCTTGATGGCTGACTTATGGTTGGCCACGGTAATCCTCCACTATGTTGGGCTTGCCCCGGCAAGCCATGAGTCTGAAATATGTTGCGCTATCGCGAAGACGGGTTGTTAGCATAGGGCCTTATGGCTGTCAAGCAAACGCACCGTTTTTTCCCAAGATACTTGTTTTGTTGCCGCAAACAGCGGTGCCGTATTCGCAGGCAGATCCGCTGCGGGCGTGGTTCCGGCCGCTTATGACCGCACCGATGCGCAGTTTCGCTGGCAGTTCCGTTGTTCGCGGCCGCTGCGTTGGCATACACGCGGCGCGGGGACAAAAAAGTGCCGCCCGCGCCGCGCGGTTCAGCTACATCTGCAGGGCCGCAAAGTCCGCCAGGCGGGCAAAACGGCCGCCCAGGGCCTGAAGCATGGCCAAACGGTTGCGGCGCAGGGCGGCATCATCACACATGACCATCACGCCGTCAAAAAAGGCGTCCACGGCCGGGCGCACGTTGCTCAGGCAAGCCAGTGCGGCGGCATGCTCCCGTGCCGCCCACATGCGATCCAGTTCCGGCAGCAGATCGTCCAGCGTTGCAGCCAGGGCCTTTTCCGCATCTTCATGCAAAAGCTCCGCCTGCCACTGGGCCGGAATATCCTCGGCCTGCCCCTGCTTGCGCAGGATGTTCGCCACCCGCTTGAAAGTCTGGGCAGCTTCGGCAAAACCTGCCTCGCGGCTGAAAGCCACCAAGGCTTCCAGTCGTTCGCCGCAGTCCTTTACCTGAGCCGTACCCGCGCCCAGCGCGGCGTCCACCAGCAGGGTGTCCTGCCCATGGCTCATGAAATAGTTGCGCAGCCTTGCGCCAAAAAATTCCATAAGCTTGTCCAGGGCTTCGGCCGGGGGCAATTTCCATTGCCTGTCGCCGTAAAGCTCCTGCGCTTTGGCAAAGACCTCACGCATATCGAGCCGCAGACCGAAATCAAGCACAATGCGAATGATGCCCAGTGCGCAGCGGCGAAGACCATTGGGGTCCGCCGCACCGGTGGGGATCATCCCCAGACCGAAGCAGCCCGCGAGCGTGTCGGCCTTGTCGGCCAGCGACAGCAGCGCCCCGCACATACTGCCCGGCAGGGGCGAATCCGGCCCGGCAGGCAGGTACTGCTCGGCCACGGCCTGGGCCACGGCCGCGCTTTCGCCCTTGCGTGCGGCATAAATGCCGCCCATGATACCTTGCAGGGTGTCGAATTCACCCACAAGACCGCTTACGAGGTCGGCCTTTGAAAGCCGCCCAGCTCGCGCGGCATCGACGGCAAGGTCAGGGGCGCATTTTTCCGCCAGCCAGCGGCACAAGGATTCAAGACGGCGCGTCTTGTCTCCCATGCTGCCAAGACCACCGATAAAGATGACCGAATCAAGCTTTTGCAGCCAGTGGTCAAAACCCTCCCGCAGATCGGCCTGCCAGAAAAAACGGGCATCTTCCAGGCGGGCGCGCAGCACTCTTTCCCACCCGCGCTTGACAATACTCATGTCTTCGGGAGTGATGTTGAGCACCGTCAGAAAGTGCGGCAGCAGGCGGCCATCAGCCCCTTCGATGCCAAAACTTTTCTGGTGGCTTTCCATACTGGTCAGCAGCACCTCGCGCGGCACTTCAAGGTAAGCCGGGTCAAAGTCCGCCAGCAGCGGCACGGGATGTTCCGCAAGGCCCTGCACTTCGTCAAGCAGACTGTCCTTCCAGAGCACCTTGCCACCAACGGCCTGCGCCTGCCTGTTGCCGCCTTCCACAATAATTTCCCGGCGCTTCGGAGAATTCAGGGTGATCCCGCAGGACTCTGCCAGTACGGCCGGAAGCTCTGCAGCGCGGGCAACAGAAAAAGGCCCGGCCCCGTGGATGCGGTGGCCGCAGGTTTCGCGTCCTGAAACCATCGGGCCGACCTCAAATGGAATCACTTCATCATCCAGCAGGGCCAGAATCCAGCGCAGTGGGCGCGCGTAGGCCAGCGAATGGTTGCCCCAGCGCATGCGCTTGGCAAAGGGCAAGGCCGAGATGATAGCCGGACACATGGCAGCCAGCAGTTCATTGGCGGGCGCGCCACCGGTGCGTTTACGCACGGCCACATACGCGCCTTTTTCTGTTTCCTGCTGAAAAACGTCTTCCAGGGCGCAGCCATTGGTGCGGATAAAACCTTCCAGCGCCTTGGTGGGCTTGCCCTCGGCGTCATAGGCCACACGTACGGGCGGGCCGGAGACCACCTCTTCCCGTTCAATCTGCACGGGATTGAGGTTTTCAACCATAACCACGGCGCGGCGCGGCGTACTCATGACGCACAGGTTGCCGTACTCAAGCCCCGCCTCATCAAGAGCAGTGGTAAAACGGGTGGAAAGTTCCGCTTCTTCGGGGGCCAGAAAACGGGAAGGCAGCTCTTCACTGCCGATTTCGAGCACAAAGGTGGCCACGGCTTACCTCGCATCCTTTTTGAGCATGGGATAGCCCAGTTCTTCACGCTGAGCCGCGTACAGACGGGCCACGCCCGCCGCCAGAGCCCGCACTCGGCCGAGATAGCCGGT
>NZ_JAHZAA010000012.1:44615-50632 GCF_019424165.1 Desulfovibrio sp. | reverse complement strand
ATCCAGCAGGTTGAAAGTATGCGAACACTTCAGGCAATAGTCATAGGCGGGCCAGGGCAGGCCCAGTTCGAGCATGGCCTTGCACTGGCCTTCAAAATCATTGAAGTGGCGCAGCAGCATCTGGGCATCGCTGGCCTCGAAATTATGACGCGACTGCTCCACCTCGTTCTGGTGGTAGATATTGCCGTAGGTCACATCCTTGTTCCAGGCCAGATCATACACGGATTCCACACCCTGAAGATACATGGCCAGACGTTCAAGGCCATAGGTCAGCTCCACGCTCACAGGCGCAAGATCAATACCGCCCACCTGCTGGAAATAGGTGAACTGGCTCACTTCCATGCCGTTGAGCCACACTTCCCAACCGAGGCCCCAGGCCCCCAGAGTCGGCGATTCCCAGTCGTCTTCAACAAAGCGGATGTCATGCTGTGCAGGATTGATGCCCAACGCATTGAGGCTTTGCAGGTACAGGTCCTGCACGTTGTCCGGCGAGGGCTTCATGATGACCTGAAACTGAAAGTAGCGCTGCAGGCGATTGGGATTTTCGCCGTAACGGCCGTCTGTGGGACGCCGTGAAGGCTCCACGTAGGCCACATTCCAGGGTTCGGGACCGATAACCCGCAAAAAGGTATGCGGGTTGAAGGTTCCGGCCCCGCACTCCACGCCTGACGGCTGCTCGATAACGCAGCCCTGTCCGGCCCAGTAATTCTGTAGGGTGAGAATCACGTCCTGAAAATACATGTGCTGTCCTTTGGAAGGCTGATCAAGAGGCTTTTTGCTTCCTGGCGGAGCAACGGCATGAAGGCACGCCGTCGCTGCGGGCGGAACATCCGCGCCCGGACTTGCCGTTGCGGCGACAGAAGGCAAAAATCGCTGACCAGCGGCTCCTTTTTAGAGCAGTTTAATTTTGAGAATACGCATTCTCAAAACTTGTAATACGCTCACCTCGGCGTTTACCCGCGCAGGCAAGCTGCGCTTGCGCCTTGGTGACGGCCGCCTGCGCACGTAGCCGCAAGAGCAGTTCCAAAAAGAAACTACTCCGGCGCGGCCCACCCCTCAATGGGCAAACATGGCCGGGCTGACCCGTAAAATCGCAAAACAGGGGCAGCGAAAACCGGCCATCTACACGCGGCGAAAAAATCCCCCCTCCCACGCCAGTCCCAGATGATACTGCACAAAACCGTCGATAACTCTGGAACAGGCCCGCCGGTCCGCCGAGGGCAATTCCTCCGCGTGCCAGCCGGATGGCAATTCTTGCTGCACATGGCGTAAAAGGTCAAGCCCGCCAGCGCTCAATTCCACCCCGTAGCGCACGGGTCCGGCCTGTGCGCGGCACGACGGGCAGCGCACGTGGCCTTCATCCACCACAAACTGTACAGAGCCGCACAGGTCCGCGCCGCACAGGCCGCACACGTCAAGGCTCGGGGCAAAGCCCAGCGCTCCGGCAAGGCGAAGACGGAAAAAAAGAGGAAAAAGCGCGGGCAGGGCCGGGGCTTCTTCAAGCGTACGCCGCATGTCTTCAACCAGCGCAAAGGCCTCATCCGCGCCGTCATCATTCACGCCAAGGGCTTCCACAAAGCGCAGGCAGTTGGCCGCAAGGCCCATACGCCGCCAGTCTTGCCTGAGCGCTTGTGGCCCGCCAAGCAAAACGGCTTCTTCGAGGTTCAAAAAGCCGCCGTGCGGCGATGCCTTGACACGGCAGTGCAGGCTGTTGAGCACGTCCAGGCAGCCGCAAAAACGACGCCTGCTTCTGCTGCCCCCAAAAGCGAACAGCGTCAGCAGGCCATGCTTGCGACACAGGGTTTTCAGCCAGAGGTCCGACTCACGAAAGTGCCCCATGCGCAGCACAAGCGCGTGATCGGCCCATTCTGTCATTGCCGTGCCGGGGGAAAGGTAAGGGTGCGGACCTGACCGCTGCCGCCCACAGGCGGAAGTTCCTCGCCGTTATAGCGGATGCGCACCCCGCCGGCATTGCCAAGCTTCAGTTCCAGGCTCTTGTTGAAGGTAAGGGCAAAAGTATCGCCCTTGCGCAGTGAGAACTGTCTGGTATCGGTATGGTCGGCGCTGGAATGCACCCAGCATTCTTCGGTAGCGGTGATGATGACCTTGTGCGGGCCTACCACTGCGGCGCTTTCGGGGTTTGCCGCTGCGGCGGGAACGGTAGCTGATGCAGGCGCAGTCGCCGGGGCAGCTACGGGAGCGGCCTGAGAACCGGCCGCAGTCTCGGCCTGCTGCGGCCCCGAGGGCGCGGCGGGCGCTACAGTCTGGGTGGCAGTGGTAGCCGCGGGCTGATCCGCGCCGCCGGACTGCCGGGCAGGGCTGTCTGTACGTGCGGCCTCCGGCCCGGGCCGGGCTGTGGAAAGCGGGGCCGGGGTCTCATCTGTGTCAGGGCGCTGCATGGGCGCGGGCTGCGCCATGCGCCGGGTCTGGCTGCTCAAAAACTCCAGCGCGCCCTGCTGCCAGGCCACATAAGCACCAAAGCCCAGCAGGATCAGCACAAGCGCCACAAAAAAAGGCTTGAAGCTGCGGCGGGGGGCCAAATAAATTTCCGGCGGCCCCGTATGCTGCGCGGCAGCTTCCTCGCTGGTGGCTTCCAGTGTTGCCAGAGCCGCGCCCACCTCTTCGGTGGAAAGGCCCACATAGGCGGAATAGGAGCGGATAAACCCTTTGGTATACGCAAGATGCGGCAGAGAAGACGTGTCCCCCGCCTCAAGGGCGCGCAAAAGGCGTGCGCCTATCTTCAGATGATTGGCCGCATCTTCGATGCTCAGCCCCCTCTGCTCACGCTCGGCGCGCAGGGCCGCACCCAATTCCTCTAAGGTCATGCAAAGCCTCGGTAAAGGTCTTTGCCGCCCCAGGGGCGGCTGTTACCGGCGGCACGGCGCGGGTCGTTACAGACCCGGCCACAACCGGAACGGCGCTGCGGGCCAAGGCAACCACGGCCGCGCTGCGCCCGGTCAGACGCGCTACAAGCGAATATCTATCACGGCCTTGCTGCGCAACTGGCCAGTATAATCGTCAAAACGTTCCATAGCTTTGGGCTGCCGCAATATGGCGTCAATCTGCGGCTTGGCTTCTTCAAGGCTGAGCATCTTCACTCCTCCCCCTCCGGGGCGGAAAAGATGCACCTGGGCCTTGTGCCCCTGCAAGTCAAAAAGTTCGGTCACATCGCCCGGTTTCATCTTGGTGAGGCGCCCCTCCCACTCGGGATTCAGGCGGTCCCATTCCACCGGCCCCATATCGCCGCCCTTTTCCTTGTTGGGAGCGATGGAGTGCTTGCGTGCAGCTTCTTCAAAAGTCAGCGAGCCGGAACGGATCTGGGCAGCAATGGAAGCGGCGTTCACCTTGGGAGAGTAAACCAGAACCCCCATATGCAGACCGCTGCGGTCATACATGGTGTCCTTGTGGGCCTCGTAGTAGGTGCGGATTTCCTCGGGGGTGACCACCACCTTGCGGCCAACTTCCATGCTCATGATCTTTTGCCTTAACAGGCTTTTTTCAATATTGCCACGCAGTTCTGCAACGCTGCTTTTTTGTCTGGCAAGCTGCTCCTCAAACTGCTGCTTGGTCATGTTGCGGCCCTGCATGAGTTTGGCAATCTCGTTATCGATATCTGCAGGCGACACGCTGACCTTCAGCCTTTTGGCTTCCTGCGCGATGAGGATATCCATGATCATCATGTCCAGAACCTTGCGGAACATGGCGTCCACCTGTTTGGCGTCAGCGGGATTGTCCGGATTGAGTCTGGCGCGTGCCATATCGGGCAGGGCATTTTTTTGCAGATCAAACATGGTAATGACCTGCCCGTTGACCACGGCGGCCACTTTATTGAGCTGGGCGGCCTGCACGCCGCATGCAGCCATAAGCATGGCCGCCAGCAGCAAAACAAGTGTCTTCCTCACAGGTTTCTCCCTCATGTAAGACGCAGTGCGCCTGTTTATCCTTAGATTTTTAGCCCAAAACAACGCGACATGCAATGTCTGCCCGGCAGCGCGAACCCCCGGCCCGATTCAGAACGATTTCACGCGAACATCACCCGATCAGTTGCACCGGCAACCGTTCGCCACGAAGGCGCAGGCACAGCTTCAGCCTTTGTCAGCGGCCTCGCTGCTGAAGGCAGCAGCGCTCTTATGCACGCCGCAGCACAGCGCATATACACCAAAACAAGAATATTCCCAAAAACCAGAAAGCGCCTGAAGCTCCTGCGCAGCAACACGTTCGCGTACTACAGGCCCTGCTCTACTGAAGTTCCCTGCCCTGGGCGCGTTACCTCCGGAGCACCGAGGCCTTCCGTTTCTTCCTGACCGGCCTGACTTTCGCTTTCGCCCGCTCCGGGGGGCGCAACGTCGGCAGCGCTGCCGCCGGAGGCTCCGTTACGCACGGCCGCCCGGGCCGAAGCCGGAGTGATCAGGTCTGCGACAAGATCGGGATTCACGCGCACCTGAGCACGCGACAGGGCGACAGTCAGCCAGCGTTCAAAAGCCGCCTCTTTTTCCCGCTCGCGCAAAATATTTTCTATGAGAGGATACGCTTCGGCCACACTCATGACATGGGCCGGATTACGCCGTACCAGCGCCAGGCCGAACCAGCGGTCGCCCTCTTGCCGTGGCGGCAGGCATTGCCCCGGAGCGAGTTTTTCCAGACCTTTTTGCCACGCTTTGGGCAGTTGAACCGCCCCGGCTTCAACACACTGCAAAAGAAGTTCGCCTGTCTGCTCTTCACGAACCGGGCCAACAGAGGCAAAAGACGCGCAAAAATTGTCCACAGCCTGCCGCTCTACGGCTGAGATCAAACAAATGTCCAGCGTTTCAGGCAAGTTGAATTCCGCTTCGTGTTTCTTGTAATAGCCCCGTACATTGTCCAAGGAAATGCGGATACCGGGCAAAAGAACGCGCTTTTCAAAACTCTGCATGGCGAGATAATCACGCATGAGCAGACGCCATTCATTACCGTCCAGCGACTCTTCAGCCAGAAAGCGCGCCAGCTCCTCTTCCCCGCCGTAATCCGCCCGGACATTCGCCACGGCGGACTCCACAGCCGACTCGGTGACGGGAATCTGCAGGTTGCGCAATTCCTGATTGACCAGAGCGTAAATGATAAGCGTACCCAGCGCGTCGCCGTACTGGCGCTTCATGTTTTCCAGCGATGGACGCTGCATGGTGTCCAGAGCCGCCGAGCGGCCATCCAGCAAGGCCTGCACGGTGCGCAGATAAATGGGTTCGCCGTTGACCGTTGCCACAACGCCTTCTGGCAGGCGGCCTTCAAGGCAGCCGCCCAGAAGCAGGCAGCAGACAAGCAGAACCAGACCGGGTACAATGGTAAAGCAACGGCAAAACGGCGCAAGACCTGCCGGACGAGCGCCATAAAAATGGTGAAAAACAGAAGGCAACAAGGGCATAGACATCCTTTCCCGACGGGAACACGTGCCGAAAAAAACAGCCTGAAGGCAGAACGGGCCGAAATGCCTGTAATCAGGCAGAGGCCTTTTCTTCGGCCCTTTTCGCAACGGGCATACGTATGTCTTCCAGGGCCTGCCGCAATCTGTCAAGCCCCCCGGCAAGGGGCATATCCTTTGCCAGCGGCAGGGTCAGCCCGGCCGGGGGCTGCATGCGTGCTCCAGGCATGGACGCGGCCAGCGCCACAATGCGCTCTGGCTGCACGGCCGTTTGCCCGTCGGGCCAGGTCAGGCGCACATGCTCGTGGTGCACGTCGGCCTTTTGCACCTGCAATTCCGTAAGAAACTGCTTGAAATCCAGAACTGCCAGAAAGTTCGCCAGTTCCTCGGGGAAGGGGCCGAAGCGGTCACGTATGGAGAGGGCTATCTCTTCGCGGGCGGCGCCGCCCTGAGCGGAAGTGAGGGCCTTGTAACAGCGCAGCCGTTCACGGCCGTCGTCGATATACGATGCCGGAATATGGGCGGGCAAACCGAGAGTAAGCTCGGTTTCGCTGACCAGGCTTTCGGGCGTACCCTTGAGGCGGCCCACGGCCTCTTCAAGCATTTCAAGGTAAAGGTCCAG
>NZ_JAHZAA010000012.1:0-44605 GCF_019424165.1 Desulfovibrio sp. | reverse complement strand
CACCCAAGATATTCCCGGCGCCGCGCAGCCGTAAATCCTCCATGGCAACCTGAAAACCTGCCCCCAGATAGTCCATGTCCAGAATGATACGCAGGCGTTCTTCGGCCACGGCCGTCAGCCGCTCGGCATCGGGAACCACAAAAAAGGCGTATGCCTGTCTGTCGCTGCGGCCCACACGCCCGCGAAGCTGGTACAACTGCCCCAGGCCGAACATCTGCGCCTGATCCACCACCAGTGTGTTGGCACGGGGAAAATCCAGCCCGGATTCCACAATGGATGTGCAGACAAGCACATCCAGTTCACCATGCCAGAATTTGTGCATGGTGTCTTCAAGCTCGGCCTCGGACATCTGGCCGTGGGCCATGCCCACGCGGGCATCAGGAACAAGGCCGCGTACATATTCGGCCACGCGCTCCAGCCCCTGCACACGGTTGTAGACCCAGAAGACCTGCCCTTCCCGCTCGATTTCCCGCTCCAGCACCTTGCGCAGCACATTGTCGTCCTTGCGCAGCACGGCGCTGGCTACGGGCTTGCGGTCCTGCGGCGCTGTCTCGATGATGGAAAGCTCGCGTATGCCGGACATTGAAAGCTGCAGGGTGCGCGGTATGGGCGTGGCCGTGAGCGTCAATACGTCCACGTTTTTCTTGAGGGCCTTGAGCTTTTCCTTGTGCCGCACGCCGAAACGCTGTTCCTCGTCCAGAACAAGCAACGTCAGGTTGGGCAGCTTCACATCACTGGAAAGAATGCGGTGCGTGCCGATAAGAATATCAATCTGCCCGGCAGCGGCGGCCTTGAGCACCTCTTTTTGCCTGGGCCGCGGCACAAAGCGGCTGAGCAGCCCCACATTGACGGGAAAGCCCGCCAGACGCGCCCGAAATGTCTGATAATGCTGCTCGGCCAGCACTGTGGTGGGGCACAGCAGGGCCACCTGCCGCCCTTCGGAAGCAGCACGAAAGGCGGCGCGCAGGGCCACCTCGGTCTTGCCGAAGCCCACATCGCCGCACACAAGGCGATCCATGGGGCGCGACTTGTCCATATCGTCCAGCACGTCCTGAATGGCCTTGGCCTGATCGGGGGTTTCCTCAAAGCCGAATGTCGCCTCAAACTCGTGGTACAGCTCACCGGGGGGATCGTAGCGAAAACCCTTGGTCACCTTGCGGTAGGCGTACATCTCCACAAGGTCGGCGGCAATCTTTTCAATGGCCTTGCGCGCCTTTTCCTTGCCGGCCACCCAGGCAGCGCCGCCCAGGCGGTCAAGGGAAGGCTCCACGCCTTCAGTTCCCTTGAAGCGCTGGATAAGGCCCAGCCTGTCGGCAGGCACATAAAGCTTGTCATGCCCGGAGTATTCCACCAGCAGAAAGTCGTTGGCGGCAGCGTTGAGATCAAGATGGTGCAGACCAGCAAAACGGCCTATGCCGTAATCCCTGTGGACAAGGAGGTCGCCGGGTTTCAGGTCGTCAAAAGAGTCCAGGCCCTTGAACACGCGGGAAGAAACACGCGGCGTTTTTTCAGCCTTGGGATAAAGGATGTCTTCGCCAAGCACCAGAACATCGTCCCAGACAAGCTCGGCTCCGGAGCGGAAAGGTGCAACCAGGGCGAACAATCCCCGCTGCTCGGGCGCATAACGCAAGGCGGGTACGATGCCGTCCTGCTCCGCAAGTTTCAGAAATTTTGCGCGGCTTCTGCCGGAAGAAAAGCTCAACACAATCTGGCGTCGGCTGCCCTTCCACTCCTTGAGCCCCGCGGCGAGATGCTGCCAGGGGCGGTCCTGCGCCCCGGGCAGGGGGAAAAGATCGGTAAAGGAGTGCAATGGGCGTTCGGGCAGGTCCAGCCCCCGCTCTTCCACGCCCATAACCAGTGGTTCGGCGTAAACGCGCTGAAATGTGTTCCAGGGGGCGGGCTGCGAACTTTTACGCAAGGCCAGCGACGCGGGTTGCGGCAAGGGCGTGTCGGCAGCTTCCAGCCGTTCCTTGAGGCTCAGGCGGCCATCGCGCAGGGCGTCGGCACTGTCGCTTTCGCCGGGCAAAAGCCACAGACTGTCTTTGGGCAGCCAGTCTTCAAACAGGCTTGGCGCTTCAAGCACACTGCCGGGCAAAAGCCCCAGGCCGCCGCCATCCAGAGCTTTCTTGAAAGAATAGCACTCGTTTTCGCTGATGCGGCCCTCGGCAAACATGCGGTCGCAGCGTTCACGCACCGCGGCAAGGCTTTTGGCATCCAGGGCAAGCGGGCTGGCAGGCAAAAGAACCAGTTCATCACAGCCCTGCAACGAACGCTGGCTTTCAGCGTCAAAAACGCGCATTTCATCCAGCGTGTCGCCAAAAAATTCCAGACGTACCGGCTTTACATGGCCTGTGGGAAAAATATCCAGAATATCGCCGCGGCGGGCCATTTCTCCGGGCCGCGTCACCATGGGAACGCGCTCATACCCCCATTCAACGGCCTGATCCAGTAACAGCTCCGGCGCATAATCGCTGCCTTTGCGCAAATCAAGATTGCGGGCGGCAAAAAAATCCAGGGGGATGTGACGCAGCAGCAGGCTTTCCACGCTGCACACAATGCAGCGCGGCCGCCCTTGCGCAAGGCCGTACAGAGCGGCAAGGCGCGCTGACCATGAGGCCTTGTCCTGCCACTGGCTCAGGGGCGGCAGGGTCAGGCAGGGGCTGTTCCACTGGGGTTCGGAAACAGACTTGTCGGCCAGCGAAAGCTGGGGGGTAAAAAGCGTCAGCAAGGCGCGGGCGCTGTTGTATTCTTCCCGGTCACGGGCCACCAGCACCACGGTACGCCCTTGGGCAAACGCTTCGGCGGCGAGGCGGCAGCGTGTAGCCATGCCGCTGCGCTCGATATAAACCTGCCCTTCCTTGCTTGCCAGTACTGTGCTGAAATTACTCATGAAAATATTCCATGTGGCGTGCTTTTTCGACACGGCCGCAATGCGGGAGCGCGGCGTAAAACCGCAGTGTTATATGATGGAGCGGCCATGGTAAAAATACCCGCGCTCTTAAAGCGGCGAGGGGGCGGCCCAAAGGCCGCCCCCGGTCAACTATACCAATCCGCCCAGTTAGTCGCCGCAGCCGCCGGAGCAGCCGGAGCAACCTCCCCCGCCGCTCTGCGGCAGGGGTACGGTGGGTTCGACCATAAAGCCCATGTGGGTGAGGTCGATTTTCACGCCCTCGATCTGGCCCAGCAGTTCTTTATTGATGCAGAAGGTAAAACCGCCCTGTTCTTCGCTCTGGTCATCTTCAGTGACAGTGTCGATAGCCAGCGCAAGGCGCGGGCCGCTGCAGCCGCCGGGGGCGAGATAGATGCGGATATCGCTCTTTTCCTTGCCCTTGAAGTAGGCATCCAGTTCCTGACGGGCGCTTTCGGTCAATTCAAGCATGGTTCCTCCAATATTTTTCAAGTATATAAAAAAATACCGAAAAACAGGCAGATATGCTTCATCGGCCAGCGGGGAACCAAGCCCGCTCTGTTAATGGCTGCCGCAGCTTGTGCAGCTGCTGCATCCGCCATCGCCGCTGGAAGCAAAGGGCACCTCGGGGGTAACCGTGAAGCCCATATAGGTCAAATCAATGGTGACTCCCTTCACTTCGTCCAGCAAAGACTGGCTCATGCAGAAGGTGTACCCGGCCTGTTCCTCGGTTGAATCCTGATCATTAGGCTCGTCCAGAGCCAGTGCAAGGCGCGGGCCGCCTCAACCGGCCGAAAGGTAGATCCGGATGGGATCCTTTTTCTTGTCCGCAAAGAAGGAATCGAGTTCCTTGCGGGCGTTGTCGGTCAACTGAATCATGGTGTCCTCCATATTTCTGGTGACCTAGTAACTAAGGCCATGCACCGGCCTTGTCAATTACCGGAGGACTTTTCTTCGGCCACAAAAAGCGTTACGCTGCTTTCAGCGAGACGTTACGGGAGGAAACATGGGCACAACCCTGCTGCTTGAAGAACATGAAATGACCCGCATGCTGGAGCGCCTGGCGTCCCAGATTATGGAGCGCCACGCAGACTGCGGGCATGTCATGCTGGTAGGCATCGAGCGGCGCGGCGCGGACCTCGCCCACCGCCTGGCAGACCTGCTGCAGGAACGCCTGGGGCATCCGGTGTTGCTTGGCACACTGGATATCAACCTTTACCGTGACGACTGGACAAGCCTTGAGGCCCAGCCGCATATCGGCCAGTCGCGCATACCCGCAAGCGTGGACGGGCGCGTGATCATTCTTGTGGATGACGTGCTCTATACGGGCCGCACCATCCGTGCCGCCCTTGAAGCCCTGCTGGACTACGGCCGCCCCAGGGCTGTGGAGCTGCTGGCCCTTATAGACCGGGGCCATCGCGAACTGCCCATACATGCCGACTATGTGGGCCGCACGGTCAACACCAGCCGCCAGGAACGTGTGGATGTGCTGCTCACCGAAAGGGACGGGCAGGACGCGGTTCATCTTACGGCCAGCCCTGCCTGACTTCAGGGGCAACCTGCCGGGATCGAGTTTGCCTGAAACATTCCCCGGCTGTAACCTTGCCGGGCGGCCCTGCCGCCCCTGTCCACGGCTCAGACCGTGCGGCGCAACACAAGGAGCGCACATGCCCAAGCGCAAAACCTGACGCAAGCCCACAGGCTTCACGGTGTGGAGTATATGCGGGCGGCGGCGCGTCTTGAGACTTGGGAGCATGACGCGACAACCCTGACAAACGGTAACCCTCCGTCCGCGTAATGCGGCCATACAGGCCGCCTACGCAATGGGCATGCGCCCGCAAACAGGAGGAAAGCCATGAAACAGGGCTTCAATATTCTTTCCACCACCACGGGCATCATCGTGGTCGGCCTTATTTTCGGCGTATTGGCCGTATTGCTGCAACAGGCGGGCAATCCGGGCAACATGGGCATATGCGTAGTCTGCTTTAACCGCGACATTGCCGGGGCTGTGGGCCTGCACAGGGCTGACCTTGTGCAGTATCTGCGCCCGGAAATAATGGGCATGGTACTGGGCGCCTTTGCGGCGGCCATGCTTTTCGGCGAGTACAAGCCGCGCGGCGGCTCGGCGCCGATCATCCGCTTTTTTCTCGGGGCCATCGCTGGCATAGGCGCGCTGGTTTTTCTGGGCTGCCCCTGGCGCGTCATCCTGCGCCTGGCCGGCGGCGATGCCCATGCCCTTTTCGGCCTGGCCGGTCTTATCGTAGGCGTGGGCATAGGCACGGTCTTTTTCCGCATGGGATTCTCCCTGGGCCGCAGTCAGGGGCAGGGGAAAATATCGGGCTTGCTGCTGCCCGCGCTTATGATCGCCCTTGTGGCTCTGTATCTTGCCGACCCGCAGATAATCGGCGAGCTTAAAAGCGGCGTGCTCTTCTACTCCATCAAAGGCCCCGGCTCACAGCATGCGCCGTTTATCTTTTCACTATGCGCCGGACTGGCCGTGGGCTTTCTGGCGCAACGCAGCCGCTTCTGCACCATGGGCGCCCTGCGCGACGTCATCCTGTTCAACCAGTGGTTTCTGGCCCTGGGCTTTATCGCCATGTTTGCGGCGGCCCTGGTCATGAACATCAGTTTCGGCTCCTTCCACTGGGGTTTTGAAAACCAGCCGGTTTCACAGCCTAATGACCTGTGGAACTTTATGGGCATGGTTACGGCGGGTCTTGCCTTTGCCCTGGCGGGCGGCTGCCCCGGACGCCAGCTCTTTATGGCGGGCGAAGGCGACAACGACGCCGCCGTGTTTGTCATGGGCCTCATCGCGGGTACGGCCATGGCCCACAACTTCGGCATGGCCTCCAGCCCCGCCGGCATCGGCCCCCACGGCATGGCCGCCACCCTGGCCGGCCTTGGCATTTGTTTGTGCATAGGATTTTACAACTGCAAGCGAGGCGCGTAATGTCCGTACTTATAGATACCCGCGGTCTTTCATGCCCGCAGCCGGTGCTTCTCTTTCTCAATGCCGCCAAGGCGGGCGACGGTCCCTTCAGTGTACTTGTAGATAACGACGCCAGCCGCGAAAACGTCAGTCGCGCAGCCCGCAACCGAGGTTTCCGCGTGGACCCCGCCGACGAAGGACAAGGAATTACAAGGCTGGAGCTGTGCAAGGACTAGCTCCCTGGAGCAGTTGACTCTGGGCATTCCAGGCTGATGTCAGACATGGCAGACCGCGGGCGGGCAAGGTCAAAGGCATTTGCCAGCACGCCGCTGCCCCCATGCAGCTTCATACAGATGAAGCCCGGACATAACAGACAAGCCGGAGCCGCCCTGCGCAGAGCAACGCCCAAAGGCTCCGAAAGCAGATGAAAAGCCAACAAACAGCCGGGCGGACCAGTGTCCGCCCGGCGGGATACCTGCATGAATAAAAAACCAAAGGGCATACGCAAAACGGGCGGCGGCTTTATGGGCAACCTTGGCCGCGCCGCCCGTACCCTGCTGGGCAAGAAAACCAGAGCGGACCAGCGCCAACCCCACCCCGCCAAAGGCGGGCAGCCCTCGTCCCGCACCGCCCGTGCCGTCAGCGACAGGGGCCTGCTGGTTTTTGCCCATACGGGCGAAGTCATCAAGGCAGAAAAGTTGCTTCGCACTGCCGGTCTTGATGTGGAAGTCAAAGGGCCGCCGCCGCAATTGCGCACGGGCTGCGATATGGTGATCGTATTTGAACTGGTGAGCCAGGCCCGCGTGCTGGAAATATTGCACAAGGATGGCATCGAGCCGGAACAGGTGGTCAGCGCCCATGATGTGCTGCTTGAGCCGGTATCACTTTACCAGGTCAGGCGCATGGACCGCTGGATTATGGTACGTGCCGCCAATATGAAAATCACCCTGGACACGCAGGACGGCCGTATTGTGAATATTTCCGGCGGGGGCTGCCCGGACGTGCCGTGGCTTGCGCACTGCCTGTGCGGCCTGCGCCTTGCCGAGGCCCCGGACCCCCTGAGCCTCGGGCAGACGCTCTGCTGTTACAGCCTGCAAAAAGCCTTTGAAGAACTGCGGAGGCAATATTCATGTGGTACATAGCCGGCACTCTACCGGGGCCGGACCCGGTTTTTCGCGAGGCAGCGGCCCAAGGCCCTGCCCGCATGTGCGATGGATGGCTTCACCTCGCGGACGGCAGCGCCTTTCCCGTGCAGCGCGGCACCGAGGCTCTGGCCGCCACCGCCCTTCTGGCCTGTGAGGCACTGGGGTTTCAGCCGCCCCGCCTGCTGCTGGCCGGAGACACGGGCTCGGGAGAGGGCAGCCGCGCCCTGTATGCCTGGCTTACAGAGCACGCCGATACCCTGAACCCTGAGGGCATGACATTTCACTATCTTTTTCCCGATGTGGACTGGCACAACCGCGTGCTCATGGCCCTGCAGGCGCTGCCCACCCCGCCCGTGCTGGTGGCGGACGCGGGCTTTATGTATGTGGCCAAAATGAGCGGCTATGCCGACGCTTATGACCTTTTCACCCCTGACATTGGCGAAATGGCCTTTCTTGCCGATGAAAAAGCCCCGCATCCATTTTATACCAGAGGTTTTTTGCTGGCCGAGGAAGAAAATGTCGCCGCCCTGCTGGAAAGAGCCAATGCCCACGGCAACTGCCCGGCCCACCTGATCATCAAGGGCCGGATTGACCACATTGTTTGCGGCGGCCGTCTGACGGGTACGGTAAAAGAGCCTTCGGTAGCGGCTATGGAGTGCATTGGCGGAACCGGCGATCTGGTGACGGGCCTTGTAACGGCGCTTTTGGCAGGCGGCATACCCATGTGCCGGGCCAGCCTTGCGGCGGCACGCATTGCCCGCCTGCTGGCAGAACACTGCGCGCCCGATCCCGGCACCCAGGTGGGCGCTCTGCTGCAAGGCCTGCCGCATGTGCTCCATAACTATGCCGAGGAAGTGCTGCGGCAATCCTGACCGTGCGCGGCACTTCGCGTACGCCTGCGCCCCTTGCGGGCAGCGCGGCAGCTCACGGCAGCCCATTCACTTCATAACGGGCCTGCATTCAGGACAGTTCACGCCGGGCGGCTTACATCAGACAGTTCGCGGCGGCGCTCCGTCACGACCCCGCATAAAAAGCGGCGGCTGTAAGAATGCTGCCGTCGGCAGTTGCGGACAGCCAGCCCCTGCCCCTTCGCCCGTGCAACGAAAAACGGCCCGCGCTTTTGGCACGGGCCGTTCTGTTTCAGGCTTTTTACCGCTCAAAATAGGTATAGCCGCGCAGTCCGTCTTCAAAGGCCTGCATGACAGAGAACCTCTCGCTTGGCGAAATGCGGCCCTGCCGCACGGCCAGTTCTGCTGTGCTGCGCAGGTCCTCAAGTATGCGGCGGGGGTCGTACTCCACATAGCTCAGAATATCCGCCACAGAGTCGCCGCGGATTTCACGCACGTATTCGTAGCTTCCATCCTCGGCCACACGGATGGACACCACGTTGGTGTCGCCCATGAGGTTATGCAGGTCGCCCAGGGTTTCCTGATATGCGCCCACAAGGAACACGCCAAGATAGTATTCCTCGCCGTCACGCAGGGGGTGCAGCTCCAGCGTGGGCTTCATGCCCTGGGGGTCGATGAACTGGTCGATACGGCCATCGGAATCGCAGGTGATGTCCGAAATGATGGCATGGCGCGCAGGAAACTCCTTGAGCCTGTGTATGGGCATGACCGGGAAAAGCTGGTCAATGGCCCAGGTATCGGGCAAGGACTGGAACACGCTGAAGTTACCATAATAGATGTCGGCCAGGCTTACATCAATGTCGGCCAGGTCGCGCGGCACATTCTTGAGACGGGTTTTTTCCTGGGCGATACGCATGATGATGGCCCAGAAAAAACGCTCGGCAATGGTGCGCTGACGCAGATTTACCCGGCCGGTGGAGAAAAGCTGGCGCATTTCATCGCGGTAATAGATGGCGTCGTTATAGCATTCCTGCAAATTGCGCAGGCTGATGTTGGCCAGGGCTTCCCGCAGGTTCTGCACCGGCTCGGGCGTGCCTTCGGGCAGGCTTTCGGGCAGTTGCACCTCTTCAATCATGCTGACGTCCAGCACGTTGAAAAGCAGCACCGAATAGTACGCCACGGTGGCGCGGCCGGACTCGGTGATGATGTGCGGGTGAGGCACATTTTCCTCGTCCAGGATGCTCATGATGGTTTCCACCACGTCGGTGCAGTATTCATCCAGATTATAGTTGCGCGAAGAAATGAAGTTGGTGTGCGAACCGTCATAGTCCACAGCCAGGCCGCCGCCCAGGTCAAGGTAGCCCATGGGCGCGCCTTCCTGGATAAGGCCCACATAAAGACGCGCGCCTTCCATCACTCCCGTGCGGATGTCGCGGATGTTGGAAACCTGCGAACCAAGGTGGTAGTGCAACAGCTTGAAGCAGTCCAGCATGTCGTGGCTTTTGAGGGTGTCCACCACGTCCACCACCTGCGCCGGGGAAAGGCCGAAGGTGGAACGCTCGCCGCCGGAATCCGTCCAGTGGCCGCCAGCCTTTACGGCCAGCTTGGCGCGCACGCCGATATTGGGCCGCACCCCAAGAGCCTTGCTGCGTTCCAGCAGCACATTCAGCTCGCTGGGCATTTCAAGCACAAAAAACACGTTAAAGCCCAGGCGCAGGGCCTGAAGGCCCAGGTCCATGAACTCTTCATCCTTGTACCCGTTGCACACGATGCAGGCTTCCCTGTCCTGCATGAGCGACACTGCGGCAATAAGCTCGGCCTTTGAGCCGACCTCAAGCCCGTGGTGGTACCGCGCGCCGAACTGGGCGATCTTTTCCACCACTTGCTGCTGCTGATTCACCTTGATGGGAAAAACGCCACGGTAGGCCCCGGTATAACCGAGATTTTTTATGGCCTTACGAAAGCTTTCATGAATGTTCGCTATGCGCGAGTCCAGAATATTTTCCACGCGCAAAAGCACGGGCATGTCATAGCCCCTGTCACGCAGACCAGAGATAATCTCCGGAATGGAAACCTGCGGGCCTTTGGGACCTTGCGGGCAGATAACCACTTCGCCCGCGTCGGAAACGTCAAAATATCCGGCCCCCCAATTGCGGATGCCGTACAGTTCGATGGAATCCTCCACCCGCCACTGCTGCAATGCGCGGTTTTTTGCCAATTCTCACTCCTTGTATCGCCCGCCGGGCGAGGGTTAAATACTGCACGCAAAAAAGAGGCGTAATTATGCCGGGAAGGGGGTGAAAGTCAATATTGGCAATCCTGCGGAACAGGCTTTTTTTATCGCCGCCCGGCCCCGGCAAAGGCCCCTGCCGCAAGCTCTTGAACCTTGCGGCACCGGCCCGGAAAACACAAGGCTCATTGAAGGGTCACCGCCCCTTGACGCGGAGCGTGGCTTGCTTCACCCTGTGGACACCAGAACCCGCAGGCTTTTGGCACGACCTGTTTACGGCCGTTCCGCAGCCATGTCCACGCTTTCTCTTTAAGGATATATCCATGACGCGCCCTGACAACTGCTTACGCATACCCTTTTTTTCCCGCACGCGCCCTGCGTGGATGCTTCGGGCTTCAGGCCTGCTGCTGGCTCTGGTTCTGGCCTTGCTCCCCGCCCTGAACGGCTGTTCCGGCAACGAGCAGGAAACCTCCGGTCCGGCCCCGGCTCCCGTGCGTGTTACCCCGGTAACGCGCGCTGATGTGCCGCGCCTGCTGCACGTTGTGGGCAATGTGCGGGCTTCCGCCTCGGTGGGCGTCAGACCCAGAGTAGCCGGAGAAATCCAGCAGGTCCACTTTACGGAAGGCCAGGATGTGCAGGAAGGCCAGCCTCTCATCACCATCGACCCACGCCCTTTTGAGGCCGCCCTGCGCGAAAAGCGTGGTCTGCTGGCAAAATCACAGGCCCAGTTGAACAAGGCCCTTGATGACATGGCGCGGTACGGCAAGCTGGTGGGCGGCGGCTATGTAAGCCGTGAAGCCTATGAACAGACCGCGACCCAGGCCGCTGCGCTGCGTGCTACCGTGCAATCCGACAAGGCCGCCGTTGAAAGCGCGGCCCTTGACCTTGCGTACTGCACGGTGGTGGCCCCCATCAGCGGGCGGGTGGGCGCTCTTAATGTGGACAGGGGCAATATGGTGAAATCCACAGATGCCGCCCCCGTAGTCACCATTGACACGCTTTCGCCCATCTATGTGAGTTTTTCAGTGCCGGAAGCGCATCTGCCCGTGATTCTTGAACGTATGGACGGCGACCCCGTTCCAGTTACGGCAACCCCCGCCGGAGGTCAGGCGGACCAGGGTCTGCTGACCCTGGTGGACAACAGCGTTGACACGCGCACAGGCACTATCCGTCTGCGGGGCACGTTTGAAAACGCCTCCCGCCGCTTGTGGCCCGGCCAGTTTGTGCAGGTGCAACTTCCCCTCGGCATGGGCAGCAATGTGCTTACCGTGCCTTCACGCGCGGTGCAGTCCGGCCGCGATGAATCCTATGTATACGTGGTGGACGCAAAAAAGAATGCCGCCTACCGCCCGGTAAAGGTCCTGTTTGAACACAAGGATGTCAGCGTGATCGAAGGGACTATCGCCGAAGGGGACAAGGTGGTGGTGGAAGGCCAGGTGCGCCTTGCGCCGGGGCTTCCGGTAAAGGTGGTCGAGTAGGGCCGCTGACAGCAGGCATGGCGCGCCCCGTTGCCTCAGGCGCCCGCGCTCCGAAAAGCCCTGATGCCCCAAAGCTGCCGTACAGCGCACCGGGTAACCATCCCTGCGCTATCTGAGCGTATAGGGTGTATCGGGCGCATCGGGTGCATCGGCGTATCGGGTGCATCGGCGTATCAGGCGCACAGGGTATGGTTGGCGCATCGGGCGCGCCGGATGCTCGAAGCGCACGGGACAGGCGCGCCAGTCACACCTGCCGGAAAAAACTCAGGCGTTCTCATCCTCCACAAGGCGGCAACACGCCGAACCGTTACTCAGACCGGCAAGCGCCGGCTTGAACCGCTCCAGATGCTCCTCGGGCAGCAGAAGAACAAAATGCGCCTCGGCCTCATAGGTTTCATTCACGGCCAGGGCCTCAAAGCCGGGCAGCAGACGCCGCAGGGCGTCTACATGCGCGTACTCCACAGTAACAGCCAGGTGCACCTGCGGCACTCTTTCCACCTGCGGCAGCGAAGCGAGATTTTCACGCACACTGTCCTGATAGGCGCGAACAAGCCCACCGGTTCCCAACTTGACACCGCCGAACCAGCGGCTCACCACTACGCACAACTCGCCCACCCCGCTGTGCAGCACCACCTGGAGCATGGGGCGTCCTGCGGTTCCGTGTGGTTCTCCATCATCCGATGAACCGATCTGTGCCGTATGCCCCGGCGCGCCCGCCGCATAGGCCCAACAGTTATGCGTGGCGTCGGCATGGCGACGGCGTATTTCCTCCACAAAGGCGCGCGATGCGGCTGGCCCAGGGGTGTGGGCGCACAGGGTAAGGAAACGGCTGCGCCGTATGATAAGCTCTGTACAATGCGGCTCTGCGGCAGTGGAAGCGGGCACGGGGTAGCGGCTCATAAACGGCCACCTGCCGCCCGATGGGCGGAACCGCCGCAGGGGGCATCTTTCATATGGCCGGATTGCGAGGGGTGGGCGGCATCAGGCGGGCAAAATTCGCGGATGCAGTCCACGGCCAGGGGATAGCGCCTCTCCAGTTCGCTGCGGCTGCCAAAGCACAAATCGCTGAAATCAAAACCGGGGGCCACGGTGCAGCCCACCAGCGAGTAGGCTGATGCCGGCGCGGGTGTCGCGCCGAACCAGCAGCCACCCGGCACGGCCCACTGCAAAGCCTGGCCGTTCAGAATATCCGGGCCAAGAATCGTCTCGTGAGCGCGCCCGTCCCGGTCTATCCACGCCAGCCGCAAGGGGCCACCCAGGTGAAAGTGCCACAGTTCGTCCTGCCGTATGCGGTGCAGGCGCGAATACTGCCCTGCCCGCAATAGAAAAAGAATGGCAGTGGATACGGGCCGGGGCCGGTCAAAACCACAGGGCAGATCCTGCGCGGCGAGCGTGTGGCCGCAGCAGTACGTGCGGCGGTAATACCCGCCCTCCGGGTGCGGAGCGAGGCCAAGATGATCAATAATATGCTGTGGGTCCATGCGGCCAGTGTAGCCGCTGCGCCTTTCTTAGGGAAGGGCTTATCAGAGGAGCAAGCCGAACCGGGCATAAAACAGGCCCACCCAACCGGGCCGTGTACCCCCCTACTCCGCGCCACGCCGCCGAGGCCCTGCTTCATTGACGGAAAGCAGGCTCCACAGTAACCATATTTCCGCAACAGCGGCCCCAAATGCCACGAACGCAACAGGCAAAACGCGCAGCCAAACGGGCATTGCCGCTACTTTATGTAGCAACATATTGAAAAGTATGATATACTGTGTCAGTAAAATGCAAAATACCAAGCTGGCCTGAAAAAAAGCTTTACAATAAGCGTGAGATTGTTTAAATAGGAATTGTTCTCGATAATAAAAAGCAACAGCTTTACATAAAAGGAGTAAAAAATGGACAAGACTCAGGAAAACCTCATGACGGCCTTTGCCGGCGAATCCCAGGCCAACCGTAAATATCTTGCCTTCGCCCAGGTGGCCGACAAGGAAGGCCTGACCCAGGTAGCCAAGCTTTTCCGCGCCACTGCCGCCGCCGAAACCATCCACGCCCACGCCCACCTGCGTAATGCCGGTAAAATCGGCGACACCACGGCCAACCTCAAGTCCGCCATCGAAGGTGAAACCTACGAATTCACCAAGATGTACCCCGAAATGATCAAAGAAGCCGAAGCCGAAGGCAAGACCGCCATTGCCAAGTACTTCGACTTTGTGAACAGCGTGGAAGAAATACACGCCAACCTGTATAAAAAAGCTCTGGAAAATCCCGGCGGCCTGCCCGAAACCGATTACTACATCTGTAAGGTCTGTGGCTACACGCACGAAGGCCCCTGCGACGACTGCCCCGTGTGCGGCGCCGGTACGGCTGCATTTTTCAATGCCAGCGAGTGCTGCAAGTAGGGTTGTTTCCGGCGGCCTGACCGGTTGCCCGAAACGCCAGACCTGCTGACCGCGCGGCTCTGGATGGATGATGGTTGGAGGAGCCTTTCGGCTCGGGGGCTGCCGCCAGACGGCAGCCCCCTGTTTTTATGGCGAATACCGGCCTTCTGTTCGCCCGTGCCAGCCTTTGCAGCCGGAGCGCATGCGGAATCTGCCGCTGCCTGCGGCAGCCCCCGTCCGCGTTGATTACAACAAAAGCCATGAGATTCGCACTGTTGGATATCTATTTTCCTGTATGCACTGTTGCAGGACCATGCCTGTGTGCAGGCGTCACTCAGGAACATCCCGGCCATTCCACATCCTCTGATTTTCTTTTTACAAAAAATTCAATCAGATATCGCAATAGCTGCCTTTTGATTTGCCTTTTACCATAAAAAAGTTCATTATGAATTGATGTACGCCGGACCGGGCTTCCGACCGGACGGCGCTTCTTTTCCGCGTTGCGGCCAGAACGCCGCAACGTACTTTTATGTTCATTCTGTATGCCTGGAGAACGTCTGTATGCGTCTTCTTTTCCGTTCACACATGTTTGCATTCCTTCTGCTCATTGGCGCTGCCGCGGCGTTTCCCGGCGTATCCTACGGCGCTGACGCAAAAGAGCCTGTCAAGGAAGCCCCCAATAAATTTGATGCCCTCAAGCGCTTCAGCCAGGTTCTTGACCTGGTAGAGCGTTACTATGTGCGCGATGTAACCCAGGGCGACCTCATCAACGGGGCCGTCAAAGGTATGCTGCAGGGGCTTGACCCCCACTCCACCTTCATGAGCACAGATGAATACAAAGAAATGCAGGAGACTACCTCCGGCGAATTCTTTGGCGTGGGCATAGAAATCTCACAGGAAAACGGCCAGATTACCGTGGTGACCCCCATTGAAGACACCCCGGCCTTCCGCGCCGGGCTGCAACCGGGCGACATCATTCTGTCCATCAACGGCCAGCCCGTCCAGGAGCTGTCGCTTCAGGAAGTGGTTTCGCGCATCCGCGGCCCCAAGGGATCTGAAGTGGAACTGGTCATCCTGCACAATGACTCGAAAAACCCGCAAACTGTTCGCATTACGCGCGATGCCATTCCCCTCATCAGCGTCAAGTCCAAAAAGCTTGAGGACGGCTATTACTGGATACGCCTCACACGCTTTTCAGAACGCACCACCGATGAGCTGAAAGACGCGCTCAAGGCGGCGGCAAAAGAAAGCAAGGGCAATGGCGGCATCAAGGGCATTGTGCTTGACCTGCGCAACAATCCCGGCGGGCTGCTTGACCAGGCCGTAAGTGTGGCCGACGCTTTTCTTGAAAAAGGCACCATTGTTTCCATCAAGGGTCGCCGCGAAAACACAGAACGTGTGTATTCGGCAAAAAAGCAGAACGACGATGTGCAAGTGCCCATGGTGGTCCTGATCAATGCGGGCTCCGCCTCGGCGTCTGAAATCGTGGCCGGGGCATTGCGCGACCAGAAACGCGCCCTCATCATGGGTGAGCGCTCGTTCGGCAAGGGTTCTGTGCAGAACATCATTCCCCTTTCCGATGGTTCCGGACTCAAGCTCACGGTGGCTCTTTACTATACGCCCAACGGCAGCTCCATTCAGGCCGAAGGCATCGTGCCTGACCTTGAAATTCCCTTTGAAGCGCCGCGTTCCGACGACAAGGACAATCCGCGCATGCTCCTGCGCGAGCAGGATCTGAACCGCCACCTTGAAACCAAGAACGACAAAAAGGCTCCCAAGGGCAAAAATACGGCCAATGATGCCCAGGAGCAGCTTGCCCGCGACAATCAGTTGCGCATGGGCCTGCAGATGGTCAAAAACCTGCCCAAGATGAGTGAAATCAAGGCTCAATAACGCCCTGAAGCGCAATCCAGTGGCACATGTCTGATAAAAAACATACTACAAGCCTCCCGTCCGTCCGCTCATGGCCGGTCGGGAGGCTTTCCGCTTCATGGCGCATGGCCCTCGGCGGCGGTCTCTGGCTGGTGGGCTGCCTTGCCCTGGCGCTCTGGCTGAGCCGTGGGGAAGAAGAGCCTTTCAGGGCTGACGCCGTTACCGCGTCGGCGCAAGCTGAATACGGACATGCCCGCCCCCTGGAATCCACGGCAGCAGACGACGGCCAACGTTTTCAGGCACGCCTGACGGCACTGGATATGGCAGCGGAAGAAGCCATGTCAGCCGCGCTGCCCAGGGCGCGCTGGCAGCGCGAAGTTCTGACCGCTGCCTCCCATACGGGAGATCGGGCCAATGGACCTGAAACCCTGCCGGAACTTTCCGGCATCCGCGTCTACACCATTACCGGCCCCTGTGCGCCACTGCGCCTGGGGCTGACGCTGCTGGACAGGTTTGCAGCACATGCTGACGGGGCTTTCCCCCAGGCCGGGTCCACCGGACTCACGGCGCGGGCAGCGCCACCTGTAGGCACAGGCTCCGCCGGGACAGAAAAAACAGGAGCAGACAGGGCCGCGCCGGACGCCTCTTTCCTGCGCGACGGAAATATCCGCCTGCGCTGGACCAGCGGCGGGCAACTGGAAATACGCGACCACGGCCGCCTGACGCACCGCTTTCTTTTTCCCGGGCGCGCGGGCGAACTGGCCGGGCTGGACATGCCCCTGCCCCGTCCGGCTCTGGCGCTGGTCATTGACGACATGGGGCAAAGCCTCGAAGCTGCGGGGGCGCTTGCCGCCCTGCCCTATGCCGTTACGCCCGCCATATGGCCCCACGCGCCACATGCCACGGCCACAGCGGCACTGGCGGCGCAAAGACGTATGGACGTGCTCGTCCATGTGCCGATGGAAGCCCTGCCCAGAAAGGACGGAACCATCCCCAACCCCGGGCAGGGAGCCTTGAAGGTCGGCATGGAGCCGCACCGCGTGCAGGCCACCCTTGAGGAAGATCTGGCGACCCTGCCCACTGCCGTGGGCATGAACAACCATATGGGTTCCGCGTTTACAAGCGATGCCGCCGCCTGCCGTATTGTGTGCGCGCGCCTTGCGGGTACGGGATTTTTTCTGCTGGACAGTCTCACAACTCCCGGTTCCCGGCTGGCGCAGCAGGGCCGCGCCCAGGGGCTGGTGAGTGCCAGCCGGGATGTTTTTCTTGATACATACCGCCAGACGCCGGCCATTCTCAAGGCTCTGGACCAGGCAGCGGACCGGGCGCGCTCCCGGGGATACGCCATTGCCATCGGCCACCCCTACGCCGAGACCCTGAGCGCCCTGCGCGCCTGGCAAAACACGGAAGGCGTCGCGCTTGTACCCTTGCGCCGCCTCATCTGGACCCTGGCTTTGGAAAAAGCCGGAACAGCCAGCGATGCGGCTGCGGACAACGCTTTACAAATGCCTCTGCGCTGAAAACGCTGCGGGCGCTGCCGTCCCAAAGGCGGCCACAGCAGATCCGGTGCGCGCCCAAAAGCGGCAGCCAAACCGGTTTCTGAAAAATTTGCCTGGCGGAGCTGCTTCAATGGGGGGCAGAATCCAGACAGGCGACGCGCCGCAAGGGGCGCGCAGGACGCATGCGGCGTCCTGATTTCACCAATCTAGCATGAGGAGTACGCCATGATGCAATCCACCTTTGCCATAATCAAACCCGACGCTGTTTCACGCCAGTTGACCGGTGAAATACTGGCGGCTATGGAAACTTCGGGGCTGAAGATCGTGGCCCTTAAAAGGTTGCATCTTTCCAAGGCGCAGGCTGCCGGTTTTTATGCCGTTCACCGCGAGCGTCCTTTTTTTGACAGCCTGACGGACTATATGTCTTCCGGCCCGGTTGTTTGTGTTGTTTTGCACGGTGAAGACGCCGTACCCCGGTGGCGCGCCCTCATGGGAGCCACCAATCCCGCGCAGGCAGAGCCCGGCACCCTGCGCGCCCGGTACGGCCAGAGTCTTGAGGCCAACGCCGTACACGGCTCTGACGCGCAGGAAACTGCGGCGTTTGAAATCGGCTACTTCTTCAACGGACTGGAAATTTCGGAGTAAATTATGACGCTGCGCATAGGCTGTGTGGGTTGTGGCAACATGGGCGGGGCCATCATGTCCGGTCTGGCCCGTCCTGGAACGCGGAACGAAAACCGGAACAGCGCCTACACGCTCTGCGGTTACAACCGCACAGCCTCGCGCATGCAGGCCCTGGAAGAAGCCGGGGTGCGCGTCATGGCGTCCCCTCTGGCTGTGGCGGAAAACGCAGATATCATCCTGCTGGCCGTCAAGCCCTACCAGATACGCGAAATAATGGAGCAGATACGCCCCGCCCTGAACAAGGACAAGGTCATTATATCTGTGGCGGCGGGCATCACCATGCACAACCTGCACCAATGGGCCGAAGCGCTCTGTCCCGTGGTGCGCTGCATGCCCAATACACCGGCTCTGGTGGGCATGGGCGTGTTTGCCCTGTGCTTTGACGATCCTGCGCTCAGCAGTGAATGCAGGCAGGCTATCCTGCAGATTTTCAGCGGCCTCGGGCAGTGCGTCGAGATGGCCGAAGACAAGTTTACGGCTTTTTCCGCCCTTATCGGCGCAGGCCCGGCCTATGTTTTTGCCATGATGCAGGGCCTTGTGCAGGCGGGGGTAACGATGGGATTGCCCCATGCCCAGACGCGGCAAATGGTTACGGCCCTTTTTGCCGGTTCGGCGCGCATGGCGGAAGAAGATGCGACGCCATTGGGCCAGTTGCGCGACAATGTGTGCTCGCCCGGGGGCCTGACCATCGCCGGGGTCAACGCCCTGGACCGCGCGGGCCTCACCGGCCTGCTGGTGGATGCGGTGCTGGCCGCCAATGCCCGGGGGGCTGAAATGGAACGGGATAACGGATAGAGCTTGTCAGCCCCTGGAATTATGACGCTGCATTGTGGCGCTGTTCCGGCGTCTGCGCGAGCGGACGCCGGGCACGAAGGATTAGACACAGCTTCAGCCGTTGGCCGAAGAACTTGCGGAAAGGAAAGCAGCGCTTTGTGGCTGTCGTGAGCGCTTTTACTTTTAAGGGGAATACCTTGTTAAAAGGCTTTGGGCCTTTTTAACGATTGAAATGCTCCCAGCGTCTCCATTGAAGCCGCCTACGCGAAGGGAGACAGCGGTTCTTTCGCATTTCCGGTCAGGCCAGCCAGCAGCGCACGCGCCAGCCCGGCGCGCACTCCTTCCAGGCCGGGACCTCGTTGCGGCAGACATCCTGCGCCAACGGGCAACGCGGGTGAAAGCGGCACCCGTCCGGCGGGTCCAGCGGGCTGGGCAGTTCGCCTTCAAGCGGTTCTGCCAGACGGCCCCCACTTGTTCCGCTGGGCATGGCAGCCATAAGCGCGCGCGTATACGGATGCGCCGCCCCCGAAAAAAGCTGCCCTGCCGGGGCCTCTTCCACAATCTGGCCCAGATACATGACCGCAATGCGGCTGCATAAAAAGCCTACCACGGCAAGATCGTGAGAAATAAAAAGATAGGCCGGGCCGAAATGCTCCTGCACCTCGCGAAGCAGATTGAGGATCTGGGCCTGTACCGAAGCGTCCAGGGCTGACACCGGCTCATCGCAGATGACCACATCAGGCCGGGTAATCAAGGCACGGGCTACGGCAATGCGCTGGCGCTGCCCGCCGGAAAACTCGTGGGGATACCGCCCCCCCATGCCCTCAAGGCCCACGGTGGCAAGCATCCGGTCGGCCAGCTCGTGGCGTTCGGCACGGGGCAGGTTGCGGGCGGCCAAGGGTTCGGCAATGGAGGCCCGCACAGAACGGCGTGGATTAAGTGAAGAAAAAGGATCCTGAAAAACCATCTGTATCCGGCCGGAGGCCCAACTGCCCGCACCGGCAGAGGGCAGCCCCCTGCCATCCAGCAGTACGCGGCCAGCAGTTGGCGGCAGCAGGCCACAAGTCAGACGCCCCAAGGTAGATTTGCCGCAGCCCGATTCACCCACAAGGCCCAGGCTCTCACCCGGAGCAAGGCTCAGGCTTACGTCGTCCACGGCAACCAGTACGCGCTGCTCCGCGAACAAGCCGCGCCTGATGGAAAAATGCCGCGATACGCTGCGCAGTTCCAGCAGCGAAGCGGCAGCAGGCTGCGGCAGGCAGGCGGCATCCGCAACCGGCGGCGTGCCGCCCGCAGGCCCAGAGGCCCTGCCCGTTCCAACCGCGTCCGGCCCCGTGGCGGGTTCCGCACCGTCAGCCCGCTTGTCCTGCTCGTTACTCAGCACGCATCTACCCCTGCGGCGCCGAATGTAGCCATATCATTGTATATATCCACAGCGCAGCGCAACAGCGTATAGGCAGTGGCCCCGCCTGTTCCTTCGCCCAGTCGCATGTCCAGATGCAGGAGGGGGCGGTGGTCGGTAGCGGCTGTTTCAAGCCGGGTCAGAGCGCGCCCATGCCCCTGTTCGGCCGAAGCGTGAGCCAGCACCGCATAATCAGCCAGGGTCGGGCATATGCGCAAAGCCGCCACATATGCGGCGCTACAGATAAATCCGTCCACCAGTACCGGCAGACGGCGCGAAGCGGCGCCCAGCATAATGCCGCTCATGACGGCAATTTCAAATCCGCCAAGGGCCGCAAGGGCCGCCACCGGGTCGCCGCCGCGCAAATGGTCTGCATTCACAGCAAGAGCACGGCGCACAATTTCGGCCTTGTGACGTACCATGCCCGCGTCCGACCCCGCTCCCGGTCCGGCCATGACCTCGGGGGCAAGCCCCAGCAGAGCGCAGTAAAGCGCAGTGCCGGAAGTGGAGTTGGCAATACCCATTTCACCCACACCAAGACATTGATAGCCTTTGTCAGCGGCATCATGAGCCAGTTCAATGCCCGTGCGCAGGGCCGCCAGGCAGACATCAACACTCATGGCCGGGCCAAGGCTCAAATCCGCCGTGCCGTCGCCGAGGCGGCGATCAAGCAGGATGGCGTGTGGCGCAAAGGGGCCGCCCGCGCATCCGGCGTCCACAACAAGCAGATCCATGCCCGTGCTGCGGCACAGCACATTAATGGCCGCGCCGCCGTCAAAAAAGTTCTGCACCATCTGCCGCGTCACAGCCTGGGGAAAAGGTGAAACACCCTGCGCCGCCACACCGTGGTCGCCGGCCACCGTCAGCATGAGGGCCGGGCTGACGCTCAAGGGCGTTTGCCCCCGGCGCATGGCGTAAATCCTGCGGGCCAGGTCCTCAAGCCTGCCGAGGCTGCCCCGGGGCTTGGTAAGATTGTCCAGATGGGCCTGGGCCGCAGACATATCCTGCTGCCGCAGCGGTTCAATTCGCAAACCGGGAAAAAAGCGCTCCAGCCAGGGTGGCGGGCAAGACGATGAAAAAGTGCTGTCGTTCATGTTTTTTCTCTAGCCTTTCCGGCAGTCCTGCGCAAGGGCCGGGCCTTTTATACGGCAATCTGCTTCGCGGCCCTTTACGAACAGTTCATGGTGCTTATGTATGTGAGGTAAAAAGCCCCAAAGGGATACCAACAATGACCCACTCGCTTACAGCCATATACAAAAAAATGCCTTCCGGCATCAGACAGCTTGCCGGACCCAGACATTTTTGCGGCATACACCGCACCCTGGCCTGGGCCATGTACTGGACCTTGCTGACATTTCTTTCAGGCGGGATGCTCACTCTGGCCCCCCTGACGGCAGGCGCGGCCCCGCAGGAAAGCAGCCCGCGCATGACGCCTGTTGTGCGTGCGGTTCAGGCAGTTGCTCCGGCAGTAGTCAATATCACCAGCACGCAGGTAATCCAGGGGCAAACCCTTTCGCCGCTGGAACAGTTTTTCGGACCGGGCCAGGGACCGGGCGCTAACGGACCGCGCTCGCCCCGCAAGCAAAAGCGCGAGAGCCTTGGCTCGGGCGTTATTGTAGACGGCAAGAAAGGCCTTGTGCTCACCAACGCTCACGTTATCGCGGGTGGTGATGAAGTTATGGTGCGTCTGCTGGACGGCCGCGAATTTCCCGCCGCCGTATGTGGCGCGGCCCAGGATTTTGACATAGCCGTGCTGCAGATCAAGGGAGCCAGCGACCTGCCCTCTGTAAACCTGGGCAACTCGGACAATATCCTGCCCGGCGAAACAGCCATTGCCATCGGCAATCCTTTCGGCTTCAGCCATACGGTGACCACAGGCGTTATTTCCGCCCTGGGGCGCACCATACGCAGTCGCAACAGCGCGTTTACCGACCTTATCCAGACTGATGCCGCCATCAATCCCGGCAACAGCGGCGGCCCCCTGCTGAATCTCGAAGGCGTGCTCATAGGCATCAATACCGCAGTAGACGCCCGTGGCGGGGGTATCGGCTTTGCCATACCCGTCAACAAGGCCAGGCGCGTCATGTCTGACCTTATGAACAAAGGTGGGGTTGGCCCGCTCTGGCTCGGCCTTGATGTGCAGGATGTAGACCCGCACATGGCCATGGCTCTGGGCCTCAGCAGGGCGCGCGGTGTACTGGTTACAGCGGTTTTTCCCGGTACTCCGGCTGAAAAGGCCTGCCTGCGCCCCGGGGACATCATAGATAGCATCAACGCGACACCCGTGCGCGACAGGCGCGATTACCTTGACATTCTGCGCAACCAGACCGCAGACGCCAAACTGCGCCTGAGTCTGCGGCGCGATGGCGAAACCGTGCCGCTGGATATAACACCGGCCCCCTTTACCGATGAAAATGCCCGCAACCTCATGCTGAAGCGGTGGGGCTTCAGGGTGGCGCAAGGTGCAGGAAGGGTGACTGTGAGCAGCGTTAGCGCCAATGGGCCTTCGCCCTTTCTGCAAAAAGGCGATATTATCTCCGCAGTAGGGACGATTCCTGTGCAGGAAGAAAAGGATCTCTTACAGGCCTTCAGGCGGGAACGCATGTCAGGTCAAGTACTTATGCAAATCACGCGTAACGGCAAGGGCTATTATGCGCGGCTTGTTCCATAAGAAAAAACAACAGCCCCGACTGTCCGGAGAAAACGGAATCTTGATGCCGATTCCGGAGCCAGTCACAGGGCTGATGCTTACAAACCGCCGCCGATAGCCGTTTTTACGGCACGGCGCAAAGGACACTTGACAGGGGGATGGCCTAAAGCTATCCAATTGCACAAGCTAATTCTACCCGCTTGTGTGATCAAGCAAGACAACCTATTGGGAGGACGATCATGGGTTACAATGTGAATGTCGATGTGGACAAGTGCATAGGCTGTGGCGAATGCGTGGACGTGTGCCCCGTTGAAGTTTATGAAATCAAAGACAGCAAGTGCGAAGCCGTAAGCCCCGAAGAGTGCCTCGGCTGTGAATCCTGTGTGGAAGTCTGCGAAGTTAGCGCCATCACCATTGACGAAAACTAGGTGATGATGGAAGGCCTTACGGCATTCCATTGCTGACCCACTCGCAGACAGAGTGTTGTGCCGCCCGACGCTCGCGCGCCAGGCGGCACTTACATAAAATGCGCAAACCACGGCCGCCCGCATGTGCAGGTCTGCATAAAACACCTGATACGTATACGGCGAGCCCGCGCGGGTTCTGAAACGGTACCCGCCAAAGGCCCCGGGCCACAAGCGCACGGGCGAGATGCAAAGCCCGAGAGCCCGCCCCGCCGCACACCTGCCGGACGGCCCATACGCCTTCCGCACAGACACAGGAAAATCATGATCCCTGACCTGACCGCTATTTTCACCCGCTACGAGAGCCTGCGGGCCGAGGCCGACGCCCTGTTTGAACGGGTGCGCGACAGCTATCCCCAGTGTGTGACCTGTAAAGAAGGCTGCAGCGACTGCTGCCACGCCATGTTTGACCTTTCGCTGGTGGAAGCCATGTATATCAACCGGGCCTTTAACGCCACTTTCGGGCATGGTCCCGAGCGCTCGGCCATACTGGAACGCGCCTCAGAACTTGACCGCCACATCACCCGTCTCAAACGCGAGCTGTACAGGGCGGAAAAAGACGGCGAAAGCCCCGAAGAAATCCTGAGCATCGCCGCCAAGATCAAAATGCGCTGTCCTTTGCTGGACGACGCCGACCGCTGCCTTCTTTATGAAGCCCGGCCCGTCACCTGTCGCATCTATGGCGTGCCTACGGCTATCCGTGGTCAGGGTCATGTTTGCGGTTTTTCCGCATTTGAAAAAGGCAAGGCCTACCCCACCGTACATATGGACAAGATGTATGACAGGCTCGAAGAACTGAGCAAGGACATCGAAACCACGGTGAAGTCACGCTTCAAGGAACTGCACGAGGTGTACGTGCCGCTGTCCATGGCCTTGCTGACCCGCTACGATGAAAGCTATCTCGGCATTGGGCCGGCCAAGAAAGAACAGGCCTGATACAGAACGGCACGGCACTGTATTTTGCCGGGCCGGACACAGCCGCAACCGCCCGTGCGCGCGGGGGCGTGGCGGCGGCGCAGGCCTGACAGGGCCGTAGTTACGCGCCGGAAAACGGATTTTCGCGCATCGCAAGGAGTCCGGCATGTTCGGCAGCATACCCGCTACCGTCTTTCGAGACGGCACGCCGCAGGAACTTACGGAAGAGCAGGAAAAGCTCAAACGCGAGATTTATGAGCGCATGAATCCGCGCCGCCGCAAGTTTGTGGACCGGCTGGGCTACGACAACTGGGATCCCTTCCAGAAGCCCAACGATCCCCTTGACCTGCGCACAGACATAAGCAAGCGCACCACGCAGCAGCTTGTAAACGAATTTCTGCACGACGCGGGCAAAAAAGGCCCGTATGGCAAGGCTTACAGCAAGGGCGCTACGGAATGCGCCCTGGGCGTTATCAATAAAGACGAAAAATACATGGGCATTTTCGACTTTTGCCGCTGGTACTATGATCTTTTGAAAAAAGAGGGGCACATCCAATGAAAGCTCGCTACAATGACCTGGACGAATACATTGCGGACCTCAAGGCGGAAATTGCCGAAAATGAGCAGTGCGCCAACCATTACTACAACCTGGGTCTGGCCCTGTTGACCAAGCGCGACTTCATCGCCGCCGAAGAAGCCTTTTTGAACGCCGTGCGCAATTCTCCGCACCTGGCCGAAGGCTACGTGCAGCTGGGCGGTATCTGCCTTGAGCGCGGCGACCTTGACGGCTGCCTGCGGTACAATGAAGAAGCCGCCAACTGCCGCGCCAAGTTTCCCGTGCCGTGGAGCAACATTGCCTTTGTGCACCTGCAGCGCGGCGAACCGGACAAGGCCATCACCGCCCTGAACAAGGCCCTCAAGTGGGACCCCAACTTTGTGCAGGCCCAGAACGCGCTGGCGACCGCCTACTTCATGAAGGGCGACATCAAGGCGTGCGAAGCGCAGTGCCTGTCCATCATCAAAAAAGAACCCGCCTTTGCCCCGGCCTGGAACAACCTGGCCCTGGCCTATTTTGACCAGAGCGAATTTGCCAAGGCCAAAGAAGCGGCCGACAAGGCGCAGGAACTGGGCTTTGAAGTATCTGAAGGCTTTCTTGAGGAACTCAAGAGCCACTGCTAGCAAGCATTTTTTGCTGTACACCGCAACGGCCCGCGAGCGCATGCTCGCGGGCCGTTGTTATATGCGCAGGGGCCTCCGGATACAGGTAATGAACCCGGCACACAGGCACGCTTTTTGCTTGGTTATGCGCAGTAAACGGGTGCGGCCGATTTTGCCGCCCCACCGCTTGCCGCCGCAGAACAGGGCGAAAGCGCAAAGCATAAGGAGAAGCCTCGTGGAACTGGAATTCCGTTTTCGCAATAATGATATGGGACCGCTTTTTCCCACGTTTCAGGAAAGGGTCAATGCCATGCTACCCGCCAGCCATGCAGACGCGGCGTCTTCTGCCGCCCCAGCCCTTGAGGCTCCGGCAGTTGAAACGCCTCACATGCTCAACACCGAAGAAATGACCCAGGCCCTGGCCCAGGTGGAAGAAGAAGCCGCCCAGCACAGTCAGGAAATGCTTCAGGCGCACTCCGGCCTCAATGAGCAGCGGGTAGCACGCCTGCTTGGCCTGCTGGATTAGGGCAATTAACGCTTCAAATGCTTGCTTACCGGTCGGCAAAACCGCCCTGCAATCATTTGGCGGCAAGGATTTGGAGATAAATACTTGTAGAGTATTTTGCTCTAGCGCCTGCTACCAGAGCGTGGCAGCGTTGAAAATATGGTCCGCAGCATTGCGGCACTCAGGCGAAGTCGCCCAGCCCCCGTGTGCGGCGCGGCGTTCAGCGTCCATTTTTTGACGCTTTTTCCGGGTATGAAAAACGCGCAGTGCCGTCCATGCCGCGGCGCGCGCCTCAGACCTGAAAAACATCCAGCCAGTGCGCAACCCGAACCCCTTGCGGGGCATGCGCCCGCAACTGCATGACACAGCCGCTGCATCCGGTCAGCGCCACTGTCGGCACAGGCGCAAGCCCCTGCCAGCAGGCTTCGGCCAGGTCTCGGCTCAATTCGGGGTGCAGCATCCGCAGCACACCGCCAAAGCCGCAACAAAGCGCCCTGCCTTTATGCAGATCGGGCAGCAAGGGGGCAAGAAAAGCCAGGTCCTCGTCCCGGCCATCCCAATGACATGGCGAATGGTATGCCGCAACAGGCAAAGCCGCCGTCGTGCGTTCCACATGCACACCCCTGAAAAGAGACGAAAGCGGCGTAAGGTTTTCAAGCCACACCTGTCTTTCTTCCGGCGGCAGTAATCCGGCCATGACGGCATACTGCCGCAGACTGTGCAGGCAGGAGGCGCAAAAAATCACCAGTGCCGGGCGGCCAAGCGCGCGCCAGCGGTTCACATTGGCCTGCGCCGCTTCCAGCGCCCGTTGCGGCATGCCTGCATGCTCGTATGTGCCGCCGCAGCAGGTAAAACCGGGAGCATCGGCCACACTGCCCCCAAGCGCGGTAACAATGCACCGGGCCTTGTCTGTCCACTGCGGGCGCAGCCGGTCGGCGGTGCAGCCCCCAAAAACAGCAAACGTTTTTCCGGCAAGGGGCTTCACGCCCTGCGGGGGCAAACGCAGCCAGGGGGCTTCAACGTCAGACGCCCGCATGGCAAGCGCCGAGGCATGCAGAATGCCGAGTTTTTTAGGCAGAAGCGCACGTGGGGCCAATGGAGCCATACGGGCTGCGACGCGCCACAGGTGGCCGCCACGCTCGATCCAGTAACGCCAGAAATACTGCTGCCAGCGCGGCTGCCGGGCACGGGCCGGGGCCAGCGCTTCCGGGACGGATAAAGCCCTTGCGCAGGCGGTCTTGCAGCGCCCGCAACCGGCGCACTGCCCTGCCAGTTGCATAAGCGCGCGCCAATCAAGCCGCGCATCACCGTTCAGGCTGGCGCGCAAAAGGTTTTGCTTGGCCTTGGGACTGAATTCCTCGCCTTTGCGCAGCAGAAATACCGGGCAGTTATCCAGGCAGGCCCCGCACTGCGTGCACTGCTTGAGCGCCGCCATGCCTAATAGCCCTTGCCGGGATTCATAATGCCCCTGGGGTCAAAAACAGCCTTTATATCATGCATAAGCGCCCGCTCCGCCGGAGGAATCTGCAAACCGGCGTCCTTGCAGATGCCGCAGCCATGCTCGCCCGACATGACGCCCCCGAGGCGCAGCACGGCCTGCTCCATGGCAAGACGCGCTTTTTCCACACGGCGGGCCATGTTTTGGTCGGCCGCGTCATAAAGAATATTGGCGTGGATATTGCCGTCTCCCACATGCCCGAAATGCAGAAATGTCACATCGTGCTCGCGGGCGATTGCTTCCATTTCCGCAAGCGCCCGCACAAGCTGTCCGCGCGGCACGGTAACATCGTCCGCCATTTTGTCCGGCCCGGCCAGAAATGTGGTGGGATTGATGCGGCGGCGTATTTCCCACAGACGTTCCTCATCCTGCGGGTTCAGCCCCGTCATATGCCAGAACGCCGTGGGCATGCTTCGCAGCAGGTGTTCCGCCTCCAGCGGCAGAGTGTCGGCGCTGCCGTCCAGCCGGATGAGCAGGATTGAGCGTACCTCGCGCGGCCAGGGTACAGGGCCACTCCCGGTCATGAGGTCAATGATGCCCTCGCCAATGTACTCCAGCGCACAGGGAACAATGCCCGCCGCAAAAATTTCGCCCACTGCGCCCAGGGCCTCCGCATGTGAGCCGTACCCCGCCATAATGGTAGCCGAGGCTTCCGGTTTGGGCAAAAGCTTGAGCCAGAGCTTGCTGATGAAGCCCAGCGTGCCTTCCGAGCCAACCATAAGCCGGGCCAGGTCCAGCCCCACCACGTTCTTGTGTGTGCGCCCGCCAAAACGCACAAGGCGGCCACCGGGCAAAACAGCCTCCATACCCAGCACAAAGTCGCGGGTAACACCGTATTTGAGCGCGCGCATGCCCCCGGCACAGGTAATGACATTGCCGCCGATGCTGGAAGAACGGACCGTGGCCGGGTCCGGCGGATAATAAAGCCCCCGGGCCTCGCAGGCATCCTGAAGACGGCCCGTGGTCAGCCCCGGCTCCACCACGGCCACAAAATCCGTAGCGGAAATCTCCTCTATCCTGTCCATCAGCAGGGTGGAAACAACCAGTCCCGGCAGCACGGGTACGCAGTCACCCACCAGATTTGTTCCCCGGCCGCGCACGTAGACGGGCATGCGCCTGTCCTGCGCCCAGGCCAGCAGATCCTGCACCTGCTCTACACGCCGGGGCCGGGCAGCGGCGAGCGGTCTGCCCGTTTTCAGGCTGGCATCAGAAGCATAGACATGGAGTTCTTCCGCCGTGACAAGCAGGTCTTCGCCCAGCGTCCGGCGCAGAAAATCCATATCCGCATGTTCGAGCCTGTCCGCGTAAGGCTGGGGATCGGCACTGCGGGGCAGTGGATTAAGAAATGGCGTTTGCGTCATGAAACCCGCTCCCGGGCAGCTAAGATACAGGCCGCGCATGAGCCGGCCATATTCACACCGGAACGCCCGGTATGGCGGCAGAACGGCCGGGGGACGTCAGGCGCGGCGCGGATGCGGCAACGCCCTGACAAGCGTGTGGCACATCCACCCGAAAAAATGGCTGCCATGACCCGCTCATGGCAGCCATTTTTTATATTTCCAGGCTCAGGCCCACAGGGCAGTGGTCTGAACCGTGCACATCATTTTCTATCCAGGCATCGCGAATGGCGGGCGCAAGTTCTTGCGATACAAAGAAATAGTCAATGCGCCACCCGACATTTTTTGCACGCGCGCGGGTCTTGTACGACCACCACGAATAGTTGTCCGGCGCATCGCCATGCACGTGGCGGAAGGTATCCACATAGCCCAGAGCCGTGAAGCGGTCGAGAAAAGCGCGCTCTTCGGGCAGAAATCCCGTGCACTTTTCATTCGGCTTGGGCCGGGCCAGATCAATGGGCTTGTGGGCTATGTTAAAATCGCCGCAGACCACAATGGGCTTGCTTTTACGGCATTCTTCGGCATAGGCCAGAAAAGCCTCGAAGTAAGCCATCTTATAGGGAACGCGCTTGAAACTGCCTGTGGGCTTGCCGCTTTCGTCCAGCTCTTCGGCTCCGCCGTTAGGGAAGTAACCGTTGAAAAAATGAAAATCCGGATATTCCAGATGCAGCAGGCGGCCTTCGCCCTGAAATTCCGGCTGCGGCAGTTCGGCGCTCCATGAAAGAAAAGGCACACGGCTGAACACGGCCACGCCGGAATATCCTTTTTTGACAGTGCTTGACGCCCAGCGGCTTTCCCAGCCAGCAGGCTCACGCACGTCTTCGTCCAGTTGTTCCGGATGCGCCTTGGTTTCCTGCAAGGCCACCACCTGGGCGTCACTGTGCGCAAACCAGTCCCAATCAGCCTTGGCAGAAACCGCCCTAAGACCGTTAACGTTCCAGGATACGAGTTTAAACAGCATAAAACCTCCGGCTTTGAGCATAGCCTTGCGCGTCCCGGCCCGCAAGGGCTGCCGTCAATGACGCCCACCCGCGAAGATTGCGCAAACACGCATTTTACTGTACTCACAGGGGTGGGTCACATTTATGCCGTGCCGGACTTTCCGGCGCGTAAGCCCACGAAATTTTAGGAGTCGCTTCATATGGACATCTTGCCCATCCGCCGTGCCATTCTGAGCGTTACGGACAAAAGCGGCCTTGTGGATTTTGCCACCTTTCTGACTGCCCGCGGTGTGGAGCTTGTCTCTACCGGCGGCACGCAGAAAGCGCTGGAGGCGGCGGGCCTGCCCGTCACCGCAGTGAGCACGGTTACCGGATTTCCCGAGATTCTCGGGGGCCGGGTAAAAACCCTGCATCCCAAGATCCATGCCGGAATCCTGGCAAACAAGGACGAAGAATCCCACATGCAGACCTTGTCTGAAAAAGGCATACGCCCCTTTGACATGGTTTGCGTCAACCTCTACGACTTTGCAGGAGCTGTGGAGCGCAAGCTCTCCCTTGAAGAAGCCGTGGAGGAAATCGACATCGGCGGCCCTTGTATGCTGCGTGCCGCGGCCAAGAACTTTCACAGCATTCTTGTGCTGCCTTCTCCCCAATGGTACCCCACTGCCATGGATGAAATGCGCAGCCACGACAATGCCGTGAGCCTGGAGTTTCGCCAGACCATGGCCTCAAGAGCTTTTGAAGCCACATCGCGCTACGACGCCCTCATCACGTCCTATCTGCGCCCATAACCGCCATCAGGCAGGGCGGCCCGTAGCCGCCCTGCTTTTTTCAGCCGTGGCCCGCACGCTGGCGGGCCAGTGCGAAAAGCGCGCCACTGCGCCAGGAGCATAGTATTTCAAAACCAGAAGGCAACCTGCAAGGGCTGAAACCCAGCCAGCTTACCGCCCTCAACCGACTGTTCAACCGCCGTTTTCCGGCGGAAGACGTGTATACGGTGGAGCAGGCGCGCGAACTGGCCCTGCTGTCACGCGCTATCGGGCGGCAAATAGGCCTGCTCATTGACCGTAAGGGCCGTGTACAGACGGTTATTGTGGGCAAGGCCGGCAGTATCCTGATACCCGAACTGCCCCGAGGTCGCAGCGGCGGCGAGCGTTTGCGCGGCCTGCGGCTGCTGCATACCCACCTGACCCCCGACGGCCTCAGCCAGGAAGACCTGATGGACATGCTCTTTCTGCGCCTGGATGCCGTCATCGTCCTGACTGTCAATCCGGTGGGCGAACCGGTTCAGTGGCAGGCGGCGCACCTTCTGCCCACAAACGTCAACGGTCAGGGCTATCATCTGGAACAGCCACGCCCGTGGGACCGCACGACGGCCCAGGTGGTCGGTACGGCCGAAGCGCTGGAAAAAGACCTTTCCCGCCGGGCCGAAAGCAGCCGCGAAGCGGAAAACAAACCCCGCGCCCTGCTCATCTCTGTGGCAGCCCTGCCACGCATCATTCAGGAGCGCAACCTGGACGAACTGGCCGAACTGGCCCGCACGGCCGGGCTTGGCATAGCCGGACGCATGGTGCAGCGCGTACCCCAGGTGAATCCGCGTCTGATCATGGGACGGGGCAAGGTGGCGGAACTGGAAGTACTGACCCTGCAAGGCCGGGCGGACACTCTTGTTTTTGACGGTGAACTTTCGCCAGCACAACTGCATAATCTGGCAGATATTACCGAGCGCAAGGTCATTGACCGCACCCAGCTTATTCTTGATATCTTTGCCCAGCATGCGGTAAGCCGAGCCGGAAAGCTACAGGTGGAACTGGCCCAGTTGCGCTATACCCAACCGCGTCTGGTGGGCAAAAACCGCGCCATGGACCGTCTTATGGGCGGTATCGGCGGGCGCGGCCCCGGCGAAACAAAGCTTGAAACCGACCGCCGCAAAATACGCGAACGCATGGCCCGCATCCGGAAAGACCTTGAGCGGTTACGCCGCCAGCGTGCTTTCACCCGCGACCGCCGTTCACGCCAGGGCATTCCTCTGGCCGCACTGGTGGGCTATACCAATGCGGGCAAATCCACCCTGCTCAATACGCTCACCCGCTCTGAGGTTCTGGTTGAAAACAAGCTTTTTGCCACGCTTGACCCCACCACGCGGCGTTTGCGCTTTCCCGCCGAGAAAGAACTTATCCTGGCGGACACCGTGGGCTTTATCCGTAATCTGCCCAAAGAGCTGATGGACGCGTTTCGCGCCACTCTTGAAGAGCTGGAGGCGGCTGACCTGCTTTTGCATGTGGCTGACGCCTCTCACCCTGACCTTTTGCAGCAGATCAGCGCCGTTGAAACCATCCTGGCGGAAATGGAGCTTGACCGCATGCCCCGTCTGCTCATCCTGAACAAGTGGGACCAGCTTGCGGCTCCTGCCAGGGCTGAACTGGCCGACGCCTTTCCCCATGCCCTGCCCGTGGCTGCCAAAACCGGCGAAGGGTGCAAGGCTCTGCTTGAACAGCTTGAAATGCGCCTGCTGCATCAGGCCACCAATATCGTGACCGAAATATCCCCCAGCCTGAATTAAGGCCGTTTTATCTTGATATTGCTCTGGAGGCTGTGCGGAAGCTCCCACGTCACCAGCCTGAACCGCCGCAGCCGTCGCCATCTGTCGAATCTGCCCAAATAAAAACGCATGCCGGAGGTACTGCACCATCCGGCATGCGCCTTTTACACGTCAAAAGGGGCCGAACCCCGTGCACTGCTTCAGATTCTGCTTACATCCTGGTTGTTGCCTGCCCTGTTGTCCTGATCCGGAACATTTTTTTCAGGAGCGGGCTTCTGGGGCGCCGGGGTCTGGGGCGCAGCCTTTTCCGGGGCCGCCGCGCCGGAACCGGCTGCATACTGCCGGGCCGTGCTTTCCATAACCGCCTGACCCACCACCTGCCATTTCTCGCCGACCTTGCGCAACGCAAGCCAGCTTGTCATGCGGGCAGGGGTGGTTACCTGAGCCACGGCGGCATTGGGGCCGATTTCCGTCACCTTGGCATCAGCCAGGCTTTCCGGCACCCAGGGGCAGTCGGGCGTCTGCGCCTCACGGCACTGGGCCATCAGTTCGCCCGTGCTGACGCCACGGTTAAAGTGGCCCTGAAGACGCGCCTCCATATCCACCATGCTGCCGATCAACTGGTCCACGCCGCCGATGCCCAGCGAACGGCCCAAACTGTCCAGCAACCCCAGCGGCGCGTCTTCGCGGGTCATGTTTTTGACTTCGTTGGCGGCAAAGCTTTTGAGGTCAACCTGGGCAAGAAACGTCGCGCTGTCATTTTTTTTCAGGGCTTCTGCCATATCTTTCAAAGTCTTCTGCGGGCCGGATGCAATGCAGGCAGCCAGCAGCCCGGCCATGATCAGAATCAACGGCAAAAAACGGAAGGAACGATTGTCTTTTTTCATATATACCCCTTGGTAAAGGCGAAGCATGCATACAAACGCCATAAATTCTTATACCCCTTCACGCGCGCCTATGCAAAGGGGGGCGGGAAGGCCGCGGGGCTTTTTTTCCTCACGGCGTTCTGCTACACATGGGCCACACGCGGCGCACGGCATTGGGCCTGAGGCGCGGCGTCAGGAGGCACTTACATGAAAGTCATTATTATGTGTGGCGGCAAGGGAACGCGCTTGCGCGAAGAAACCTCGGTCAAACCCAAACCTATGGTTGAGATCGGCGGACGGCCCGTGCTGTGGCACATTATGTCCATCTACGCGCGTTTCGGTTTCAAGGATTTTGTGCTGCCCCTGGGCTACAAGGGCCAGGTCATAAAGCAATATTTTCACGACTATAACATCCGCAACACAGACTTTACCGTTGATCTGAAAAGCGGAGACATCACCACATATCCCAGTCATATAGAAGACTGGCGCGTCACCCTGTGCAATACGGGTGAAGAGACCCTCAAGGGCGGACGCCTCAAACGTGTGGCCAAGTATATTGATACCGACCGTTTCATGGTCACCTACGGCGACGGCGTGGCTGACATAGACCTGAACAAGCTTATAGAGTTCCACAAGCAGTCCGGCAGCATAGGAACATTCACCGGTGTACGCATGCCTTCACGTTTCGGCACTGTGCGCACCGATGATCAGGGCAGGATACTCTCCTGGGAAGAAAAGCCCGTGCTGGATGAATACATCAACTGCGGTTTCTTTGTCTTCAAGCGCGAGTTTCTGGATTACCTCAGCGAAGATGAAAGCTGCGATCTTGAAAAAGAACCCCTGCAGCGGCTGGCGGCAGAAGGGCAGCTTTCCATGTATCCTCACCCCGGCCAGTGGCAGTGCATGGATACCCTGCGCGACTCCATAAAACTCAACGAAATGTGGGATTCCGGGCGCGCATTCTGGATGTAACACGTTTGCAGCGCAAGCGGCGCAGCCTGCGGGCCGGATGGTCGGCAGGCTGCGCGCCCGGCCCGGCCCGACGCTGAATATGCGCGGCTGCACGCAAATTCAGCAAGAAATTACTATAAGGAACACATATGTTTGCCAATGCATATAAGGGACGCCGGGTTTTCGTAACCGGGCACACGGGTTTCAAGGGTTCCTGGATGGCCGCGTGGCTGAGCCAGCTCGGCGCTGTGGTGGGCGGGTTTTCCGACGATGTACCCACCGAACCTTCTCATTATGCCGCAATGAACCTGGGCGCACACCTTGAGGCCGACCTGCGCGGCGACATACGCGACCGCGATGCCATGGTGCGCGCGATGCGCCAGTTCCGCCCGGATGTGGTTTTTCATCTGGCCGCCCAGGCTCTTGTGCGCAAATCCTATGATGATCCGGCCCTCACGTTTGAGGCCAACATGATGGGAACCCTCAATGTACTGGAAGCCATACGCGCCTGCCCGGACGTGAGCGCAGCCGTGATGATAACCTCAGACAAGTGCTACAGAAATGATGAATGGGTCTGGGGCTATCGTGAAACAGACCACCTGGGCGGACACGACCCCTACTCTGCCTCCAAGGGGTGCGCCGAAATCATTGCCCACTCCTATTTTGAAAGTTTTTTCAAGGATGGCCCCGCCTGCGCCACGGTTCGCGCGGGGAACGTCATCGGCGGCGGCGACTGGGCCATTGACCGCATCGTGCCCGACTGCGCCCGTGCCTGGGCTGCGGGGCAGGCAGTGCAGATACGCAGCCCCTGGGCCACCCGCCCCTGGCAGCTCGTGCTTGAGCCCCTGTCCGGCTATCTGTGGCTGGGCGCGCGCCTGCTGCTCGGTCAAAACAGCCCCTTTGACCTGCGCGGCCAGGCCTACAATTTTGGCCCCGCCGCTGACGTGAACAACACTGTGGCCGAGGTGGTAGACGCCCTGGCCCTGCACTGGCCCGGCTTTGCCAGCGAAATGGACAAGGCCGGACAGGCGGGCATGAAAGAATGCACACTGCTCAAACTCTGCTGCGACAAAGCCCTTGCCCATCTGGGCTGGAAGGCCACCCTCAATTTTGAGGAAACCATCCGCTATACTGCCGAATGGTATCATTGCTTCTATCAGGGCGTTGGCGGCAAAAAACCGCAAAACATGCTGGACTTCAGCCTTGGGCAGATCGCAGCCTACGTCAATGCCGCCGAGCAGCGCGGCCAGGTATGGGTAAAGTAGCATGGACGCCCTTGAAACCGTGACCCGGGATGTGGGCATTGACGGGGCGCTGCTGCAATCGCTGGGGATAATTCCCACGCCTGGCGGGCCGGTGCTGCACATGCTGCGCCCCGGCTCCGCCCTGCTCCCGGATTTCAGCAAGGGCTTCGGTGAAATATACTTCTCAGAAGTGCTGCCCGGCCACATCAAGGCCTGGAAGCGCCATACCCGGCAGGTGCAGCATTTTGCCGTACCCACGGGGCTGCTGCGCATTGTGCTTTACGATGACCGCCCGGACTCCCCCACCAGAGGCGTCGTGTGCGAACTGGCCCTGGGCAGGCCGGAAAACTATTTTCTCCTGCGTATCCCCACTGGCGTATGGTACGGCTTTGCCGCCATGGGCGATGCCCCGGCGCTCATCTGCAACTGTGCGGATATTCCCCACGACCCCGCCGAAGGACAGCGCCTGCCCGTGGATGATCCGTCCATTCCCTATTGCTGGAAAACGGAAAAGGCATAATCATGAATTACGGCAATCTGCTGCGGGCTGCCTGGCAAGGGCGGCCCGCCGATGCCCCACGGCTTTCGGCTGCCGGGCATTTTCGGGCATGGTGGCAAGCCTGCCGCCCGCCTTTTCTCATCACTGCGGCCATACCCGTCACCCTGGCTCTGGCCTTTGCCTTTCGCCTGCAAGGGCAGATTACTCCCCATCAATGGCTGATATATGCCCTGCTTCTGCTGGGCTGCTTTCTGGGCCTGACCATCGCCAATTTTGCCAATGACCTGTTTGACCACATCCTTGGCGTGGATGGCGGCGACAATATCGGTGGCTCCCGTGTGATACAGAGCGGCTTTATCAGCCCCCGCCAGCTCTCCGTGGCGCTTCTGCTGCTTGCTCCGGCCACGCTGGCTGTGGGCGGCATGCTTGCCGCGCTGGCGCCTGCCGGTCTGCGGCCCGGCCTGTGGTTTGTAAGTATTTTTGCCGTCTCCTCGGCCATCTTTTATGTAGCCCCGCCCATACGCTACGGACACAGGGCGCTTGGCGAGCTTTTTGTCTGCCTGAACATGGGCGTCATCATGGTCAGCGCTGGCGCCGCCCTGCTGCTTGAAAGATTCGACCCGCGCAGTCTGGCCCTGTCGCTGCCTGTGGGCCTTATGGTGGCGGGGGTGCTCTATTACCAGAGTCTGCCTGAAATCGAAACAGACCTGGCCGCAGGCAAGCATACGCTTGCCAACACACTGGGCAAGGACAGGGCCGCCCTTGTTTTTCGCCTGTGGTGGCCCGCAGTGTGGATTTTACTGCTCAATCTGTGGGCCGCGGGCCTGGCCGGATGGCCGGTGGCTCTGGCCCTGCTCGGACTGCCTTTTTACTTACAGGCCTGCCGCCACATCAGCCGTGCGGGAACAGGTGACTGGCTGCACCTGGATTCATTCGGTCATCTTGTGCGCAAGTGCTACCTGCTGAGCGGTGCCGCGCTTATTGCGGGGGTAGCCCTGTAATCAGCACGACAAAAAAGCTCCGAACCGGAAAGCATGAATGCCCGGAAAGTCTGCTTTGGCAGGCCTTCCGGGCATTCATGCAAAGGGATCAGGAGTACAAGGCCTGTACGGCAATTTTCCGGCGAACCTCATTATCGCAGTGAGGCGGCCTTTTTCCACAGGCGGAACTGCCGCATCTCCGAAAGCGCCAGACCTGCCAGCGTCAGCACGGTTCCCAGCCCGGCCATCCAGGTGATGCGTTCATCCAGTATGAGTGCCGCGGTAATAACCGTCACCACAGGGACAAGATATATGTAGACGCTGCTTTTCACCGCCCCCAGACGCTTGATGGCAAACGTCCAGGCTACAAAACACAAGGCCGAGGCCCCAAGTCCAAGAAAGACCATGTTGCCCCAGTTCACGACCTTGGCAAAGCGTTCCACCCCCCAGTGAAAACCCATAAAAGGCAGACAGGGCAGCATGAAAAGCAGCCCGTAGAAAAAACAGCGCCGCGTCACCTGAAGGCTGTTATAGCCAAAGGCCAGAATCTTACGCGTAAGGATGGAATAAAACGACCACGCAAGCCCGGCCAGCACCGCCAGCAGGTCTCCCAACGGGTTGAGTTGCAGGCTGGCGCTTCCGCTGAAGCTTATGAGTCCTATGCCCAGAATGGCTGCCGCAAAGCCCAGAAAAAAGTTAAGCCCCGGCTTTTCCGCCGCCAACAGCCAGAACGACAACAAGGCCGTAAAAAAGGGAGAAACAGCCACAATAACGCCCACATTGGAGGCGAAGGTATAAGTAAGCGCGATATTTTCAAGCAGAAAATAAAGCGTTACCCCCGCAAGCCCCGCTCCTGCAAAAAGCCATTCCTGTTTTTTATCCTTCAGCCGCAAAGCGCGAGGACAAGCCAGCCACAGGGCGGCAAAGCCCAGACTGAACCGGAAAAAAAGAATTTCAACAGGGCTGAAGTCGCGCAACAGTACCTTGGTGGAAATGAACGTTGCACCCCAGACAAGAATGCAAAGCAAAGCCGCCAGATGGCCAGCAGAATTTTTTTTGTCAGACATGGAACCGTCGCTGTTAGGTGTGGACTGTTATGCCTTTGATATTCCAGAATGGATGCGGGCAGGCCCTTTGAATCTGTGCTCCGCCCCGAAAGCAAGGGATAATACCCTGCGGAGTCTTTACCCTGTCGTATGCGACACGGCGGAACGGCAACTGGGCGCACCAGGCATGCCTGCGCGGCATGCGCGTTACGGCAAAGGGATTCAGGCCTTTTGGCATGCTGACAAAAAACCCCTCCGGCCCGTCATGCTTACCGCGGCGGGCTGGAGAGGCGGCACGGACTTTTCCTGCCCGCAGCAAGCCTTCAAGGCCGCGCTACGGCTGCTTTTTCTTACAGTCGTCGAAACCCAGCTCCATAAGGCGCTCAAGTAGCTGGCCGAAATCGAGACCGATGGTTCTGGCCTCGCGCGGCACAAGACTGGTGGAGGTCATGCCGGGCAAGGTATTGACCTCCAGCAGGGTAAGGCTGTCGTCCGGCCCAAGGATAAGATCCGCCCTGCTGTAGCCCCTGAGACCAAGCGCCCTGTGTGCGGCGAGGGCCAGTTCCTGCACGCGTGCGGTCAGTTCGTCACCGATGGGGGCCGGGCATAGCTCGCGTGCGCCGTCCTGCTCGTACTTGCTCTCGTAATTGAAAAAATCTCCCGCTACCGGCTCAATAAGTATGGGCGGCAGAGGGTCTTCGCCCAGAATGCCGCACGTCACTTCACGGCCCGGCAGCACAGGTTCCATGATGACTTCTTCGCCCGCGGCGAATATCTGGCCCATAATATCATCAAGCTCAGCACGGTTGCTCGCGCGGCCAAGGCGCAGCGATGAACCGCCCGTATTGCTCTTGACGAACAGGGGATATGGCAGACGGGGCTGCCAGTCTTTTCCGGGAAACGCGGGCACAAAGTCCCAATCCGCCGTGGGCAGACCCGCCCGACGAAAAATCTGTTTCGCCGCGCACTTGTTGAGCGCCAGAAAAGAGCCTGCGGGGCCGGACCCCTGATAGGGACAGCCCACCTGATCCAGCATGGCCTGCACAAGGCCATCTTCGCCCGGAGCTCCGTGCAGATTGATGAGGGCGAAATCGTGCTGTTCGGCGGCGGCAAGCAAACCGTTAAAATTTTCCAGGAGGTCAAAAAACGTCACTTGATGACCGCGCGCCTCCAGGGCAGGAACCATGGCCCTTGCGCCGTTCAATGATACCTGCCGTTCAGGAGACCAGCCGCCCGCAATCAAAAGAATCTTCATTCAGTGTCCATCCCAGTTGCTCCGAAAGAGCGCTTTCAATATTTTTTCCCTGACGGAAGGCGGCGCAAATACCTTCACGCGCCGCCTCACTGTGCCCATAACGGCCCAGCAGGTCGTCATACCTTTCTTCCAGACTGACGCAAGCATCGTGTCTGACTCTTTTATCTGCATACATCACAAAAAACGGCAGCGCGCAGATGCCCCGCCCCGAAGGCAGGTCCCAAGGCCACCAGACATGCATCATGACACCCTGTGCCACAGCATAGTTGCCTGTTTCGGCCACGGCCCAGGCAGCGCCCACCTGGGCATGACTGCCGCCATGGCGCACGCAGTACGTTTTGGCGATATCGTGCAACAGCCCTCCGGCACGCACTTCGGACACATTGACGTCAAAACCCGACAAGGCCGCGCGCGCGGCCAGGGTAGCCGCAATATGGGCCACAAGAAGCGAATGCCGCCGGATGTTGGGCAGCATTTCGTATTTATCCCACAGGGCAAAGCATGCCGCATCGTCAGGCACGCTGCGGGGCCGGGTGGGATCCTCAAGCTCCGGCAACTGCGGCAGATCAGCCAGCGGCCGCCGGATCCGGGGAAACTCGGACTGTGATGAACACTTCATCTGTAAAGTATGCCACCCAGCAGGCGCGATGGCAAGAAAAGCCGCAAGGCTCATATGTTTACGCGGCCCAAAAAGTGCGCCCGGCGCTCAAAAGAACGCCGGGCGATTTGCGGGCACACAACCGCAAATACTCGCTTTCGGATGACTGCTCCGACCCTGTGCCGGGCAGCATGAAAGCGAGCCATTACCGGGACACCCCGGCAGCGGTGGCTCATCCATCTCCGGTATATCGCCAGATACACCGGAGCAGGCCTGTTGACGAAACAGGCAGCCACAGTGGGGAACCCCCACATTCACTTCATCGGTAGATGAAATAATAACTTGAGAGAACAAGGAACAAGAGGCTCGGAAAGCGGAATGTCCCTGTATTGAAAAAATCGGTATGCGTTGCGTGTTTTTCCCGGAGCACACCTCCGGCATAACCGCGCAACAACCCTGCCGGGCAGGTGTCGCGCCTGACTGGCAGAATATGCCAGCTTATCACAAAAACGTCTGTTTTTTCAAGATTCCGTGGACGGAACATCAGGCAAACGGCGCGGGCGTATGCGCCACACATCCAGTTGCTCCGACAAGACCGGTAAATCCGTGCTGTGCAGCCTGCTTCAAGAACCCTGCCCGGCAGGCACACCGGGACGGGTCTTGCCGCTTTTGCCGGAACCAGTGTTTTTTTCCTTCTGGCCCCGCGCAGAGGTCTTACCGGCGGCAGCTTCAGGCTTTTGCACGAGATCGGCCAGGGCAAGAATGGTATTGGCATAGACCGTTGACCGGTTATAGGTCATGAGCACCTTGTGCTGCTGCGCACGGCTTATGCCGGGTTTCCAGCCATGCCGGGCCAGATAGTTGGACAGGCTTGCCACAGCATCCGGCACATGAAACAGGTCAATCTTGCCGTCATCGTCGCCGTCCGCGCCATAAGCCGCGATATTGGAGGGCATGAACTGACACAGGCCTACTGCACCATAAATGGAGCTGGGCAGATATTGGGGATCCAGGTCATCCTGCAGGATGTGACGTACAAGAGCCCGCACTTCTTTATAGGCCCAGTCGGCACGTTTCGGCATGGTTTCCTGCAACCAGTCCATATGCGCTTCATACCCCGGCATGCGCGGCAGCCATTGATCGATTTGCGAAGGGTCGCGACTTACTGCCATGCTGGCCAGGGTGTAAAGGGCGTTTTCCGGCACATCAGCCAAAACCTTGCCAAGGCGTGTTTCTACAAAAAGCAGCGCCACAGCCACGGATGAAGGAACCCCGTAGCGGGCCTGGGCCTGGCTGAAAGCCTGTTTGTGCTCGGCAATGAAAGCGCGACACAGGCGGGCATTCTGCTCCGTTACGACCCCTTTGTAATACGTTGTGGGCGTGGGTTTGGCGGAAGGGGGCCGGGGCATGAAACGGCTTTTGTAAAGCTCGAGCATTTTGCGCCCCATGGGCGACTGGCTGGGCGTAGAAGCCAGCGTAGCCAACAGGGCGTCTACCCGCGGGCCGGAAAGCCCGTCGGCGGCGAGCCGCGTGGCCAGCGGCTGCCAGACCGGAGCCATGGCAGGTATGCCCGCTTGAGGAGTGTTTTGGCTGCCGGGTAGTTCCGGCTGCGCCTGGAGGCCGGGACGAACGGGGGAAAACTCTCCCCCGCCGCTCCGGCCAGTTGCCGCTTCGCCCGTTGCGGGCAAATCGTGGCCGGCAACCCTGGCCGGACCAGCCCCATGGGCCGGTCCGGCTTCAGGTTCGGAAACAGGCTGGGTATGCGCGCCGCCGCAGGCGGCGACAAGCATGCAACAAGCCAGACAACAGACCAGACTGACCGTTCTGAACGTGGCTAAAGAAGCTTTTCCGGCCAGTTTTACGGTCATGCTTATAAGTCCTGAAATACCCACACAACCCGGCCCAGCAAGCGCTTGGCCATCAGGTCGGGTGCGAGTGTCGTTTCGGGAAAGTTCGCAGAATCAGAACGCAGCACATACCCGTCCTGCGCACTGTTCAGGAACAGACGGCGAAGAATCACGCCTTCGTTGGGTGCAAAGAGTGCGTACACGCGGCCGGAAATCACGTCCCTGTCCATAGTGTCCACACCAAGGTGAGCATCAGACATGATAGTGGGAGACATGTTGGTTCCGCGCATGCGCAGGACAGCAAGGCTGTCTTTCATATAAGAATGCGGCAAGGAAATTTTTCCTGCCACTTCAAGGGACGGGCGTGGCTGCTCGTCATCATAGTCGCAGTTCATGTGATAAACAGAGACCACAGATCCTCTTGCAAGAGTATCGCCGTAGTGGGCGGCGTTTTCTGCAAGCGCCGCAGGCGCATCCTGCGGCATGTAGCCCTGCTCGGTACGCAGGTACATGGGCCCTATGCCCTGTTTGAGCCAGTCGGGACTGAGCCCGAACTTTTCAAACAGCTTCATAAACCAGTTGCCGGGAACGGAATTGCGGCGCTTGGCATCAGAAATGCTCGACTGGCGTATATCCAGCACCTCGGCCAATTCCACCTGAGTGCGGCTGTTTGTCGCCAGTTTGATGCGTTCGTATATTTCTGCAAAGGCAGGCATGATCTTGAACTCCATAATGCGGACAAGCCGCATCATCAATGTTGAGGATTAAGAAGAGGCGCTTCGTTGGCCAGCACCATCTTGCTGTTCTCCTTGAGAGATTTGCGCATGGCCTCCAGCCAGCGTTGATACGCATAGAACTGAGGCGCCTTATTATAGGATTGGGCGTAGATAGACGCGGCGCTGGCGTCGCCTTCACCGCGCTTTATCTGAGCCTCGCGCGCGGCTTCAGCCAATATAACTGCACGTTGACGGTCAGCGTCGGAACGGATACGCGTGGATTCTTCCTCACCTTCGGAACGGTACTGCTTGGCCTGGCGCTCACGCTCCGCCCGCATGCGCCCGAAGATGGCGCGCTGGTTTTCCGGCGGCAGGTCGGTGCGTTTTATACGCACGTCCAGCACTTCAACACCGTAACTATGCATCAAGGCTGAAACCTTGTTTGTTACTTCCTTCATAATGGCCGCACGGTGGGAGGAGACAACCTCAGTGAGGGTGTACGCGCCCACCAGCGCCCGCAGCTGGGAGTAAACAACGTCGTCAAGCCGTGCCTGCGCTCCGGGTATGGTGCGCATGGTACGGTAAAATTGCAGGGGATTGATAATTTTCCAGCGGGCGTAGTTGTCAAGCACAATGGCTTTCTTGTCTACCGTAAAGGCTTCACGCGAGCGGGCTTCGTAATCCAGCACCCGCGAATCAAAATACACCACGTTCTGGATAAAAGGCATCTTGAAGTGCAGGCCGGGACCATACACCTTGTCCAGAGGGTCACCCAACTGAAGCACAAGAGCCGTTTGCGTCTGATGAACTGTAAAGAAACACTGGCTACCCACCACAACGATCAGCAGCAGTACAATGACAGCCGGCAGAGGATTATTACGCATTATTTTCTCTCCAACGCCTTGGGGGCGACAGGGGCGCCCATGCTGGGCAGATTCAGATAAGGCAAGGCACGGGATGCCGCCGGGGCATCCATAAGCACTTTTTCATCAGCACCGGCAAGTATGTCTTCCATGGTTTCATAGTAAAGGCGCTGTTCAGTGACTTTGGGAGCCTTGCGATGTTCCGCGCTCAGGGCGTCAAAACGGGAGGTCTCACCTTCGGCAGTGCGCACGCGCACCGCATGATACGACTCTGCCTCGTTGAGCATGGCCGCGGCCTGGCCTCGTGCCTTGGGCAGCAGTTCATTACGGTAGGCTTCAGCCTCGTTGATAATGCGGCTCTTGTCTTCTCTGGCGCTGGCAACGTCCTTGAAGGCGTCAATGACTTCCTGCGGGGGGTGCACGTCCTGCAACTGTACGGCCAGCACCTGAATGCCCGCGCCGTAACGGTCCAGAATGGTCTGCAGAAGCTGCGTGGCCTCGCTCTGGATTTTCAGTTTGCCGTCAGTGATGGCCGAGTCAATCTGGCTGTTGCCGATGACCTCGCGCATGGCGGCCTCGGCGGCATTGCGCACAAGAGCCGTGGGCGCGCTCACGTTAAACAGATACTGTACCGGATCACCGATTTTGTACTGCACGCTGAACTGCACATTGACGATATTTTCATCGCCGGTGAGCATGGAGGCTTCTTCAGAGACCGTACGCACCTGCCCCTGCTGAAAAGTGGTGCTCTGCCCCACCGAGCGGAAACCCACCTCACTACGCAGCACCTGGGTAACCTGCGGCTTGTACACGCTTTCTATGGGTGCAGGCCATGCGTAATGAGGGCCGGGACCTTCAGTGCGGTTGTACTTGCCGAAGCGCAACACCACACCCTGTTCGTCAGGGTTAATGATATAAATGCCGGATAAAAGCCACAACCCCACCACCGCCAGGCCAATCAGAAAAAAGGCCTTTCCATTGGGAAGGTTCATTTGCGACAGTTTTTTCAAAGGATTGTCATCCCCTCTGCCGCGACCATTAAAAGGATTTCGCCGCGCCCGTGGGGGTTGCCGGTCCTGCCCTTCATCATTGTCAAGGTCAGTATTGCGGGGCGGCTTGGGGGGAGGATTGGCCCCCTGCTGCCGTTGCCTCTTTTCCTGTAGCTTGTCCCAATCCCAATTCATGACGGAGGTTTACCTTTTTTTTGGTTCGCGACATGATTTCAGCCGATCATGACTGACAAAATGTTTGCGATTTTAATATGTGTGAAGAGATAAAAATAGGGCATGAATGCGGTGTGGTCAAGAACGCCAATGCTTCCGTGGTAAGCAAGTGCATACTAAACAAGATACAGCATATCCACCGTCAAGCCTGCCCGGTACTTCACCGGCAGCCCTGTCTTGTTCATCATCTGCCTCCGCTCGACTCCCCTAACTACTTCATATCATGAAGGATGAAGCACAAATATAGGGGTCAACGGCATACATTTTAGAGTATTCCAGAGACTGCTGCGCTTTGCAACTTCTTTTTTATTTTCA
>NZ_JAHZAA010000011.1:72670-77714 GCF_019424165.1 Desulfovibrio sp. | reverse complement strand
GTTATCTATTTGCCTGCATTGCCTATGGATTGCGAGCCGGAATTGCTGGCAATGGCTCGCGGATTCGTGGATCACGAGGCGGCCCACATAAGGCACACGGATTTTACTGCGCTGAGGACCGTCAAGCTTGATCCTGTAACCTTCAACCTCTTTAACTGCCTGGAGGATTGGCGTGTAGAAAAGAAGCTGTCTTCCATATTCCCCGGTTGTCGGCACAATTTAAACTGGTTGATACGACGATTCTTTGTGGAACAGGCACAGCCAAGGGCCGGGGGTGATCCTCCGGCCCTTGCTGTTTTAGACTATGTGCTGTTGACCGTACGGGCCTGGGATGTGGAAGAAGTGAACATGTCACGCCTGGCAGCAGCAGAGGTGCTACGCCAGCAGTTCCCCGGCCTGAAGGAAACGCTGGATGCCATCTTAATCAAAGTTCGCATACATTGCCCTGATACTGCTTCCACCATCGCCTATGCTAGTCAATTGGCCCAGAGCATCCGGCAGTGGGAGCCGCAACAGCAACAAAAGGAAACCAGAAGAAACGGAGCTGACCTCTGCGATTCTACCTCTCAATCAGAGCAGGAGATTTCGCCTGATTGTGCATCTCAAACGCAGCAACCAGCACCCCTCAGCAAGGCCAAAGCCCAGCTTACAGCCTTGTTGCATACCGAAGCGCAAGACCTGCCGCAAAACCTGGGCGAGCTTCTTTCAACGGCACTTACTCTTTGTCAGGCCGAATCGGCCTTTGAGAGTGTTACGGTGGCGGTAGAAGGGTTTCGACCTTCGGGCGTATTGCCTGAGCCGCAGAAGCTGCAAGCCCTTCAGGCCAGTATTGCCTTGCGAACCCGCCTCCAGGGATTTTTACAGGTACGGACACAAAAACAATGCAGCATCGGTCGGCGTGGGGTCTTGCACCCCGGTTCGCTCCATCGGCTGCAGACGGGCAATCCGCGCATTTTCCGCAGGGAGGCGGAACAAGCGGGCCTCAACACCGCTGTGCATATCCTGCTGGATGTCAGCGGCAGTATGAGCGGCGTTCCCATCGTTTTGGCAAGGCAGGCGTGCTTTGCTGTAGCAAAAGCATTGGAACACATCTGTGGCGTAAATCCTGCGGTCACGGCCTTTCCCGCGATGGCTTCCACAAGTTCTGTATTCCCCATCATGCGGCATGGTCAAAAGGTACCGGACAACTTTGACATCAATGCCTCCGGCGGAACCCCTCTGGCTGCGGCCCTGTGGTGGGTCATGCAGACCATGCTGTTCCTCAAGGAGCAACGGAAAATCATTCTCATCATTACTGACGGAATACCCGACAATACACACGCAGCAATCCATGCTGTGACCGTAGCGCAAAAACTTGGTTATGAGGTGTATGGCCTTGGCATCCGTGACGAACACATCGCCCACCTGCTGCCACAGACCAGCCGGGTCATTAACGATCTGTCCGACCTGGCCCCCGTCATGTTTGACATGCTCCAAACCGCCTTACTCAAAGGCGGTGCAGCATGATGGTACCCTTGGACTATTGCCGCTGGAATCCGGCACGGCCCAATCCAACATTCTTCACCCACAACCGACTGCGTATTCCGCGCTGCTGATACCCAAGGAGGCTGTATGAACCCACTGGCATGGATACCTGTTGCTATTGCTGTGTTGCAGGTCATCAAGGAAAATTGGGACGATTGATCTATTCAAAACGGCAGACGAACAGGAGGCGGGAAATATCCCGCCTCCTGCATTTACGCAACTGAAAAGGAGAATAACCATGAACAGTAAATGGACATTTATAGGCGGCATACTGGCCGGAATCGTAGGAGTATTTACTGCGGCCTATGTGGCTACGGAGTTGGAGTCCCGGACGGGTAGTGCCAGTGAGGAGACAACGGAGCAGGAAAACCTGGCTCTCCCCGAAGGCGAATCCGAGAGACTTTAGCTCTCTTAAGTTTTTACTGATGGCGGATAGAGCCCCCACTCTATCCTGCCATCAGTATCAATGCGTTCACCAACCACATGGAAGAATTGTGGTAATTTTTTTCCTCCAAACTTGGTACAAAGTTGTTTTGAAAGGATTCCTAATTCAAGAAAATAATTGATATAAAAATTAAATATCGTCTTATCAGCATATTGAAATTTTCTTTTGAGCTCTCTAGCCGTGATGATTTCTCTGAATTTCAAAAATTCTAATAAATTTTTGTAGAGCAGTTTGTTTTTGGATGTTTTTTCCAACAGATATATTTTTTCATTTATTAAAATTCTTGCCAAAACGTCAGCTAACGGCCATGCAGGCATTGCAGATTTGAGTGATTGTTCTTGCCGCATAACAATCAGTATAAAATATATTTTTATTATTGTTGATCTGTATAATTCTGTTAAATTTTTTATTTCACTTTTTACAAAAGGGAAAAAATCTAATTTTAGTTTTATATAGTTAAGGCGTTTTTCAACAATATTGAGGTCATCCTGTGTTGCTATAAAAGAAAATTCTTTAATTTTATTAGAAACATTTACAACGGTCTTAATTATAGTTTCAGAGAGTTCATTAGAACTGTCATGCCTGGCACAAACATCGTCATTTATAAATAGGAACCTATTCATAAGGCCAATTTTATTTATGTTTTTTTGGCACAGCAGTGTGGCAGCTTTTTTAGTGGACGTATACGTCAGGACATTAAGGAACTGTTTTGTTCGTCTTTTTGAGGGTGGCATTGGCATTGATTTTCGGATCAGATAGTATAGGCGTTCCAGATCAACATTTCTATGTAACAGGCAGTCAACAAAGGTTCTTTTATTCTCTGATTTCTCATCACGTATATTTATAAATCCATTTTGCTGCAAATCTTTTACAAGACTCTTTTTTGAAATGCCCTTTGCAAACCCAAGTTCATCGGGTTTATCAGTATCATTTTGATCGCTAAAAAAAATGAAACCCAAATTCGGTAAATATTCATTGTCATATATATTTATCCGAAAGGAATCTCTCATGATTTCGGCAATTGAAAAAAGTGTTCGCGCCAGACAAGGAGGATCCAGGTAAAACAACATTTTTACGTGCGTTGGTTCAAAATCAAGTGTATCCCAAAAACCTGAATACGGCAGCAGATTGAGATATCTTGGAAAGGATGGTGCACGATTAGGCATTGCGCTGTTCCTCCGGGTCTGTCCAATTGTGACAAAAGGACGAGGGTATGTACACAGCCTGTTTAGCCTTGGCATCCTCACTGGGAATCACTGGTATTCACCTTGCGTCATCCTCAGACGGGGGAGAGGTGGGGGAGAGGGTTTTCCCCAAACGAAAAAAGGACTTGGGTATTTCTACCTAAGTCCTTGATTTCTATGGTGCCGAGGGACAGAATTGAACTGCCGACACGGGGATTTTCAGTCCCCTGCTCTACCAACTGAGCTACCTCGGCTCGCGGCAAATGTGGTTTGTGTTCCACATCGCTGGAAAAGTCTTGTACCTATTTGCCGCGACCTTGGCAAGCTTTTTTTACAAATTTTATGCAATAACTTGAAAAGCCTCCCTGTTCCGGCCATACTGCCCATGCTGCCACCGGAAAACGGGCAGGCGGCGTTTTAGTGCTGTAGATGAAAGCGGGCCGCCAGGCGTGTTCGGCCCGCTGTTGTTCTGTCGCCGACCTGTCATTGTTTTGCCGTTGGCTTGTCGCGCCCCGGCCCCGGCAGTGCAAAAGGCTTTTTTCTCTTCCTGCGACGTATACGTGGTTTCCGGTTGGTTCCATCAATGCGCGGCGCGTTTGTCCGGTCGCAAATCCCGCAAAAAATGCCTCGAATAAGGGTATGTTAGTGAAAACAGGCAATCCTTTTCCCCAGATCAAGCGCGATTTTACAGAAATGGGTGTTTCCGGCCTGGGCAAAATTATTGTGCAGGCCCTGCTTGTGGGCAGCGCCACCGGGGCTGTGGTTGGCCTGTTCCGGCATTTGAATGATATCATCACCCACTGGCTTGTGGGAGCTGTGGGGCAGCGCGGCCTTGCAGACCACCTCATGGCGCTGGCCGTTTTTGGCGGTCTTTTACTTTTGTCCGTCATTTCCGTGCTGCTTTTGCGCGCGGAGCCGCTCATCAGCGGCAGCGGGATCCCCCAGGTGGAGCTGATGGTCAAGGGCAAGCTGCGCATGAACTGGCTGCGGGTGTTGCTGTGCAAGTTTGCTGGCGCGCTGGCCGCCCTTACGGGGGGGCTTTCTGTGGGGCGCGAGGGGCCGTGCATCATGATGGGAGCCTCTTTGGGCGTCGGAGTGGGAACCCTGTGGAAAGACAGCACGGCTGCCAATAATCCCCGTTACCTCGTGGGGGGCAGCGCCGCCGGCCTTGCCGCCGCCTTTGGCGCGCCGCTGGCAGGCATGTGCTTTGCCTTTGAGGAGATGAAAACCCCTCTCAGGGCGCCGATGGTCATAACCTGTGCCATCACGGCCTTTGCGGCCATCTATGTGATGCAGGGCATTTTCGGCTTCGGGCTGGTCTTTCCTTTTGGGGTACACTCCATGCTGCCGTGGCGCGAATGGTGGCTCGTACCCGTTGCCGGTGTGGTCATGGGCGGGCTTGGCGTACTGTATAATACCGTGCTCATACGCATGACCCTCTGGGCGGACAGGACAAGGTTGCTGCCCCTGCATTTACGGGTAGTCATACCCTTTATGTGCGCCGGTCTTTTTTTGTATTTTTATCCCACAGTGCTGGCCGGCTTCGGCATAGGAGCGCTGGATCTGGCGCGCCTGTCCATCCCGCTGACCGCACTTTTGCTGCTGCTGGGCGTCAAAATGCTTTTTTCCTGCGCCAGTTTTGCCACGGGTGTGGCAGGGGGGCTGCTCATGCCCATCCTGTTTATGGGCGGGATGGCCGGGGCCTGTCTTGCATCCACCATGTTGCTTTTTGACCTGGTAGCGCCGGACAGGGCCGCCACCATACTCATCCTGTGCATGGCAGGGCTGTTCGGCTCATCCGTGCGTGCGCCCCTTACAGGTGCTTTTCTTATGCTTGAGATGACAGACTCGTACCATAATATGGTCTTTGTTATCCTTGCGGCGTATATTG
>NZ_JAHZAA010000011.1:71614-72660 GCF_019424165.1 Desulfovibrio sp. | reverse complement strand
CAAGCTTGGCAACGAGCCTGTGTATGACAGCCTGCGCCGCCGCTGTGTCATCCAGGGCAAGATCAAAATGCCCCGACGCAAGCCCCGTCGCCCGCAAGGCCCGCAAGGAGGGGCAGGGGGCGCAATGGTGAAGCGGGCTTTATCGCAGCCTGGCACATAGCGTAAAAGTGTGCTATAATATTTTGATATTATTAGACTTAATAAATAGTGCTTGCACTTTGCTGTGGGAGTGGCTATTTTGACCCTTCAATGTAAATCAGGCCATGTGGAGTAGGTATGACCCGTAAAGACCGCACAGAAGGCATATACAGCCGCCGCGAAGTTCTGGATGAGAGCGAGCGCCGCCAGTACTGCCTTATCCAGCTCAAGGACTTGCTCTCCTACGCGTACCGCTATTCGGAAGACGTGAAGAAACGCTTCGACCGTGCGCAGTTCAATGTGGAGAAGTTCAAGACCCTTGCTGACATCAAGCATATTCCCATTCTCAAAAAGAAAGAGCTGATCTTTCTTCAGTCCATGGGGCCGCGTCTGGGCGGACTGCTGACCAAGGATATCGGCGAACTCAAGCGCATTTTTCTTTCCCCCGGCCCCATTTTCGACCCCGAAGACCGTGGCGAAGACTACTGGGGCTATACTGAAGCCTTTTATTCTGTGGGCTTTCGCCCCGGCGACGCGGTGCAGAATACCTTCAACTATCAGTTGACGCCTGCGGGCCTCATGTTTGAAGAGCCGTTGCGCAACCTGGGCTGTGCGGTTATTCCCGCAGGGCCCACCGATGCCGCCACCCAACTGGACATCATGCAGAAGCTGCGCGTATCCGGCTATGTGGGTACGCCGAGCTTTTTGATGCATCTGGCGCAAAAGGCCGAAGAAAAGGGCCTCAATCTGCGTAAGGATCTCTTTCTGGAGGTGGCCTTTGTCACCGGCGAGCGTCTTTCCGAAAAAATGCGTTCGCAGATGGAAAAGAAGTACGACCTTGTCATGCGGCAAGGCTACGGCACGGCTGACGTGGGCTGCATCGGCTACGAATGCTTCCACAAGACCGG
>NZ_JAHZAA010000011.1:26076-71604 GCF_019424165.1 Desulfovibrio sp. | reverse complement strand
TCTGCATGTGGCTAACCGCTGCTTTGTGGAAATTTGCCATCCTGACACGGGCATTCCGCTCAAGGACGGCGAAGTGGGCGAAATTGTGGTCACGGCATTCAACAAGACCTATCCGCTCATCCGTCTGGCTACGGGCGACCTTTCGTACATTGATCGCAGCCCCTGCGCCTGCGGCCGTACCAGCCCGCGTCTGGGCAGCATTGTGGGCCGCGTGGACACAACTGCCCGCATCATGGGCATGTTTGTCTACCCGCATCAGGTTGAGCAGGTCATGAGCCGCTTTGAAGAAATCAAGCGTTGGCAGATCGAGGTCACCAACCCCGGCGGCATCGATGAAATGACCCTTTTTGTGGAAACAAGCGCCTTCAAGCGCGAAGAGGAACTGCTGCACCAGTTCCGCGAAAAGATCAAACTGCGCCCCGAACTGCGTGTGCTGGCTCCCGGCAGCCTGCCCCCGCAGATCCGGCCCATCGAAGACAAGCGCCACTGGGACTAGCGTGTATTGCCATTGAGAATGCAGCCATTCTCAATGGTTGCACAAACCGGTTCCGGCGTTTGACAGCAGTTTACGCCTTTGGCAGCGGGCGGCGGCACAAGCCGTTGCCCGCTGCCCGCATTTGCAGGCCTGGCAAGGCGGCTCCATAGCGGAACCGTTTCGCCGGGCTTTTCTTTGTGCTGCCTTTTTGCTCCTGTTTCGTCCACTTCTTCCACATGTTTCGCCTTTTCCTGTGTATGCGTACATGTTGCGCCCCTTGTGCAACGGCACGCTGATCGGCTTCGAGGCCTTACCTCCCGGCGTAAAAGATGTTATGCGGAACTGAACCGGATACCCGTGTGTGCCTTACAGCCACGCGTGCCGGGAGCCGCATGGCGGGTGCAAGGCCGCCGGAACCCCTGACCGAGGAGTGCGCAATGCAGGAACTTGTCAAGCAGACGCGGAAATTGCTGGACCTTCTGGGCCATAACGAGGCCCCGATGGGAGTGTATTATACGGATGTAAAGCCGGAAGGCTTCGGCCCCAAAGCCGGAGAAATCTTCAGCCGTGAGCGTGAGACCGCAGGAGAGATCGACTGGCAAAAAGCTTTCGGCGCTTTTTCATGCATTATCGGCAATATACGGCTGGCGCGTAAAAAGCGCACGGCGGCGTGGATAAGCCACAAGGAATGCGGCTGTATGGGGGGCGGGTACTATTCCGGCGTGTACGCCCCCTATCTTGATATGAACGTTCGCTACGTCTCCACCGGAATGCCGGGAACGCCCATTGAAGGGGAGCATTATCTGCCTTCGCCCGAAAGTATGGTGGCTTTTATGGAAGATTGTGCGCCGCCCCTGCAGGAGGGCAAATATTGCGTAATCAAGCCGCTGGAGCAGTTCAGCTCCGCGGAGCCGCCGCTGGTGGTGGTCTTTTTCGCGCGGCCGGAGGTCATTACCGGGCTGCACAACCTGGCCTGCTATACTGTGGGCAGCCATACCGGAGTTGTCTCACCGTTCGGTGCGGGCTGTACCAACATCATCGCCTGGCCGCTGGTGTATGAACGGCGTGGGCAGCCCTGCGCGGTGATCGGTGGCTTTGACCCTTCCGCCCGCAAATACATGAAGGCTGACGAACTCAGCTTTGCCGTTCCCCAGGCCTTGTACGTCGAAATGCTGGACCGCATGGACACCTCGGCCCTGACGCGCGAAACCTGGGCCGGTGTGCGCAAAAAGGTGCTTAAAAGCCGCAGAATCTGGGGTGAAGGAGGGGAGGAGGGCGAAGCGACTTCCTGAGAAGGTGGCGTGCCTGGTCTGAGGCCGCTCATTTTGCGCCACGGCAAAAGGCGCGAAGCGGCTTTCTGAACACGATGCCAGGTGTGGGTGTGGATGCGGAACCGTTGCCGGTTGCGGTGTTCCGGCTGTTCTTACCCGGCTTGCTTGCGCGGCGGGCGGCAGAGGGGGAGGCAGTCAGGCCGTGTTTCTTCAAGGGCCTTGCAAAATGCTTGCAAGGTGAACTTGATTGGCCGTCAAGCAGCCATTTCAAGCGGCGATTGTTAGTCTGTTTCCTGCGCCAGGATCAGATCAACCTCGTCCACGCTCAGGCCTGCGTTGCGGGCGATCTGGCGGCTTGAAAGACCCTTGCGCCTGCCGTTGAGGATGATTTCGCGCAGGAACTGGGGCGAGCGGCTGATGCCTTCGGCCTGTTCCAGCAGGCGGCGCAGTTCCTGTGCGCGCTCCTCAAGTTTTGCGTCCAGGTTTTGCAGTTCGGCCTGACGCTGGGCAAAGGTTGCCACAATTTCCCGCTCCAGCCGCGCGTTCATTTCGATGCGGGCCAGCAGCGCTTCCTGATTGCCCTGCAGGGCGTTGAGCATGGTTTCCGAACGTCGCAGGCGCAGGTAGAAAAAGAGCACACCGCCAAGAATAGCCAGTTCAAGAATGGAAAAAGCGATAATGAGGGCGAAAACGAGATTGGCATTCATACTTTAACATTCAGAAGTTTGCCCACCAAGGGGGATTCCGGCTCGCGCGGGGCATCACTGGCTTCCGGCGGCGGTGGCGGCGGGCGTTTGCGGCGGCGGCTGCCGAACTGCGGCACAGGTGGGCCGCCATCTGCATCGGGCGACAGGTGGGCCTTGTCGCCCGCCTCGCTCTTGGCGATTTGCTGCCGTTCCTGCCGGGCCATTTCAGCGGCAAGCACCCGCGACATGGCAGCAGCGGCCTGCGGGCCTACAGCTGCCGCATTGGCCATGGAGGTAGCCATGCCTGTCTGGGCATACAGCACGGCCATGGTGGCGTCAACGCTCATGGCGGTCTCCGTGGGCTAGAGCAGGTTATTCGAGTGTTTTTTGTCTCCCCGCTTCGATGTGCCGTTGGGGCGTGTACACCCGGCCCTTGTTACGGGCGCGTACCCTTACGGTTGTCGGAACAGTGTTGTGCAAGGTGTGCGACCATAAAATTCCGGATGCTGCCGGGCGATGGCTGTGGTTGCAAAAGCGTTTTTTCGCCGATGGCCTGCTGAAAACCGGTATGTTGCACTGCATCCGGTTTTCCGGGAGTCGCCGTTTTTTCAGCGGCTGTGGCAGGCTGCCCGGCTGGCGGGCAGCGCCGTGCGTCAGCGCGGTTCTGCCTTATTCCGCAAGATAGCTTTCAAAAAGCACGTCATCAATGCGACCCGAGGACAGGTAGTCATTAAGAATGCTCGTCAGATCTCTCTTGATGGTGACAGCATTGCCCGGGTTAAGCAAGTAGTCGTCACTCTTGCCGCTCAGATAGAAGAACAGGGCGTCGCGCAAGGAGATCATCTTGTGATCCATCTCGCCGCTGACGCTGGAACTCTTGCTGATTGTCGAAAATTTGCACACCAGAAAGCGGGCCATGCCGTCCACCTGACGGGGAACCACAAAGGGGGCCAGCTCTTTGACATAATCGGCGGGCGGCACATCCACGGGCTGGGACGGAACCACAATGACTTCGGGCTTGATTTCAAGGGGAGGGGGCGGCGGCGTACGCAGAAAAAACCACCACACGGCGGCGCCAAGAATCAGCAGAAGGGCAACGGCCCCGGCGCCGAGAATAAGAAGCTTTTGTTTTTTTTCTGCTTTTGGATCAGGGGCAACCTGGGCGGGAAGCTTTTTGTCATCCTGTACGGCCGGACTGGCTGCTTCCTGTTCTTCTTTCAGGAATGGGGCGTCGTCAAGATCCAGATCCACCTTGCGCACGGCCGGGTCCGGCCCCAGTGATATCTGCATTTCGTCCCTGGCGGGAGCGTCTTTGACGTCTGTCTTGTTTGCCACAAGGTTCTCCTGGCCGCCACGCAGGGGCCTGCCGCCCGCAGGAGCGCCCCCACAACGGATCAGCCGAAGATTTTGTCGATCTTCTGCTTCATGGTGTCAGCAGTGAACGGCTTGACGATATAGTTGGAAACCTTGGCTTGCACGGCTTCGATAATGTTTTCCTGCTGGGCTTCGGCCGTAACCATAAGAAAGGGAATGTGCGCGAACTGTTCGCTGGCGCGCACTTTGCGCAGAAGCTCAATACCCGTCATGTTGGGCATATTCCAGTCTGACACGATAAAGTCTATTTTTTCGCGGTTGAGCACTTCCCATGCGGTGGTGCCGTCATCGGCCTCCACCACGTTCTGAAAGCCGATCTGGCGCAGAATGTTGCGCACAATGCGGCGCATGGTGGAAAAGTCGTCAACCACAAGAACACGCATATTGGGATTGTAAGGCATGTTGAAAGCTCCTTAACGCCTGCGGGGGCGCCGTAGCGGGGCTTGCCGCGATGTTCGCGCCTGCCCGTAGCATCGTTATATGTCAGCGTCCTCACCATACAGGCTGACGAATTCTTTGCGCAGGCGGCTCAGGGCCTGTGAATGCAACTGTGAAACGCGGCCTTCTGTGATGCCCATGACTTCAGCAGTTTCACGCATATTCAGCTCATCAGTATAGTAGAGTGACAGTACCAGCTTTTCTCTTGGCGTCAAGCGATCTATAAGAGGGGCAACCCTTTCCACCAATTCACGAAAAGCTGTTTTGCGGTAGGGTTCTCCTCCGGGTTCCTGGGCATCACCCGAGATGGTGTCCTGTATGGCGTCCAGTGAGAGCCAAAGTTGGTTTTGCAGCGCTTCAAGCCCCTGGCGCACGTCCCGCAGGGGAAGGTCGGTAATGGCCTGAAGCTCTTCTTCCGTGGCTTGGCGGCCGTGCTCGTGCTCCACCTTGCGCATGGCTTCATCAAGAATGCGCACCCGCTGGCGCAAAGAGCGGGGGAACCAGTCCAGCCTGCGCAATTCGTCCAGCATGGCACCGCGAATGCGGCTTTCAGCGTAGGTTTCAAAGCGTATGCCCAACTGCGGACGAAACTTGCCCAGGGCCTCCATAAGGCCGAGCGTTCCGGAGCTGATGAGTTCGCCCAGTTCCACGCTGCGCGGCAGCTTGGCCTTGAGACGCAGGGCCAGAAAGCGGATTTTGGGTGCATAATGACGCACCACGGCTTCCTGCTCTGCCGGAGAAAAATTTTCCCAGGCGGTTGCCCCGGTTTCGAGCGCTTCCCAGGGGCCGGGGGTATGCGCTTGGGCTGTTCCGGTTTTCATGTTGCTATCCTTCCGGTTTTGCCTCTTCCACCCCGTGGCATGCTGAATGCCGGTTGTGCGCCGCTGCCCTTGCCCGCCAGGCTGTGCAGAACGCGTTATTCCACGTTAAGGTTGATGTTGGGGCGGAACTGATGCCCGCCTGCCTGGGCCAAAATAGATATCCTAGCGGAAAAGCAGTTTTTTCCAGAAAAATTTGATGTTGCCGTCAAGATTTTCGGGCACATCCCACTGCGTTATGCCCCGCGCCAGATCCATGACGGCGCGTGATGCCGGGCTTTGCGGCTCACTGATGCAGAAGGGCAACTGCTGCACAACGGCCTTGCGCACGCCCGTATCGCGCGGGATGACGCTTACAAGCTCCAGTGAAACACCGCTTAAAAAGTGGTCGCAGGCCTGGGCCAGCCGCACAAACATTTCCTTGGCGGTCTTCTGGTCCGGGGCCATGTTGACGCATACCCTGAAGCGCTCCACGCCGTGGTTGGTCTTGAGAACCTTGATGAGGGCGTAGGCGTCTGTAAGAGACGTCGGCTCGGGGGTGAGCACCACAAGGCGCTCCTGGGCGGCCATGTTGAAGTAGAGAACATTGTCGCTGATGCCCGCCCCGGTGTCCACGATGAGGTAATCAAGGTCGTCTTCCAGCTCATCCACGGCGTCCAGCAGTTCCAGCTTCTGGCCTGTGGAGAGGGTGAGCATTTCGCTCATGCCCGAAGAGGCGGGCAGGATGGAAAATCCGTAAGGCGTGGGAAAAAGGATGTCGCCCACGCTGGCGCCCTCGTGAAAGAGATGAAAGATATTTTTCTGCGGCGTAAGGCCAAGCACCACGTCCACGTTGGCAAGGCCCAGGTCCGCATCAATGAGCACCACCTGTTTGCCAAGCTGCGCAAGGCAGATGGCCAGGTTGACCGAAACATTGGTCTTGCCTACCCCGCCCTTGCCGGAAGTGACGGAAAATACCAGGGGGAATGTGCCGCTCATCTGTGTGCTCCGCATAGTTTAGGCCGTGCTTAAGCCGCCTGGCCGGGGATTTGCCTTTTGAAAATCAGTCGCCACACCAGCGGCTCCGTGGCCGGGGCAAGGCTCTCCTTGAGTTCCGCGCCATAAGACAGTGCCGATATGGGCAAACCGGCGGCGCACGCCACGTTGACTATAGTACCAAAGCTCACGGCTTCGTCCAGCTTTGTCCATACCAGGGACCCCGGGCCGTCGCATTTGTAGCGGTGCAGAAATGCCTGAATCTGCACGGCATCGCAATAGGGAGAAAGCGTGAGATGCGTGGCGGCGTCCACCTGTGCCAGACCCATTTCTTCGCGCCATTGCACAAGACTTGTGGTGCGGTCAAGGCCGGGAACGTCTATGAACACGGCATCTGCATCGGCCGTAGCCCGCAGCGCTTCCTGCATGGCGGCCTTGTCCGGGGCTTCAAGGTAGCTGAAATTTGAAAGTTCAGCCCAGTGCCGCAGCACCAGACGACCGTTGCCGCGCAGGCAGTCGGCATTGATGAAGGCTATGCGCGCTTCAGGTTCCGCCTTGCGGCGGTGCAGGGCAAAGCGCAGGGCAGTAGTGGTTTTGCCGAAGCCGAACGGCCCCGCCATCAGGTGCAGCCGCTGATCCCAGTACGCCGGACCCCATCCCTTGACCGGAACCATGCCGCACAGGCATTCCAGCACGGATGCGCCGGGCTGCGCCACTAGGCGCTGGTACAGGTCCACGGCCACAGCGTCAGAAATTCCTTCGCGCTGGAGATACTCAAGGGCAACGCGCTGACGGGGGGTCAGGCGCTCAAGCTGGATGGCGGGCTTCATAAGGGCAAAGAGTTGATCCTTGATCTGCTGCCACTCCTTGTGCCATTCGCCCCATCCGCCCGGAGTGCCGCCGGACGCGCCGTTAGCGGACTGGGGGCGCTCCATCCCCGCCGTGATTTCGTGGCAGACCGCGCCGTTCTTGCGGTAGGTGCGGTTGCCCAGGATGACGGCATCTGGCCCCATTTCGGCCTTGATTCTTGCCAGAATCTCCTGCGATGTGGTGCCGGTGAACGTCTTTACCTGCATGGCCTTTCCTTTGACTGACGGCGGTTGCGCCGCCCGTTATTGCCGTTGTGCCGTATGTTTGACAGCACACTGACTAAATGCAAATTAAGGGCCAAGCTGAAAAACAGGGGAGAGCAAGAGGCGGCATGCTCATGCGCGCAGGGCGTGTATTGCGGGATTGTTCAGGCAAAGGCACGGCAGGAAAAGAGAAAACCGCCTGTCTGAGCCAGGCGGAACAGGGGCTTGCGGGACCGGGGCAAGGTCCCCCTGTGCGAAGTTCGTGGCGCTTCGCACAGGGGGTGGGGCGGCAAGGGCATCCGGGCCGGTTACGGCGGACTGGGGAGTACGCCCGGCAGGGACCGGGCATGCCGCACAGTGTTACGGCCCATGTGCCGCCCCGGATTCAGGCAATAAAGGTGGAGCCGATTTTCTGAAAGCTGGTTGAGATGTTTTTGAATATTTCCCGGTTTTCGTAAAAACATGCAGCCACAACAGGGTCAAAGAGCGTTCCCCTGTTGTCCATAATATACTGTGTGGATACGGAATGAGGCCACGCGCCCTTGTAAACGCGGGCAAAGCGGGTGGCATCGTAGACATCGGCCACCGCCATGAGCCGCCCCACATACGGGATTTCATCACCTTGCAGGGACAGGGGATAGCCGGACCCGTCCCAGCGCTCGTGGTGGGTACGCGCGATTTGTTCGGCAAAATCAAGAAAGCGGGAATCGGAAATAAGCCGGAGACTGTGCAGCAGGTTGCCTCCATGCAGGGTGTGGGTTTTGATGGTGTTGAATTCTTCGGCTGTCAGGGGGCCGGGTTTTTGCAGAATGGCATCAGGAATATGCACCTTGCCGATATCGTGCAGGATGGCGGCCTTGCTCATCTCCTTTATATCCTGCCCGGTCAGGGGTCCGGAGGCGTGCCGCTGCATGGCGGGAACCTCCAGCAGTACCTTGATGTATCGCGCCACACGCAGGAGGTGCCCGCCGGTATCCGGGTCTTTCATGGCGGTGAGGGTGGCCATGCCTTTCAGGAAAATGTTTCTGGAAGAAGACATGTGGGCGCTCAGGTGTAAAAAAGCCTCCTCTGTGCGGCATTGGCCCAGGGTGGCCGCCATGCGTATGGCAAGCTCGCTGTTGGTTACGGGTTGTGTAAGGTAGTCGTAAGCTCCCGCGCTGAAGGCGGCCTCTTTATCTTCAAGAAGTGCGCTGTGCCCTGACAAAACGATGACGGGCGGCCGTGAAGATTGCTGGAGCGCAGAGAGGCGAAGCAAAAAAGCATACCTGTTTTCCGCATTGCCGACGGGTGCTGGAGAAAACAGAACGACACGGGGCAGCCGCGCGATGATATCATCCAGGGCGGTGTCTTCACAGGAATGGTGAGTGAAGGTGCAACCGGGCAGAGCCTGCTCCAGTTGGCGGGTCAGTGTCGGAGTCATTCCTACGGATACAATCAGAGGCGTATGCATGCGCGTCTCCCCATATGATCATTGGCGGCCGATGGTTATTTGCCGCGCAGGTCGATAACCAGGTTTTTTAGCCCGTCCGTCTGCTCAGACAGTTCCACCACCGCCTGGGCGCACATATGCATGGCGGTGGCCCCCTCGTCGGCCATGCGGTTTATTTCGTCCAGAGCGCGGGTAATTTCTTCGCTGGCCGCGGACTGTTCTTCTGCCGCCGCCGCAATATTGCGTACCTGATCTGCCACGGTTCCAACATTATTTACTATTTCCACCAGCGACTGGCCGGATTTTTCCACAAGCTCGGCCGTGCCATTGAGTTCGGTAGAGGTTTGTTCCACTGCGCTGATGCTGTCTCTGGTTCCCTGCTGTATGCCGCTGATGGCTTCTCCCACTTCTTTGGTGGCGTTCATTGTACTTTCGGCCAGCTTGCGCACCTCATCGGCCACCACGGCAAAGCCGCGTCCTGCTTCTCCGGCGCGGGCCGCCTCAATGGCTGCGTTGAGAGCCAGCAGATTGGTCTGATCCGCGATGTCTGAAATAACCGTCATGATGGTTCCGATGTTTTCTGCCCGTTCTCCCAATGATTCCATATATCCTTTGAGGCGCTGGGCATCTGTCTGCACGACGCTGATGGATTCCACAGACTGGCGAACTATCGATTCACCCTGAAGCGCGTTTTCACGGGCAAGGTTGGCCCCGTCTGCCGCTACCCCCGCATTGCGCGCCACTTCAAGCACGGTGGAGTTCATTTCTTCCATAGCTGTGGCAGACGTGGCCACGCGCTCGCGCTGGATGTCGGTTCCTCTGGTGGATTCCTGGATCTGGGCAGAGAGTTCTTCGGTGGCCGTATACAGCCGGGCGGTCACGCCTTCGATGTTTTCAGCCGTGAGCAGGATGGCCTTGTGGCCTTCTTCGGCCTTGCCCTTGGCGATATTGGCCTCTTCTGTGGCGGCTGCTGCCAGCCTGCTTTGCTCGCGGGCTGCCGCGCTCTGTTCTTCGGCTTCGGCAATGCGGCGGCGCAGGTTCTCCACCATATGGGCCAGCGCGTCGGCCAATTGCCCGATTTCGTCAGAACGGTTCAGGCTGAAATCCTGGTCCAGGTCGCCGCCGGCTACCCGTGTGGCCTTGCCCGCGATAGACACCAGCGGATTGGCTATGCCCCGCTTTGTGGCAAGGCCATATAGTGCGCCGAGCACAAGGCCCAGTGCCAGCAGTGCAAAACTGTACAGGCGACCGCGTTCGTAGGTTGCTGTGGTTTCCACCGACCGCCGCTCTGCTTCGCGCATCATTGCTGCGCCAAGATCACCCATCATGCTTTCCACACCGTTGACCTGTTCACGCATCCTGACCAGATCATCAAGCAGGCCTTCTGCGGAAACGGTATCCACTTTGCTGATCAGTTCTTTGTAGCCGGAATCCATCTCGGCAAAAGCCTGTTGCAGTTTTTGCAGCAAAAGCCTGTTGCTTTCATCGGTGATGAGCGGCTCAACCTTTTTCAGGGCCTCCACAGCCTGTCCGGTGTAGCGGGCATAATTCTGCACATATCTCGGGCGGACGTCAGGGGGGAAAAGTATGACATTGTAAAGCGCCCGCACGGACGCGAGCATGTGGATATTGGCCGCATTGGCATAGGCAAGGCCATGCAGGTCAGTGGAGTACATGCTGTCGGCCTCGTCGTTTACCAGGCCGAGCTGCCGGATGCCCCAGAAAGCGATGCCTGCCATGCAAAGCAGCAAAAGAACAATCAGGGCTGTAAGCTTGGTGCCTACTTTCAGATTGGAAAAAAAGTTCATCACATCCTCCTTGCAGAAGTTGCAGAGCAAAGATTGCCTGCTGCCGGCATCCACATGGGTTTATGGAACCCGGCAGGGACAATCCGGACCGTGTTTTGTGGCGCATGGCCTGGAGTGAGCCCGGCTGGGCGCAAAATGCGGTGCAGCAGGTTTTGATTTTGCACAACATTGTATGCTTTTTGCAGTTTTTGCGGGCACGCCGTGAAAGCGGGTGTTGTTTGCAGTGCCGCGCGATTGCCTCAGAACCGGAGCAATTCTGACTTTTTACAGTGATATATCACCGTAAACTAGTTAGAGCAAGGCTGCTAAGATATTCTGGTGAGAGGTAGCGACATGTTGAGAAGCAATCTTAAAAAGATAATGAATGAAAAAAAGGTGACGTACAAAGAGCTTGAAGCGCGAACAGGTTTGTCGAGTCAAACTATAACACGAGCGAGAAATCACCTTATTATCGAATGTCGGATGTCCACACTTTTGAATATCGCCCAGGCGCTGGATGTAAAAGTTAAAGATTTGTTCTCGGAATAGTCTGTTACCGAGAAAATAACATTTCATCTGATTTCAGTTTTGTTTTACTTTTAGATATCCTTTTTAAATTAAATAAATTTTATGTTTCCTTTATATACTGTTTTCTTTATTTTATGACTTTTAATTGTGCTATTTTAGCATACTACGAATAAATATCCGGTAGTAACAGTAAAGGTATACACCTCATCAGCTTTGAATAGACGATAAACATATCCCGACTACAGCACATTGTGCTGTTTTTTCACAACTCTGCCCGCAAAAAACTGTTCTCCCTCCTTTTTATACAATGTCCTGACAGTCAATATTGGTGGTAATATATTACCATAGAATGCCAGGAAAATTTCGCTATACTGGTGAAATGGAAAAATATCCTTATTTAAATGAGTATGTTGCCAATGTTTTAAAGGAAAGGCGCGAAGCTCTTGCCATGAGCAAGCGCAAGCTGTCTGAGCTTGCGATGATAGAGCGGGCGTATATTACCGGGCTGGAGAATGGGAAATGGAATGTGACATTAAATGTTTTCTTTTTCCTGAGTGAGGCTCTTGAAATTGAACCTGAGAAATTTATTGAGCTGGTCCGGAACGAAATTGAACAATTGAAAAATGAAAGGGTTCATAATCAGTGAACTGATTATGAACCCTTTTGTGGAACAGTGCTGTATATAAAGGCGGTCAGCTTTTTACGGTTCTGCTCATGCAGTGCGCGGCCTATTCCGCAGCCACGCTGCCCACAGCCTGAAGCCGGATGTCCGGCGGAATTTCGGCTTGTGAAATAACCGGTACAGATGGCAGAAAGCGCGTGACAAGCTGGGCCAGGTGCGGCCGTATGACAGGGTTCACCAGCAGCACGGGCTGGCCGTCAGTGTTGACGGCGTTTTCCACGGCGGCACTGATGTTCTGTACCAGCCGCTGGGCCGCAGCGGGGTTGAGCGAAAGAAAGGTTGCTCCTGTGTCCGCCTGGCGCACGCCTTCCTGCACCATGCGTTCGGCATTGGGGGCAAGGGTGAGCACGGGCAGGGTTCCCTGGCTGTCCAGATAGGGGCGCACGATGGAACGGGCCAGCTTTTCGCGAACGTATTCCGCCAGTATTTCTGGGTTTTTTACGCCCGCGCCAAAGTCGCCCAGGGTTTCCACAATGGTGAGCATGTCACGTATGCTCACGTTTTCGCGCACCAGCAGTTGCAGCACCTTCTGCACGGTGCCAAGGGGCAGCACGCCGGGTACAAGGTCTTCCACAGCCTTGGGCGAATGCTTGGCCACGGTGTCCAGCAGGCCCTGAACCGCCTGGCGGTCAAGGAAGTCGGCCAGATGACGCTTGAACACTTCCGTCAGGTGCGTGGCTATGACCGTTGCCGGGTCCACCACGGTGTAGCCCGCCAGCATGGCTTCTTCGCGCTGGCTGTCGGGTATCCAGAGCGCGGGCAGGTTAAAGGCCGGTTCGCGCGTTTCTATACCGTGAATCTTGGTGGTTACGTTGCCGGGGTCCATAGCCAGAAAATGGTCTACAAGGATTTCCGCCGAAGCCACCTGATTGCCCTTGATCAGCAGGGAATACTGGCCGGGCTTGAGCTGCAGGTTGTCACGCAGGTGCAGTGAGGGGATGACCACGCCCATATCCAGCGCAAACTGCCGCCGGATGGAGCGTATGCGCGCCAGCAGGTTGCCGCTCTGTTCTTCGTCCACCAGGGGGATAAGGCCGTAGCCCACTTCCAGCTCAAGCGTATCCAGTGGCAGCAGGGCCTGCACTTCTTCGGGAGTATCGGCAGTGCCGGATCCGGCCTTGGCCTTCTTTTCCTTGCTCTCTCTGGCTTCTTTATCGGCATCATTTTTTTCCGTGAGGCGCGCCACCGTGAAAATAAGGCCGGCGATGACCAGAAAGGGAATGGTGGGCAGGCCGGGAACAATGGCAAAGAGCAGCAGCACGGCCGAAACCATCTTGAGCGCCCGGCTGTTGAAGGTAAGCTGGGCCAGAAATTCCTCGCCCATTTTGGCTTCGGAAGCTGCGCGTGAAACCAGCAGGCCTGTACCCGTAGATACGATGATGGACGGTATGGTGGATACGAGACCGTCGCCGATGGTCAGCAGCGAATAGGTCATCAGGGCCGTGTTCCAGTCCATATCCTTCTGCACCATGCCGATGATGATGCCGCCCACAATGTTGACGATGGTAATGAACATGCCCGCGTTGACGTCGCCCGAAACAAATTTGCACGCACCGTCCATGGCGCCGTAAAAGTCTGCTTCTTTGCGCATGCCCTTGCGGCGGGCGGTGGCTTCTTCTTCATCAATAAGCCCGGCGTTGAGGTCGGCCTCGATAGCCATCTGCTTGCCGGGCATGGCGTCCAGGGTAAAGCGGGCCGCCACTTCGGCGATGCGCGTAGTACCTGCGGTGATGACCACCTTGTTGAGAATGAACAGGATCATGAATATGACCGCGCCCACCACGTAGCTGCCGCCCACGACAAATTCGCCGAAAGCGCGGATGACCGAGCCTGCGGCGTCAACGCCCATGTCGCCGTTGAGCAGGATGAGCCGGGTGGCGGCCACGTTGAGCGAAAGGCGCAGCAGGGTGGTCACCAGCAGCAATGACGGAAAGATGGTGAACTCCAGCGGGGAGCTCATGAACATGGTGGTAATGAGCACCAGCAGGGATATGGAAATGCTCACGCAGAGCATGATGTCGAGAAAAAATGTGGGCAGCGGAACCAGCATGACCAGAAGGATGATGACCACGCCGGCGGCGAGCATGATTTCTCCGTTACGGGAAAATCTGCTGTAGTCGAGCTTGGGAAGGCTTGTTGAAGCCATTTTTCTGACACCTCGCTTCTGCGCCCGGTTTTGGCACGCACGCTGGAAAAACTATGAATTATGTACCTTTGGCTTGAGCTTCCAGATGGCGGCCAGCACTGTGGCAACGGCCTTGTAAAGCTCTTCGGGGATCATGTCCCCCACCTCGGCAGACTTATACAAAGCCCGTGCCAGAGGCACATTTTCGCGGATGGGAACATTGTGCTCACGGGCCGCCTGCTTGATTTTTTCGGCAAGGTGATCCGCGCCCTTGGCAAGCACCACGGGGGCCGGAGCCTCTGTGGCGTTGTAGCGCAGGGCCACGGCTATGTGCGTGGGGTTGGTGATCACCACGTCGGCCTTGGGTACGTCCTGGAGCATGCGCTTGCTCATGGCTTCCATCATCTTTTTGCGCTGCTGGTTTTTGACCACGGGGTCACCGTCGGCCTGTTTGTGCTCGTCCTTGACCTCATCCTTGGTCATTTTCATGTTTTCCTTGTACGCGTAGCGTGACTGCCACACGTCAAAGGCCGCGATGATGAGGATGGGGATAAGGGCATAGCTTACCAGCTTGAACGCCATTTGCAGCATGTACACGGCGACACCTTCGGTGGTGGCATAGTACATTGGCAGAAAATTCTGATATTCCTTGTAGATGATCCATGCAGGTATGGTGGACAGTATAAGGGAAAACATCAGGCTCTTGATGGTGCGCAATATGGTCTGGGGCGAAAACAGCATCTGCTTGATGCCCTTGAAAATATTGAAACGCTGAAACTTGGGCTTGAAAACCTTGGTAGTCCACAGCTTGCCCACCTGCAGGCGCTGGGCCAGCATGCTCAGCACAGCCAGGGTAAGCAGGATGGGCATGATGATCTTGCAGACCTCAATCATGAGGTCCAGCGTGAGGCTGTAAACATTTTCCGGGTTGGGGTCGAACTCCCACGCGTGGCTCAAAAAATGGCGGAACAGCTTTTTGATTGCTTCGCTCATGGGGCCTATCCATGCATAAAGAATGGACATGCCGCCGAGCAGGCTTACAGCCTTGCCCAGTTCCTGGGATTTGGGAACGTTCCCCTCGCCGCGCTGCTTTCTGATGCGCTTCGGGGTTGCTTCTTCTGTTTTGCTGGGATCTTTCTGTTTGCCGAACATGCCGTTTCCGCCGTCGTTTTATTGGCACATGGCTGGAAAAACCACGCGCACAGATCAGGATAGCAAGAAGCGTACCCGGAGGAACCTTACGGCGTGTCCCTGTTACGGCCTGTTGCGGGCCTGTCATGGGCGGCTGCTCACTGCCGGAAAAGAAATACCTGGGGAGCGCGGCGGGGTATGCCCCGCGCGGCCGGGCTTGAGCCTCTGCGGCAACGGGTGTATGGCTGGGGCAGGCGAGGCCTGTGCGGCCTGCCAGGCCGGTATTTGCGGTTATCTTGTGCCACAGGTTTGTGACCGTATCTGCACCAATATCTGCGCCAACATCGACATCGGACGGCCCGGCTGCGAGACTGCCCGTTGCCGGTGTGCTTTTTGCCGTTTGGCGGACCGCTGCCCTGTGATGTTTTTCGGTGCGGCACTACTTCAGAGGATGACATGTTTTACGGCTGGAAGATAAGCCTGCTTTCCATGGGCGGCAATTTCATGCTTCAGGGTACGGTGCTCTATTGCATGAATGCATTCATGGAGCCGCTCTGCGTGGCATATGGCTGGACAAGGGCGGAAGTGAATATCAGCATGGCCGTGGCCGCCCTGGTGGGGCAGTTGGCCATGCCTGTGGCGGCTTCGCTTTCCGCCCGGTTTGCGCTGCGCCGCCTCATGACGGCCGGGGCGCTGGTGGGCGGCGTTGCCACCATTTTACAGGGCATGACGAGCAACCTTGCACTCTTTACCCTGCTGTTTACCATTGCCTGGAGCGCCACCCAGATCTGCGGCGGTGTTGTGGGCAACGCGCTGGTGAGCAACTGGTTTTATTATTTTCGCGGCCGGGCATTCGGCCTTGTCAACGCGGGTACGTCGCTTTCCGGCGTGGTGCTGCCCCTGGTAAGCATGGCTCTTATCAATGCTTTTGACGTGAGCACGGCCTACCTTGTGCTGGGGCTGCTCACCTGCGGGCTTGCCCCCCTGTCATGGTTTATGGTGCGCGACACGCCGCAGGCCATGCACATGCACCCTGACGGCAGAAAGCACGAACCCCCGACCGGGCGTTGCAGGCTTGCGCCGGACACGTCCTTCAGGGGATTGATGCATTCGCCCTATGCCTATTGCATGGGCATCGCCTTTGGTCTGGCCCTTATGGTCAGCTCTTCCGTCATGAGCCAGATGAAGCCGCGTTTTGTGGACCTGGGGCTGGCGCCCTATACGTCCATGCTGCTGGCCTGCGCGGCGGCCCTGTGCGCGGCCCTGGGCAAGTATGCGTGGGGCTGGGCCTGCGACCGTTTTACGCCGCTGGCGGCTGCGCACGTCATCATGCTGGCCTGCGCCCTGAGCCTGTGCCTGGGTTTTCTGCCTCCCACGGTGTGGGGCATGACCGTCTTCAGCCTCAGCTTCGGTCTGTGCGTCGGCGGCCTGTGGACCGTGCTGCCCGCGGTGGTTTCCTACTACTACGGCAGCGGCAATTTTTTGCCGTCCTACAAATTCGTGTCCGTGTTCATTGTCCTGCGCTGTCTGGGATATCCCATCATGGGCTATTCTTACGACCTTACCGGAGGTTACCGCGCGGCAGACGTGGTTTTTGTGGCCATGCTGCTGCTTTCTCTGGCATTGAGCATGTGCCTGCGCGAGGATGACGCCGTGGAAGGCGGAACCAAACGGCATAAATAGGCGGCACAGCCGGGCGACATGCCTTTGAAAGAAGCTGCCCCACGTTCATGTGCTTATGCCGCTCGCCACGGAAGCTGGCAACGCGAAGAGCCGGACGGCCTCCCCTGACCCTTCGGCAGTGGCTGAAGCTGGCGCACATTTTCCCACGCGGGGCTGTCAGACAAGGGTAACGCACCCTTGCCGGGCTTACAGCGCGCGTATTTCAGGCTTCTGTCAGCCCGTCCTGGCCGCATTCTTCCGGCCACCACCACGCGGCCCGCTGGCAAAGCAGGTCAATATCCCCGGCAGCGGCCAGGTTGAGCATCTGCCGGTACTGGCGCACGGCCTCATGGCTGTGGGCGTTGGCCTCGAACAGTCCGGCAAAAAGACGGGCGTCTTCAGTCAGCATTTTGCGGGCTGCATGATGGCGGCGGCGGAAAGACGGCGTCAAAAAAGGCAGCAGATCATCCTGCCCGGCCAGCAGCGAAAAATAGGCAAGGCTCGTGATGAAGTTCATGTTCTGTATGCGCGCCATGGCCTTGTCGTGCTTTTCCGCTGTGGTCATGAAGGTGCGACAGCCGATTTTTGTAAAAAAGGCCTCCACCAGAGCCAGATGCTCCGGGTCCGCATTGTGGCCGGCGGTCAGGGCAACGGGAAGATCAGCTTCCGCTTCCGGGCTGGGGCCGAAAAGAGGGTGGGTTCCCACCACGGGGCCGGGCCAGATGCGCTCCATCTGGCGCATGGGCTGTTCCTTCACCGAAGTGATGTCGGCCAGTACCGCCCGCGCGGGCAGGTGCGGGCATACGGCGGCCGCCACTTCGCCGAATACGGCAGCGGGAACACACAGCACGGCCATATCTGCTCCGGCGCAGAATTCAGACAGCTTTTCCGGCGCAAGGGGAACGTCCACCCCGACGACATCAAGACCGGCAGCCTGGGCGCGGGCCACAAGCATGGCCCCCATGCGGCCCAGGGAGCCGATGATGACTGTTCTGCCCGCGCGTTTTTCCCTTTCCAGAATTGCCGTTGAATCCGCCGTGTCCGCGCTCCGGCTGTCTGCCGCCGTGGCACGGCAACGGTTTTGGTCTGCGTGCGCCGTCATGCCAGTTTCTCCCAGATATTCCAGAATTGCGGAAAGGATTTGCTGACCACCGAGGGATCGTCCAGGCGCGAACGCACTACGGCTTCGGGGCGGCAAAGGTCGAGCAGGGCCAGCGACATGGCGATGCGGTGATCGTTATGCGCTGACAGGGTCTGGCCGTCGGGCAGAATGGGATGGTCGGGCTTGCCGTTGTTGCGGCCGCCCAGGCCGTTGATCAGCATGCCATCCGAAAGTTCGTCCACAACCACGCCGGTCTTGCCCAGCTCCGTAGCCGGAGCCTTGATGCGGTCAGACTCCTTGTGGCGCAGGTGGGCCACATTGCGGATGCGCGTAGACCCCTGGGCAAAGGCCGCCACCGTGGCCACCGTGGGTACAAGGTCCGGGCAGTGGCCCATATCCAGGTCCACGCCGTGCAGGCGCGAGGGGTAGACCGTCACGGCCAGGGGTTGCACATCCACCCTGGCTCCCATTCTTTGCAGGATGTGCAGCATGGCGCGGTCGCCCTGCAGGGAGTCCGCACGCAGGCCTTCCACACGCACCGGGCGGCGGCCGATGGCTCCCGCGGCAAGCAGGTAGGACGCGCCGGACCAGTCGCCCTCAACCGTATATTCTCCGGCACGGTAAGGGCCGGGGTAAACGGTAATGCGCAGGCAGCCGGGCAGGGCCTCGTCCAGCCTGCGCCACGCGCCGTCGCCCATGGGCTGCCAGGACGCTCCGGTATGGCGGCGGGTCTGCACCTCAAATCTGACGCCGTAATCCGTAAGGCATTGCAGGGTCAGCCCCACATAGGGCCAGGATACGGCCTTGCGGCCGCCCAGGGCCAGGGTCAGGGGGGTGGGACACATGGGGGCGGCCAGCAGCAGGCCTGAAAAATACTGGCTTGAAATATCCATGCCCAGTTCCACCACCCCATCGCAGCGGGCCGGGTCAAGACCGTGAGCGGTGAGGACACAGGGGGGGCAATCCGGCTTTTCTTCAAAGCTTGCCTGCGCGCCCAGCGCGGTGAGGGCATCAGTCAGCTCTGCAATGGGGCGTTCGTGCATACGGCCCGCCCCGTGAATGCGGAACACCCCCTGGCCTGCGGCCAGCACGGCCGTGAGCAGGCGGCAGGTAGTTCCTGACTCTTCCACATCGCAGGACAGTGGCGCTGCGGCTGTGCCGCCGCGGGGGGCGCCGTTCATGCCCGTAACCCGCCAGGCTCCCGAAGCGGGCGTGCTTTCGGGCAGTTCTTCCATCGTGGCCCCGGCTGCGCAAAGGATGGCGCGGGTGCGCTCCAGGTCGCGGCTTTCAAGTGTGTGGCGCACAATGGAAGTACCCCCGGCCAGGGCCGCGCCCATAAGATAGCGGTGCGATACCGATTTGGAGGCGGGGGCCGTAACGGCCACGGTTTCCGCTGTTCCGGCGGCTTCCACAGTATGGTTGGCGGCTGCGGCGCCCTTGGTCTGGCTCATGATTCTTTCTGCTCCGGTTCGTCCGTATGAAGGTCAAGGCGGTCCAGTTGCGGCCCCGTGGGGTAGCTGCCCAGAATGCGAAAGCCCGTACAGGCGTGGCCCAACTGGACCAGCAGGTCTGCGTGGCGCGGGTCTTCGAGGTCACTTTCCACATCGGCAAAGAAAACATACTTCCAGCACTGGCCGCGCATGGGGCGCGACTCCAGCTTGCGCATGTTGATGCCGTGTCCGGCCAGCAGGTCCAGCACGCGTGAAAGCGCTCCGGCCTTATCGGGAAGGGTGAAAAGCAGGGACGTTTTGTCCGCGCCGCCATGCCCGGGCTGGGGATTCTGTATTTTACCGCCCTGGGCGGTGGAGGCCTTGGGGCCAATGATGACAAAGCGCGTCCAGTTGCCGGGCTCGTCTTCAATGCGGCTGGCAAGAGTGCCAAGACCCGCCAGGTCGGCCAGCTTGCCGTGCCCGATGGCCGCCGCATGCTCCTGATCCGGCCCCTGGGCCGCGCGCTGGGCGGCGGCGGCCGTGGATTCCACAGGCACAAGGCCCGCATTGGGCAGGTGCGTGCGCAGCCATGTGCCGCACTGGGCCAGAGGCTGCGGGTGCGAATAGACCGTGCGCACCGCGGCAAGAGAGGGCGCATTGCTCAGCAGGCAGTGCGAGATGCGTGAAAAAAGCTCGGCCTGTATAAAAACCTCGTGCTTGAGAAAAAGGTCAAAGCTCACGCCCACGGTACCCTGAAGGGAGTTTTCCAGCGGCACGACGCCCAGTTCACAACGGCCCGAGGCTACTTCTTCAAAAACCTGCGCAATATCGTTACAGGGGTGAAAGGTGGCCGCATGCCCCAGGTATTCAACCCCGGCAAAGTAGGAAAATGTTCCTTCCGGCCCCAGATACGCCACGTTTTGCGGCCGTTGCAAGGCGCGGGACGATGAAAATATTTCGCGCCAGATGGCCCGCAGGTGGTCTTCGGGCAAGGGGCCGGGGTTACGGGCGGCCAGGCTGTCGAGCACCTCTTTTTCGCGCACGGGCCTGAAGATAATGCCCGGCGATCCGGCCTTGATGCGGCCGACCTCGCAGCTCAGGGCGGCGCGGCGGTTAAAGAGGTCCAGCAGATCCTGATCCACCGCGTCTATCTCGTGCCGGATGGTGGAAAGGCGCTCATCGGCATTGTGGATTTTTTCTTTGCGCCCTGTTTCGCATCCCGTGCCGTGCTCCGGTGTGGAGGCGGGGCCGGGCCAGTGGCTGTTGCTGTCGCCCATGCTATACCTCCTGTATGTCTTCGCGCACGCGCATGCCGAAATGGCGGCCGGCTTCGTCCAGGCGGCAGAGCACGCGGTCGCCGGGCTTCAGCCCGACCACGCTCACGGCTTCGCCCTCGGGGGTGGTCAGGCGGATTGTTTCGGCATTCTGGAGGAAAACCGTACCGGTTTTTACGCCTTCGGGGGTTTCGACCTGGGCTTCCACAAGCAGCATGGGGCGCACTTCTATCTTGACCCTGCCGAGCGTGGCCACACTGGTTTCGCCCGTGTAGTCCACAATAAGAACTTCCTGCCCGGCGCGGAATTCGCCAAGGTAGGTGGTCTGGTCGCCGGGCAGGCGCACATAGGCGTGCACAGCACCGGCATTGACCCTGAAAGGACGGGCAGCCACATATTCATTGCGCTCGGTTTCGGCATGCACAAGAAAGGTAAAGGCGCTGGAATTGCCCACCAGCATGCCCTGGCCCTTGTGCAGCAGGGAGAGCGTGTCGGCGCAGACGCGGTGGCCGAGCCCCACAGGCTCCACGCGGGTGACCACGGCGGGCATAAGCTCTTCACGGCTGCGAGCCATCTTGCACTGGGCCACAATGTCCTTGAGGTCGGCCACGGCCGCCCTGGATACAACAATGCCCGCCACACCGCGTTCCAGAATACCTGCGGCAAGGCGGGCCTCGTCCAGTGTGCCGGCTTCGGCCAGCACGCTGTCGCTCTGGGCCAGAAGGTTTTCTACAGGAATAACCTCCCAGCCGCGCGCCAGTACCACGCGCTCGCCCTTGTGCAGCCGTTGCAGCACGGCTTCTTCGTCAGCCTTGACGCCAAGCGTCGCCAGGGGCGTTTCTTCAGCAGCCCATACAGGGCAGCGCGAAAGACCGGCCACCTGTTCCACATGTTCTGCGGGTACAATAACGCCGTCCACGCCGGACTCGAGAGCAAGTGTCACATCGCCCTTGTCAAAGGGAACACAGTTGAAATAAATGCGCGACATATTGCTATTCTCCCACCATGGTGATGGCTTGGTCCACACTGGCGTTTTCATGCACGATGGCCCGCAGGGCCTTGACCAGATTCACGCGGCTGGGGTGCTGGAAAACGTTGCGACCCACGGAAATGCCCGCGCCGCCCGCCTTGATGGAGTCGTGCACCATCTGGAGTATCTGGCGTGTGGACTCCATACGCTCGCCCCCGGCAATGACCACAGGCACGCAGCAGGAGGACACAACTTCTGCAAAGCTGTCCACATCACCGGTGTAGGGAACCTTGACGATGTCCGCACCCAGCTCCACGCCAACGCGGGCGCAATGGGCCACCACGTTTTTAGCAAAGCCGTCCTGAATCTGCGGGCCGCGGGCGTACATCATGGCCAGCAGGGGGATATGCCAGTTGTCGCAGGCTTCGGCCACGCGGCCAAGGTCTGCCAGCATGAGGCGTTCGTTGGGGTCGCCCAGGTTGACGTGAACAGACACGCAGTCCGCCCCGTGCTTGATGCCTTCTTCAACCGTGCCGACCAGGGTTTTGGTATTGCCGTTGGGCGTCAGGGCCGTGGAGGCGGAAAGATGGACGATAAGGCCGATGTCCTTGCCGGCGCTGCGGTGCGAGCAACGCACAAGCCCCTTGTGCATGAGTACCGCATCCGCACCGCCCCGGGCCATGTCGTTGACGGCCTCGCGCATATCCATAAGGCCATCAACTGCACCTATGGTGACGCCATGGTCCATAGGTACGATAATGGTCCGCCCGTTTTCCCGATTGATGATTCGTTCAAGACGGACTTTTTTTCCAAGGTACATGGCCTGCTCCTTTTAGTTGCTGACGTGCGTATTGCAGTCAAATTGCATATTGCCTGTAGCCGTGGACCGCTCGGCGTGAGCATTTTGAAGACCGGCCGCCCATACAAAAAAAGGGCCGCCGGCGGTTTGCCTGCGGCCCTTTGAACTTCCTAACTCGTTTTTTTGCGTCAGCGAAGCTCCCGACCACAGGCATCCATAAAGTACGCAAAAAAATACCAGCTATAAAAGCTAGCGGCGTAAGCGGAGGTGTGGTTGGAAGAAATGCGTTGCATGAAAAATCCTTGTTGTTTCTTCAAAAACGTTACGCCGGGTAAAAACCGCTGTCAATACCTTTTACGAAAAAAATAAAAGAACGCTTTTCGGTCTCGTCATGGCGGAGCCGTGTTTCTGAGAAGCGCGGTGTGACTGTTCTTATAACGTCATTAATAGTATGTAGTTATGTTTTTATGCTATGGCCCGGCCACGTCTCTGGAATTTTGCCAGTCTTGAGCAAGGGCCTTGGCGGCAAGGGCAATGTGTGGATCAGGCGCGGAACCCTTGGATGCTTGATCGCGGTCCTGGCTTTGACCACATGGCCGTACCCGGCGATAGCGCCGACCTGTGCGGGAGTTCCGCGGGGCATGCCCGGTTGCAATATGGACATCCCGGTGACGGGCATCGGCGTGAACCGCAAAAGTGCGTACAGGAAGATGCCGTGTATTTACCCGTGCAGGAACATGCGGGCCTTCCGGGTGTTTATACGCCCTTGCCGAGGCAAGCCGTGGTGGATTACGATGACCACCTGGAACCCGGCTATCCGTTGCCCACAGCCGCCATGGTGGATACGGTGCGCCTGCTCGCCCCTACAGAAAGCATTCTTCTTGACCCGGTGTACTCCGGCAAGGCCATGTCGGGCCTGATCGACCCTGTGCGAAAGGGATATTTCGCCACAGGCTTCAATGTGCTTTTTCTGCATACGGGTGGTTCTTCCGCCCTGTACGCCCAGCTTGACACGTTCCGCCAGCAGCCACACGGCCCGTGCGTTATATTTCCCCGAGGGGAGAGGAAGAAAACCATGCAGAATGACAAGTTGAAAATGTACGGCGGCATATGGGGCGGGCTTGTTCCCCTTGCCATACTGGTGGTGGGGCTTGTGTGGCTTTCCGTGGCGGGGCGGGGCGGCACCAAACCGTTCTGGGCCTGCGCCTGGCTGGCGCTGGCAGTGGGATTGTTTTTTGCCAGAAGCAAAGAGGAATACTGCAAGGCCGCCATGCGCGGCATTGGCGACAAAACCGGCATTGTCATCGTAACGGCCTGGCTGTTCGCGGGGGTGTTCGGCAAGCTTATGGCGGTCGGGGGGCTGGTGGACGGCCTGCTGTGGCTCGGCATGACCACAGGGGCGCAGGGGGCGATATTTACCTTGCTGGTCTTTGCCGCAGCCATGCTTTTTTCACTGGGTACGGGAACCAGCACCGGTACATGCATTGCCCTTACCCCGGTACTGTACCCGGCGGGATATTTTCTTGGGGCGGATCCGGCCATGCTCGGGCTGGCCATTCTGTCCGGCGCGGCTTTTGGCGACAATCTGGCTCCCATATCGGACACAACCATTGTGTCCGCATACACGCAGGGCGCCACCATGCGCGACGTGGTACGAAGCCGCTTTCCTCTCTGTATTGTGGCGGCGGCCTTTACCGCGCTGGCATTCTTGATTTTCGGCGGCGGGGGCGAGGCCGTGGTGCTGCCCGAGATCCAGGCCAGCCTGAACCCTTCCGGCATATTCATGCTGGTGGCCCTGGTTGTGGTTGTGGTGGCTGCGCTCAGCGGCAGGCATATTATTGAGGCGCTCATTTACGGCAACGTAACGGCGGCCCTGGTGGGCATGCTTATCGGCACGCTCAAGCCCGGCGATATTTTCGGTATTCCCGCCAGAGCGGGAGCTTCTACGGGAATCATCCAGTCCGGCATTGACGGCGTGGTGGGCGCGATTATTTTTGCCATCCTTATTCTTGCCGTTACCCAGATTCTGATGGAATGCGGCATCATGACCAAAATTCTGGAATTTGCCCACAAGAGTGTGGTCAGCACAGTGCGTCAGGCTGAACTGTTTATCGTGGGGGTGACCATTCTGGCGTCCATCCCCATTTCCGCCAATGCTCCGGCGGAATTGCTGGTGGGGCCGAGCCTCGTGCGGCCCATAGGCGAAAAATTCAACCTTGCCCCGGCACGGCGCGCGAATCTTATGGACTGCGCGGTGTGTACCATCTTTTTTGTCCTGCCGTGGCATATTGTGGTAGCCGCCTGGTATGGCGCCATGGTGAGCGCGGCAGAAAGCTACGGCATTGCGGCGCCGCCCATCAGCACGGCCCTGTGCAATCCGTATTCGTGGGCTTTGCTGGCAGTGCTGGTATTCTCTGCCGTTACCGGCTGGAACCGGCGCTACGCCACGCCTGGGGACGCGGCCCCCGAAGAGGCCTGACAACGCTGCCCGGACACGCCGTGTCATACCGCATAGGCGGCAGGCCAGATGCGCTTATTCCGGCTGCCGCTGTGTCAACTTTGTCACCGTGCCGATTTTACTGTAAAACTGCGGGGGCAGGCAGCCACCGCCAGGAGCAGCGCAATGTGTCGGGGTAAACGCCGAAGCGAGCGCTTTGCAAAGGTTGAGAATATAAATTCCCAACCTTACTATATGCGCTATGGACAAGGCATCATAATTTGCTAAGACTAACACAGGCAAACACACGAGGAGCAGACATTGAGCCAGGTTCAGACCTACAGCGCGCAAGCCATAGACTATATCAAGCAGTGCCTGCTTGACGGAACGCTCGCGCCCGGCGATCCCATCCGCGAAACAGAAATCGCGGAGTACCTTGGCATCAGCCGTGGACCCGTGCGTGAAGCCCTGCAAACACTTTTGCAACAAGGGCTTGTGACCGGACTGCCGCAAAAAGCCAAACACATCCGTCACCTGACAGCGCAGGAAATTGAAGACAGTTACTGCCTTGGAGGTACGCTGGAAGGGGCCTGCATTGTGCAGTCCATAGATAAATGGGATGACGCGGCCCTGGCCGAAGTGAAAGCCATACTGGACGAGATGGCGGAGCAAAGCCGGAACGCTACAGGGCTTTCGAGCATGAGTGCTGTGGACGAAGCTTTTCACAATGCGCTGCTTTCGCGCTGTAGCAACAGGCTGATGGTCAGAACGGCCCGCAATTCCTGCGCTCATATTTCAAAGTTTCTTTACTATAAAAGCTGGGATACGCTCTTTTCACCCCAGGAATTCTATGAGCGCCACGAGCTCATTTATGAGGCCCTGTGCAGCCGCGACCTGCAGCGCATCGAACGCGTCCTGCGCGAGCATTATGCCGAGTCCGGGCGGCGTCTTGGGCTTCAGTGCGGTCAGTGCTAGGGGCCGTTTAGCCTTTGATGCGCCGGCTCCGTGCATGGCCTTCCCGGTCTCCTTTACGAAGTGCCGGGTATAAGCTGGCAGCATTGCCGGGGATGCGGGTTTCGAAAAAACAAATGCCATATTTTTCCTGAGATAGGGCATCCCGCTCTGGATTTTTGGCAGCGCGGCATTCAAATTTCATCACGATACTACTGCGTTCGCAGCTTTCAGCAGGGATAAATTATTTATCCCTGCTGTCTTTTGTTTTTCCATTTGGACAATAGCCCTTCAGGGCAAGCCTTGCGATCCTGTCTTTGCTCCATTGCATCTGGCCGGCGTTATCGCCTGTCTGCCCGGCATGACCGCGACGCTGTGTGGGGTTCCTCGCGGTTTCTCATGAGGCGAAGAGCAGTATGCCCTTGCGAAAATTCTCCCCGCTGGGGTCGAACTGTTCATTGGGCTGGCTGAAGCAGGGAAGGTTCACCGCAATATAAGGCATGTCATGAGCATGAATAAGCAGACAGCAATTATATATGCTGAATGATAAGGTTATAACGAGTCTTGTCGCGCGTCATAGTGAAGGTGTAACTAAGGTCATATATATTTTATGTATGTTGTGTATAGAAAATATAATCATATATGAATTGTTTACAATCTTTCATATTTTTATGTTCATGTTGATGCAATTTGATATGTGTATAGCTATTGCAGAATGGTGCAGTTTGGTTAATCAAGCAGTTTATTTATTTGTAGTGTATTCATCTACTTGTTTTATACAATGTAAAATATGCATTAAGAATGTCTTATATAGTTGTTATTCTTTAGTTGTTTGTATATTGTTGACTTTGGTATAGTTATTTTGTGGCGTGCACCAGTGTTATTGTGAATTTTATTTCAAATAATTTTGCATGATTGGAGGTGTTTATGGCTGTGTCGAAAATGTGGGTCGGCCTTTTTGTTGCCGCGCTCTTCCTGGGCAGCGTTGCTCCTGGCAGCTCAAAGGCTGAAAATATTGTTTACGATGGATCGAATCCGGGCATGTTGCAGACGAACCCTGTCGGCACCGGCACGGCCATTTATCCGACCGGTCTTTCCGGAAATACCGTCACCGTGACGGCTTCCGGCCCAGGCTCGATCTTTGGCGGGCTTGCACTGGGCAATGAAGATGTGCGCAATAATACTGTTAATGTCTCAAATGCAATCGTTGCTACTATCCGCGGCGGCCATAGCGAAGGTGGGGGGATTGTTGAAAATAACACGGTGAACTTTTTTTCAGGCAGCACGATTGATTTGTCCGGAGGTTACAGCATTGGTGGAAACGCCATAAATAATAGCGTTATTCTTGATGGCGGATCTGTGCATTTGGAGGTGTCCGGTGGGTATAGCTCGGGTGGAGACGCCATTGGAAATACTGTTATCGTGTATGATGCTGCTGTCGGCACGCATGTAGCTGGCGGAGAAACTGATATTGGAAATGCAGTAAAAAATACCGTAATTGTGAATGCTGGATCTGTTGCGGATATTTACGGAGGCCTCGCTTTTCTTGCCGGTAATGCCACTGACAATATTGTCAGTCTTGCTGGCGGCACCATAACCGGCGATGTATGGGGCGGGCATGCTCCGGCAGGCGATGCTTTCACAGGCAATACTTTGAACGTCTCAAATCGGTTTACTTTCAATAGCCTGAACAATTTCGAATTTTTAAATTTCAATCTGCCTGAGGGGTTTCAGGCAAATAACCCCGGCGACGCTATGCTCACAGTAGCCGCAACCAGCCTTGGCGGTGCAAGCACAGTCAGCAGCATTAATGTGGCGCGAGGGAGCAGCTTTGCTGTCGGCGACACTGTAGCCCTGATCAACTCCACGGGTGTGATTTCCGGCAGCCTTGCCAAAAATACAGCGCAAGGCTTGAAGGGGGCGGCCCTTGTTTACGATTGGGATGTAAACCTTGCAGCCAACAGCCTCACGGCCACCCTGACCGGCATATCTGCCAACCCGCAACTGAAGGGGCCAAGCCAGGGCGCTCTTGCGGGAACAGCGCTTATTAATGAAGGGGGCAACCTTGCTGCCGAACAGGGCATCAGCAGTGCTGTTGACGCGACATGTCAAAAAAATCCGAAAGGCGATAAAGATTGCACGGGGTTGATAGGTTTCAGTGCGCTTCGAGCGGGTTTCTCACGCTATAATACCGGTTCCCATGTGGATATGACCAGCTTTTCATTTTTGGCAGGCCTGGCCTAGGGGCAAGAACTCAATTTTGGGCGTCTGACCCTGGGAACATTCTTTGAAGCAGGCAGCGGTTCCTACAATACGTATAGTTCTTTTTCCAATGCGGCATCAGTAGATGGCGACGGCAAGGCCCGCTACCTTGGCGGCGGCCTCCTGGCCAGAATGGATTTTGCCCCAGCGGGGCCTGGGCATTTTTATGTTGAAGGCACCGCCCGCACAGGCGGTCTCTACAATCATTACAATACGTCAGACCTGCACAACGCCATGAACCAAAGCGACGTCGGGTACGACAGGTACTCCGCCTATTACGGTCTGCATGGCGGTGGCGGTTATGTATGGAACCTGACAGAAGCTCTGGCTCTTGACATGTATGGCAAATATTTCTGGACGCGGCAGGAGGGCAACTCCGTCACTCTTTCCACCGGTGACCCTGTGGACTTTGATGATGTGAATTCCAACCGTCTGCGCATGGGCAGCCGCTTGACCTATACGCTCAATGACTATGTTAATCCCTATGTTGGCGCGGCCTATGAGCACGAATTTGACGGCAAGGCATCAGCAAGCACGTATGGCTACTCCATTAAATCCCCCACCTTGCGCGGTGACACGGGCATAGGCGAACTGGGCCTGTCACTCCGTCCGTCACAGGCAGTGCCGTTGACGCTGGATTTGAGCGTGCAGGGCTATGTGGGCAGGCGTGAAGGCGTGAGCGGCAACGCACAGATCAAGTTCGACTTCTAAGGCAATTAACGCTCCAAATAATTGCTTAACGGTCGGCAAAGCCACCCTATAGTCAAATCATTTGGCGACAAGGATTTGGAGACAAATTCTTGCAGGGTATTTCTAAGGATGAAATGTTCCAGGCGGCGAAAGTCATCTTTCCGCCAGATGGATGCCCCGCAGAAATCCATCTGGCCCGATGTTAGCCGCATCGGGGCATGGATGCTGTTTTTATGCAGACAGGCTCCCCAATCAGGGAGCCTGTCTTGCTGTTGGAAACGGCCCCGCCATGCGGCGCAGCGCAAGCTGTGCGGGGGATATTTTACTATGGTGTGTCTAGGGTGTATCGGCGCTGTCCTTGTCTTCACCCGCAGGAGATGTAGCACGGCGCAGCTTGCGCGTTTGCAGGCGCTTCAGCACAAAGTCCGCCACCTTGATGTTTTCCGGAACTGCCGCCAGCGGAAATTCCGCCCTGCCCATGTTGCGATGGCCCCCGGCCTGCCCCACATCGTAAAAGCAGGCGTCAGCCAGGCGGCCGATGTCGCGCCCGCCGTCGCCGCGAAAGATGACGATGACGGTTTTGCCCACAATGCCGCTCACCGCAATCCACTTCAGCCCGTGCACACGGGTGAAAAAATCCGCTACGGCCACCAGCAGGTCGGCGCTGTTGACTTCATTGAGCCAGGCAAAGGCCCCGCTGCCACGGCAGTCGGTAAGGCTGCGGAAGGCGCGCGAAAAAAGCGGCAGCCAGTCGCGCAGGTATTCACTGCGCACAATGCGCCGCAGAAGATTGTTGTCCGCATGGCGTGAAAGCCACTGGTACGCGCGAAGGTCGTCCTCATCGCCCGAACGTTCGAAAGCGCCCGTGTCGGTGCGTATGCCGTACAGCAGGGCGGTGGCCAGCCTGGGGCCGGGACGCATGCGCAGCCCCTGCATATAGCGGGTCATCATGGTGCTGGTAGCCCCGAGACCTGGGCGAATGTCGCAATAGGCGTCGGGCGAATACGGCGAGTTGTCTGCGTTGGAGGGCAGGGGGTGGTGGTCGATAACGCAGTCAAAGACAACGCCGCAAAAAGACTTGTGATGATGCGGCTGGGAATCCACAATGGCAAAGCGGGTGTATTGATCGGCCTTTTCCGCCTGCCATACGCGTACCGGGATGCGCAGGTAGCGTATCATGGCAAGGTTGTCGGGCCGGGTGACCTCGTTGATGCGCGCAATGTCGGCATTGTGCACCCGCGGCAGCAGAATGCGCCTCAGTGCCAGCGCCGAGGCCAGGGCATCGGGGTCGGCATTGATAAGGATGCACCAGCGGTCGTCTTTGTCCAGTGATTGTCGCCATTGTTTCATATTGGCGACAAGTTCGGCAGTGGGCAGCATTGCTGTGTTCATCCTCCCGAGGCCGATGCCCCTGATTGCACGGCGGATATATACGCCGCATGGCTTTGCTTTTGCCTTCAGCCCCCGGACGCATCCGGCGTTTCACCGGTGGCAAGGGCTGCCAGAACAGGCAGGGAAGCCGCCAGGCCTTCCCACTTGAAAACTTCTACCAGATGTGTGGCCGTGCGCGGGGCGTCAGCCATGATGTGCCGCGCAATGCGTCTTTGCGCGGGAGTGAGAGCCGTGAGCGGCAGGTGCTGATCGCCCTTGCCGGGTGCGCTCCAGTGCAGCAGGCCCGCCTGTGAGGGCAGGGCCGAATGCAGCAGCTTTTCTTGAGCATAGCCGAGGAGATGTCCTACGTCCAGACAAAGCCCCAGCCCGTGATCATGAAGAAAGTCTTCGCCAAGGCAGGCCACATCGCTGTGCGCCACGTTTTCCAGCAAGATGGGAACAGGGCGCAGGGGGGGCAGGTCTTTCGGATTTTCTGCCCCGTTTTGCCAGTGCTTTGCAAAATCAGCCAGCAAGGTGCGCTGCAGGGCGGGCGGGCCTTCGGGCGGGTGCAGCACCGCCACGCGCGGAACAAGGCCGGGTACAAGAGTCATGAGCCGCGTGATGACAGCCGCCGCCGCACATGCGGCCTGACGTGCGGGATTGGCCTGGCGTGCGGCCGGGGGCTTGGGCCAGGGAAGATCCACCGGCAGGTGGGCATGCCAGCGCAGAGGCAGGGAGGCCAGAGCCGGCGGCAGCTCGGTGGAAGTGTATTCCTGGCAGGCGCGGAATTCAAACAGGCACAGCGCAACCTCATCCACACGGCCCGCGAGAAAACGGGCATTTTCTGCCACACCGGCCGGGATGACAAAAGAGGGCGCGGCAATGCGCCCGGCAAGGGGATGCCCGGCAAGAAAGGCGGCATGTGTTTCTGCCGGGGATGGCGCGGGCGGGGCGCAAGGTGGCGGGCTGGAGGAAAGCATTGTGGTGCAGCTTGTGTTCCGGGACCGGCCTGGGCGCGTCAGCGCACCCAGGCCGGTCCCGTTTTAGTGTCTTTTTATATCAGCCTGCTGCTTTCCCATCCGTGTTCCACGGCGGCAGCCTCGGCCTTGGGGCCGCCAAGCACGCATATGTGTCCCTTGGCCGCGGCTTCGTCCAGCACGTCCGCGAAATCGCGGAAGTGCTTTTCGGTGGTGGAAAGGATTTCCTCGCGCATGAGCGCGCGGGCGGCGTCCGTGTCGTTGGTGAGCCAGCGGGCCAGAGACTGCGCGCCCTTGGCGTCGGGCAGCAGGTAGCTGTCCAGATCGCCTATGGCGCCCACGATGGCCTGGGTAAGCTGGGCCTTGTCGGGTGTAAAGCCGCGCAGGAAGCCGGCCATGCCGTCAAAGGCCTCCAGCGTGGCTTCCACATTGGGGTCGCGGTAGGAGGCGCAGACAAGGGTGCCGCCCAGACGGTCCAGGTTGCAGAACGCCCCGTACGCGCCGCCGCGCACACGCACGCGTTCCCACAGGTAGCCCATGCGCAGGTAGCGCAGGATAACGCTGGCAGAACCGTGATATATATAACCCTGGTCGTAGATGTTGGCGGCCTTGCCCACATAGTTGATCTGCGCCGGAGCGATGAAGGCTTCGGCCGCAGGCAGGCGCATGGGGCTTTCGCCAATGCCGCCCGCCGCGCCGGGGCGCAACTGGGGCAGGGCCTGCAACAGGCGGCGGGCGTGATTCTCAGCCTGGGACAGGCCGGAAGCCTCGGCGGTGCAGTCAAAGACCGCGCCGGGACGCGCCACGATGCGGGTGCGAAGCTCTTCAAGGTCGGCCATGAGCGCCTGCGGTTCTTTTTCCATACGGCCAAGCATGGCGCGCACGCTTTCAAGGTAGCTCAGGCCCGTGGTGCGCTCGGCCAGAGCGCCTGCGCCGGTATAACGCGCCCGCAGGCGCGCGCTTACGGCCGCATGCCCGGCGGACTGAAGGGCGTTTTCCAGGCGGGCCTTGGTTTCAAGCAGCATCTGGCCCATGCGCTCTTCGATCACTTTTTGGTCGGCCAGGGGCTCAAGCAGGATTTCATGTATGATGTCAAATAAATCAGGCAGTTTGTCATACACTGTTTTGCCGGAAACGGCCAGATAGCTGACGGTCTTGCGGCTTTCGCGCACGGTTCCCAGCAGGGGGTCGGCCCCCACGCCGCCGGTCTTGGCGGCCATGAGCGCCCCAAGCTCCGTAAAGTCGCGGCGCGCCGTCCCCATTTCTGTGAGGCTGCGGGCAAAGAGCGGCAACAGGGGGACAAGGCGGTCAGGCACGTTATCCAGCGGCAGCAGGACAGTGGTGTAAGCAACACCCTGGGTGGGCAGTTCGTGGCTCAGGATGGCCTCTGGCACTTCCACCACATTGCGGGGGATGGGGGCGTTGTGCTTCGGCAGGTCCTCAAGCCCAAGGGCCGGAATGGTCGCCAGCGCCTCCGGGCTGTCGGGGGCGCTCTGCACTTCTTCAAGGCGCAGGGTGTCGGCGGCCACGGCAGCGCGTTCTTCGGGGCCGGCTGCGGCCTGCACCGCGTCCACACGGGCTTTTTCCGCCTCATCACGGGTTTTGCCAAGGCCCGTATCCGGCAGCAGGACCACGGTGGCGCGATGGTTATTGTTCAGAAACCAGTCTTTGATGGCCTGTTCAAATACGGGTTCGCCCGCTTCGATCCGCTTTTTAAGGGCGGCAAGAGGAGCCTCCCACGCCAGGGGAGCCAGGGGGTCGCCATCATACAGCCAGGTGGACAGCGACTGGATCATGGCTGAAAGCCCGCGCGGGAAGCGGCCGGAATTGTTTTCACGGTAGGCGAATTCTACAGTGTTGACCGCAGCTTCCACGGCGGCAGCGGGGATGCCCTCCTCGGCCAGTTGGGCCAGGGTTTCAAAAATGAGTATTTCGGCCGCCGGAACATCTCTGGGCGCCAAGCCCTTGAGACCGGTGGAGTAGTACATCTGGCGGAGGTCGGTTTCCAGCCCGCAGCCAGTGGTGTCTTCACCAAGGCCCGAGGCGATGAGCGCCTTGCGCAGGGGAGAGCCGGGCAGCCCTTCAAGGATGTGCTCAAGCATCTCCATCAGCAGGGCCTGATCCACGTCGCCGCGCTCGCCAAGCAGCCAGTTGACCGTGAACAGCGCGCGCTTTTCGCCTTCGGAGGCCGCATAGGCAACCTCGATATGGCGCGGCGTGTCGAGACGTTCTTGCAGAGGGACGGTGGAATCCACCGGGCGCGCCGTATATTTTTCCAGGGCCTGGCCCGCAAGGCGCAGCCGCTCAGCTTCCGGGTCATCGCCCCAGAAGAAAAAGCGGGCATTGCTCGGGTGGTAATAGCGGCTGTGGAAGTCGCAAAACGCCTCGTAGGTAAGGTCGGGGATGCACTGGGGGTTGCCGCCGGAGTCGAGGCTGTACAGCGTGTCGGGAAAAAGGGATTGCTGGCTCTGCTCGGCAAGCACGGAGTCCGGCGAGGAGTACACACCCTTCATTTCATTATAGACAACGCCCTTGTAGGCCCAGGGGCCGTCCGCAGCGGGGGCGTCCACATGCCAGCCTTCCTGCTTGAAAATGTCTTCGTTGATGCGCGGGTGAAAAACGGCGTCGATATAGACGTCGATGAGATTGTAAAAGTCGCGCAGGTTGCAGCTTGCAACCGGGTAGCAGGTTTTGTCCGGAAAGGTAAAGGCATTGAGGAAGGTTTGCAGGGAGCCTTTGAGCAACTCCACAAACGGTTCCTTGACGGGATATTTGTCAGACCCGCAGAGAACGGAATGTTCCAGAATATGAGCCACACCGGTGGAATCGGTGGGCGGCGTGCGAAAGCTCACGCCAAAGCATTTGTTTTCGTCCGTATTGCTGATGGAAAGCAGCTGGGCGCCGGTAGCTTCGTGCCGCCACAGGCGGGCGGTGCCGTCCACTTCGCGCAACTGCTGTTCGGTGATCAGGGTAAAGCCGTGATTGTTCATGTTTTTTCCTGCGGATATTTTTTGTCTTGTATTTTTGCGGCAGATGAATCTTGACTATAAGGGCTGCTTCAGACTTTGAAAAGGGGCGGCCCGCCCGCCGCCGTTTTTCGCGGAAAGCCCGCATCAATGCTTGCCAAGCCCGCGGTGATCATGTATGTACACCCTTTCCATCAAGCACACCCAGGCAGCGGCCCGGGGTGCCCGGCGGAATGCCGCGTGTGGCGGCGTTCATACTCGTGCTCAGGCGCGACGTCGGGTTGCAGGGTCAGGGCGTGGGTGGAAGAAAACAACCCTTTGGAGGAATCCCCATGGCTTACGTCAGCATGAAGCAAATGCTGGAAACCGGCGTGCATTTCGGTCACCAGACCCGCCGCTGGAACCCCAAGATGCGTCCTTACATTTTCGGTGCGCGCAACGGTATCCATATTATCGACCTGCAGCAGACCGTAAAACTCTTCCGCATTGCCCACGACAAGGTTGTGGACGTTGTGGCCAAGGGCGGCAAGGTCCTTTTCATCGGCACCAAGCGCCAGGCCCAGGAGGCCGTGGCCGCTGAAGCCGGACGCGCCGGGCAGTTCTTTGTGACCAATCGCTGGATGGGCGGCACGCTCACCAACTTTGTCACCATTCAGAAGAGCGTTGACCGCCTGAAGAAGCTTGAAAGCATGTTTTCCGACGGCAGCATCAACCGTTACCAGAAAAAGGAAATCCTGCTTCTGGAACGTGAGCTTGCCAAGCTGGAAGAAACCCTCGGCGGCATCAAGAATATGGATCGCCTGCCCCAGATTGCCTTTATCATCGACCCCCATCGCGAAGACATCGCCGTCAAGGAATGCCGCAAGCTCGGCATCCCGATCATTGCTGTCACCGACACCAACTGCGACCCCGATGTCATCGACTATATTATTCCCGGCAACGATGACGCCATCCGCGCCATCAAGCTTTTTGTGGCCGCCTTTGCCGAAGCCTGCATGGAAGGCGAAGCTATGGGCAAGGACCACAAGGGCGAAACCGCCAACGCTGAAGAAGCCATGCAAAAGGGCGCCGCTGCTGAAGCTGCTGCCGAGGCTGCTCCCGCCCAATAGTCGGTTTTCTGCTTTCGCATTCCTGGGGGCAGCGCAACCTGATTTATGGCTGCGCTGCCCCGTTTTGGATGCACCTCCGCAATTCAGGAAGTAATTTTGATAACTCCGGCTGCAGGCCGGACGCATTTGGAGAATACAATGGCTGCTATCAGTGCTCAGATGGTGAAAGAACTGCGCGAAATGACCGGCGCGGGCATGATGGACTGCAAGAAAGCCCTGGTGGAAGTGGAAGGCGACCTGGAAAAGGCTGTTGACTGGCTGCGCCAGAAGGGCATGGCCAAGGCTGCCAAAAAGTCCGGTCGCGCCACCAGCGAAGGCCTTGTAACCGTGGCTCTGAGCGATGACGGCAAGACCGTGGCCATGGCTTCGCTGCTGTGCGAAACCGACTTTGTGGCCCGCGGCGACCAGTTCCAGGACATGGCCGCCAAGGTGGCCAAAAGCGTGCTCGACAACGCCCCCGCCGATGCCGCTGCCCTTGAAGCCCTTATGGGTGAAGAAGTGACCCAGCTCATCGCCTCTGTGGGCGAAAACATGCAGCTCGGCAAGTTTGCCCGTCACGCCAAGCCCTGCGAAAACTCCCTGGTGGGTCAGTACATCCACGCCAACGGCAAGATCGGCGTGCTGGCTTTCCTGACCTGCGGCAAGGCTGAAAGCGTAAACAAGCCCGAAGTGCAGGAACTTGCCAAAAATATCGCCATGCAGGTGGCTGCTGCCAGCCCCATGGCCCTTGATGCCGCAAGCCTTGACCAGGCCGCTGTGGAACGTGAGCGCGAAGTGTATCGCCAGAAGGCCCTGGAAGAAGGCAAGCCCGCCAATATCGTTGACAAGATTGCTGACGGTGCGGTGAAAAAATACCAGAAAGAAGTGTGCCTTATGGAACAGCCCTTCATTCGCGACGACAAAAAGACCATTACCGATGTCGTGCGTGAAACGGGCAAGGCCGTGGGCGATGAAATCACTGTTACCGGCTTTGAACGCATCCAGCTCGCTGCCGAGTAATGACATCTGACTTGTCCGAGCCGGATCAGCCATCTGATCCGGCCACATGCCGGGCGCTTTTGAGCGCATACTTGCAACGGCATTGCGGTTTTCCGTTTTCCGTCCACATCCGGCGCGCCCTGCGCCTTGCAACGGAAGTCGAGAACCACCTGATGCCGGCGGCAACGGCAATTTACTGACAAAAGGGGGCGTTCGGCCCTCTTTTGTCTTTTTTTTCGGGGCCCGGCAATGGGCGCCATATCCGTCATTCCGCAAGAAGGGGCAATTGCCCCGGAGCGTGACACTATGTTCGACTTTTCATGGGTGACACACCTTTCTGCCTGGGCCGGTCTGGGTACGCTTGTACTGCTTGAAGTGGTGCTCGGGGTGGATAACCTGGTTTTTATTTCCATTCTTGTCGGTCGGTTGCCCGGTGAACGCAAACGGCAGGCTTTTTTGGTGGGCCTTGGTCTGGCCCTGCTTATGCGCATGCTGCTGCTTACCGTCATGGCGCGTCTGGCCACACTGACCACACCCCTGTTTGAACTGGGGGGGCACGGATTTGCCGCCCGCGACCTCATACTCATGGCCGGGGGCGTTTTTCTGCTGCTCAAGGGAACCATGGAGCTGCATGACCGTCTGGAAGGCCATAGCGGCCGATATGCCGGGGACTCTGGGCATCATGCGGATTTCTGGCAGGTCATTTTTCAGATAGTGGTGCTGGACGCCGTATTTTCTCTTGATTCCATCATCACGGCTGTGGGTATGGTGGAGCACGTGACCATCATGATGCTGGCTGTGGTCATCGCCATGGGCATCATGCTGCTGGCAGCGGCGCCTTTGCTCAATTTTATGGAGCGGCATCCCACCGTCATCGTGCTGTGCCTCGGCTTTTTGCTGATGATCGGCTTGAGCTTGCTGGCCGATGGCCTGGGCTTTCACATTCCCAAGGGCTATATGTACGCGGCCATTGTTTTTTCCATCATGGTGGAAGCGTGCAACCAGTGGGCATTGCGCAACCGGCGCAGGCGCTTCAGCATGCGCGACATGCGCGAATCCACGGCCCGCGTCATCCTGAATATTCTTGGGGGCAACGCCCCGGGGCAGGGCGATGCCCAGCTTGATGCTGCGGCCCTGGCCGGAGGAGAAAAAGAACAGCTTTTTGCGCCCAAAGAGCGGGATATGCTGGCCCGGGTCATACGCCTTGGTGGGCGCACGGCACGGTTCATCATGGTTCCGCGCCAGCGTGTGAACTGGCTGGACAGCAATGCTGACCGCAAGACCGTGAGCCATTACGCCGCCTCGTCGCGTCTGGCCTGGCTGCCCGTATTACGGCGTGATACGGATGAGGTGCTCGGCGTGGTGCATCCCGGTGATATCCTTGAGCGCGGCGACTGCGCGGCCGAAGGAACCTGGGATCTCAAGTCTTACATACGCCCTGCGCCCACCATTTTTGAGCATACGCCCCTGCATGTGATTATGGAGGATTTTCGCACACATCCCACGCCTCTTTCCTTTGTGCGGGATGAGTACGGCAGCGTGGTGGGCGTGATCACCCCGGCGGAACTGCTGAGCGTACTGGCCGGGCAGATGGGCGACATGCCCGCCGGGCCGGAGGCCTGCCGACGCCCTGACGGTAGTTGGGTCATGCCGGGGCGCCTTACGGTAGACCTGTTCGCAAGCTGGCTCGGCATCAGCCTGCCCAAGCGTCTGTCCAGCGCTACTCTGGCGGGCTTTATTCTGGAGCGGCTTGGGCGCATCCCTGAAAAGGGCGAACGCCTGCATTATCAGGGATGGGAGCTGGAAATTACCCGTATGGACAAGCGCCGCATTGACGAGGTGCGCGCCGTGCGCATGCTGACCCCTCCGGGCAAGGGCAGAAAAAAATGAAGGCGTGCGCCTGAGCGGCGGGTTGCGAGGGGAAGAGGCTTGCCCTTCGCGAAGGAGTATTTTACAGCCCTGCGGGCGCGGGGGCTTTTCTCTCATTCAGTTTGGGCCGCCTTGCGCGGCGTGCGGCATGTGGGGGGGGCGGAACACCCCGCTGGGCTTTTCTTCCACCAACCCTCAAGGACCCCTCTGCACGCACTCCGAGCAACGCTGTTGGCCCTTCCAGCTTTCGCCAGCCTGCGAGGGCTGCGCGGCTTTTGCTTCGGGATCTTCCTTCCCGAGGTCGGGTGATTTTTCTGCGCACCGTACAATACCAGCGTTTGCTTTCGCCTTGTACGAAAGCTGTGGGACGGCTGTATATTTAGGGCTGATGGACGTTGAGGCAGTGCTATGTCTGTGAGGCGCTTTGGGGGGGTCCCACCGCCGCAGGCAGGAAAATGCCTGTAACGGATGGAAGTAAAAGAAAGGTGTTAGAGGGTGTGGGTGAAGGCCCCTTCTGAAAAAGGGGCCTTCACCCGCAAGGCATGTTAACGGCTGCCTTCAGCCTTCATGTCATTGATAAGGCTCTGCAGCACCTGAGACTGTCGCGCCAGTTCCGCGGTGGCCTGCGCGGCCTGGCCCATGGCGGTGGCCGTCTGGCTGGAAATGGCCGCAACCTGTTCCACAGAGCGATTGATTTCGTCGCTGGCTGCGGACTGCTCTTCGCTGGCCGTGGCGATGGAGCGTACCTGATCGTTGGTCTGGTCTACCAGCGCAACAATGCTGTGCAAGGTTTCGCCGGACTGGTTGGCAAGGCTGGTGGCCTCCTGAATCGTGCCGATGGAAACATCCACCCCGGCCACGCTTTTGCGTGTGCCTTCCTGGATGCCGCTGATGACCTGGCCCACTTCGTGGGTAGCGGTCATGGTTTTTTCGGCCAGCTTGCGCACCTCGTCCGCCACTACCGCAAATCCTCTTCCGGCCTCGCCGGCCCGGGCGGCCTCAATGGCGGCATTGAGGGCCAGCAGGTTGGTCTGGTCGGCAATGTCGGAAATGACGCTCATGATCTGCCCGATACCTTCGGCCTGATGGCTCAGAAGATCCATATCTTGCTTGATTTCAATGCTTTGCCGTGAAACTTCATTGATGCCCTGCACCACGCGCGACACTATGGCCGCGCCTTCCTGCGCCTGGAGGTGGGCCTGGTCAGACATTTCCGATGCGTGTCCGGCATTACTGGCAACTTCGCGCACGGTGGCGTTCATTTCTTCCATGGCCGTCGCCGTTTCACTGACGCGCTGCGACTGTTCGTCCGCGCCGCGGCTGGACTGTTCGATCTGTGCCGAAAGCTCTTCGGAAGCAGAGGTCAGGATACCCACCACTTCTTCAAGCTGCTGGGCAGCTTGCAGCATGCCTTCAGCCTTGGCACGTTCTGCGGCAGCCTTGGCGGCGTGCGCTTCCTGGGTGGCAATGTTGGCCTGATCGGCCTGACGGGCCGCTTCAGCGCTTTTTTCCTCGGCTTCGGCGATTTTTTCCTTCATGGTGCCGACCATGTTTTGCATCACATGGTACACGCCCCCGGCTGTCTTTTGCGGCCTGAACGCCACATTGAGGTTGCCCTGCGCGATCTCGCCCGCCACTTCGGCCAGGTAGCCTGGGTCTTCGCCAAGCTGGCGCATGATGTTGCGGGTAAGCAGAATACCCAGGGCAATGGAAAGCAAAATGCCGAAGCCCAGGGCCACATAGAGCAGACGGCTGGACGAATCAGCCAGTTCGGCATTTTTTTGGGACAGCAGCTTGCCCTGCTCAAGTTTGGAGGCCACAAGATCACCAATGGCGTTCTGGTAGGCGGTAGATATTTCCCAGCCCTTGCCGGTAAGCAGGGTATAGGCCTGGGCCTGCTTGCCATCACTTGCCAGCGACATGACAGTGTCTGTCATGGTGCGGAAATCCTGACGGCGCAGCTTGTATACCGCCAGGATTTTTTGCGCTTCAGCGGAAATCAGGCTTGATTCCACCTCGGTAGTGCCGCTGTCGATGATGGCCCTGTACTGGGGAATTTCTGTTCGCACGCGCTGTTTTACGGTATCTTCATCGGTAGTGACAAAGGTCAGCAGGTCCAGGCGGATACGCTGGAAATAGACTGACATGTTTATAAGGTCGCCCATAGGTTCCGTCGAGTGCGTATACAAAAACGTGTCGGCCTTGCTCATGTCGTGCAGACGTGAGTCGGCAAAAATACCCATGGACAGCGTGATCAGGGCAGAAAGAAGAAAACCTGCCAGAAGTTTAGCTTGTAATTTCATAGTATTTTCCTTGGATTTTTGCCGCTTCACTCGGCGGTTGAGATTATTCAAACCGCATAAACAGATGTATTCGAGGGGGGTATGCGTATGAAGCGGCCTGAGTGTCCTTGGAGGGACATGGGAAAGTGGCTTGGCACGCAGGCTAATACCGTTTCGCGCAAAAAGAGTAAAGCTTATTGTTAGACGCGCAAGGGCAAAACCGTTAGAAATTTTCTTCCTGATAGGGAATACGTTCAAAAACCTTGCGCCGCGGCGTCATACTTATATGGTAATACTGATTTTGCGGTATGTAGATATAAGGCACGTCTTCACTGCGCTGCTGAAGAAAAAGGGAAAGCAGTACCCGGTTTACAGCTTGATGCCCCACAATCACAAGCGGCGTGTCACCAGCAAGAAACAGGGCGCGCCGTAGTCCGCGCTGTACGCGCTCGCGCAATATGGCGTAGCTTTCGCCATTGGGATAGGCGTATGTATATTTGTTGGCATTGCGCCCGGCGGTCACTCCGGGCATTTTTGCGCGGATTTCGCTGTACAGCATGCCTTCACAGTCGCCGGCCCATATTTCGTCAAATTCCTTGAAGGCCATGACATGAGCGCCGGGATGCCCCGCCAGCAACGGCGTGGCGGTTTCGTGCGAGCGCAGCCGGGTAGAGGTAAAGACCCAGCTTATGTCCTTGTGGCGCATGTGCCGCGCCAGGGCTTTGGCCTGGTTGCGCCCTCTGGCCGTCAGGGGCGGATCGCCGCCGATGCGGCCGCGCACGTTGAATTCTGTCTGGCCGTGCCGCGCAAGATAGAGGCAGTGAACCCAGGCGCTGACCACTATTTCGCGTATGGCAGGATAGTAGGGTGAACCCTCGCAAGGGCGCTCGCCCAGAATACGGTTGGCGGTGGAGTCTACGCAGAGCCAGAATTTTTCCTCTTTCAAGGGCTCATAAATGGCTTCATAATAGCTTATGCGCTTCATGAAGCTTTGCAGGGCTTCATCCTCGGTGTAGGCGGCGTATTCCGGCAGGGTAGTCTTGCGGCGTATGCATGCCTTGAGGAGCAACTGGTCCTCATTGACGCATTCCACAAACAGCACGGGGTGCTCGGTAAGCGTTTTTTCAATAAGGATGCGCCGCGCGCGGCTAACGTTGGTGGCGTCCAGAATTGCCACTTCACCTTCGGCGGCCAGCCATGCGCGGGCAAGCTCCATATTCCGGCGGCAGATCATCTCGCGCGCTTCGCGGCCCGTTTCGTTGGCGGGATTGTAAAAGTCCGGGTTGGTAGACTCCGCGCCCATAAGCGCGCGGCGCATGTCGCCATTATTGAACAGCCTGGCCTCAATGCCCTCGGCCAGCAGGCCGTCACGAATGCGCTTTGCCAGGGTGGATTTTCCCCTGGCGGGCAGGCCGACCATGGCAACATAAAGTTTCTGCATACGCCCTCCATTGCCAGAGTAAGATAAATCATCATGAAATAAAAGCGGGTGTGCCAATGCCCATAAAGGTGCACTGGCACAAAAAATTATCGGTCTTCCGGCGGTATGGGTTGGGAACGTACGTCTACATACTACCCGGCTATCAGGCGTGGGGTCAGGCCGCTTTTTGCTGTACGCAGCAGCCGGAAAGGCTACAGTATTTATAATGCTTGCTCTTGTCTTTTATGCCGGAAGTTCAATGCTTCGCTTGTTGAGCGGCGCTGAAATGTTTAAACCGTTACTTCTGAACCCGCCGATGCGTACCAAATTTTATCACGCATGTTTTCTTTCAGGGCATTGAAAACGGTTTCTCCTGTGCAGTGGCCTGTATAAAAAACTGTTTTCCGTTTACGTAGTTCTTGCTCTATTGCCGTAACCAGCTCTGGCTGTTCAGATACCTTTGTTATGGGATCAAACAGGTGAAATCCTGAAAAAACGAAATCAAACTCTGATTGATAAAGGTTTTCGCCTTTCTCCAAAATGTTCACAATGCCGCTATGGGCGCATCCACCAAAGAGTATTTTTTTATTTTCAAACTCCACTACAAGGCATTGCTCATGCGCAAATTCATCGTGAACAAACTGCTGATTTACTTTTTTGAACAAACTGGCGTTTAACTGTGTGACAAGTTTACGTCCTGTGATTTTACCAAATATTGAAAGCTCATCATCTATACGCACAAAATCATCTACCAGTCTTATTCTTGGGTGAGATTTTAGGGCAGCATCAAGGCTTAAATCAAACTGCCGGCCTCCGGAAATCGCATAGTATTTTTCAAAAGCTTCTTTTTGCAGATAGATTAGTGCGGTATCATTTTTTTCTAAAAACAAGTTCAACGCGCCACCATGATCAATGTGTGCGTGAGATATGACAACAACATCTATTTGGTCTATGTGTACATTTAATAGACTTGCGTTATATAAAAAGTTTTCGTTTTCACCTACATCAAAGAGGATTTTATGCTTATTGGTTTCAATATAAAACGATAGACCGTGGTTTGCCCTAAACCGTTTATCCAGAGCCGTATTTTCAACAAGAGTTTTTACTATCATTGTGATGTCCTTATCAAAGATGGCTGTTTGTCATTTCAAGGATTTTTTCCAAGAAATCTATGTATTCAAGGCGAACAGAAGCATCTTTCGCCGATAAATAGGCATTAAATTCACGCGACAGGTTTTTGTGATATTGTTCATGCAACAAAAAAACTTTCTTGCCTGAATCTGTCAGATGCAGTGCGATGTTTTTGCTGCTTACTGGCTGGCTTGATTTAAAAATCAAATCCTTTTTTTCAAGTTGTGCAAGTATCTTATGGGTTACCCCCCTGGTGATGCCAAAAAATCTGGCCAGCTCTGTGCCAGTTATTCCTTCTGATTTTCCAATAAGAGCAATTACGTGCAGCTCTCTGCGGTAAAGTGTGTGTCCTTCAAGGTCTACCGGGCGCTTTGAAAGAGTTGTAACACGTTCAATGAGTGCCATAAGCGTGCTTTCGATTTTTTCATTTTCGGTCTGCATTTCTGTCTCCGTCATGTTGAAATATTGTATGCCATGCATACAATATTTCAACATTTATTTTTTCCAATAAACACAGTTTATTATATAAATTAGGGCAAGGTTTTTCTCTGCATGTGCCTGAATGTTCGTCGGCAAACAAAAATAGTCTTTCCGAATGTTGGCATGCTTGCCGGAACAGGCTGTTTTTTACTTTTTTCTATTGATTTAAGACTGTTATTTAAAATTGGCGAGCTGTGCTCACGAAGGTGTAAGCCAGGTTCCGCCGTTGTGGGGGGCTGCTGATGACGCCAGCCCTGCGTATTTGCGGCGGCAGGCTCACAGCGGGCGACATCAACGCTGAGCATGCGCATTACAGCGCTGCAATGTCGAAAGGCCCGTTGCAGCTCAGGCGCGTACCCAAGGGTACTGTTCCTGTGCTGCAACGGGCCTTTTTCGGTCAATAAACAAAAATCATCGCAACGGCGCTTGTTTCAGGGCCGTTTTTTTTAACTGTCCAACGTGGGCGCGGGCATTCGCCACAGAGGCGTAAACGCCGTTTACGCCTTGCCAGACACCGGAGTGAAGGGTTTACAACTGCTGAGAATGCGTATGCCCAGCATGTATAAAACGCGTTAGCTGACCAGCAGCTTCAAAAAGCGCTTTTTGCCCAGTTTGATCACATATTCCCCTGCGGACAAGGGCGTTATGGCGTCGTCGCAGCGCTGTCCGTCGATGGAAAGCGCCCCTTCCTTCATGAGACGTTTGGCCTCGCCGCGGCTTTTGACCAGACCCGCAGCTTCGAGAAAGACCGGGGGGGTGCTGTCTTCGCCGTGGGAGCACTGGTGTTCGGGCATTTCGTCCGGCACGCCGCCGCCCGCAAAAACCGCATTAAAGCCCTGCTGGGCTTCGTCAGCGTCTTTCCGGCTGTGATAACGGGTGACCATTTCGTGGGCCAGAGTTTCCTTGGCGGCCTTGGGATGTACTGTACCGTTAGCCACATCTGCCTTGAGGGTGGCGATGTCTTCCAGGCTTTTGGTCGAAAGCAGCTCGTAGTAGCGCCACATGAGATCGTCGGAAACGGCCATGATCTTGCCGAAGATTTCGGAAGGCGCTTCGTCAATACCGATGTAGTTGCCGTAAGACTTTGACATCTTGCGCACGCCATCCGTACCTTCAAGCAGGGGCATGGTGAGAATGCACTGGCTCTCGATGCCGTAATGGGCCTGAAGGTTGCGGCCTACCAGCAGGTTGAACTTCTGGTCGGTGCCGCCCATTTCCACATCGGTCTTGAGGCATACGGAGTCATACCCCTGGCAGAGGGGATAGAGAAATTCGTGGATAGAAATGGGCCGCTGCTCGCGGAAGCGCTTTTCGAAGTCGTCGCGCTCCATCATGCGGGCTACGGTATAGCTGGATGCAAGCTTGATAAAGCCGGTGGCGTCAAGCTTGCCGAGCCAAGCGGAGTTGAAGGCCACTTCGGTCTTGGCGGGGTCAAGAATTTTGAAGACCTGTTTTTTATAGGTCTCGGCATTGGCGAGCACCTGCTCTTCAGTGAGCGGGGGGCGGGTTTCGGAGCGGCCCGAAGGGTCGCCGATGCGCCCGGTGAAATCGCCGATAAGAAAGACTACATGGTGGCCCAGTTCCTGAAAGTGGCGCATCTTGTGCATGACTACCGTATGCCCCAGATGCAGGTCGGGGGCGGTGGGGTCAAAGCCCACCTTGATACGCAGGGGAGCGCCGCGCAGGATTTTTTTGCGCAGTTCGTTCTCGTCGATCAGTTCGGCCACGCCGCGCTTGATGGTAGCCATTTGGCGGTCAATGTCGGTCATTTACCCTATCCTCATGTACCGGCTGCGGTAATACAGTCTGTTGCGGTAAAAAATTCGGCACAGAACAGGTGTTCTGTGCCTGACTTGGACAGGTGACAGTATCCTCAACGCGGCGGAGGTGTCAAATTTTCATTCCCATAACCGCAGCATGCAAGGCGCGGCCGGGGCCGCCCCCGCTACATGCCGAGCAGCGCGAAAACGCGGCTCTGGCTCAACCCGCCATGCACGGAGAGCGCGGCCACGTTGTCATGAGCGATCATATTCAGGGTTTCGTCCATAACGGCATCCACTTCATGATCTTCAAGCAACTGAGGGGTGCTCAGATTGACGACGTCCTGCACGGCTGCGGGGGTGGAGCCGGAATCGTCCTTGCCGGGCAGGGGAAACGCAAAGGCATTGAATTTGTTGAGTCCGGAAATTTCCATGGCAGTGTCCTCATATATGGCCGCGAAGGCGGGTAGGGTCAGATTTTCCGCACAGGGCGGATGCGGAAAAATATGCAAATTAAATGCCATTGCATATGTAGAAGGGCCATTGCCCCCTTTGCCGCGCGGGCGCAGGGGATTCAAACGAAGACAGTGAGGGCATTGCAAATGCCGGCTGCTATGAAGAAAGGTGCATCGCGCAGGGATGGGTGGCGCATTGCCCGCAGATGCAGGCGGGAGGGCAGTATTTTCCGCCGGGCTGGTTGCCCTTGGCTGCTGGTTAGAAGCCTGGTTGCCGTTGGGCCGTCGACGTCATGACGGCTGGCTGCTGCGACAGAGGCAGTCATGCAGGCTGGCGGTTTTGTGCGGGCAGCAGAAGACG
>NZ_JAHZAA010000011.1:0-26053 GCF_019424165.1 Desulfovibrio sp. | reverse complement strand
TTGCGAAACCAGCCGCCGTGGCAGCTTGTGGCACAGGCTGTGCGCGCTGTAAAAAACGCGTGCAGGCTGCTGCGGCCCAAGAGGCCGGGTTCAGGCCGTCAGGCGGGATTTGTTTACGCTTGCGACTTCAGCCGGGACTTCGTCTTCTTCATCCTCGGCGTCATCATACCGTTCCAGACAGGCTTGGAGGCGTTCGGAACCGGAAGCGAGAATATCGTCCCATTTCAGTTGCGGGCTCTGGGCAAACCAGTCCAGCTCCTCGGTGAACAGCAGCCGCAATGCGGTTCCCTGATCACACAGGCTTTTGCAGGTCCCCATTTTTTTGGAAAGGAAGATGTATGGAGGATCCGAGTCTGTAGCCTTGTTGGGGACAATAAAGAAAAGATATGTGGAAGCCAGAGTCATGGCAGAAAAATCATCCGGCAGGCAGGCGCAAGCTCCCCCGGCGGAAAGATTAACCAGAGAAAGCGGGTTGGGGGGGCTGGAGGCATAGTACTGGGCCAACAGTTCTTTCAGTTCTGCCCGTGTGGTGGGAAGCTCTTCCAGCGGCGTGATGCCGGCCAGACGGCTGCGCTCATCACTCCACGGAACCCTTTTATGGCGGCGCATCTGCCGCACTGCGCAACTACGGGCAAGGCGCAACCGCAGGCTGCGCAGGTCGCCTTTTTCATCCCTGATTTCTTCCAGCACTATGCCCGGTCCCTGGTAGCCCATGCGGCTGATGCCGGATTCCTCCCGCTGCTCCAGGCTGAAAAAAAATTCGCAGGTGTTTTCTTCAGCCTTGCTTTTGCCCTGCTGGACGTCTGTGTGGCGCGGCACAAAAAGCACTTCGCGGCCTTCAACATTGCGCAGTCTGCCGTGCATGACAATGTCTGTAGGTTTGCCCTCACGCGGCAGACAGCACTTGATGCGCACGGTTACCCGTTGGCGCATGGCGCGGGTGAATGCTTCCGAGGTATTGGAGTTCCAAAGGCAGTAAGAGGTAGGAGCCGTCATGGGGCACTCCGTTCCGCGTTTGTCCAGGCAGACAAAATCGTCTGCAAGGGCGGATATGTCGTTGGAGCCGATACACCGGCTCCTGTTCATGAACGCATACGCGAATGGAGAAACTATAGAACTACAGTAGAGTTTTAATGAATACCCAAAAATATATTACGTCAGGCTTACAATTCCGTCAATAATTGCAAGCATTACTGTTGCGGCATCAAGCTGCGCTTCTGGTGCTGGCCGGGGTGCAAGGGAGCGGATCTTTTCCGCCCTGTGCCGTGCGGTCAGTCATGCCGGAAGTATCTGGATTCCTACATGTTGCCCGTGCGGAAATCGCGCACAGGATGTGCAGGTAAAAGGTGCGCCTTGCTATAGTAAGTGATGTGTTTTTTATGCGCAGCAAAGCATGGCAGTTGTGCGCAGGCCAGGACGTTTTTATGTCGAGCGGATTGTGTTCCAGGGTTTTTAACGCGCCCGCCCGGTGGCGGCAACGCAGGCCGCAGCGGTATTTGTCTTTATTTGTGCGCCCGTTGACAATGGTTAAAGCTGTGTCGCTGTGCTGTGATGGACGCGTATGGCGGGCGTCGGATAGTGGTGTAGGTAAAAATATTATTTATAGTACAGCATACTTCTTGGGCGCGATAATATCAGAAAACTTGTTTGGCGTAAAGGCTTTTCGGCCATAATTACAAGAGAGGCCCCCTGTATACAGGGGGCCTCTGGTCAAAGGCTTGCTTATCTGTTCCGGCAAGGTCTTTTTGAAGTGCCGCCGGAATGGAGCTTGTTGCGGCTAGCTTTCCTGCTTGACCTTGGACTTGGTCATGGCAAGGCCCAGACCTTCAAAAAGTTCAAAGATGGCGAAGCCGTACCACAGTGTGTAAAGCACATAGAAAATGAGCATGGCGCTCATAAGCACGAGGTGCTCGGAAACCTTGGCAGCCGGTACGCTGTAGAAGTTATTACCCGGCTCGATGGCGCGGCGCAGCACATGGTCGACCACCTGAGATTCGGTAATCTTGTGCTGCTTCTGCAGTTCCTTGATGGTGGGTGAAAGCACATACCACCATGCCGAGGCTACCTTGAGGGCAGGCTCGCCATCATATTTCTGCGTCACGACTGCGGCGTCGTTATTATAAAGGTTGTCGGAGTCGTCAGTGGCCGAGGCCAGGATAAGGCCAAGGTTGCCGGAAAAGCTGACCTTGCCGTCCTCGGCGCTTACGTTGGTCGCGCCGGACTTTTCAAGCACCATTGCAGCCAGCGGAGCAAGCTCGGCTTTTTTGAGCTTTACGGTGATCTGAACGTCCTTGCCTTCGACGCTCTTGAGGTTTTCACGCACGCCGGGAATGAAGTAGGACGAACCCTTGGACAGTTCGTTGAACACGTTGTCCGCATACTGCAGGCCGGTGACATGGTTGCCAAGCTCATCCTTCATGATGGGCATGAGCATGATCACGAAAAGGATCAGGAACGAAATCAGCAGCAGGCAGCCTCGAATAAAGGGCGCTTTAGCATGTACTAACATAATCAGGCCTCCCCTCTGAGCTTACCGATGTTGGCGAAGAACTTGCTGAAGACCCAGATGCCGAAGAATGCCACAACGACCCAGAAAACGACGTTGCCCACATTTTCAATAATACCCACAATCTTGGGCGACCAGTTGAGCACTTCCATTTCCACCAGCTTTTTGGGCAGGGTGGCCGCGCGGTTGATAAAGCCCGCGATGATGGAGATGGCGTAAAAGCCGCGGATGTGGATGCCCTTGACCACCTTGGTGGTCAGAGCGCCGACCTGGATGCCCAGCAGCGAGCCGAGCAGCATGCCGATGGCCAGGGTGTAGAAGACGTAGCCGTAAATGGCATACTGGCCGATGGCCGCGAAACCGGCGGTGAATATGATCTGCAGGATGTCTGTTCCCACAGTGGTCATTGAAGACACGCCGAAGATGTACACGAACATGGGGAAGGTGACGAAACCGCCGCCCACGCCCATGATGGCGGCCAGCAGGCCCACAAAAACGCCGCCCGCGGCCACAATCCAGCCGGAAATGCGGCGGCCGCCGGGTACGAGGTCTTCGTCAAAAGAAATCATGGGAGGTACGCGCAGGCCCTGAAGCTTGACGGAAATGCCGGTCATGCCGGAGCTGCCGCCGTGGGCATCCTGGTTGGCGGCTGCGCCGCCGCGCGAACTTTTCAGAAAATCAAACAGGGCATAAAAACCGAGAAAGCCCAGCAGAACCGCGTAGATGCTGCTGATGAACAGCTCGGAAAGCAGGGGGTCGGCGTTATACAGGCCCTTGTTGATGGCCCCGCCGATGAAGGTTCCCACAACCGACCCGCACAAAAAAGCAACGGCCAGTTTACCTGATACGTTGCCCAGTTTTTTGTGGACGGTTGTACCCATGATGGCCTTGGCGAAAATGTGGAACAGGTCTGTACCCACCGCCAAAATGCCTTTGACGCCCACGGCCATGAGCGCAGGGGTGATGATGAAGCCGCCGCCAGCGCCGATACACCCGGTGATGAGGCCGGCGGCCAGGCCCACTGCTATGGATGCCAGAAAGATGTTTGTGGTGTAAAAGGCAGGCGCATAGGCGGATTTGCCGCCCAGCATTTCATGGTACTCATAGGCTTCTGCCAGGCAACCCGCAAGAATGGGAACTGCCAGCGCCAGCAAGAGAAGCAGTTTTTTGCGGTTTTTGAGGATGGAAGTGGAGACTTCCAGGTCCCATTTGGCGTAAGCCCTTGAGCCGCTCAGCAGAAACTCATAAACTTGTCTGCCAAAACTCATACTCTCCTCCAATACGATTGTGGCCGGCCAACGGCCGTAATCATGGCCCCAACAAATAAACGCGCGCGGTTTCAGGCGGCTGCGCGGCGCGCCCCGGTGCAGCCTTGTGCCCATAACCGAAAGCTTTTCTTGGATAAAAAAGAAGAGCTGCCGGAAATTTTCCCGCGCACAAAATCACCCTGACATATTCTTTGGTTTTTGTAAAAGAAATTTATCACGAGCGGTATTTTTTTCATGGTTTACAAGGAATAAAGTACCCTTCACGTGGTGCTTTTAAGAGCTTTTATCCAAGCTCTTGTCACAAAAGAACAAAAATACGCATCGTTCTGCTTGGTTTCGTGTGATTTCAGGTGTTTGGTCGTGTTATTGTGAAAAAACACACTATTGTTTTTTGGCAAGCCCTTCGCTTTGCCCGAAAATGACAAGCTCCAGCCAGTCCAGCGCGAAGTCCAGGGCCGCCACGTCACCTTCGAGGCTGTCCTGCATGACTGCGGCCTTGCGCTCTTCGCTCGTGTCCACATGGCCGAATATTTTCATGGCCGTGACAAGTTCGCGAAAGCGGTCAAGCTGGAAGAGGCAGAGTACGGTCATGGTGGCCATGCGCGGCTCCAGCGGTTTGCCCGTAGCCCGCACCAGGGCCATGAGGCGCATGTAGCGGTCGTTGGCCCTGTTGAAGGGCTGTAGTTCTTCGTTTTCCATCCATTGATGGGGGGTGCGGCTGACGCCTTCGTCAAAGCCGTGACAATGGGCCTCACGCACCACGAAAAACCGCTCGGCAATGCCGTCGGCGGCCATTTTGGTGCCGCGGCCGATGGGATAATAGCGACAGGCCCCGGGCCTGTCTTCATACACAGAACAGCCTGCCGGGCTTACAAAGGGGCAGGGTTCGCCGGGGCCGTCCTGCATGCGCAGCATGGGCAGGGGAAAGCCCGTGTCGGGAAAGGAGCGCATGGTGGTAAAGGTGGCAAGAAAATCTTCGCTGGTCATGCCCATATGCCGGCGCAGCCGCAGGATGTCATACGGTGTGAGGGGCAAGGTCAGCTCCGCACAGCAGCGGTTGAAACAGGGAACACCGGGATGGCAGTCAAAGCAGAAGGTTTCATCGGGGCCCAGTTCCGGCAGGGTGTCGAGAAAATCGCGGCTGGCGTCATTGCTCATGAAGGCTCCTTATGAGTTGTGGGCATTGTTTGCCCGGCGGCTTGCGGGGGAGGGAGAGGAGATGGGGCGCGTATTGACGCCCCGTGATTTGAAGCGGTTGCAAAATGAGGGCGCCAGCACGTTGCAGGGGGCCGGTGCGGCAGGCGTTCGCCCAAGGCGCAGGTCAGCTTCAGCCGTTGCCCGAAGGCCGTGCGGATGAAGCCGCATCATGCGTTTGTCCTGCCGGGCGTCGGGATTGCGCCTGGCGCTGCCGGGGATGCCTGTATTGCAGGATGGTTTGTGCCGTGCCGCCACGGGGCCGGTTTCGCTCCTCGGCCGGGTGCCGGGCTGTTCCATGATGCGCCTTTGGGGCATCGGTCGAAAACGGGCGGCATCCGGCATGTCACGGGCGAAGGCCGCCCGTGACGGCACGGTCTGGATACGGTTGCCGCCTGAAGCCGCGGCTTGCGACAAACAGGCCCGCCTGCGCCTGTTGCGCGGCAAGGGCGCGTCTTCGCAATTGCCTGCGGCGGTTCAGGGGTAAAACGCTCCTAGATGACCTTGTTCAGGGCGTATTCAATAATGCCTTCCGCCCCGGCTTCGCGCAGGCGCGGTATAAGGTCGCGCACCACATCAACCTGCACGACCGATTCTACTGAAAGCCACTTTTCATCCCGCAGGGGAGAAACTGTGGGCGAATTGAGCGAGGGCAACATCTCAAGTATGAAGGCCAGGTTGCCTGCCGGAGCGTTCATTTTGAGGGCAACCAGGTTCTCTGCCCGCAAGGCGCCCTGAAGCAGCAGGTCGAGCTGTTCGATCTTGGCGCGCCTGGCCGGGTCTGCCCAGGCGTCCTTGTTGGCGATAAGCACCGGGTAGGACAGCATGACGTCATCAATGATGCGCAGGCCGTGAGCGCGGATGGTGGTGCCGGTTTCGGTCACTTCCACAATGCCGTCGGCAAGGCCTTCCACCACTTTGGCCTCTGTGGCCCCCCAGGAATAGAAAACATTTACGGGTACGCCGGCCTGTTCGAAATAGCGGCGGGTAAGGCCTTCAAGTTCGGTGGCGATGCGCTTTCCAGCCAGGTCGGCGGCGCACTGGTAGGGGGCGTCGCCCGCCACGGCCAGCACCCAGCGGCAGGGGCGGTTGGAAGTTTTGGAATACACCAGGTCGGAAACGCGCACCACCTTGTCTTCGTGGTTGCGCTCGGTGAGCCAGTCAAGACCGGTGATGCCTACATCCAGAACCCCGGCTTCGATATAGCCGCCGATTTCCTGTACACGGCACAGTGAGGCCGTGATTTCAGGGTCGTTGATGTCGGGAAAGTAGTTGCGCGTATGCTTGCGGATTTTCCAGCCCGCACGTTCGAAAAGATTGATGGTGGCTTCTTCCAGCGAGCCCTTGGGCACGCCGAGCTTGATGATGGGTTTTATGTCCGCGCTCATGATTCTTTCCTTTATGCGCCGTAAACTTTTTGGGGATCAAAGACCATCGGGGCGCACTCGCTGACGGCGCCGTCCTTCCATTCCCGGTAAAAACAGGTGCGCCGTCCCGTATGACAGGCCGCGCCGCCCACCTGGTCCACAAACAGCAGTACCGTGTCGCTGTCGCAGTCCAGCCGCACAGCGAGCACCTTTTGTATATGTCCCGAAGTGCCGCCCTTATGCCAGATTTTTTCGCGGCTGCGGCTCCAGTAATGGGCCTCGCCGGTCTCAAGGGTTTTACGCCAGGCTTCTTCATTCATATACGCCAGCATGAGCACCTCGCCGCTGGCGTGGTCCTGTGCGATGGCGGGCAGAAGGCCCTTGCTGAAGTCGGGGGTGAAAGCCTCGCCGGGGGCGGCGGAAGACTGCGGTTCGGGGGCTGTCATGGTCACTCCTTGAAAAGGCTGCGCCCTGAGCGGCCCGTTATGCGGGCGTTGTTGGGCGGCAAAGGGGATAAACGTACTCGTAAGCGGCATGGGACGCAAGCGTCACATGCATGCCGGGCCGTGCATCGGGGTGTCCGTCTGTATCAGGACGCGGCGCAACTGTTGTTTCACCTGTGCCTGGCCGGGCGCTGCGGGGATTTTTGTCTGCCCGGGCGGACTGTCTCTTGTGTGCTGCTGGGGCAGGGCCTTGCGGGCCGTTTGCCGGGAGCTGATGGGCGAACTTGCGCAATCCGGCTCTCTGTGGCATGTTGACCCGTTAGTAGTTTCATATCTAAACGCGGCGTTCCGCCGGGAAAATATATGCCTGAACATCAATCAAACATCGCGCCGGACAGCAGTTCCACGGCGGTGGAAGACACATCGGCGCGCGATTCGGAAGCTCCCCTTGAAGGGCTTTCCGTCAGTGAACCGGAAGATGCCCTGCCCAGGGTGAACCTGGAAGACCTGCCTGAAGACATGCGCGCCGCCTGCGCCCGCGCGGGCTGGCAGGGCCTCATGCCTGTGCAGTCGCTGGCGCTGCCCTACCTGCTGGAAGGCCGCGACATCATGGTGCAGTCACGCACGGGCAGCGGCAAAACGGGCTGCTACCTGCTGCCCATGCTGCCCCGGCTTTCTGCCGCTCTCAAGGCTCCCCAGGCGCTTGTGCTGGCCCCCACGCGGGAACTGGCCGTGCAGGTAGAGCGTGAGGCCGCCGTGCTGTTTGAAGGCACTGGCATTGTCACCGTGGCCGTTTACGGCGGTGTGGGCTACAAAAAACAGATGGACGCCCTGCGCAACGGCGCACAGCTTATTGTGGGTACCCCGGGCCGTGTGCTGGACCATTTGCTGCGCCGCACCCTGGACCTCGGCGACCTGCGCGAACTCGTCTTTGACGAGGCCGACCGCATGCTTTCCATCGGCTTTTACCCCGACATGAAGGAAATACAGCGCTACCTGCCCAGGCGGCGCATCCATACCTGCCTGTTCTCGGCTACCTATCCCCCGCATGTGCTGAAGCTTTCCGGGGAATTCATGGCCGAGCCAGCCATGCTTTCGCTTTCGCAAAAAGAAGTGCATGTGGCCGAAGTGCAGCATCTCTTCTGCGAAGTGAAGCCGATGGACAAAGATCGCGCGCTGGTGCGCCTGCTTGAGACGGAAAATCCGGCGTCAGCCATTATTTTTTGCAATACCAAGTCCAACGTTCACTATGTGGCCGGTGTGTTGCAGGGTTTTGGCTATAATGCCGATGAGCTTTCCGCAGACCTTTCGCAGTCGCGGCGCGAAGCTGTGCTTGAAAAAATCCGGCAAGGCAAGCTTCAGTACCTGGTCGCTACGGATGTGGCGGCGCGTGGCATTGATATTCCCGAGCTTTCCCACGTATTTTTGTACGAGCCGCCGGAAGATCACGAAAGCTACATCCACCGCGCCGGGCGTACGGGCCGTGCCGGGGCCGCCGGTACGGTCATTTCGCTGGTGGACGTCATGCAGCGCATGGAGCTTGACCGTATTGCCAAGCATTACAAGATCGGTCTTATCCCCATGCCGCTGCCCACAGACGAAGACGTGGCTCTTGTGGCGGGAACGAGGCTGACGGCCATTCTTGAAGGCCGCTTCCGCAAGCTGACGGGGCTTGAACGTGTGCGTGTGGAGCGCTACACCGCACTGGCGCGCGAGCTTGCCGCAGAGCACGATGACGAAGCAAGCGTTTTGCTGCTGGCCATGCTGCTGGACGAGACCCATCAGGAAAGCCTGCGTGAAAATCGCTTTCCCGACCAGTCTTCCGGCACAGCCGGGCAGCAGGGACGTGGCAGCTCCGGCAGCCGTGGCGGCAGAGGCTCCAGAGGGAGCAATGGCCCCAGAGGCGGTGACGAGCATAAAGAAGAAGGGGCCGCCGAAGGCGGTTCCCGGACCGGAAAACGTCGTAGACGCTCTTCACGCCGCCGTGACGGTGAGCAGGGCAGGGAGGCCGCGCCCAGGAACGCGGCAGGCAAAACGGATACCGCTGAGTAAGCAGACGGGGTTCTATGCGTCACATGGACGGTACACCGGTCGCGCCTGAAGGCGCATCCCCGGAAACAACACCGGACGATGCCCTTGCAGGCACGCCGCGGCAGGCTCTGGACAATTTTGCGGCTCTTTTTGAGGACGCAGACTTTACTGTGGAACTGGACTATCTGGGGGTCGGCCGCATGCAGTTTTTGCGCCGCCGCCAGATGCTGCTGGAACTGCGCGGCCTGTACGTGGCTTTGTGGCGCCTTGCGCTTGCCCGGTCTTTTCCTCAGGACGCCGGGCAGATGTTCGATACGTTTCTGCAGGAATACAAGGCCGGTCACAAGGACAGAACCAACGCCCAGGTGCTCGTGCGCGCCCGTGAATACTGGGGCATGCTCGAACCTATGGGTGATGGAGACTTCAGTGAGGTGGCCCGCCACCTCACGTCTTTTTTTGCCCGGACAGACCAGGGAGACAAAAGCGTCAACCTCAAGCTTGTCCTTCATATCCGCAAGGTTTACCAACTCATATTCGACAGGCTTATCTAATGCTGTTCCGGGGCGCGGCTGCATATGTGCAGCGCAAGCCCCGGCCTTTGCCCGTGCCGACTGGCCCGCGCCTTACGCTATTGCGCCTGCCCGGCGGCTACGGCCCGGGCTTGCGCCAGTAAAAAATCACACGTGTACTTTTGCTTTGGAACCGGCAGAACATGAATATCGCACACTCCATTGAAGAACTGAATCTTGCGGAAAACAGCGGCCTTACCATCGGCAATTTTGACGGCGTGCACCTGGGGCATCAGGCGCTCATCCGTCACACCCTGGACGTCTGCTCCGGCGAAGGACTGACGGCAGTGGTCATGACGTTCTGGCCGCATCCGCGCCAGGTGGTCATGCCTCATCTGGGGCATATGCCGCTGACCACGCGGGAAGAGCGTTTTGCCCGGCTGGAAGCGCTGGGCGTGCGCCATGTGCTGGAGCTGCCCTTTACGCATGAACTGGCAGGTCTTGATGCCGCGGGTTTTGTGCGCGCTTTTCTTGAGCCTTTGCGCCTGCGCCATCTGGTGGTGGGCTACGACTTCAGCCTGGGCCGTGACCGCGGCGGGCATGTGGACGTGCTGCGCCGTCTGGGCGCGGATGCGGGCTTTTGTGTGGAGCAGTTGCCCCCTGTGGTGGTGGACGGTACAGTGGTCAGTTCCACCACGCTGCGCAAGCTCATAGATGAGGGCGATGTGTGTGAGGCCGCGCGCCTGCTTGGGCGTTTTCACGGTTTCAGCGGCGAAGTGGTGCATGGCGACGGGCGCGGCGCGGGGCTGGGTTTTCCCACAGCCAACCTGGCCCGCCCGGAAGTGGTCATCCCCAGAGCCGGGGTTTATGCCACTCTTGCCACCCTCGCCGGGAGCGAAAAAGCCCGGCCCGCGGTGACCTGCATAGGCTGCAAGCCCACCTTCGGCGAAAATGAGCTGAGTGTGGAAACCTTTTTGCTCGAAGGCGGCAGCGACCTGTATGGGCGGATGCTGCGCCTGGATTTTGTGGAACACCTGCGTGGCGAAAAACGTTTTGATTCCGTGGACGCCCTCAAGCAGCAGATCGCTGCGGACGTGGAGCAGGCGCGGCGCATATTGGCGGCCTTTGTTCGGCAGTAGGGCGCGGAACCGCCAGGCAAGAGCTGCTTTGTAGCCAGGCTGGTATGGTAATGTGAATTTGCGTTATTGCGCGGCGACGGGCAGCCCGCCTCGAGCGCACGGATTGCAATGCTCCGGGGAGCAAACAGCACGGGCCGGTCCTGATGGACCGGCCCGTGCTGTTTTTATCTCTGCCGCTGTTTTTACAGCCACTGGCGTCCGTTCCGTGACGCAGCCGCAAGGCACGGCTGCGTCGCCGGAAACTACAAGGGGCTCTTTTTGGACTGCGCGGCGATCACTTCGGAGATGTGCCTGAGGGATGTTTTCCACAGGTCAAAGATTTCTTCCAGATTTTTTTTGGTCATGCCGTAGCGCATGAAGACGTCCATTTCCATTGTCAGATCCAGGTCATTGTCAAGGTAGGTTCTGGTGTACACCTTTTGGGCGTTCCACTTGTTGACTTCGGCCATGGGAAAGTTTTCTGTTTTCCACATGCCGATGAATTGCAGGGCGCTACAGTTTTTGCCGTCGGTGCAGCCGGAAAACCATATGGCGTATTTGATACTGTCCATACGTCCCTGAATGATGGGCGTACCCTTGGATGTGGTGGTCAGTTCGGCGCTGCCGAAGCCCTTGGCGATTTCGAGTATTTTTGCATGGTCAGAGGCGGTAATGATATCGCTGCCGGCTACGGCTCCGGTGGCAAAAATGCAGGTCAGCCACAGGCTCAGCGCAAGCGTTAAAATTTTCTTCACAGGTATCTCCTAATAATGTTGATGCATCGTCCCGACAGGAATCGCCGGAATAAAAGGTAAAAAAGGGGCGATAGCAAATGCTTTTCGCGTATCTTTCGATGCCAGTATACAAATCATTTGTTCTTTGTAAACGCTTTTGATTCCTCATACGAATATCGGATGGCGGATGAACAGGCCGTGCCGGCATGGGGATATTGCCATCTTCCGGCCGGAAGCGACCCGCGCCGCGGGTGGTCTTTGCCCGGGCTTTGGCGTATGCACAGGGGATGATACGCGCAGATCTGCATAATCACACCCTGGCCGCTCACGGCCAGAATACCGTGGGCGACATGTATAAGGCGGCCAGCGAACGCCATGTGGACTGGTACGGCCTCTCCGAACACTCCCCCCTGCCGCCGGGTTATTCCTGCCCGCTCTACAAGGGGGACCTCAACGTGACCTTTCCCGCCTATGTGGAGGCTGTGCTGGCGCTCAAGGGCAGCGCCTTGCCCGGTGGCCCCCGAGTGCTGCTCGGCATGGAGCTGGACTGGCTGCCCGTCAATATGGGGTGGATGGAAAACCTGCTGGGGCAATATCCCTTTGACTATGTTATCGGCGGCCTGCATTTTGTGCACGATGTACCCATAGGTTCTCCGCGCAGTTGGGGCGAAGGTCTGGCCCTGCCGGAGCGCTTTGCCCGCTATGAAGCCTATTATGAAGAAATGGCCAGGCTTGCGGCCAGCGGACTTGTGGATGTGGTGGCGCATCCGGACTTTATCAAGGTCTGCTGCTATGACGACTTTCAGGCCTGGCTGCGTCAGCCGGGCAGCCTGGATAGTGTGGCGCGTGCCCTTGAAGCCATGCGGCGGGAGGATGTTGCCATGGAGGTTTCTTCCGCAGGTTTGCGAAAGGCTTTTCATGAGCCGTATCCCGGCCCGGCCATTATGGGCCTTGCCGCTGATCTGGGACTGGATATCTGTTTTGGTTCCGATGCCCATGCGGCCGCCGAAACCGTATCCCATTTCGAAGATCTGGCGCGCTACGCCCGCTCGTACGGCTTCAGCCGTAACCGCATAGCAGTAGGGCGGGAGCCGCGCTGGCTTGAGTTCTAGAGCGGCTGTTTCCTGCAGTAGCCCGTGCGTATGCCCCGGGGCTCGTGCAGAGCAGCAGGCTGGCAACGATTTTTTCTGTCCACTGCTCAACTCCCCGGTCAATCCTGTTGAGGCCATTGCGCGGCGGTGCGCCGCCCGCAAGTCCGCTGCGCAATGCTGTTTTTATGTGGCCTGTACAGCCCTTCGCCTGCCGTTCGCCTGCAAGACGAGCATTTTCAGCTACCTGTGTTGACAGGAAACTGTATTTCTGAAATCTATACTGGGACTATTCATTCGCTTTATCTGTAAGTGCCGCTATAGTTGAATCCCTACCAAATTACATAGTATTGCCTTCAAGCTATACCGGGGCAGGTAGAACAAGCCCCAGCAGGAGAAATCATGAAAAACCGCAGCGTGTACCTGGGGCTTGTTCTGGCAGGCGTACTGCTTGTCTTCGGCGTATGGGCGCTTTCTTTCTTCGGCTCGACGCTTTCCATAGAGCGGGTGGCGCTTGATTCCGACGCCGCGACCACAAGGGTTGCCGTGCCGTCCAGTCAGGCCCTGTTCAATCCGCCCCGTCCCGAAGACGCGCCGGAGAGTATCCGCGAAGAGGTCATGCTCGGCTACAGGATCATGACTGAAACGAAAAAATACGCCGGCCAGTATATCGGCAAGGACAGCCAGCTTTCCTGTTCAAGCTGCCATTTCGAGGGCGGCCGGTCCATGGAGAGCTTTTCGCTTGTGGGCGTGGGGGCGACCTATCCGCGTTACCGCGACCGCAATGAATATACCATTGATCTCGGCATCCGCATTCAGGGCTGTTTTGACCGTAGCATGAACGGCACGCCGCCGCCGCTGGACAGTCAGGTGATACAGTCGCTGCTGGTGTACCTGCAGTGGATTTCCACGGGTATTCCCGTGTACGCCAAACTGCCCTGGGCCGTTCCCGAAAGTATGGACAACCCCCACAAGCCTGATCCGGTCAACGGCGAAAAGGTTTATAAAGACGTGTGCGCCCGTTGCCACGGCCTTGACGGCGAGGGTACGGACATTGCCCCGCCCGTGTGGGGCGACGGCGCGTACAATGACGGCGCCGGCATGCACCGCATCCGCACCCTTTCCATCTTTGCCTGGCGCTTTATGCCCAAAAACGCGCCTTCCCTGACGCAGGAAGAGGCGCTGGACGTGGCGGGCTATATTCACGAAAAGCCCAGACCGGCCTTCAAGCCCACCCATTCCGACAAGATTGTGCGGCTTATCCCCCTGACGGAAGGGAATTAGCCATGATATTTCCCATATTGCATATACCGGGACTTGGCGATGGCATGACCATCGCCCTGGACGCCGTGCTGCACGTCATCATAAGCCACGGCCTGGCTATTGGTCTTATGACCATGCTCATCCTTTTTCAAACCCTGACCTGGATGGGCAAGGGAGAGCACTGGGCAAAAATCAGCCGCAGCCTGCTTGGCCCCACCGTGGTGGTCATTACCTCCGTGGGTGCGGTAACGGGCGTGGGCATCTGGTTTATCACCAGCATTCTCGCGCCCGAAGGCATCGGTGCGCTCATCCATCTCTTTTTCTGGCCCTGGTTCATAGAGTGGGGGGCCTTTACTTCTGAAGTCATCCTGTTGCTCATCTATTACTACCTGTGGGACAGGCTGGCGGAAAAACAGCCCGGCAAGCTGGCCGCGCTGGGCTGGGGCTATGTGGTCATGGCGGTTTTTTCGGCCATTCTCATTTCAGGCATCCTGGGCTTCATGCTCACGCCTGACGGCTGGCCCTGGGGACAGGATTTTGATCAGGCCTATTTCAACCCCACCTTTGCGCCACAGGTCTTTTTGCGCCTGGCAGCCGGGCTTGCCATCGGCTCTCTGCTGCTCACGGCCTGGATTGCCTGGCGCTTCAAGGGAACGGCACAGGAGCGCGGCAGCGCCCTGCGCCTGTCCGGGGGCGTTTTTCTGGCCTGCGTGGCCGTAGCCGGAGTAAGCGCCTGGGTATATTTCTCCCGCGTGCCCATGACCTATCTGACCCACTGGAAATTCGCGGTAGCCACGTCATACATGTCGCAACTGCCGGACTTTCTGCCCACCCTCAATGCCGTTGCCGTGGGCGTGCTGTGCCTTGCCGGACTTGTGGCGGTGCTGCGCAGCCGCATGGCGAGCCGCATCCTCTGCATTCCGGCACTGCTGCTCTGTGTGTTCATGGTTATGGAATTTGAGCGCATCCGTGAATTTGTGCGCGGCCCGTATCTTCTGCCCGGCTATATGTATGCCAATCAGGTTCCGCTGGTGGAAAAGCTGGCCCTGGACGAAAAGAATGAAAACTTTCTGCCGCGCATGCGCTGGGTAAACGACAACGGCAAACTGACGCCCGACATGGTTGCCGGGCAGGCCCTGTTTGCCGCCAACTGCGGCGTATGCCACACCAACGTCAAGGGCGGCCTCAACAATATCGGCATCCGTGTGGCCGGGCGCACCCTGGACAGTCTCAATGCCATCATTGACATCACCGAAAATCTCGGCCCCTTCATGACGCCCTTTACCGGCTCTGAATCGGAACGCCTGCTGCTGGCAAACTATATTTACATGCTCGCGGCGGAGCAGGGCTATATCAAGACGCAGCAGGCCCACCCGGGCCGCGCCGCCGGGGAGGTGAAGTAGTCATGAACCAGTGGACCGACCTTTTTCTCCTGCATCCCCTGTCTGAAGGCTGGCAGAACGGCCTGCTTTTCATCTCCTTTGGCCTGCACCTGCTTTTTGCCTTGCTGATTGTGGGTACGGCCATTCTGGGTTTTGTGTTTTTTCTTCAGGACTGGCTCGACCAGGATCAGGCCGGGCAGGCATGGAACAGCCGTTTCATGCACACCCACCTCGGCCTCAAGAGCCTGGCGGTGGTGCTTGGCATTGCGCCCCTGCTGCTCGTACAGATCCGCTATTCGTATTCTTTTTTCACCACCACGGGCCTGTTCGCCTACGCCTGGCTGGCGGTGATTCCCCTGCTGATCGTGGCCTTTCTGCTTATCGACGCCTTTAATCACAGCATGGAACGGCGCGCCTGGCTGGCCTTTTTTTGCGGCGTGGTGGGCGTGGGCGCGCTGCTTACCGTGCCAGCCGTTTTTACCGGGGCGCTGGCCTTGATGGAGCGGCAGCACCTGTGGGCGCAGTTCGGGCAGAGCGGCGGGCAGGATTTTGCCTCCATGCCCGCCCTGGCTCCGCACTGGCTGCTGCGCTACCTGCATGTCATCGGCGCGGCGCTTGTGCTTGGCGCGGCCTTTCAGCTCTTTTTTTCTACCCGCAACAATCCGGAAAAAGCCCCGCGCCTGCGCAACTGGATTTTCGGCGCGATTCTGGCGCAGATTCTCATAGGCATTCCGCTGCTGTTCACCGTGGCTGCCGAGCTTGACTGGACCATCCTTACGGCGCTCATGATCGGCGCGCTGGCGGCCCTGCTGGCCCTGTGGGTGCTGAGACCGGGGCAACCCGCGCCATGTGCGGGGGTCGGTACGGATGCGGCGTTGCGGTCTGCGGAGGCGGCGGCCCCGCGCAGCCTTCTCTGGTTGTTGCCTTTGGCATTTGTGGCCATGCTTGTGGGCCGCCAGTTCATTCAGGATCAGGCCATGAATCCGGTTCAGGCCGCCAACGATGCCTATCGGGCCGAAAGGGCCAGGGCTCTTGATCCCTTCCGCCAGCCCGCGCTGGATGGGTATGCATTCAAGCTCAAAACGGTCTATGACAACGGCGACACCATTTATGACCAGGCCTGCGCGCCCTGCCACGGGCTGGAGGGCAGGGGGGACGGCCCCGTTGCCGGGCGGCTGCTCATTCCGGCTGAAGACATTGCCGCCATACGCGCCAACAGGGACTATGTGTACACGCTGGTGCGCGACGGCGTACCCGGCTCGGGCATGCCCTATTTTCGTCTTTACGACCGTGAAAAGATCGAAATGGTGTTGGACACCATGGGCGAGCGCTTCGACATGTTCGGCAAGGCCGATGTGGATCCCGACCGCGAGCCGGATAGCGATGCCATGATTGTCTGGGCAGAGTCGTGCTCGGTCTGTCATGGCGTTGAGGGCGAGATAACGGAATTCGGCCATACACTGCTGCCGCCCCCGCCGGACCTGCAACAGTACTCAATGACGCATGCACGCGCTCTGGAGGTCATCACCAACGGCTATCCAGGCACGGTCATGCCGCCGTTCCGCCACCTGCCGCAGGATGTTCTGGAAGACCTGGCCATCATCAGCAATACCTTCAGGGTGGAAAAATAGGCAGAAAACCGACAAAAAGCCCCGGAGAGGGACGCCGTTGAAGGGCGGTCCTCTCCGGGGCTTTGCTGTGCGGCGTTTATGCTTGCGGAAAAAGAAGGCGGCCCACTGTGGAATATCAGGCCCGGATGCAGCGTTCGCCGTGCCGCCAGACGCTGCCGCCAGACGCTGCGGGCAGACGCTGCGGGCAGGTCGCGCATGTCGCCGCACATGTCGCCGGGCTGACTGATGCGGATCTTGTTGCCCTTATTGACGCTGAACCGCCGGAGCACGTTCGTTGTGAACATGCTCCGGCGGTATGTTTTTCAGGTCGGAAACGTTGTTGCAGGCAGGCTCAGGCCTGCATGCCCATGGCGTATTCGCGCTGTTCGCGGCGGCGCACCAGCCAGAAGACCAGAAGCGCGCCAAGCAGCTTGCTTGCACTCATGGTGATGATCGACCAGGGCGTGGCAAGGCCTATGATGAGCAGAAAAACGATGCTGTCCAGGGGCGCGCCCACCAGGCTGGAAATAAGTATGCGCTGTGAAAATGGGCGGTTGGTAAAGGTATACAGCGCCCAGTCGCCCAGTTCGCCGATGGCGAAGGCCGCGGCGCTGGCCAGGGCAAGCTGCGGCGTCGCCATATACCAGCTCACCACGCAGCCCACCAGCATGGCCCACAGCACCTTATGGCCCACCCGGCGCTGCGCGTAGTCGCGCACCACAAAGATAAAGCCCACCACCAGAGACAGCGGCGGCCACATTTCACCATTGGGCAGTTCCACAAGGGGCGTGACGGCAAACGCGTAGTTTACGCCCACAATAAGAGCGATATATGTAAGAAGGGTAAACATGGGCGCGAGAGTAAGCGCTGGCGGCATGACCGTCAAGGGGGTGCAGGGGGTGCTGGGCCTTGCAGCTTGACCGGAAGGCGCGGATATGGGACAGAAAAGCAGATTTAGCATGTATCTGGGGCTGGTTCTGAAAACGTCCGCTGCAAAAGCCGCCTTGTTTTATTCGTCGGCATTGCGGGAAAACCCCATCCCGCCGTATCCGGTACGGCCGCGCCCGTCAGTTTGTTTTTGCCGGGCGAAAGCCCGCTTTCTGCGGGCGGCATGCACTTGAACACAGCCCCTTGAAAAACTTTGCGCCCTTTGTGCGCAGCGTAGGCCGGTTGTCCGGCCAGGAGACGTAATGACCGACCTGCACTACCGTTGCGGATGGGTGGCTCTCATGGGCCCGCCCAATGCCGGCAAATCAACACTGCTCAATGCCCTTCTGGGGCAGAAGGTGACTATTGTCACGTCCAAGCCGCAGACCACGCGCAACCAGATTGTGGGCATCCTCACCGATGACGATGCCCAGACCATCTTTATGGATACTCCGGGTCTCACCCAGGTGCGCGGGCGGCTGAGCAAGACCATGATCCAGGCTGTATGGCAGAGCCTGAACCAGGCTGACATCATCATGCCCGTGCTGGACGCCCACCTCTACATCCGCCACCCTGAATTTCTTGATCGCGACATCGCCCCCGTGGCTCAGGCCCTTGCCAGCGAAGAACGCCCGATGATCGTCGTGGTTAACAAGGTAGACCTGTTCGGCGATAAAAGCCGCATGCTGCCCCTGCTGACCCGGCTGCATGAAATGTGGCCGAGAGCCGATATCTTTCCTGTCTCTGCCCTGCACAGGGACGGGCTTGCCGACCTGATGGAGCTTATCCGCAAAAAGCTGCCCAAGGGCCAGGCCCAGTTCCCCGAAGACCAGATATCCACTGCGCCCCTGCGCTTCATGACGGCTGAAATCGTTCGCGAAAAGCTGTTCATGCACTTGCGGCAGGAGGTTCCCTACTCCGTGGCCGTGGATGTGGAAAGTTGGGAAGAGGATGAAGAGCGCGGGCAGACCGTCATTCATGCCACCATCTATGTGGCCCGGCCCATGCACAAGGCCATGGTCATTGGGCGCGCAGGGCAGTCCATCAAGGTCATCGGCACTGAAGCCCGCAAGGACATTCAGACGCTGGTGGGCGGCAAGGTACATCTGGAACTGTGGGTCAAGGTGCGTGAGCACTGGACGGAAGACACGGCCTTTCTGCGCGACCTGGGCCTCATGGCGGAGTAAGGTATGGAACTGCTGGATCGCTATCATCGCGTGCTGGAAAGGCTGGACGCCGCCTGCGCCGCTGCCGGGCGGGCCAGAGAAGAAGTTTCGCTTGTTGCCATATCCAAACTGCACCCGGCCTGCGATGTGGCCGCCGTGGCCGCTGCGGGGCAGGTGGATTTTGGCGAGAATTACGTGCAGGAGGCCCTGCAGAAACGTGAAGAGCTGGAAGCTGCCGTTGCGGCTTCTGCCCTTCATGTCCGCTGGCATATGGTCGGCCATGTGCAAAGTCGCAAGGCCGGGCAGGTGGCCGGGGCCTTTGCTCTGGTGCATACGCTTGATTCGCGCAAGCTGGCCGATGCTTTTGAGCGGCGGCTGGCTGAAGGCGATGCCCGCCAGGCGGTGCTTTTTCAGGTGAATATCGCCTCTGAACCACAAAAAAGCGGCATCATGGCTGCAGATTTGCCCGCTTTGGCCGATTATGTACTTGAGAGCTGCCCGCATCTTGATGTTCAGGGCCTCATGTGCCTGCCACCGGTCTTTGATGCCGGCGATGCCGCACGGCCCTATTTTGCCCTCCTGCGTGAACTGCGGGACGGTCTGCGCTCTCGCACCGGTCTGCCTTTGCCTGTTCTGTCTATGGGAATGAGCGGCGATTTTGAGGCGGCCGTGACCGAGGGGGCCACGCTGGTACGCATAGGTACGGATATTTTCGGGCTGCGCCCGGCCAAAGCCTGACCTCTGGCACAGTGTCTGCAATAGCTGTGGGGGCCGGTTTTTGCGGGCGGCGCTGCGGAGGAATCCGGCTGTGCAGGTCTCGCCCATAAAAATCGCACGCGGCACGGCTTTGCCGTTATGTCCGCGTCAGGCCAACGGAGTTTATTATGGCGGCCAAGGAAAAAGACGCCCCGGCCCTGCCCGAGGGGCAGGCTGAAAATCCCAAAAAGAAGTCCCGGCTCAAGCGCATCGTCATTATTCTGGCGATATTGCTCATGACCTTGAGCGGTGCGGGGCTTGGCGGATACTGGTGGCTGTATCTGCGCACGCCGGCCAATGGTGCTGCCGTTTCGTCGCCGGAGGCGACGGGCGGAGACAGGCCCGCAGAGCGTGGCGCGGCTTCCGGAGCGAGGCAGGACGGGCATGCCGCCGGACTGCCCGGCGGGCAGCCCGCATCCGGTACGGATGTACGCATTGAACGGCAGAGCGACCTGCCCCGCAGCGGGGGCATGGTGCTGCCGCTGCCCCCTGTGACGGTCAATCTGGCGGACCCCTCGGGACGGCGCTATCTCAAGATGGGGATGGAAGTGGAAGTGAACGCCGATGTGTCGGCGGCCCTGCAAGCCAACAATGCCCGCATCCGCGATGCCATCATCATGCTGCTGGCAGGCAAGAGCTATGCCGACATCGCCAGCCCCGACGGTAAGGTTTTGCTCAAGGCCGAAGTGGCGGCGCGTCTCAACCAGATTCTGGGTGCGCAGCGCGTTGTGCGTGTGTTTTTTACGGATTTTGTAGTGGAATAGACGGGCCTCGGCAGGCCGGGCGTGTCCGGTGTTCAGGCCCCACGCGCAGCATCGGCACATCAGGCACAGGCAAGTTTTATTTGAGGATGCTTCGGCAGCCGCGCAGGTCGCCGTTGACGGGGCAGGCACAGCTTCAGCCATCGCGGCAGGAAGCCGTGCATGAAAAGGCCGCGCAGGCTGCTTGCGCTGCCAGGGGCTGGAACGAGCGTCCAGCAGCTTTGAAACCGTATGCGCTTTCAAAGTTAATCTGTTCTAGAGCAGTTTCTTTTACAATGCTCTAACGAGGTGACCTATGTCTCAGGAAGATCAGGACGATCTGGCCGCCCAGTGGGAAGCCGAACTTGCCAAGGAGGCTGAGACCGCCGCCGCTCCCGCTCCCGATGCGGCCGAAACCGGCGCTGCGGCTGCCGGTGCTGATGCCCAGCACCTGGCCGATGAGGCGCTGGCCGCCCAATGGGCCGCAAGCATGGCCGAAGAAGAGGAAAAGCAGCCTCACCAGTCCTTTGGCGGCGCGGGTGCGGGCATGGGAGGCCAGGTTACGGATGCCCATTTCAAGGATATGACCGAAATGGCGCGCCAGCCCGGCGACAACAAGCTCAAGCGCGAACTGGACTTTATTCTTGATATTCCGCTGGACGTGTCGGCGGAACTGGGCCGTACCCGTCTGCTTATCAACGAACTGCTGCAATTGGGGCAGGGTTCGGTGGTGGAACTGAACAAGCTGGCCGGCGAACCGCTGGAAGTGTACGTCAACGGCAAGCTGGTGGCGCGCGGCGAGGCCGTGGTCATTAACGAAAAATTCGGCGTGCGCCTTACTGACATCATCAGCCCCATTGAAAGGGTGAAGCAGCTTGGCTAGCCTTGTGCATGCCGTGTTTGCAGCGGGTGCTCTGGCCCTTTCTGCTACTGTTCCGGCCAATGGCGTGGCGGGACAGGCCGTGCGCGGCACCGTCGAGGCGGCCGCGCCGTCAGTGGCCGCGCCGGACGCTGTTTCAGGCCTGCCCGGCGGGCTGGAGCAGGTTGTGGAACGTGCTGCGGAACTGACGCGGCAGGGTCTTGGTGCTGCGGCCCAGGCAGCAGGCCACGTTGCCGAGAGTTTGGGCGACAGCCTGGAAAGCGGCCTTGCGGGCGATGTGGCAGGCAGCGCGGCGGCGCATGGAGCAGGCCTTGGCGGAACTTCTTTTTCGTGGGGCGGCTACGCGCAGGCCGTGGGCATACTTTTTCTTCTGGTAGCGCTGCTGTGGCTGGTGGTCTGGCTGGTGCGGCGCTTCGGCAAATTCAATTTTCTGCCGCGCCCTGGCGCGCTGCCCAAGGGGGCGCTGGTTATGGAGGCGCAATTGCCACTGGGCCCGCGCAAGGGGCTGATGGTGGTACGCTTCTTGAATAGAAGGTTGCTGCTGGGCGTTACCGACCAGCACATAACCCTTCTGACCGAGGAGCAGGCGCAGCATGAGCCGCAGAACAAGGATTTTCAACACGTCATGGAAGAAGTGGCTCGCGGGGCTGACAGCCGCTAGCCTTCTTTTCTGGCTGCCTCACCTGGCCCATGCCGCGCAGGACATGGCCATGCCCACCTTGCAGCTTACCCTGGCGGGCGGTGCCAAATCGCCTGAAAAAGTTTCCATACTGCTGGAAATTCTCTTTCTGTTGACCATCCTTTCCGTGGCCCCGGCCATCATGCTTACGGTCACCAGCTTTACCCGCATCATCATTGTCTTCAGCTTCTTGCGTCAGGCCATGGGCGTGCAGCAACTGCCGCCCACCCAGATTCTGGCAAGTCTTGCCATTTTTATGACGGTCGTCATCATGTTTCCCGTGGGCAAGCAGATCAATGACGATGCCCTTCAGCCTTACCTCAGTGAGCGCATTGACTACAGGGAAGCTCTGGACAAAGCCCAGGCTCCGCTGCGTTCCTTCATGTTCAAACACACGCGCGAGAAAGACCTCTCCATCTTCTATTCCATCAGCAATATGGAAGCCCCGAAGAACAAGGAAGAGGTGCCTACCATGCTTCTGGCGGCGGCCTATGTTATCAGTGAGCTGAAAACGGCCTTCACCATCGGCTTTCTCATCTATATTCCTTTTCTTGTGCTGGACATGGTGATTTCCAGTGTCCTGCTTGCCATGGGCATGATGATGCTGCCGCCCATGATGGTCTCCATGCCGTTCAAGTTGCTGCTTTTTGTGATGGTGGACGGCTGGAACCTGCTGGTGGGATCGCTGGTCAACAGCTTTCTGCTATGACCGGGCGCAGCCACAGGTATTCTGGCATCAATCTTGAATTAAAAGAGCCGCCGGTTGCGGCAGTGTCAAAAAATTCCCGTGAGGTTACGCCATGTCTCCTGATTTTGTTATCGGCTTTGGCCGCCAGGCCATCGAGTTGTGCCTTATGATGGCTTTGCCCATGCTGGGCGTTGGGCTGGGCGTGGGGGTGATTGTGAGCGTCATTCAGGCTGCCACCCAGATCCAGGAGATGACGCTGACCTTCATCCCCAAGATTGTTTGCATGTTTCTGACCCTGCTGCTGGCTTTGCCCTGGCTTATGGAGCGCATGATCACCTTCACGCGCGATGTCTTTATCAATATTCCAAACTATGTGCGGTAGCTGAAAATGTGGCGCGGCAAACACGGCATACACGCCGCCGGGAAAGCATCCCGGCGCGAGCAACAGCAGGCGATGCTTCATGTATCGGCACTGGTATAATCCGTACTGTGTACAAAAGAGCGTATATGTAGCTGGCGAATGTGCGGATCAGGGCAAGTCTAGAGAAAATTCAGAGAGATTCTGTCTTTTAACAGGAAAAGGAAATGTCAATGACATTTCCTTTTCCTGTTGTCTGAAACAGCAATCGTATGTAGGTTGGACCCCGTATGCATCCGTGACGGTTGCGCGGCAGTGCGAACTTTTGTTGCCACTGTTCGCTGCAGTGGGCGTAATCGCCCTGCGTGGTGCAGCCGCAGATGCATCAGGCCCGGCGGGTGCCGCTGGCGACCGCCAGGGCAGCCGGACTTTAGGGCTTGAGCCGTGCGGCGGTCAGGCCCAGCAAGATAGCCCCGGCCTGGGCCACGTTGAGCGAATCGAAAGACCGCGCCAGCGGTATGCGCAGCATGTGCGCGCACCGTTTGACAATGCCCGGGCGCAGGCCTTTTTCTTCATTGCCCAGTACCAGCACGGCGGGCAGGCGCATGGGTTCGGCAAAAGCGTCCACACTGGCGGGTCCGTTCTGGCCTCCGGCGCCGTAAATCATCAGGCCCGCTTCTTCGGCGCTGTCCAGCGCATGCCCCAGATTGGTGACGCGCGCTACGGGCAGATGCTCCAGCGCACCGGCGGCAGAGCGCCGGGCGGCAGGGCCAAGGTAGGCGCTGTTGTGGCGCGGCAGAATAATGCCCGCGCCCCCCAGAGCGTACAGGGTGCGGCAGAGCGTACCCACGTTGCCGGGGTCCTGCACCTGGTCAAGGGCCAGGATTATGGGCAGAGGGGCTTGCTCCACGGCTGCAAAAATATGCTCCAGCTCGCAAAAGCTGGTTGCGGCCAGCCGGGCCACCACACCCTGATGGGCCACGGCGTCACGTCCGGCTTCCCGCGTGTCGCCGCGCCTGGGGCCGCCCGGACGACACAGCCGGTCAAGCGCGGCCTGTTCCACCAGCGTAAAGCGAATATCATTTTTCCGGCAGAGGTCTTGCACCTCGCGGGCCTCGGGGCTGCGAAGCCCTTTCTTGCAGAATACGCAGTCAACACGCTGCGGGTCGCTGGACAACAGCTCCAGCACGGGCTTGAGTCCCGGCAGAAGCGGGGCTTCTTCAGATTGGATATGCATGCGCGCCTCCGCGCGGGGGCAAACGGCGGCCACAGGCTGCCGGGCTAAAAATATAGATCAACGGGCGTTCACGGCCATGCGGCTGTGTACGCATCTTCCCGGCGCATGGCAAGCCGGGCGGACAAGGAGTGCAATATGACGGAACATACTATGGACACTGTCGCGCAAGGACGCAAGGGAACAGTTGCCGGTATTCGCTTTTGTGTGCTGGCTGCCCTGTGCTGCCTGCTGCTGGCCGGAGGCTGCGCCTCGCGCCAGGGTGGCTCGGGCGGCGGCGGTGCTTCTTTTTCCGTCCCTGATGATGACCCCACGCCCTTGAGTCCCAAAGAGGTCGCTGCCCTCAATTCCACCGGACATGTGGATAAAAGCCTGCCCCCGGAAGCAATGGATGATGTGGCGCGCCAATATAAATACTTCCTGCGCAAGGGGCGCAATTCCGTGTGCGTGTTCTCAAAGCGTGCGGAAAACTACCTGTCCTATGCGCGCAAGGTGTTCCGTTCACGCGGTATGCCAGAGGAACTGGCCTACCTCGCCATTGTGGAAAGCGGTTACAGGGTGGACGCCCGTTCGCCCGTAGGCGCTACCGGGGCCTGGCAGTTCATGCCGCCTACGGGCGAGCGCTTCGGGCTGACGCAGAACTGGTTTACCGACGAGCGCCTTGATCCTTATGAATCCACGGAGGCCGCGGCGGATTACCTACAGAAGCTTCACGAGTATTTCGGCGACTGGCCCACGGCCATCGCGGCTTATAACGCGGGTGAGGGCAAGATCGGCCGCGCCAAGGCAGGCACAGGCGGCAAGGACTTTTTTGAGGTCAAGGCCCGCAACCATATGCTGGATGAAAAAGCGCAGCTGCGCGATGAAACCAAACAGTATGTGCCACGTTTTCTGGCGGTTACAAAAATCATGCGCAATCTGCCCGAACTGGGCTTCGAGCCGATCAACCCCGAAAACGCGCCCGGTGTGCTGCGCCTTACGGCGCGCCCCGGAACCGATCTCAACGGGCTGGCTGATGCCTGCGGCATGAACTGGGGCGATTTTGCTTCCTATAACCGTCACCACAAGCGCCGCATCACTGATACGAACCGCTCCACCTTTGTGTATGTTCCTGCCAGAATAGAGCGCCAGGCCATGGCCTTTCTGTCTTCGCCCCGCTGCACCGCCTATGCGGACTGGGGGGCGGTGCGTGTGGCCAGCAATGCGGACTCGTGGGACAAGATCAGCCGACGCAGCGGCATCCCCGCGGCGCAGTTGCGCGCTCTCAACCCCGGCGAAAGCCGCCTCAGTGCGGGGCAGACAGTGCTTGCGCCGCGCTCGGTGGATATGTCCGCCAGGGCTGTGGCCGCGCTGGACAACAAGGCTCAGGCCCAGTCCGGCAACCGTGGGCGGGCTTCGTCGCAGCCGGCAGGGCGGCAGGTGGCGCAGTCGGCGGCACAGGGCGGCAGCCATACGCTTCAGGCTGGTGAAACCCTGTATGCCGTGGCCCGCCAGTACAACATCAACGTGAAGGACCTTCAGGAACATAATAATATAAGCAGCCCCAATATGATCCATGCCGGAACCGTGCTGCGCATCCCCGGCCGGGCCGTGGCCCAGAGCGGGCCGGTTTCCGGCGGCTCTGACGGCAGAGTGGGCCGCAAGGCCAGTGCCGGAGCGGCAAAAGCCGCCAAAAATACCTATCTTGTGCAGGCCAGAGACAGTCTGTGGAAGATCGCCCGCGAACATAATGTAAGTGTTGAAGACCTCAAGCGCTGGAACGGCGTGGATGAAAAGACCCTGCGTGCCGGATCCGTGCTGGTGGTGGAGCAGTAGCAAGCCTGCTTGCGGCAGACGCACAGCAGCGCGGGGGCAGATTTTTGCCGCGGAGTGCCAATACATGGCGTTGCAAACCGCTTGTGTTATTGAAAATGTATAAAATCCATACGGTGGAAAAGGCGCTTAAAGCCGCGTCCCTGGCTGATAAATCGGCATTATGGCGATTTGATTGGGCAATATTTTGAAAAAAATGAAGAAAACTGGTTGACAGTTACGCCCCTTTGAGGCAAATTCCCACTTCGCGACACGGGAACGGATTGAGCCTGAGCGCGGCGAAGAAAATTCGCCGAACCG
>NZ_JAHZAA010000010.1:64993-77889 GCF_019424165.1 Desulfovibrio sp. | reverse complement strand
GTGCGGGAGCCCGGCAAGCCATATACCGGGCCTTTTGAAATGATTGTGTATCCGGCGTCCGGCAAGGAAAGGATATGGCGGCATTTTTGGTGCTTCAGGCAGCGCGTTTCGGCGATGTGGTACAAACGGGACGTTTACTGCATGGCCTTGCGGCGCGCGGTCAGGTACACTTGGCGGTGGATGAAAGCCTGGTTGCCCTGGCGCGCCTTCTCTATCCCTTTGCACACATATACGGACTGCGCCTGCACGGGCGCGACGAATACGGGATTTTACAAAAAAACAGGCCTGTACTGGCGCAATGGCGGCATGAAAATTTCAGCGTCGTCTATAACTGCAACTTTTCGGGCCTCACGACTGCCCTGTGCCGGATTTTTGAACCGGAGCAGGTACAGGGCTACAGGTCGGCTTCCGGCGGCATATGGTGCTCGCCGTGGGCGCGAGTGGCATTTCGCCTGAGCGAGCGGCGTGTACTTTCGCCTCTCAATCTTGTGGATTTTTGGGCTTTTTTCGCCCCCGATCCTCTGCCGCCCCGACTGTTGAACCCTGAGGCCATGCCCGGTGGGCAGGGGCTTGGCGTTGTGCTTGCCGGGCGCGAATCGCGCAGGTCGCTACCCATGCCTTTGCTGGCAGACGTAGTGCGCACTGCGTTTTCGGCTCTGGGCGGACCGCGTGTGCAGCTTTTCGGCACATCGGCGGAGCAGCCCGCCGCCCGCAGGCTGCTGCGTCTGCTGCCCGCAAAAATGCAGGACAGGGTGGAAGACCTGAGCGGAAAAACCGGCTGGCCCGGGCTTGTGGATGCCGTGCAGGGGCTGGATGCCCTCATTACGCCGGATACAGGAACCATGCATCTGGCTGCGCGGCTCGGTGTGCCTGTGCTGGCTTTCTTTCTGTCTTCGGCCCTGGCGCACGAAACCGGGCCTTACGGGCAGGGACATTTTGTCTGGCAGGCCTCACGTGCCTGCGCCCCCTGTCTTGAAACGGCCCCATGCCCTTATGGTGTGGCCTGCCTTGAGCCTTTCCGCAGCCGGGAACTGTTGCGTTCACTGACGCTTGCCCTGGCCGGTGATGCCGGGCGCGCGGTACTGCCCGACGGGCTGCAGTTATGGCGCAGCCAGGTGGACAGTCTGGGTACGGTGCTGCATCTGAAGTCCGGTGAAGATCCGCACGCCGCGCGGCGCCAGCGGGTGCGGGAATATCTGGCCTCTGTTTTACGCCTGCCCGCGCCCGAGGCAGTGGATACGCCGCCTTCGGTCATGCCGGGCAAAAAAACGGCATGTTCGCCGGGCGTGTCCGGTGCAGGAGAGATTGACGAATGGCTGTGCGGCGATGCGGACTGGATGCTGCCGCCGGAACGATATCGCTGATGTGGAGAACACGCTGATGCCCATGACTCCTTTAAGAATACTGGTTGTTTTGCCCATGTATGGCGGTTCGCTGCCCGTGGGCAGGTATTGCGTGCGTGCTCTTGAGCAAATGGGGCATAGTGTGCGTGCTTTTGAGGCCCCGCTCATGTTTTCTGCCTTTACGGGACTACAGGCTCTTGGTCTGCCCCCGACACAGACCGCGCAACTGGAAAACGCCTTTCTTCAGGTGGTGGGGCAGGCCATATGGGCGCAGGTGCAGGCTCAGGAGCCGCATCTGGTGCTGGCCATGGCACAGGCCCCCATGGGGCGCGGGCTTTTGCAGCGTTTGCGTCGCGCCGGAGTGCGCACGGCCATGTGGTTTGTGGAAGATCACAACGTGTTTCAGTACTGGCGGGCCTACGCGCCGCTGTATGACGTGTTTGCCGTCATACAAAGGCAGCCCTTCACGGATATGCTTGCCGCAGCCGGACAAAAGAACTTTTTATACCTGCCCCTTGCCGCGCAGCCGGATTTTCACGTTCCCACAGACCTGACGCCGGAGGAACGTCGCGAATACGGCGCGGATCTGGGTTTTCTGGGGGCAGGCTATCCTAATCGCAGGCTGGCCTTTCGCCCTCTTGCGGGCCGCGACCTGAAGATATGGGGATCGGACTGGGACGGAGAGGGGCTGCTGGCGGCCCATGTACAGCGCGGCGGCGCACGTATAGGAGAAGAGGAGAGCGTCAAGATATACAACGCCACCAGGATCAATCTCAACCTGCATTCCAGCCTGCAAACGGCCGAGCTGGTGAGCCACGGCGATTTTGTCAATCCGCGCACCTTTGAACTGGCCGCCATGAGTGCCTTTCAGTTGCTGGACGAGCGCAGCCTGCTGCCGGAACTTTTTGCTCCGGATGAACTGGCTACCTTTGCCTCCATTGAAGAATTTTACGCAAAAATAGATTATTTTCTTGCGCATCCTGATGCGCGGGCCGCTTACACCGCCCGCGCACGCGCGCGGGTATTGCGCGACCATACCTACAGTCACCGCATGCAGGCCCTGCTGGACTTTGTGGGCGAACGCCTTGGCCCCTGGCCGCAGGAGGCAAGGCCGGATTCGCCGGAAATACCGGCAGGGCAGGGCGCGGGTCATGTGGTTGATGCGCCATGCCCTTCGGGCAGCGCCACGCCGCCGGAGCAGGCGGATGCCTCCGGCGCAGATCTGGCCGCCGCCATAAGCCGCACAGTGGAAAAACTGGGGCTTGGGCCACATGCGGATTTTGATCATGTGGTGGCGGCGCTCAGGTCCAGAACCGGAGCTCTTGATGAAACCGAAGCTTGCCTGCTTTTTCTGGATGAATGGCGTAAGCAGTATACAAAGTAGCCTCCTCTGTTCCTGTGTAAAACAATATGCCCCTGCCAAAATGGACAGGGGCATATCAGAAGGTAATGCTTTATTTTGTATTGCTCTGCGCTTGCAGGAGCAAGTATCCGCCCCGGACGGCACGCACACAGTTTGCCTGCACGCCATCGGCGGGGGAATGCTTCGTAGTCTTTGAGACCCGTGTACACAAAGGCGAATGCCCTAAATGGTCAACTGCTTTTTTGGCAGCATGCCGTTTTGCCCGGCCTGTCAGGGGCGTGGTGTTGCCGCTTCGCTTTGCGTATCCTTGCTGACGTCAGGCGTTGCGGGCTGGCCGGTTGCCTGCTCGTCACCTTGCGAAGCCGCCTCCGGTGCGGCGGAGCCGCTCTCCTGCGGTGCTGTTTCCGGCGTACCGCTGTTCAGCGGCTCTACAAGCGTTTCTTGTGCGGCATCCGCTTTCAGGGTTGAAAGGTCGGTCACCTGCGAATAATAGGGCAGCATAAAGGCCACGGCTATCAACAACGCCAGCAGCAGGCTGAGCTTATGGCGCATGGGGGCTGCGCTGCGAGCGACAATGGTCCACAGGGCCAACGGCGCAAGCCAGATGAGCACCTTGATGCTTTCAAGCGCTACATTGCGCCCGGTAAAGGCATCGCCCTGCCAGCCCTGCTGTATTTCCGCCACGGTTGCGCCGAGAAAAATCAGCCAGAAGATGGTCCAGGCATTGCGCGCCCACACGGCGCACCAGGGAATCATAGTGTTGTAATGGTCGCGGCCGAAGTCTTCACGTTTGCGGCGTATGGCAAGCCACATGGCGCCGCCGGCTCCTGCCATGGCCAGCGCCAGGGGCAATGTCCAGTACAGGGCGCACCAGAAAGGCGACAGCCAGCCGGGAAAAAAGATATCCCCAAGGGTGATGCTGCTGGCGTCGGGACGCATGTAGGCGCTCAGCATGCGGGCGGATCCAAGGGTGACCGCCACGGCGATGCAGGCCTGAATGCTGCTTACAATGCCCATAAAGATGTGCAGGATTGGCACCTTGACCAGAAATTTCCACAAGGCGAAATACAGGCTGCTGATCAGCACGGCCAGGCCCAGCAATATCCAGCTCAGCTCCACCATAAAGTCGGGCAGAGAGTCCGGCGTATAGGCGTCCTGAGCAAAAAACAGCCACACGCGCCCTGCGATCAGCAGGGACCAGCCCAGAATCATGGCCAGCATGGCCAACTGGCGCGCGCATTTGTCGTAGGAAGAGCGCTTGCGGGTGATGGAAAGAATGCGCGCCGTGGCAGACACAAAACCAAGGCCCGCAAAGGCCAGCAGCGCCGCCAGGGGCAGGGTCACGCACAGGGTGTCTATGCCGGTCTGTAAAAAGGGATAGGCCTGTAGCCACTGTTTGGGCAACGCGGCCCATATGGTCAGCTGCGCCAACACATCCTGAAAAAAATTCATCGGGCGCCGCCCCCGGTCTGGCGTGGCTTCAGAACAGAAACACTCATGGTCGCTCCTTGCAATCTTGCGCTGGCTTGGGAAAATACGCTATAGTCAAAAAAATGTGTGCAGACCTGTATTTGCCTTAAAAAGGCCGGGGCCGCAAGGGTTCTTGAAATATGGCCGGGCTTGGGGCAGAACTACAGGGGAGGCTGGTTATGAAAAAAATTTTTGCAGTACCCTTGGTTTGCGCGGCACTGGCTGCCGGTTGCGCTTCTTCCGCCCAGATGCGGCATGTGGAAGAAAAAAGCTCTGCCAACCAGCAGGCTCTGCGTGAAACTGACCGGCGCCTGCACACGCTGGAGCAGAGTGTGGCTACTCTGGACAGTCAGATGGCCCAGATCAGAAACCGCAGCTTTGAAGTGCGCACCCGGGGCGGCAAAAAAACCGGTATGACAGTGGTTCCCATACTGCCTCCGGCGGCTCCGGCTGTTTCTGTCCCAGGCTCGGCAACCGCTGCCGCCGTGTCCGCCACGCCGGGCCAGGCAGTTCCGCCCGTGGCACAGGATGCCGCACTGGGCAAGCATGGCCCTGAGGTGACTGCCGCGCCTGTCGTGCATGCTGCCGTTGCTGCCCCAGTTGCCGCCGCGCCTCTCACCGCGTCGTCCGGCGCAGGCGCGAACACTTCGAAGATTCCGGCTTCGCCGCCTGCTGCCTCTTCTGCTGCGTCCGAAGCGCCCAAGGGCAGGGTTATTGACCCCGCCGCCCCTGTGCGGCCATTTCCGTCGGCTGCTGTAGCCGCGGGATCCGCTGGCCCGATCCCCCGTGCGCCGGAAGCGGCGCATGCGTCCGGCCAGAGCGCCAAGGCCGGACCCAGCGGCACGGTGGGAAAAACCACGAAAACGCAGGTATCGCCGGGCAACGAAGAAGCATCGCCCCTGGGCCTGCCTCCGGTGGCTGCGCCGGAACCGTCAACGCCGCCTGCTGTTGATCCCGTTAATTTTGCCGCGCCCAATGCCGGGCAGCCTGCTGTTCCCACAGGTGGGGGCAAGGGGGATCCTGCCGGGGGGAATGCTGCCGTACCCGTACCCCAGTTGCCGCCTTCAACACTGGCCCTGCCGCCGGAACATCCCGGCCTGCCCCCCGTGGAAGCTCCTGCTGCAAGCATGAATGCCACGGCTTCGCCTGCCGCTCCGGCAGGCACTGCGCCCGGAACTCCAGCCGGAACTCCGGTTGTCCCCGCGGCAGCCTCCATAGCGGGCGCGGCACAAAAGCCCGTGCGCCCCGGCAAAGGGGAAAAGGCCGCCTACGAAGCGGCGCTCAAGGTGGTCATGGCCGGGCGCTCCGCTGAAGGCATATCCCGGTTTGAGACGTTTTTGCAGGAGTATCCGCAAGGCACTTACGCGCCCAACGCGGAATACTGGATTGGCGAGGGCCTGTACGCCCAGGGCAAGTACCGCGAAGCGCTGGCGCAGTTCCGCAAGGTGGACGCCTCATATCCGCAGCATCATAAAAATGCCGATGCGCTGCTCAAGACCGGCATGTGCCTGAGCCGCCTTGGCGACAAAGAAGCTGCCGGCCAGGCCTATGGCCAGTTGCTGTCGCGTTTTCCCAAGTCCGAGGCCGCCCGTCTGGCGCGTGCGCGCGGTCTGGCCCGCTAGCATGAATCGTGGCACTGTCTGGTCGGAATTGAACGATGAAGCCCGCACGGAGTACTGGGCCACTCTGGCCCTGCGCCACTGTGCGGGGCTTGGCGCCAGATCGTGCGCCCGGCTTCTGCATGCCTTCGGCTCGGCCTATGCCGCCGTACAGGCGCGTGAGCGCTGGCGCGAGGCCGGACTTAACCGAAAACAGGCGGCAGAACTGGCTACCGGCTCGTGGCGCGTGACGGCCCGTAATGAGTGGGACCGCGCCCGTGATCTTGACGCGGCCATAGTGTTGTGGACCGATCCCGCATATCCGCCTTTGCTGCGTCAGTTGCCCGATGCCCCCGCGCTTTTGTACTGCCGGGGGGACCTGTCGCTGCTTCAGGCCCCCGCGTTTGCGGTGGTGGGGTCGCGGCGGGCCACGGAGCACGGCAGGGCGGTGGCCGCGCACATGTCACGCTGTTTGTCGGCCTGCGGCATAACCATTGTTTCCGGCATGGCTCTGGGTATTGACCGGGTAGCGCACGAGGCGGCCCTCAGCCGTGTCGGCCGCAGCATCGGGGTTTTGGGTACGGGGATTGATGTTGTTTATCCATCGGTGAACAGAAAAATTTTTGGCATGATGGCGCAGCAGGGTTTGCTGGTTTCAGAATTCATGCCGGGAGCGCGCCCCTTGCCCGAGCATTTTCCCATTCGCAACCGCATTATCAGCGGCTTTGCTCTGGGGGTGCTGGTGGTCGAGGCCGCAAGCCGTTCCGGCAGCCTGATTACCGCGCGTCTGGCCCTGGAACAAAACCGCGAGGTATATGCGGTTCCCGGCCCGGCCCTTGATGCAAGCTGCCTTGGCTGCCAGGAACTTGTGCGGCAGGGCGCGCGGCCTGTTTTCAGCGCCGAGGACGTGTTGCGCGACCTGGCGGAGCAGTTGCGCCCCTACGACATCAGCCGTGACAGTCTTGGCGACGAAGAAAAAATTGGCCCGGAAATGGCACTCGTACCGGAAGCTGTAAAAAAAGAACCGGCCGGAAGCGGCTCTGCCGGACGAGCGGCTCCATCGCAGACGGGCAAACAGCAAGAGAAAAAAACTGAGTCTCCGGTCACGGTCCGTGAGCAACAGCCATTGGGCGCTGCTGAAAACCTCGCTCCTGCCGGTCGCAGGGCGGTCTTGATGGAGTGTTTGCGCCAACGCGGTCCCATGCAGGCGGATGACCTCGCCTGTGTGCTGGACATCAGCGTGGCCGAGCTCAACGCCATGCTTGTAGGGCTTGAAATGCTCGGGCAGGTGTGCCGTTTGCCGGGGGCCAGATACGCAGCGGGGCATGATTCCGGGAACGGGGCAGAGGCATGAGCGAGAAAAAAACGAAAAAAAATACTTCCGCTGCGCATGCCGGAGCAGACATCCTTGCTGCGCAATCCAGCGGTAAGGGCTTGTCCGCGCCGCGCAAACAGGGCGATGCAGCCCCCATGCCGCCGTCTGTGGACGCGGCGGGCCGGGCGGGGCTGCCGGGTGCAGGCGGGCGGGCCGGTTTGCTGATAGAAGCTTTTCTGGCCTGGATGACCGTGCAAAAGGGGGCTTCTGAAGCCACCCGCAAAGCCTATGCTGTGGATCTTGCCCAGCTTGCGGAATTTTTACGCGGTCAGGAGATTGATCTGGGTCAACCGCAAACCGTAACCCGGCGGCACATGCAGGCTTTTCTTGCCTGGCTGTTCCGCAAGGGGGAGGCTAAAAGCTCCATGGCGCGCAAACTGGCTGCGGCACGCTCTTTTTTTCGTTTTCAGATGCGGGGGGGCAAGGTGACGGAAAATGTTGCGGCCCAGGTGCGTAATCCCCGTCAGGAAAAACGTCATCCCCGCGCCCTCAACGTGGATGAAACCTTCGCCCTGCTGGACTCGGCCGCGGGGCCGGGGGGCAAAACGGGGCCAGTGGTTGGCAGTGCCGAGGAAGAGCGTATTCTTTGCCGTGACCTTGCCCTGGCGGAGCTGCTTTATGGCTCGGGGTTGCGTATTTCCGAGGCATTGAGCCTGGATGTGGACGATGTGCAACTGTCTTCACGCGTTTTGCGTGTTATGGGCAAAGGCTCCAAGGAAAGGCTTGCTCCTCTTTCAGACACTTCTTTTTCCAGTCTTAAAGCATGGCTTGAAGAGCGCCCCCTGCTGGCGCTGCCCGAGGAGGCTGCTCTTTTTGTGGGTACACGCGGTGCGCGCCTGAACAGAAGAGAGGCCGCACGTATTGTAGAACGCCTGTGCCGTCGGGCTGGACTGGCCTTTACGGTGTCGCCCCACAGTTTGCGGCATTCGTTTGCCACCCACCTGCTGGAGGCTGGCGCGGATATGCGAAGTGTGCAGGAACTGCTGGGACATCAGCGCCTTACCACAACACAGCGCTATACACAGGTAAGCCTTGAAAGTCTGATGCAGACCTATGACCAGGCGCATCCCAGGTCAGGCAAAAGGTAAAAAAATCACGAGCATATTTTTATTCTGTTAATTAAACGAGTTCAGTAATATTCGGTAGCGGAATGACCGTTCCGTTTCAGGAAATTTCCCCTAGGCCTCTTGGCATGAACAGCACTTTGTGCTAAAGAGTACAAATCGGTCAAAACGAACCGCATACCTGAACCATACCGGAAGGAGAGACAGTCATGTCCGCATTAGTTCTTGGTCACATGAATCCTGATACCGACAGCATCATCTCAGCCATTGTTGCCGCCGACCTGTACAGCAAGCGCGGTATGGACGTCACCCCGGTTGCCCAGGGCGCGCCCACCCCCGAAACCGAATTTGTGCTGAAAAAGTTCGGCATTGCCGCCCCCCAGATTGTGGACGATGTGGCTGGCAAGGATCTGTATCTGGTAGACTACTCCGACCTGGCTCAGGCCCCCAAGGGCATGGATTCCGCCACGGTTCTCGGCGTTGTTGACCACCACAAGCTTGGCGACGTGACCACCTCTGCGCCGCTGGAAGCCTGGATCTGGCCCGTTGGCTGCACCAATACCGTACTGAAGAACATGTATGACTTCTATGGTATCGAGATTCCTAAAAATCTCGCCGGGGCCATGCTGTGCGCCATTCTGTCTGATACCGTTATCTTCAAGTCGCCCACCTGTACCCCCGCTGATAAAAAAGCCGTTGAAGAACTGGCCAAAATCGCGGGCGTGAGTGACATTGTGGCTCTGGGCATGGAAATGTTCAAGGTCAAGAGTGCTGTTGACGGCGCTCCCATGAAAGATCTTGTTTTCCGTGACTACAAAGATTTTGACATGAACGGCAACAAGGTGGGCATCGGCCAGCTTGAAGTGGTTGACCTCTCCATCCTTGAACCTGTGAAGGCTGGCCTGCAGGCTGAAATTGAAAAGGTCAAGGGCGAAGGCCGCCACAGCGTCTTCCTGCTGCTGACCGACATCATGAAAGAAGGTTCGGAAATGCTTATCGTTTCCGATGATCCGGCAGTGGTGGAAAAAGCTTTTGGCGTCAAGCCCGAAGGCACCTCTGTGTGGCTCCCCGGCGTGATGAGCCGCAAAAAGCAGGTCGTACCGAACTTTGAAAAGGCTTTCAAATAAGCAACGCCCGCCATACCACAAAAGACCCCGGTGCTTTGCGCCGGGGTCTTTTGTGGTAAGCTTGTGTGAATGTTCCAATAAAAATGTTCAAACAGGTTGGGTTGGTGCATAAGAAGTTGTAGCGGTTACCCTTGAAATGCTTTCATCGTTTCCGTTTGGCTCGCCTGCGTGGCGGGCGGCAAAGGGCCGGCAGAGGGATTGCATCCCACCGATGTTCTTCTGCATTCCCGGCGCACCCCCAGGAGTATCCAACTGCCATGCCGCCGCGAGGGCTGTGCGGCGTATGCAGCGGGAGTGTTTCCGCCTTGTTCGGTGAGGCCGCTGGGCATCGCGCAATGCTATCAGTGCGATTGGCCGGGAAGCTGGATAATAGACAGTAACATACTGTGTCAGCTCGCGGAGTTATAACCGGCTCGGGCATAAGCCGATGGCGACTTCAGATGTTGCTTGTCCTAATGGCCTATCCAGATAAGCAGGGCAAGCATACCCAGGCAGCCGACAAGTACCACGTAGGCCTGACGTGTTCGCAGGGAAAGCACCGCGCCCATCAGCGCCGCCACATAAAGGGCCGACCACGTAACCGCCTGCAAGGGGGGCAGGGCCTGATGGTTCTGCAATATGCCGAGCAGGGAGAATATGAGGGCAAAGCAGACGCAATACAGGCCGATCTGCCAAAAAGCCCTGCGCAGGGACGAGCAGCAGAGCGCCGCGCCGGGTGAGGTTCCCCCGCGTTTGCCTTCACACCACATCTCCACCTTGTCCACCATGGCGTTTTGCCATATGCGCTGGCGTTGCTCGCAAAAGGCGGCCAGGTAGGCGGCTAGCATGCAAAGAATCAGGGGAATGAGCAGACTGCCCGGCTGCGTCAGATCAAAGAATCTGCACAGGGGAAAGAGCAGTAAAAAACTGAGGTTTCCATAGGGGGGGACGACACTGCCCAGTTCGAGGGCATCCAGCCAGAGCAGTTCAAAGATAATGCCGAGCGGCAGGGCCAGGCTCCAGTCCGAGGTGATGAAACCGGCTATGAGAGCAAGGCAGATGGGGCGATCGACAAGGCCGATTATACAGGAAGAGCGCGCGGCCCCGGCCAGGGCAAAAAAAAAGCGTAGGGAACCCCTGCTGCCGTCATTTCATATAAACTGCTCATGGGAACCCCTTACGGTTTCCGTCGGCACACTACGGAAATCCAGTTGCACCAGGTGTTGCTGCATGGAACGCAGGTCTTCCCTGTCTGCGGTAGACAGGGCCACATGCGGGAGCACCTGAGTTTTTTCAGGGCCGTAATGCAGATTGCCGATATTAAGAGTTTCCATAATCACCCCTGCGTCATTGGCGCGGCGGGCATCCCGGCAATTGCCGAAAAGTACAAAACTGTCTTCGCCGCAGGCGTCAAGGGTGAAAGCCAGATCGTCCACGGGAATAAAGTGGGTAAGAATGCGCTGCGGCACGGCGAGTTCAATAATCTGCTGGCGCAGTATGTCTGCCGCCAGCTCATCATTGGCAACCACCAGATGCTTGGCGCCGGTGTAGGGCAGCCATGCTTCAATGACCTGCCCGTGTATCAGGCGATTGTCCACGCGGAACCACATACTAGCTGTCGCTTTTGGTTCGCGCCTTGTTGCGCAGCATGTTTCCGGCGACCACAATGCCTTTTGATCCGGCCTCGCCCGCCAATTGGGCGAGTTCTTCAAGGCTTTTTTCGCGAGCGCTGAAAACCTTGAGCAACATGGGCAGGTTGGCTCCGGTTATTACTTCTACCTTATGGGTGGCCAGCAGGGAAAGGGCCAGGTTGGTGGGGGTTCCCCCGAACATGTCGGTAAGAATGATGACGCCCGCGCCTTTATCCAGTCGCTGGGCCGCATCATTGAGCCGCCGTACGGTCTCGGAAACCTCCTGGCCCACATCCACACTGATGGAACTGCAATCGCTCTGCGGGCCAAGGATGAATTCGGCGGTACGCAACATGGCCGAGCCGTAGTCAGCGTGCGCGACAACAATAATTCCCACTTGCGTCTTCTTGCTTTCGTCCGTCATGGCGTTCCTCTTGGCGCAGAGTCTGCCAATTTTTTCAGCCAAGTTCAAGGTGTCGGTGTTCCAGGGTGACAGGATAGTCTGCCTGCCGCAGGGCCTGGGTTACTTCTTCGGCCATGGCCACCGAGCGGTGGCGGCCGCCGGTGCAGCCTACGGCAATGGTAACGCGGTAGCGGCCTTCAGTTTCCATCAGCGGCAGAATAAACAACAGCAGATCTATGAGCTTAACACAAAATTCGCGGGCGTGGGGTTGTTCAAAAACATATTGTGCCACCTCTTTGTCTTTGCCGCACATGGGGCGCAGCTCTTTTACAAAGTAGGGATTGGTGAGAAAACGCAGATCAAAAACAAAATCTGCCTCACGCGGAACGCCATATTTGAAACCAAAAGAAATAACGTTGACCCTGATGGCCCGCAGCTTGCTTTTACTGTCGCTCCAGCGCTTCTGAATGGCGCGGCGCAGATCATGAATGGAAAAGCGTGAGGTATCAATGACCAGGTCGGCCATCTCCCTCAGCGGGCTCAGGCTGTTGCGTTCAGACAGCAGGGAAGCCTCAAGCCCCATACCTTCACGCTCCAGCGGGTGCGGGCGGCGGGTTGTGGCGTAGCGGCGTATAAGTTCCTGCGCGTCACACTCCATAAAGAGGAGCATGGGACGTATGTTTATGGCCGCAAGGTCTGACAGGGCTTCGTTGATTTCATCCAGAAAATTGCTCTGCCGCAGGTCCATGCCCAGGGCGATGCCCTTGAAGTGGCTCATGGAAGGGCGGGACATCATGGCCACCATTTCGGGGGCAAGGCTCGCGGGCAGGCCGTCCACCACAAAATGGCCCATGTCTTCAAAAACCTTGAGGGCCGTGCTTTTGCCCGCACCGGACAGGCCGGTGACAATGCACACGGCTACGGGCGGCATTACGGCAGCGGTTTCAACCACCGGCCCTTCAGGCCGTGGGTGTGTGGCGGTGCTCATGAGTCCCCCTGGAATTTCCGGGCCGCCCCGGCAACAGCGTTTTGGGGCGGCCCGGAACAGGCGTGTTATAAAACAGGGTCGATCAGTGCGTAGCCGCTTGTGCGCGTGCGGTATACGACGTTGATGCGGCCGTTTTCAGCGTTGAAAAAGACCAGAAACTCGCTGCCGATAGAATCAAGCTGCATGAGCGCCTCGTCAAGATGCAGGGGCTTGGTCGCCAGGCGATCAGTGCCTTCCACCGGTTGCGGGGCCTCGGTTTCTGCCTCGATGTTGTAGGTGAACACGTCAACATCGGCGCTGCGCGCTTTGCGGCGCTGGGTTTTGACCCGTGAAACCTGACGCTTGATCTGCGCCTCAACCTTGTCTGTTACAAGGTCGATGGCAGCGTACATGTCCGTGGTCTGTTCCGTGGCGTTGATGTGCAGTCCTTCTCCCACAACGGTAACTTCGCAGCGGTGGCGGAATTTATCTACGGTCAGCACGACGGTAACTTCAAGACCGGCGGACTTGCCGAAAAAACGCCCCAGTTTTTCCATGCGGCGGCGGGCATATTTT
>NZ_JAHZAA010000010.1:8939-64983 GCF_019424165.1 Desulfovibrio sp. | reverse complement strand
CGGAGGCTTCAAAGTTTTTGAAGGCAAAAGAGATATTCATATAATCCTCCTTTTGATGGCGGCTGCCGGCATGGCAACCTCGAGGTCCCGCCCTTGGGCGGGCAGCGAAAAACCGCCGGTTTACGGCTTTTTTTCGCAATCTTGCGCGTCATCCGCCGTGGCGGCGGCCGGAACAGACGTTCCGTGACGCGGCGGAAAGATCAGAAATGCTCCTTACGCCTGGAGGATGAGGGTATGTCAAGGGCGGTGCGGTATTTGGCCACTGTTCGCCGGGCAATATTGACCTTGAGGCGTTCCTTGAGCATTTCGCCTATGCGCTCGTCGCTGAGAGGCGATTTGGCGTCTTCTTCGGCAATGAACTTTTTAATAAGCGCCTTGACGCTTTCGGAGCCGACCTGGCTGCCGTCGTCCAGCTCAAGCCCGCTGTTGAAGAAAAATTTGAGTTCAAAGATGCCGTGCGGCGTAGCCACGTACTTATTGGTGGTGATGCGGCTCACGGTAGATTCATGCATGCTGATGTCGTCGGCAATATCCTTGAGGATAAGGGGAGCCAGCCGTGTGACGCCTTCTTCAAAAAAAGGCTGCTGATGACGCACAATGCTTTCCATCACCTTGTACAGTGTGCGCTGGCGCTGGTACAGGCTCTTGATCAGCCACGTGGCCGAGCGCATTTTTTCCGTACAGTATTCTTTTTCCTTGTCCGAAGCGGTCCCCATATCCATCTGTGTCAGGTTGGAAAGCTGTAATTGCGGCAGGCCGTCTTCGTTGAGCAGGATGATAAATTCATCGCCCATTTTATACACGAACACGTCCGGGCTTACGTAGGCCGGTTCACCGCCGCCAAAACTGGCTCCGGGCAGGGGGTCAAGGCTCTGGATGATGTCGAGGTATTCCTTCAGCTCATCCATATCCAGCTTGAACTTGCGCAGCAGGGGCTTGTAGCGCTTGGCTTCAAGGTCTTCAAGGTGCGCGTTGACAAGTTCGAGCAAGATGGGGTCGCGGTCATATTTGAGGCTTCGTATCTGCACCAGCAGACATTCGCGGGCATCGCGGGCAGCTACGCCAACGGGATCAAAGAGCTGTACCCGCTCAAGCACGGCCAGTGCCTCGGCGGGTTCCGTCCGGGCCATCTGGGCGACCTCTTCAATGCTGGCCTGCAGATAGCCCGCAGAAGACAGGTTGCCGATAATGATTTCGCCGATGTCTTTCTGGGCCTCGGTAAGGGAAGAGAGGCGGAGTTGCCAGAGCAGATGCCCTTCAAGGGTGGGTTTGGCGGAGTAGCGGGCTTCAAGGGGGGAGATGTCTTCCGCGGCTTCGTATTCGCGCGGCTGTACAAGGCGGGGAGTGCTGGCGAACTCGCCAAGGTAGTCCTCCCAGTCGGCATCCTTGGCAAGATCCTTGTCGTACACTTCCTCCGTACCGCTTTCCCGCCGGTCTTCCACATGGTCCTGCGCGGCGTCGTCTCCTTGGGATTCTTCAAGAAAGGGGTTTTCCAGCAGCTCCTGCTGCACGGTCTCCAGAAGCTCCAGACGCGAGAGCTGAAGCAGCTTGATGGCCTGCTGTAATTGCGGGGTCATCACCAACTGCTGAGCTAGTTTTAATTGCTGTCGAAGTTCCAGTGCCATGTGCGTTTTCCGCCTTGAAAAATCCAGAAGCCTTATATTTGTGGTTACAAGTAGTGTGCCATAGTGGCAAAAATTACGCAATAGCCAGAGGTTGCACTATCAAAAGTAAGAAAGCACGGTTAGTTGGATCAAACTTTGCATAAAGGGCCGCCGTCTTTTTGTCTCCAGGCGATTCGCGTGAAATATGCCGTGAAAATTCATTTTTCTCAGTGTGTTGTTACGCTTTTAAACACGCCTGCAAATAAAAGCGCGGGCCAGAGGCCCGCGCGAAGGTAGCAAAGAGGGAAAGACCTCACGCCGGAGATCAGACCTTGGCGTGCTTTTTAGCCGCGCCGACGAATTCCCGGAACAACGGATGGGCATTCATGGGGCGGGACTTGAATTCGGGGTGGAACTGGCAGCCCAGAAACCACGGATGTTCCGGCAGTTCGATGATCTCCATCAAGGAGCCATCGGGCGAAGTGCCACTGAATATCATGCCTTTTTCCGCCAGAGCTTCCTTGAACTCATTGTTGAATTCATAGCGGTGGCGATGGCGCTCTTCAACCATATCGGTCTTGTACGCTTCAAAGGCGCGCGATTCGGGCATGACCTTGCAGGGGTAGGAGCCAAGGCGCATGGTACCGCCCTTGTCGCTGCCGGCATCGCGTTTTTCGACGTTTCTGGTGCGGAAGTCGTACCACTCGGTCATGAGGTAGATGACCTTGTGCTTGGAGCGGTGGTCAAATTCTTCGGAGTTGGCATCGGCCATATCCGCCATGTGGCGGGCAAATTCGATAACCGCGCACTGCATGCCGAGGCAGATGCCGAAGAACGGTATCTTGTTTTCACGGGCAAAGCGGATGGCCGCGATTTTGCCTTCCACGCCGCGATAGCCGAAGCCGCCGGGAACCAGAATGCCGTCACAGCCCTTGAAATGCTCGGCAGCGTTGCTGTCGTCCACATTTTCAGAATTGACGTAGCGCAGATCTACCTGAACACGGTTGGCAATGCCGCCGTGAATGAGGGCTTCGTGCAGGCTTTTGTAGGCTTCTTTCAGGTCTACATACTTGCCCACGATGGCAACCGTGACCTTGCCGTGAGGATTGTCGCTGTCGCTGACAAGTTTTTCCCATGCGTCAAGCTGGGCATTGCGCGCAGGCAGGCGCAGCATGATGGCCACTTTCTGATCAAAGCCTTCCGCATAAAATTTGAGCGGCACTTCATAGATATTGTTCACGTCCACCGAAGAGAACACGGCATCCTGATCCACATTGCAGAACAGGGCGATCTTGCGGCGCAGTTCTTCAGGGATGCTCTGTTCGCAGCGGCAGAGGATGATATCGGGCTGAATGCCGATGGAGAGCAGTTCCTTTACGCTGTGCTGGGTGGGCTTGGTCTTGTGCTCACCGGCGCTGCGCAAGTAGGGAACCAGGGTCAGGTGGATGTTCAGGCAGTTGTCGCGTCCCAGTTCGGAGCGCAGCTGGCGTATGGCTTCAAGAAAGGGCAGGCCCTCAATATCACCCACAGTGCCGCCTATTTCAATGATGGCGACGTCCGGAGCATCCTCGCCTTCGGCCAGGGAAAGAACCACAGCTTTGATTTCATCCGTAATGTGGGGGATGACCTGTACAGTGGCCCCCAGGTAGTCGCCGTGACGTTCCTTGGCGATAACCTGGTTGTAGATGGCCCCTGACGTGGTATTGTTCTTCCGCGACATGGGCACATTGAGATAGCGCTCGTAATGCCCCAGGTCCAGGTCGGTTTCAGCCCCGTCATCAGTGACGAAAACCTCACCATGCTGGAAAGGGTTCATGGTGCCGGGGTCAACGTTAATATACGGGTCGAGCTTCTGTATTGTTACCGAAAGGCCACGGGTTTGCAGCAGCGCGCCCAGCGAGGCGGCCGCCAGGCCCTTGCCCAAGGATGACAGTACTCCGCCCGTCACAAAGATAAATTTAGTTTTCATGGCCTCCACCTTGATTCTTGATCGCTTTTTGGTACAACCCCGAGTTCATAGCCCAAAATGATTTTTTTGGCTAGCATTGACTATCGAAAACAAGGTACGTAGTGTGATATTCCCTCTTCAGCGTGCGCGGGTACGGCCTGGCTTTACCGGCGGCTCTTGGGGTGCGGGCTCATTGCGGCCCACGGGCCGCGCGGTGCGCGCCTGGTACGCACTTGCCCGCACTCTGAAAGATCTGCTGCAAGCCAAGGAGGCTTTACCCGCATGGGCACGGTCAATACACTGGTCATCACCGGTTACGGAACAAATTCTCATCTGGAAACGGCCCATGCGGCCCGTCTTGCTGGTGCAGACAGGGCTGATGTGGTCCATTTTTCAGACATCGTAGCGGCCAAGGTGCGTCTGGCTGACTACCATTTTCTGGTTTTCCCCGGCGGCTTTCTGGATGGTGATGATTTGGGGGCGGCTCAGGCCGCGGTAATGCGCTGGCGTTATCTGAAGGATGCGCAGGGCGTTCCCCTGCTGCAGAGTTTGCGCGACTTTCTGGATGAGGGCAAGCTCATTCTCGGAATTTGTAACGGTTTTCAACTTTTGGCCAAACTGGGCCTGTTGCCCGCCCTTGGCGGCGTGCGTTTTGAGCGCCAGGTTTCGCTGGGCCATAACGATTCCGCCCGTTATGAAGACCGGTGGGTTCACCTTTTGCCCAATGCAAAAAGCCCCTGTGTTTTCACAAAAGGCATGCCCATGCTGTGCATGCCTGTGCGCCACGGTGAAGGCAAACTTGTACCCCGTGATGAAGACTGCCTGCGCCGCCTGCAGGAAGAGAGCCTCATCGCCCTGCAATACGCGGACCCCGAAACAGGGCAGCCTACGCAGGAATATCCGCTCAATCCCAACGGTTCGGCCCTGGCCATTGCCGGCCTGACCGATCCCACGGGCCGGGTGCTTGGCCTTATGCCGCATCCGGAAGCCTTCCATCATGTGACCAACCATCCCGCCTGGACGCGCGGTGAGCTGGACCCGCCCGGAACGCTTCTGTTCGTCAATGCCGTGCGTTATCTGCGTGGGCAGTAAGCGTTTTTACGGTAAGGACCATTTTCAAGGTTTTTAGGGCGGCTCATGTTTCCAATGCCCTGATCGTTTTCATTTTGCCGCCTGCGCGGCATGTGGCAGAGGGAGCCTGTCAGGGGGTAGTACCCCTGACAGGCTCCCTCTGCACTCCTTCCGGAACACCGCAAGGTCATCAACTGTCATGCAGCCGTGAGGGCAGTGTGGCTTCTGTTGTGGGAGCTTTGGCCTTTCCGCGGTGGCCTGCCTTCCTCGTGCTGCGCAATGGCAACAGCGAGACCGGTCGATGATCTGGAAAATAAACAGCAAGATACAGTGCCCACCCGCTCTCTTGTAACCATCTGAGGCATAAGCCAGGGGCGGTTACAAGGGGGAATTGCCCTGAACAAACAAAATCCCCTGGCTTTGCCAGGGGATTTTGTTTGTATGCAGTGGTGCCTTTGCTTGCGGCCACGAAGGATTCGTTTTTTAACTTTTGCCGTTGTGGAACATGTTTTGCACACTCTTGCTCAACGAGGACATGGCTTCGTCAAACTCGTGTTGCAGGCTGTCCATAAGTTCGCGTACAGACGTAATCTTGTTTACACGCGACACGTTTGCGCCGCAAAAGGCAAAACCGCGCTCAAGGTTGCCCTTCATGGCATTGATAAGCGCCTGGGCAATGCAGTAGGGAGTTTTTTCCTGTTCGCATGTGTGCACGCAGTGGAAGATGCACTTGAAGGGCTTTTTGTTGCCTTCGCGGGCGGCATGGATGAATCCGTTGTCCAGGGCGCGGCCGGGCATGCCCACCGGGCTTTTGATGATGGTGATGTCTTCAGCCGTGGCCGCCAGATAGGACTGTTTGAAGCGCTCGTCGGCATCGCATTCGTGGGTAGCCACAAAGCGGGTTCCCATCTGTACGCCTGAGGCTCCGAGGTCGAGAAATTTTTTGATATCCGCGCCGGAGTACACGCCGCCAGCGGCGATAACGGGAACGGCCTTGCCGTACTTGTCTTCAAAAGACTTCACGGCCTCCACCACTTCAGGAACCAGCACCTCAAGGGAGTGGGCCGGATCGTGCAGTTCTTCGGCCTTGAAGCCGAGGTGGCCGCCCGCCTTGGGACCTTCAACCACAAAGGCATCGGGTACATAGTTGAAGCGGGATATCCATTTTTTGGCAATAACCGACGCTGCCCGGGCCGAAGAAACTATGGGCACGAGCTTGGTTTTGAATTCTTCTTTTTTTTCTTCGCAGGCCTGAAAAAGGTGCTTGGGCATATCCAGGGGCAGCCCTGCACCGGAAAAGATGATGTCTGCCTTGCTTTCAATGGTAGTGCGCACCATCTGACTGAAAGTGGTCAGTGCCACCATAAGGTTGACGCCCACGATGCCGCTGGTCATCTGGCGTGCTTTTTCGATTTCGTTGCGCAGCGCGCGCAGGTTGGCGGTCAAGGGGTCCTTGGCCACGTCCGGTTCTTTCATGCCGATCATGGCTCCGGCGATAACGCCGATGCCGCCCTGATTGGCCACGGCCGAAGCCAGGCCTGAAAGTGATATGCCTACACCCATGCCGCCCTGGATTACAGGGATCTTGGCGGTGAGATTACCTATTTTAAGTGCGGGAAAAGACATTTCAAGACCTCCGTCCTGACTTGTAGGACAAGCCCACCCGCCCCCGTTGGTGGTTCTCAGGCATGCCCCGTATGGAAATTAGGCGAAACAATAGCCGTAAAATCCTCAAGACGCAACAGGTGAAACGTCTCTTTTGTGAAGCGCGCCAAGGGTCCGGCACTTATACAGAACATAAGCCCGCATAGGGACACCAGCGGCAATGCTTGTCCGGGCGTGCCGCAAAGCAGGGCGAATATTCCATATGCAGCAGGGGCAGAGCCAGTGCTGTGCGGCAAAAGCCAAGAGCCGCATCAAGGTCTTCGTCCACAAGGCCGCCGAACAGGGGATGCTCCCTGCCGTCATCGCGCAGCTCCACCAGGGCCGCATCGCTCAGAGGAGTCATGCCGCTGGCCTGTGCCATGGCCAGATAGCAGGGAAGCTGTAAGCTCGGCAGGCGTTCCCGCAGTTGGCTGAAGAGCTCTTCCAGTTGTTGCAGGTGGCTTTCACCGGCTTCTTGCGCAGGGGTCAGGGTGTCGCACAGTTGACCGGCACGGGAAAAAAAGGCCAGGTCTGTCCACAGGCTGCCATCAAGTTTTTTAATGCCGCCGGTTTTGTAGTCCAGCACGTAGAACAGCCCGTCACGCTTGTCCACGCGGTCCATTGCGCCCACAAAAGCATAATCGCGCCCTGCCAGCCGCAGGGGGACCTTGAGTTCTTTTTCCAGTGCCATGATGGTCACGTTGGCGGGCTGGTTTTCAAGAAAGCGCATAAGCCGCATGGGCGCGGCTTCTTCCAGCATCAGGCAACTGTCGGCGGGCAGCAGTTTGCGCAGGCCGTGCGCCTCAAGCTGTTCATAAAAACGGGCGCGGACCGTTTCGGCAGAGATATCGCCGGACCGTACCGTTTTATTCAGATACGGTTCGTAAAGGGCCTTGAGCGTGTCATGAATGCAGGTTCCCACGGCGGCGGGATCATCTCCCTCATTGATTTCCTTGGGGGGGCGCAGCCCGCACAGATACTGCCATGCAAAACGCAGGGGGCACTGAAGGTAAACGTCCAGTCTGGTGGCGGACAGCGGCTCGCGCAACAAACGCGCCAGCGCATCATTCATGTCGGCGCTGCGCTCAAGCTGTTTTTCCTCCGATGCTGCGGCGCGAACTTCGCATGCGGCGGTTTCCAGCGGCGGCTCACCGGGGGCAAGCACGGCCCCGCGGGCCTGTTCTTCCTGCCAAAGCAACTGCTCCACAAAACGGCTGCGGCTTTTTTTGCCGTCAAAAAGGCTTGAACGGCTGATGCCCTCCTGCCAGAAAAAAGAAACTTCCTGCGCTCCGGCACACAGGCGGTAAAGGGTGTGCGCGGCGGCCCTTTCGCGGCGGCGGGAATCGGGCAGGCCCAGAACCTGCCGCAAAGAATCCGGCAAAAGAGGATCCTGCGCGGGATTGCCGGGCAGCCTGTCGTCCGTGGCGTCCACGATGAATACACGCCCGAAATGCAGCAAGCGCGTTTCAAGCATGCCGAGAACCTGCAACCCCGTGAGAGGATCGGCCTCAAAAGGCACGCGCTCCTGCCCGAGAACCTCGCGGGTCATGCCGTGCAGGGTGGTCAGGGGAAAGGGCGTGCGGGCCAGCAGGTTTTCACGCAGAACAGGCACGGTCTGGCGCATGAGCCGGTACATGGCCTCGGCGTCCAGGGGAAAGTGCTTCCACAGATCGTCGCCCCGACAGCGCAGGAAGGAGCACAGACCATGCAGCACACGGGCCATGTCTTCTGTGGTTACGGCCCCGGCTGGCGCGCGCACAAGAGCATCCAGTGTTTCTTCAAGCAGGTGGGCCAGTGCTTCGGGCAACTGCCCCCGACACTCCAGAATAACCTCATCCAGGTCCACAAAGCGGGTTCCCTCGCGGATGATGCGCTCCAGCGGCCGCAGGGCGTCGCGCAGCAGCAGGGGCTGCCCGTACGCATCGCGGGTACGCAGCATGTTTACGTATGGATGGCGCAGGCACTGCAAAAGATGACGCCAGTAGTAGCGGCCTTCATCGCTTCTGGTAGCCTGCAGGCGCAGCAGGCCATCCAGCAGGCGGTTCAGCGGGGACCGCTCCAGCGGATAGCCCATGGACACGTTGACGTCTTTATGCGGCAGATGGTGCAGCACCGGCATGAGCAAAGAGCTGTCCGTAAGCACAATGGCCGTGGAATGCGCAGATTCCACAGGGCTGGAGCTGCCGTTGTTTTCAGTGCCTGTGCTCTTTTCCGTCCCGCGGGCAGTCTCGTCGGCGTGTTTCAGGTCGCGGCGCAGGGCGGCAAGCTGTGAATGACAGTCATAACCTGCAAAAAAACGGTATTCGGGACGATGATTTTTTTCATCTTCATCAAGTTGCAGGGCGGCGTTCGCCCGTGCTTTCCAGCGGCGCATCCACGTGGCAAGCTCCTCACAGGCCCAGTGCGGGCGGCCGTTTTCAGCAAGGGCCGGATCGCCATGCAGGCAGATGCCCGCCCCGGCCTGCCAAAGGCGGCGCAGCAAATGGTCTTCGCCGCCCGTGAGCAGATAAAAGCCCGCCACCAGTACGGGACGGCCATCCTGGGGGCGCAGCAGCGGAGGGATGGGGGCATCGCCGCGCGCCAGGTTGAGAAGGTCAAGGCCGGGCGTCGTCCAGTTTTTTTCCAGCAGGGCGGATTCATAAACGTGGCTGATGCGGCCAAGAGCGCCCAGCAGGGCGGCCGCAGGCGCGGCTACTTCATCCTCAACATGGGCAAGATCCCTGATTTCCACCATCTGCCCGTACATTTCTTCCAGCAGGGCAGCCAGGCGCAGCCCCCAGGGCAGAAAGAGGGCCATGTCCATACGGGCAAAACGGGCGGCAAGCGTTTCGTCATCGCGCGACAGTGTGTTGACACAGGCATGCAGCAGGGCAACGCGGTCCAGCGTATTGGCTGTGTGCAGGGGGGCGGCGCTGCCTGAGGACCGCCAGATGCCCACAGCATCGGCCAGGGGCAGAACCTTGGGCAACAGGCCCGTATAGCCATCTGCGGCGTAGAGTTGCGCCATATACCGCCAGGGGCGGTTGTGCGGCACAATAATCAGGGCGGAACCGGGGCATCCGCCCGTGATTTCGTACAGATGCTCCTTGAGGGCAGGCAGAAAGGGGCGCTGCCAGGGAAAAATCAAAAAAGGCGAACTACTCATGGAAATAATCCTCTGCGGGCAAAAGACCGTCGCAGTGAGGGGTCAGTTCCGACGCGCCGTCCGGCGTCACCAGGCGAAAACGGCGCTGGTCAAGATACACCAGCAGGCCCATGACGGGGGTATTGGTATTTTCGCGCCCCAGAAGCAGACCACCAAGATATTTGCGTACCTGCTCCACATGCGCGGCTTCGGATTGCCCGCTTTTATAATCAATGACCAGCAGTCCCCAGGGTTCGTGGACCAGCAGGTCCATGCGCAAAAGCTGCCCCTGGGCGGTCATTATGGAATGCTCGGGCCAGCCGTTGGCGAGCCAGCGCGCGCTCTGCGGCTGGCTTGCAAACCAGTACAACGCTTCAAATGCGCCGTGGCGCAGGGCCGCATCATCGGGAACTGGCAACGGGTAATGCCGCAGGCCGAAGTTCAGGGCCGCCTGGGCGTCTTCACGCAGGCTGCCGGTAAGGCGCAGGTGTTCCAGGCAGAAATGCAGCAGGTTGCCCCTGTCTTCAGGTTGAAAATCAAAAGCGGCCATGGGATTGCGAAAAATCTTCAGGCGTGGCAGCCACTGCATGGGGCGCCAGTCTTCAGCATCATCCGCCGTATGTTCCGGGGAAGAAGCGCCGTATTCCTGATCTGCACCAATGGAGGGGGTGTGGGCGGAGGCAGGCGCGGCAGCGGGTAACATCCCCGGCGCATCGGCTGTGCCGTCCGCTTGCTGCATGCCGTCCGTCGGGGATATGCCCGGGCCTGCCGTGTGGCCGCAGACGGGGCTGGCTGGCAATGTGCAGTCTGCGCTTATATCCGTATCCATAGCCGCATGCGCGTGGCTGCCCTGTGGCGCGTCAGCGGACGGGGGCAGGCTGCCCAGGGCATAGGGAGGCTGTAGCCCGGCGCGTTCCCAGAGAATATCCAGCCCCGCAAGTACCGGTGACTGTCTTTTGGCCGAAGTGCGAAAAACATACAGGGCGTCTCTTGCACGGGTAAAGGCAACGTAGAGCAGGTTCAGGCTCTCTCTGGCCTGACGGGCCAGATCTTCATAGTAGGGGCGGCCCAGCGCTTTCTGGTTGCGCACCATCATGCTCAGCCCCTGGCGTTCCGTACGCAGGGGCTTGTCCGAGGCGGAAATGTTCAGCGCGGTAAAGGGGACGAAAACCACCGGAGCCTCAAGCCCCTTGGATTTGTGCACGGTCATGACCCGCACGGCGTTCATGTTTTCCGGCATGGGAACCTTTTCTTCCTGGCTTTTGGCATTCCAGTGCTCCAGAAAGGTGGAGAGCGTCGCAAGTCCTTTTTCTTCAGCGCTGTGCAGCACTTCCATAAAGCGGCGTAAAAAGGTTGCCGCCTCGGGAAAGCGCTGTTCCACCTGAAGACGCGCATACCATTCAAGCACAGTGTCGTAGGGCGTCATCAGGCCGGACTGGCTGAAAAAAGGCGCCAGCAGGCTCTGCCATACATGCGGCCAGCGCTGGCGAAAACTCTGGTACAGAAAGCCTTTTTTCTGACGGGCGCACCAGCCGTGCAAGTCGGTATGCGCAAGCTCGGCAGCTTCGGGATGGCCGTGAAAAATCTCTCCGGTAAGGACGGTCAGCAGGGCGATATTGTCATCGGGGCTGTCAAGAAAGGCCAGCAGGGCCACGGTCTGGACAATGAGGGGATGGGCCGAGAGCAGCAGGCTGTTTTCAGTAATGACCGGAATGCCCAGCCGTACCAGATGGTCCGCAATGCGGGCCGCTCCGTCATTGCTGCGTACCAGCACGAGCACGTCCGACCAGGGGCGCTGTGGGGCCACATCATCAAGCAGGATGCGGCCCAGGCGGTCAAAAACGGCTTCGCGCAGCATTTCAGAGGAATCCGCCGCAATATCTTCCACCTGCACAAGGCCCCCGTCAGGTGTGTGCTCCGGGCATTCCTGCCGGGTTCCGGCAAAAGCGCCGAGCAGGCTTGTTACAGAGGCGTCCATTATTTCCGCAGTCAGGTCGCCAGGCATGTCGCCCGGCAGAAGGGCGCTCATGACGGCCCTAGCCGTCTCCGCCTGCTCCAGAAGGGAAAAAAGGGCATTGTTATGCTCAACCACCTGACGGCGGCTGCGCCAGTTGAACGGCAGGCTGTCGCGGGCCGTGGTGGCGGCCACGGCGGCAAGCCCCCTGTCTTCAAGGATGCCGTCAAAAAGTTCCGGGTCGCCGTCCCGCCAGCCATAGATAGATTGCTTTACATCACCCACCCAGGTGAGGGACCCCCCACGTGACAGAGCTTCTTCCACCAGGGGGCGCAGCGCCCGCCACTGCTCCTGGCTGGTATCCTGAAACTCGTCCACAAGGTAGTGGGTAAGGCGCGCGCCAAGGCGACAGAGCGTTTCCGGCACACCGTGAGCGCCGGACAGCACTTCATGCGCCATATGAGGAACAAGCAGGCCGGGGAGCGTGCCTTCCTGTTCCTGATTATGCAGGAAGGCGTCCGCCAGAATACGCGCCATGCGTATGGACGGCTCAAGGCGCAGGGCCTGCCGCAAAAGTTGCCCGTCCTGCATGCAGGCCTGGGCCGCCAGAGAAAAAGCAGTATAGGCGTGCTCCACTTCGGGGCCGGCAGCAGCGCCTTTTTTAAAAAGCTGGACCGCGGTGTCTTTGGTTAAAAAAGCCGAATGCTTATGTTCTCCACCAGCCCAGGCAATGACGGCTTTTTCCGCATTGGCAAGCCAGGGCAGCCGCGCGGCTGCGGCTGCCCGCAGCAAGTTGTCGGCAGCCTGTCTGGCGGCCCGGCTGAGAGCAATCAGCTTCTGCTCAAGCTCTTCATAAGAAGAGAGTTCTCCGTATCGGCCCAGCAGGGCGCTGTCCAGAAGCGGGCGCAACTGGTGCAGCAGCTTTTCGCCTGCCAGAAACCCCTTGCTTTGCCCGTGGTGAACCATGGCCCGGCAAACCTGCCGCAAAAGGCCGCGCATATTTTCATCCCCTTGCCAGGCTTTTTCCAGCAGGAGGTCCAGATAGGGCGTAAGCGCTTCTTCGGTGGCGAAGACGGGCTGAAAGTCCGGATGCAGGCGAAGGTCCAGAGCGGCGGCGCGCACGATAAGGTGCAGCAGACTGTCGATGGTGCGTATGTTCAGCGCGCTCATATCGCGCATGATGGCATCCACCCAGCGTCCGGCTGAAGCAGAATCAAGCTCCAACCCTTGCATGGGCTGTCCCAGGGCCGCGCTTTTAAGCTGCCGGATGACGCGTTCGCGCATTTCGGTGGCGGCGGCATTGGTAAACGTGACAGCCAGTATGTCGCCCCAGCCGCAGGGGCCGCTGCTGCTCAGGGCGCAGGCCGGTGAGGCCGCCGCGCCGGGAGCGCCGCAAGCCACAAGGCGCTGTAAAAAACAGCGTGTTAATTCATAGGTTTTTCCGGACCCGGCGGAGGCTTTGACCTGACGCAGATGCTGCATGAATATTCTCGTGTTTTCGCACCGGGCCGTTTGGCTCCGGTATATCACCACATGGGTTGCGGCCCGGGCCGCAGCCTGGATACTGCTGTATGGCTGCCGTTCTTGCACGTCCGCCCGTACTTCCTGAAGAAAAGACGTGCCGGAAAAGCAGCGTGGCACAGCGCGCTCGCCGCGCTGGCTGAAAGCGCCCGGCAGCGGCTGCATATTTATATGGCCAGTCTATTTTTGTTACAGACGGCTAGAGAAGCCTATAGTGCTGGCTGCCGGGCTACAATCATGCCAAACCACCGTCTTTCCGTCGAGAAGGAAAGTCCGGGCGGCCCTGTGACGGCGTTTACCGCCGGTTTGCCAGAAAAACCGCGCCAAGGATAAGCCCGCCGCCGAGGACAACACGCACACCCGGCGCATCGCCCAGAACCAGCCAGGCCGCCGCAATGGCGTAAACCGGTTCCAGCGTGATGATAAGGGCTGCCTGCCGCGCCTTGAGCACAGTAAGGCTGTTGATGAAAAGAACGTATGCCAGGGCGGAGCACAGAAGGCCCAGGCTGGCGATCCACAGCCAGTCCAATGCGCTTACCGTGCTGAACTGTTGCCAGACAAAGGGCAAGAGAACAACAGCCGTAACCACATTTTGCCACCATGTGGTTTGCAGCCCCGGAAGATGACCGGCAAAGCGCCGGTTGCCCACGGTCACCAGAGCGTAAGCCAGGCCGGATGCTACGCCCAGCAGCAGGCCGACCGTGCCTTCATGAGCAAATGAAAAAGATGGGGTTGTACAGACAAGACCCAGCGTTACCATGCCAAGACCGCGCACTTCGGCGAGGCTGGGGCGCTCACGGTATATGAGACTTTCGATCAGGGCAGTAAATGCCGGAAAACAGGCAAAGCCAAGCGTGCCTACGGCCACACCGCCAATTTGTATGCCCATGAAAAACATTACAAAATGTGCGGCAAGCAGTGTGCCGCTTACAGTAAGCGCCACCAGGTCATAAGCATGCAGCCCGCGCCAGGGGGGTTGCTTTTTTCCAAGTCCCGCAAGGGTGAGTGCCGCTACGGCAAAGATGGCGCGCCCGCAAACAAGCATGGGGGCGGAGCATTGGCAGAGTTTGCCAAAAATGCCCGATGCGCCGAAGAGCAGGGTGGCGGCATGCGCGCGGGCCAGGGCGGCACGGCGGCCTTTAAGCGCGGCCGCGGCGTTCGCGTTGCTCCCTTCGGCCGTTCCGGAGTGGGGCTGGCCGGCAGTGCCGTGCGTTCTGGCGGGGGGCGGTGTCATAAGTGTCCTTAAAAAAGCATGACCGGTGCGGTACGCCGGAGCGTAAATTTGCGCAAGCTGCGCACAGGCATGCGCGCGTGACGGAACTGCCTAAAATGTTTTTGAAAATAAGTCTAGATTTTATCTTGAAAATCTGCTTTAATTGATGTAGCGCTTTATAGAACATGGTGTAAAACAAGGTTCGGCTGCTCTGCCTGCCGGACGGAACATAAAAGTATAGTCTTTTCCCGGGGGCATCATGCCGCAAGTCGCAGCACGCATCAATGAAGAACAGGAACGCTGGCTCAAGGATTATTTTCGTACCAAGAGCGCTGGCGCGGAGTTTATCCTGCCTTGGGCTGTGGACACGTTTTTCCGGGCCATTACGGGCATAAAGCATATATTCAGCGGGCCGGAACTGAAGACCATTGTTGAGGCTCACAAAGATATGAAGCTCATGCCCGATCACACGCGCCTTTCGTACCTCATCTTGCGTGTTTCTGACGCTTGCGATGTCAACGGTGTGCATCTGCGCCACGGGGCCAGCAAATCAAGCCTTGAATCAAAAATAAAAAGTCTGGACGATACGCAGGCTACAGCCCTTATGGTATGGGCGTCGGCTTTTTGGGTCAGCCGCAACTGTTCGGCTGAAAATCTGGATGAGTACATCAAGGCGTATTGATCTTTGTTCGTGGAATCCGTAGGTTCAAGGCCGCTTATGCGGCCTTTTTCATTTTATGTATGTTGATTCGCCCCGGAAAGCCAAAGGTGTGTGCAGGCTGTGCCGATGCACGCCTGTAAAAGCAGCCCGTGCCGGAGGCGGCAATCTGTTCCGTCGTGCGCAAGCCCGTGCGGCACGTTTCGAAAGAGAGAAAAAGATGCTGAAGATTTTACGCGCCAAGTTGCACGGCATTCGCGTAACGGAATGCGTGCTGGACTATCACGGCTCTATCACCCTTGATCCGGAAATATGCGGGCTGGCTGGCATCATGCCGCTGGAGTTCGTTTATATCTGGAACAAGCACAGCGGGCAGCGCATTTCTACCTATGTCATTTACGGCGAAGCCGGGTCGCGCTGCTGCATTCTCAACGGTGCGGCCGCGCGTACATGCCAGAAAGGGGATGAGGTTATCATCAGCGCTTTTGAATATGTGGCCGGACCGGGAGATATTCCTGAGCGCAGTCCGGTGGTCCTGACTTTTGACGCCCATAACAGGGTGCAGGAACGCTTGCGTTATATCGTGGAACAGAAGGATGGCGGCATGTCCTTCAGTATTGCGGATGATCCCCTGCCGGATGCATGACCTGCCACCGCTGTAAATCATACAACAAAAGGCCCGGTATTTCCGGGCCTTTTGTTGTATGAGGTTTGTCAAAGAACTGTTAGGTGTTGGTACCGTTCTGACGCTTGCTGACGTGGTTCTTGTGGCTGAAGAAGTAGCTGATGCCGAGGAGTATGAACCACAGGGGCGTGGTAAGCATGGCCGTGCGTGTATCAGCTTCAAAGGTCAGCAGAACGAGCACGATGGCGAAGAATATCCAGCATATCCAGCAGGAGAATACGCCGCCAGGCAGCTTGAACTTGGAGGCCGCATGACGCTCGGGGTGCTTCTTGCGATAGACGTAGTACGACACAAGAATCATGGACCACACGAAGATGAAGCAGATGGCGGAGATGGTTGTCATGACGGTAAAGGCCGCCATAATGGTGGGCATGATAATGAGCATGGACGCACCGAGCAGCAGGCAGAGGCACGAGAACAGCAGGCCGTTGGCAGGAACCCGGTGTGAAGAAAGCTTGCCGAAAGATTTGGGGGCTACCCCGGCCAGCGACAGGCCGTACAGCATGCGGCTGGTGGAGTAGATGCCGCTGTTGGCGGAAGAGGCCGCCGAGGTCAGCACCACGAAGTTGACGATACTGGCTGCGGCGGGGATGCCCACGGCCACGAAGGTGTGGACGAACGGGCTTGTTTCGGGGTCAATGGCGGACCAGGGCGTGATGCACATGATGGCCACCAGGGCGAACACGTAGAAGAACACGATACGGAAGGGAATGGTGTTGATGGCCTTGGGCAGGTTGACTTCAGGGTCTTTGGCTTCCGCCGCTGTGGTTCCGATAAGCTCAATGCCCACAAAGGCGAACATGGCTATCTGAAAGCCCGCAAAGAAGCCGAATATCCCCTTGGGGAACCATCCTCCATGATCCCACAGGTTGGATACTGCGGCCACGTCACCCGATATGGATGAGGTAAAGCCGGTAATGACCATGACCGCTCCAGCGCAAATAATGGCCATGATGGCCACAATTTTGATGGAGGCGAACCAGAATTCCATTTCGCCGAAAAGGTGCACCGAAACAAGGTTGAGTGCCATGATCAGCAGCACGAAGAGAATGGATGGTATCCATACGGAAAGTGTGGGGAACCAGAAGTGAAAGTAAGAGGCAATGGCGATAACGTCTGCCGTGCCAGTAACAATCCAGCAGAACCAGTAGGTCCAGCCTACAAAAAATCCGGCCCAGGGACCAATGATATCCTCCGCCATGTCAGTGAAGGATTTGTACTTGAGGTTTGAGAGAAGCAGTTCTCCCATGGCTCGCATGACAAGGTACAGGAAGGCGCCGATGATTGCGTAGACAAAGATGATGGAAGGCCCGGCAAGGCTGATGGTTTTGCCGGAACCCATGAAAAGGCCTGTACCGATGGCGCCGCCGATGGCAATAAGCTGGATGTGTCTTTGGCTGAGACCGCGTTTGAGAGTGTGAGGATCTTCCTGTCCCACGGGGGGGGTGGGCTTGTCACTCATGGTACGTGCTCCCTGTTTTTTGTTGGTGCTGTGGGGCGTTTGCATTCTTGCCCCGCACAAAAAAAGCAATGTCTGTTTTCTGGTGCGGAATTGGCCTGTACGGCCTGTCCGCGCGTGGCCTGTCTGGTGTCCTCCTTACGCATCAGCGGGGGGAGCCGGTGCGTCAGTTACAATTAACTCGGTTTCGGGTCAAATAACGACCTGCTGACAGCAAAGGGTGAAAAGTCTGGGCAGCCGTGCAAAAAAGCAGCGCTGCCATGAGCCGTGAAAACAATGGGCATCCGTTGTTGTATGAATTTTTTATGCTGAAAAGCCCGGAAGGGCGTGAGCCGGGTAAGGTAATGCCTCGGCTGGAAGGTGCGGTTTTTGCCGCGCTTGCTCCGGGCAGCATGGCGTGCGCGCATGCGCGCGGAAACGGTGAAAGGCCGCGTGCCGGAGTACGCGGTAAAACTTTGTTGCCAATCGCGGCAAGTCGTTCTGAGGTAGAGTGTGCTGTCGGGTAAAAGGCAGGCAGCAGAAAAGGTGTTTTTACTGGATGGAAATAAACAATACTGGCGCGATAAAGGCTGATGCCGGGGGAGCAGGGCTGTCCTGGTAGAGGCGCGTATATGTAGGGCGGGGATGCGTCTGTTTTTGATTTTGCGGCGGAACAAGAAAGGCGGGAGAAATTAGCGCGAACACGCAGAAGCGGAGTAAAGCCGCTACGGCAGTTCGTTGCCCGCAGTACCTGCGGGGCCGTCTTGCACGGTCAGTTGTGGCTCTTGTGCTGAAGGGCCGCCAATACTGGGGCCGATGGCAAATAAAAACACGCCATGACAGTCACCTCGTCGCAGAGGTTCAACTTCTGTCATCAGCGTGCGCCAACTTCAGAGTGCGTCCGACCATGATCCTTTTGCCTGAGAGTTTCGATCGCTCTTGCCCCTTCGGCGTGCTGTCCAGCAGCAAGCTCTCTCATGGTCATCATTCGCTTTATGAATACCCAATGTGAAGTACCTGGTATGCTGATCAGAGTAGTAACTGTTTAATACAAAGATTGTCAAATAAGTTTTTTCACAATCTTTTGTGCCGTAAAATTGATGGGTTGTGAAATGTTTTCGCCTTGAAAGGTTGCGCGCAGAAATATTTTTCTATTTATTGGTAATAAAGCAGCGCTGTTAGCCGTTGTGCTGTCGGACGGCTGCGGCATGCCTGCCCCGCAGCGGGCGGGCATGGCCTATTCGGTATATAGGGTAAGATAGAGATCCCCTTGCCAGGGGCCGATGCGCTTGCCCAATCCGCGCAGGCGTATGGGTTTGCCCACGGTAAAGTCAGGAGGCAGGGTTATTTCAACCGTTTTAAGTTCTGCCTGAATTCCCTGGCGTATCTGCAGGCGCACCCGGCAGCCCGGCGCAAGGTTGGCAGCGGGCAGGGTAAGACTTTGCTCTTCGTCGATCTGCCGGCGCAGCCAGCCCCTGACCATACCGGTGACGCCCTTTGTCATATCAGATGACCATTTGGTCGTACCCCAGGCCAGGTTGCTTTTATGCAGTGGAGTGCTTCTCTTCTCTTTCTGCGCGGCCTTTGGCCTGGCCCTGCTTTGCGGGGCGGATTCCGCCGTATGGGCTTCGGCTGTTTCCTGCTGGGGCTTTTCGGCATGTTGCCGGTTCAGTTCGCTATAAATATCTTCAAAAACACGGCGGGCAAAAGGGTCGTTAAGCAGGTCGCGCAGTACGTCCTGCTCGGCATAGGCCGCGCCTGCCGTGCCGTTACGGTCTGTGGCATTTTCTTCAGAACCGGTGGTTTCTTCGTTTTGTTGCTTTTTCTTTTGTTGTTCTGTCTGCGAGCCCGCGTCTGCCCCCGCTGTTTTTGCCTGCTGCTGACCTGCTGCTTCAGCTCCGCCAGTTCCGTCGGGTGGGGGAGGAGCCTTGTCTTCAGTTTGGCCGGCATCTGCGGCGGGGCCGGGTTTTTTGTCGGAGCCATCACCCTGGGCGGCGTTTTTTTTGGCTTTTTGTGCCGCCTTTCGCGCTTCAGAGGTGGCCCTGATGCCATCTTCGTGCTTGAGAATGCCTGAGAGCGCCACATAGGCTTCGTTGAGCATCTGAAAATCCCGGCTGGCTTCGGCATTGCCGGGATTCAGGTCAGGGTGCAGCTCAAAGGCGCGTCGGCGGTAAGCCCTTTTTACGGCGGCAAGGTCAGCGTTCTTCTCAAGCTTGAGAATTTCGTAGCATTCCTTGAGGGATATCTGGCGGGAGCGGCGTCGCATGATGTCTTTTTATTTAAGGATAAGGGCGTTGGCTTCGCAACTGCAATCGCTGGCAAGCAGGCCGTGCTCGCGCAGATACTGGCGGCCCTGTCGTTCAAAGGCCGCGTGGGAAGCATCCAGGTTGATACCCGGACAAAATTCTTTAGCCATGGCAAGGCTTGCAGGGTCTTCAATATTACCGCGAAAAAAGGGCCAGGCACGGCAGATGGCAGGCTTGCCTTCGTGTACGCCGCAGCCTTTCCCCTGCTGGAAGAAAACGCAATAGCCGTCTGCACCGCTGCGAATTTTCAATTTGCCGCCCACGTAGTAGCAATACCCTTCTATAACGGCTTCGGGGGCAAGCCCCATGTGCGCGGCCAGGCGTGTAAGGTCAGTGGGGCTGACCACAATTCCGCCGACTCCTTCGCAGCAGTGACCGCACATGCGGCAGTCGAAAACCGTATCCGATGAAACAGACATGAATTATCCTTGAATAGTTGCGGCGTTGGGCAAAAGGCGGGCATGCTCGACCATGATGCAGGCGTCTTCTATCACGGTAATGTCAAGAGCGGTCAAAAGCACACGGGCTTCGGGCGAGCGGATGCCTTGCTGCATCCAGAAAACAGCGGGCCGCCAAGGCAGGGCCAGTACCTCGCGCGCGTGATCCGGGCAGTATTGGGGAGCGCGAAACAGGTTCACGATGTCCACGGGGCCGGGCAGGGACGCAAGATCGGGATAGGCTGTAAGCCCCCATACCGTCTGGCGTACCGGGTGTACAGGATAAATTTCGTAGCCTTTATCCATGAGATAGCGGCCGACACGGTCAACAGGCTGGCCGGGTTTATCTTTAGCTCCGACAATGGCAATGCGCCGCGCCCGCTCAAGCTGGGTGCGCAGTTCTTTATGATCCTGCATATGGTCCCCGAAAGGTGAGATGACAGAGAGCCGGCGGATTTTCTCCACCGGCAGTCTGCCATCCTAGACGGCTACAGAAAAATGCGCAAGCTTTCCTGACAAGGAGACCGGGTGTGGCGGCATGTTGCCGCGCAAATACTTCGGCGTGGGATTACGACAGCCCCCGGTCATAAGCCAACGGCCATTCCAGGAGGCAAATATTCTCTATTCAAGCTGTCGGCCGGGCCGGCTGCGGCATCCCCCCCTTGCCGTCCCTGGCGTTTTCGCGCACAGGCCCGGAAAATAGGGGAGTTATGGCAATAATCTTGTCTGTTTTGCCGAAAAGATAAACGATGTCACCGGGTTCAAAGATTTCGTCCGCGCCCGGCGAGGCATGGGTTACCCCTTCCCGCAGTATGGCAATAACGGTAACCCCGTGGCGGCGGCGCAATTCTGTTTGCGCCAGACTGCGGCCGCACAGGGGAGAGGCCCCGCCAAGGCGCATGGTCTGTACGCCCATGTCGGGCAGGCGGTTTACAATGCTGTCCAGCGAATCCACCGCGGAACTCATGAGGCGTATCATACGGTAGTTTTCCTGTCTGATCCGGGCGGCAAACGTGTCTATATCCTGCCTGGGTACAAGGTACTGGCTCAGTACTCTGGTGAAAACTTCAATAGAAGTTTCAAATTCTTCCGCGATAACCTCGTCTGCTCCCAGTCTGCGCAGGGCCGCCACCTCGGTAACAAAGCGGGTGCGCGCGATGATGTGCAGGTTGGGGTTGAAGCGCCGCGCTTCGATGGTAATGGCCCGTACAGCCGAGGGATCGGAAATGACAATCACCAGCACCCGCGCCCGGGTAACGCCCAGATGCTCCAGAACCACGGGTTGCGAGGCGTCGCCGTGCGCGATGGGTTCTTTATGGCGGTAGCGGCTCACGGTTTCGGGGTTCATTTCCAGAATGGTGTATTCAATGCCCGACTCTTTGGCCACATGGGCCAGGTGTTTGCCGCTGATGCCGAAGCCAACGATGATCAGATGGTCTTCCAGGCGTTTTTCCCCTTCCTGCTGCCCGGATTCTTCCTGCTGTTCGTTGTTGCGCTGCCCGGTAAAGCGGTCTGCCAGACGCGGGGCAATGGCCATAAGCCCGGGTGTAAGCATCATGGTCAGCACGCTCACGTCCAGAAAATTCTGATAGGCATCCATGTCAAAAAGCCCGGCGCTCAGGCCGGAGGCTGCCAGCACAAAGGCAAACTCACCCACCTGGGCAAGGGAAAGGGACGTGATGATGGCCGCGCGCAGGGGATAGCCCTGGACAAGTACCGCGGGCAGCGTGAGCAGACTTTTGATCACAATAAACAAGGCAGTAAGCCCGATGATGGAAAAAAAGTGTTTTCCGAAAAAATCCACATTGAGCATCATGCCTACGGAAATGAAAAAAAGACTCATAAATACGTCACGATAGGGCAAAATACCCGCAATGACGCTCATGCTGTACTGGGAGCGGGCCAGCAGCAGCCCGGCCATGAATGCACCCAGTGAAAGGGAAAGGCCCAGAGTGTTGGTCAGCAAGGCCATGCCGAGGCACAGCCCCAGCGTGGTCAGCAGCAGGATTTCTCTGGTGCGCGTGCGTACCACGGCCTCCATGAGGCGGTCGAGGCCGAAGCGCGCGAAAAGGAGCACGCCCCCAAGAGCCAGCACCACCCACAGCGTGGAAAAAAAGGCGCTTTCCAGCGAAAGGTCAAGAGTGCCGGAAAGCAGGGGTACACACAGCAGCATGGGGGCCACCATAATGTCCTGAAAGACCAGAATAGCGAGCGACAGCCTCCCTGTGGGCGTATTGGTGGAGCCACGCTCCTGCATGATGCGCAGCACGATAGCCGAGGACGAAAGGGCCACCAGGCAGCCCATAAACACCCCCTGCTGATAGGAGTAGCCGCCCAGCAGGGCCAGACCCATAACGGCCAGCACGGTAAGGCCGATCTGTAGGCTGCCTCCCAGAAATACCGGACGTTTCAGGCGGTTGAGCGCCTCGCCGGAAAGCTCCATGCCGATGGTAAAAAGCAGCATGGCTACGCCGATTTCAGCCACATGATCAATGGCTTCGCGGTCACTGACTATGCCGAGCAGGGAAGGGCCGCACAAAACACCTGTAAGCAGAAAGCCAACAGTGGCGGGCAGTTTTATTTTATTGCAGGTAACGGTGACAAAGATGGAGAGCAGAAAAATGGTTACGATCTCATAGAGCAAGGGCACGTCCATAGGACCTCCGTGCCGCGCAAAATATCACCGCGGCCATAGCCGCGCAAGCATATTTTATGGATGAAATTAAATGGGTTATATTTAATGTGCTTAGGTAGATACGGAGCACGCGGGGCAGTTTTACGGTAGGCGCTGCCGTTACACACATGGGGCCGCCGTAGCGTATTTGTGTGGTGTTACAATTATGTTGTTATTATTATTTAAAATAATAAAAAATAGTTGTTGTGGGATGATGCGCGGCGCGAAAATTTGCGCCCTCGGGCGGTTATAACTCTCCAAACATGACATTATCCATCCCGACGCAGAGTAAAGATAAAACCCGAAGTCCGTTTTAAAAAAGCACGTGGGGCTGCCCGTCGATGTGTTGCAGGCGGACTGGAATGCCGTAAACCCGGCTCAGATCGTGCTCGTTCAGGGCCGGTGTCGGCCCCTGGTACGCCGAACGTCCTTGGTGCAGCAGCATGGCGTCTTGCGCATAGCGCAGGGCGTAACTCAGATGGTGCAGAACAATGAGGACACACATGCGTCGATTTATGGCGAGTTTTGTAATGGTTTCAAGTATGTCGACCTGATTGCGGATATCCAGATGGTTGACGGGCTCATCCAGCAGCAGTACCGGGGCTTCCTGCGCAAGCGCGCGGGCAATAAGCGTTTTTTGCAATTCGCCGCCGCTGAGGCTGGTGACGCATTGTTTTTGCATGTGGGCAAGGTTCAGTTCTTCAAGAATGGCCTGTGTTTTCAGGCGGTCATCCTTGCCGGGCCGCCAGCCCATGCGGGATCGGCGCCCCAAAAGTACGGCATCAAAAACGTTGCACGGCACGGGATGGGCAACCTGCGGCAGGTAGGCCACAATCTGCGCGCGCTGGCGGCGGTTCAGGCTGGAAAGGTCCTGCCCCTGGTGAAGCACGCGCCCGGATGTGGGCCGGTCAAGCCCGGCCACAATCCGTATAAGCGTGCTTTTGCCTGCGCCGTTGGGACCGATGAGGGCCATGCAGCGTCCCGGCTCAAGGCGAAAGGAGATGCCGTCAAGGATGGTTTTGCCGGACCGCGCCACAAGAGAAATGTTTTCGGCCTCAAGCATGCGCTTTGGCCCCCCTGAAAAGGATGCATAAAAAAACCGGAACTCCGGTAAAGGCGCAGACAATGCCTATGGGCAACAGGGCGGGGTATATGATGGTCTGGGCTACAAGATCGGCCGCCAGTAAAAAGCATGCGCCAAACAGGGCAGAGCCGCCCAGCAGAAAAAAATGCCCGGCATGGGGAAATGTCAGGCGGACCATGTGAGGAGCCACCAGGCCCACAAAGCCGATGACGCCGTAAAAGGCGGTGGCAAAAGCGGCCATAAGGGAGGCCATGAACAGGGTTGCGCAGCGCAGGCGCAGCACAGGCACACCCAGGGCAGTGGCCTGGGCATCGCCCCATCGCAGCGTGTCGTAATCAAGATTGTGCCGCAGGGAAAAGACAAGCCCCGCCAGTAGCACAAAGCTTACCAGCGCAACCTCGCGCCAGCTTCCTCTGCTCAGGTCGCCAAAGCTCCAGAATACGGTCGCCGCCACCTGACTGTCAGTGGCAAAATACTGTAACGACATGGTGGCGGCCCCGAAAAGGGTCGACAATGCCACCCCCGCGAGTATGAGGCCCTGCGGCCCCATGCCCCGCACCATGCTGAAAGCCAGTATAAGCAGGGCTGCCGCGAGGGACCCGGCCAGTGCGCCCACGGCGACAATGCTCAGCCCGGCCAGGCCGCCCGCAACGGGCAGGATGATCATGGAAAAGCTGGCTCCAAAGGCGGCCCCCTGTGAAAGGCCGAGAGTAAAGGACGAAGCCAGCGGATTGTTGAGCACGTTTTGCAGCATGGTTCCGGCAAGAGCCAGCGATGCACCCACAGTCAGGGCGGCGCAAACTTTGGGCAGGCGCAGATGGAGCACAAAATAACGTAGGGACTCATCGCCGGAAGAGCTGAAAAGGGCCGAACATATGTCGGCCCACGAACGTGAAACTGCCCCAAGCTTCATGCCCGTCAGCCCCAGCAGTACGGCAACGGCCAGCAGTGCAGCCGCTGTGCAGGCGCGCACAAAAGGGCTGTCCCACGGCAGGGAACAGCAGTGCCGTTTTTCTGTGCCCTTGCTGCGGTACTCGTCCGGGTTGCCGCAGTGAGCGTGAGGCTGCGCCGCGGCGCAGATTTCGTCGTCGTGCGACTCTTTACCGGGCATAGTCCAGCCCTTGCGCTGTCAGTTGCAGCCTGCCCGGCCTGCCGGTGACGCGCGCCATGTCTTCATAAAGAGGACAACCGTTGAAAAGAATGAATATTTCATCGGCAATCGCTTCGGGGTCAAGGCTGGCATACCTTTGGGGGTAGGCGGCCTTGGCCATAAAAAACGCGTTGATGTAGAGCACTTCGGGATTGTTGAAGTAGGCAGTATGCGGCAACAGCAACCAGGCGTTGCCGCTTGTCAGGGCCGTGAGGCGTTCGTAGTAGCCCCGTTCGCTGGCCAACCCCTGCCGTATGAGCGGCAGGCCGTTGCCGTCAATGAAAACCAGGGGCGGATTGGCCGCCAGCAGGAATTCCTTGTTGATGAAAAAATGCCCAGAACGGCCCATACCGTCGGCCATGTTTTTTACACCAGACAGTGCGAACGGCAGAAAGTCGGCGGCCGTGCTTTTGATATCCTGGTTGCCGCGGTAGGAGAGACCACCCACGTAGGCCCGCGCCTCTTCGCCTTCCGGCGGGGCGGGCAGGCGGGCGGCCAGGGCGCGAACGCCCATGACCACTTCCTCGGCGCGTTCTTTCTTGCCCAGAATGCTTCCGGCAATAAGGATGGAGTCAAGAAAGACCTCACTGTCGAAAGCGGGCAGGCCTTGGCTCAGGGCAATGACGGGGATGCGCAGTTTGCGCTGGAGCAGGTCCGGTTCTGCCGGGTCGGTGGAAATGATGAAGACCACATCTGGCTCGAGGCCCACAATGCGCTCGTAGTTCGGCACGCGCACGGCTCCGGCCTTGCCGACGACGGGCAGGTCTTTGAAGCGTTCACGGTTGCAGAGCACATAGGGCTTGGCGATGGTGGTCTTGTCTATGTCTTCCACGCCCACGATTTTGTCTTGCGCGCCAAGGTAGGTCACAAAAGCCATACTGCTGCCAAGGGCCACCATGCGCCTGATGGCTTCCGGTTCCGGCACTTCCACAACGCGGCCCATGGCATCTGTGACGGAGCGCGCCCCGGCAGGGGCCGCGCCCGTCAGCAGCGCCAGAGCCAGCATAAGCAGACTCAGCGCTTTTGCCATATGATCATCTCGATAACATAGTCTGTGCGTTCCACATACTGGCCGCTTTCGTCCCTGAATGCCTCCACGTGAGCTTCCACAAAGTGCGGGTCCGGCTCCGCACCGTAGTCACGCAGGGTGGTGACGCAGGTGTCCACCAAATCTTCCCGGCTTTTTGCCACTACCCACTGGCCTTTGACCGGTATGGCCGTATACGGCACGCCCTTGCCGTCAAGCCACGCGCGCATGTCTTGGGCATTGTTGAAAATTTTTGGAGCAATGCCGTAGTGCTCGTGCAGGCCCTGCATGACATCGGAAAGCATGCGGTCGGAAAAGCCCATAAAAACCACCGTTTCGGTGGCATACTGCATAAGTTTTTCTCTGCTTTCATCACTTTCGACAGCCGGCGTCATTGAGGCAAAAACAATGTCAAAACGCTCGTCTGAAGAAAAACCATCCCAACCGGAGCATGTGGTGGTTATGTTGGTGATGCCCATTGCAGCGGCATCTTCGCGCAGCAGGCGCAGCATTTCATCGGCAACGTCCACAGCGGTGACTGATTCGGCCATGCGCGCCAGGCGCAAGGTGTACATGCCGCTGCCGCAGCCCACGTCCAGAACGCGCTTGCCGTTGAAATCCACGCCGTTTTCCGCGGCATGGCGCAGCATGCCCGCCTCGTAATTATTGTCGCCTTCTTCAAAGCGCGGAAAGGTGCGCGACCGGGCGTTCCAGTATTCACGCTGCTTTTGCTGTTTTTCGTCTACAGTTCCCATTTGATGCTGACTCCCGCGTTGAATCCCAGTGCCGGGTAGCCCCAGGCTTCTTCATACTGGGTGTTGGTAATGTTATCCGCATAGGCTTCAAGGGTCAGGTGTTCGTCCACCTTGTAGCTGAGACTTGCGCCAAGGGTGGCGTAGTCATGCAGGGTGCCTTTACGCAGTTGGGCCGTGTTGACGTAATAACTGCGCTCGCCCACATAGGTCAGCACAGTATCAAGGGTGAACTGCTCATTGATTTTCCAGGTGGTTCCCAGGGTTCCTTTCCAGTCAGGAATATACTCCAGCTTTTCCATTACGCCCCCGGGGTCGGCGGGGTCATTGGATTTTTTGCTGTCCTGCCTGGTCACGGCGGCCTTTACCGTAACATTGTCCAGCACGTCATAGCTGCCGCTCAGCGTAGCGCCGTATATTTCGGCGTCAATATTGTAGGCAGCCCACGCTTGATAGCTTTGTGGTCTGTTTACGTAGACGGGCTTGTGGACGATATAATCCTGAATATTGTAGTAAAAGCCGGAAAGCTTGAGAAATCCCTTGCCGCCGAAGCTGTACTTGTAGGCGGCGTCGATGCCGCGGGCCGTTTCTGGCTTTATGTCCTTGCCTACAAGATAGGGTACATTGACGGTATTGTCCCGTGATGATGACTGCGAGTTCCAGTACAGTTCGGGAATGGTGGGGGTTCTGTAGTTCTGGTACAAGGCCAGGGAAGCGGATTGATTTTCGGTAAACTCGTAGGTGATCATGGCTTTGGGAGAAAGCTGCGAGCCGAAATAGTTTCTGTCCTGACCGTCAGGGCTGTAGCTGAAGCTGTCGTAGCGCAGGCCGATATCCAGGTGCAGGCTGTCGGTAAGGGAAAACTTGTCGGCCAGAAACGCCCCCACTACCGTGGCCGGCGCGCCCGCTTCGGAGGATTCCATCTGGCCCGTCCACTTGTTTGGCCCGGCTTTGTTGTAGTTTTTATCCACATATTCAACGGTAATGGGGCCGGGAGTGAGCCTTTTGTATTCCACGCCGGTCATAAGCTTATGGCCGTGAACGGTGGCTCCTGTCTTGAACTTGAAGCCGTAGGTATTGTCCACAATAACGTTGCGGTCCAGTACGAGGTCACCGTTTTTTGTCTTGGATGGATCGAAACCGTCCGGGCCTTTTTTAATCTGCATGCGGGCGCCAACATCCGCATAGTTTTTTTCGCGGCGGTTTTCGCTGTTTTTGAAACCCGAAATTTCAAAGTAGGCTGTTTCCAGAAATTCCTGCCGGTAGGTGAAGTCCATCAGATGGCGGTATTTGGTCCAGTGCGCGCCGTCGCCGATAACGGTCATCGAGGGCGTGGGGGATCCCCCGGCAAAGCTTTCGCCGCTGGCTGTGGGATAGTTGGAGTCTATGGGAGAATCAAAGCCGGGCATATCCGGGTTGGAATCGCTGGTGGGGTTGCCGTCGTTTCTGTTGGTGCGGATAAGCCCGCGCCGGGTCTGGCTATAATTGTAGCCCAGGGTAAGTTCGGCCCGCCAGGGCAGGTCTACGTACAGTTTGGGATTGAAGTGAAAGGAATCATAGTCGTTGTTGCGAAAAAAGGGGTCGGCGTGCTGATGGCTCAGGCCCACGCTCAGGCCGATGGCGTTGAATTTCTGGGCATAGCTGCCGCGCACGTTATGAAAGTCATAAAAGTCCTTCCAGCCGCCCATGGTGGCGTAAACGCTGAAATAGGGCTGCTCGGTGGGGCGGCGGGTGTAGGCATTGATGACGCCGCCCAGAGCGTTGTTGCCGTATTCAACCGAACTGCCGCCCTTGATCACTTCGATCCGCTCGATATTGTCCAGCGGGATGGTGCCAAAGTCGATATAGTTGCCGCCGGACATGCCGGTAGAACTGATGTTGCGGCCATCAAGGTTGAGCATGATTCTTTTGGATTCCATGCCGCGTATGGAAATGATGTCGCTGCTGTCTCCCATGGCGGCCTTGCGCTTGAAAGAAATTTCAGGGTCGCGCACCAGGTAGTCGGCCACGTTATTGCTACGGTTTTTTTCCACCACGATGGCGGTGGTTCTGTCCAGCTTGTCTTCTTCCATACGCCCGGTAACTTTTACCGGGTCCAGAACAAAGACGTCCTGCATGAGATTATCGGAACCGGCTGCGTGGACTGCCTGGGGAATGGCCGTCACAGCCAGCAGGCACAGGCAAAGGATGAGTTTCATACATACCCTCTGGCAGCGCCCGTGCTGAAGGTTGGTGTCAGGTCGGCGCATGTGATGTTTTTTAAAAAAGTGCTATCAATCAATGGAAAAAAAGGCTGCTCCGGGCAGCCCGTAAGCACATTCCCGCGTTACCAGCGCCGGGCGTAATGCCGCTGGCAGTCCAGACAGACTTTTTTGCCGTCCTCAAAACGCAGCATGGGTTCAGCCACCCCTTCGCCGCATGTTTCGCAGGGTACGGAAGTGAAAATACGCGGTCTTTCAGGGGCTTCATACTCCGGGGCAGATGCGCTGAACATTGCTTCAAGCGGCATATCCATAAGGAATTGCTGCCATTCATCTCTACTGGTCTGCTCGTTCTTGCTCGCGCGCAAACACAGGCGCAGGGCCGCGCCGCTTTCTCGGTCGAAGAAAGAATACGCTTGCTTGCCGCGCGGGCGCGCAACCAGGTTGCCTTTGCCGGCGGAACAACCAAGCAGGCACTGAATGGCATCTACGCCACAGGCATCGTTTTCTGTGATGCAAACGAGCTTGCCGTAGTCGGCCTGCCCAAGCACAGGGTGGGCCATTACAGCCTCCACAGCGCGCAGGCCGATGACAAGCCCGGGGCAGAGGTGGCCGTGAAAGGCGACGGCCCTGTTGAGTCTGTCTGAAGCTGACTGATCCATAATGCCTCCTGCATGGCGGTGTAAGTCCCCTTTCCTTCTGGCCGGAATATGACCGAGATCATTCGCTGGCCGCGGTTTTGCCGTTGCGTGGAAAGGCTGTGATAATGTTGATCCGCCCGGTAGTATTATTTTTAAAATCGTAACACCATCATAAAAAGCAGGCAAGAAAATACTTATAAGAAGTACGTTTTTCGCTTGTTTTGTCCTGACCTTGTCAGCCGTGATTTCAGGCAGTCAAAAGCAGGACGGCACACAAAAAAGCTGAAGCCGGAACTGCCCGCGTCCAGGCAGTTCCGGCTTCAGCTTTTGCAGCAGGTTACAATCGTTTTCAGGCTTGCATACTTCTAGGCGGCGCAAGGCGGGGCCAGACGTCCGGAGACTACAGCCTGATGAGTTCGTAGGCTCGGTTGCCCAGTCCGATTTCTTCGCCATACTGCAACTGAACGGGTCCACGGGTGTGGGGCCAGCGCGCGGTGAACTTGTCCTGTTCCCCGTTTTTTTCCTGCGCGCTACCACACAGGCTGGGCGCGCTGTTGACCAGATCAAGGCACGCCTGGTCCAGGGCTACGGGGTCTGTTGAAGCCAGAATGCCCACATCGGGTACCAGCGGCATATCGCTCCAGGCCACGCAGTCGCAGTCCGGCGTTACGTTGAGCACAAAGTTGATATAGCAGACGCGCCTGTTCCTGCCCTTGACCGTGCCGTAGGCGTATTCGGTCATGCGCTCCATAAACGGCTCCATTTCCGTCGCCCAGTCCATAACAATGGCCTTGGCCGGGCAGACTGTCATGCATTCGAAACAGCCGATACATCGCGCCGTTTCCACATGGCTTTTATGGTCGCGCATGCTCAGGGCCTGCTGCGGACATGAATGCACGCATTTGGCGCAGCCGATGCAGTCATCCTTGTTGACGCTTACATGGGTGGCATGCTGCTCCCGCTTGCCCCGTACTGATGCGCCTCCCATTGCCAGATTTTTGACGGCCCCGCCAAAGCCGGCCATCTGATGCCCCTTGAAATGGCTGAGCACCACCATCGACGGTGCGCGGCGTATTTCAGTAGCGATATGAACTTCCTTGAAGTGCTTGCAGTTGCTGCGCACCGGCACGTCGTTGCCGCCGAACAGACCATCGGCAATAATGACGGGAGCACCCACCACCGAAGGGGCAAAGCCGTTAAGGTAGGCTGTTTGCAGGTGATCAACCGCATTGTGCCTGCTGCCGGAGTACAGGGTTGTGGTGTCGGTCAGAAAGGGTTTGCCCCCGGCGGCAATGATTTTGTCCACCACCTGCCGCACCAGGGTGGGGTTCAGGTGTGTGTCGTTACCGTATTCTCCAAAATGCAGCTTGACGGCAGCCAGTTCATTTTTTTTGACAATTTTTTTCAGGTTAAGAGCATCGCACAGGCGGGCTACCTTGACCATCTTGCTTTCTTCATGTGAGCGCGAATGCGTGTCGGTAAAATATACTTTGGCAGGCATGCTGTCCTCCATAGCTGACTTTTTTACGCTGTAACCATAGGGGTTTTTTATGCCGCAGCCTGGGGGGGCGCAAGTAAAAATCCAGGCGGCGTCATCAAAAAATGGCTTGTGGCGCGGCTGGGCGCTTGACAAGACACTCACTCAAGAATAACCTTAACAAGTTTTATACTTCATGAAAACAACGGGTTAGCTCATGCCCTGTAAGGAGGCTCCATGGCCGTTTATGTTGTAGATCATCCTCTTGTGCGCCACAAGATTGGTATTTTGCGTATGGAATCCACCTCCACCAGCGAATTTCGCAGTGTCTCCAATGAAGTGGCCCGCCTGCTTATTTATGAAGCCACCAAGGGATTCCGTACTGAAAAGCATACTGTGCGGGGTTGGGCCGGCCCTGTGGAAATTGAAGCCATTTCCGGCAAAAAAGTTACTGTTGTTCCCATTTTGCGCGCCGGTCTTGGCCTGATGGATGGCGTGCTCGACATGATCCCCGGTGCCAAGATCAGCGTTGTGGGGCTGTACCGCAACGAAGAAACCCTGGAGCCTGTGGAGTATTACGTCAAGCTTGCCAGCGATATGGATCAACGCCTCGCCATCATTCTTGATCCCATGCTGGCCACGGGCGGTTCGCTTATTGCCACCATTGAGCTTCTGAAACGTCACGGCTGCCGCCAGATTTGCAGCCTCAATCTTGTATGCGCGCCCGAGGGTATTGCCAAGGTGGAGGCCGCGCATCCTGATGTGGACATATATACCGCCGCCATTGATGATCATCTCAATGAGCAGGGGTATATTATTCCCGGCCTTGGCGATGCCGGGGACCGCATTTTCGGCACCAAATAACACCCGCACACCTTTAGAACAATCGAGGCAGGGTATGAGCTTGAACGGCTCGCGGCGGGAATTTGCGCCCACCGACTACAATCTGCGTTTCAGGGATTGCCTGATCGGCGCACAGATGCTTTTTGTGGCCTTTGGCGCACTGGTGCTGGTGCCCATACTTACCGGGCTGGACAGTAACGTGGCCTTGTTTACCGCAGGGGTGGGGACGCTGCTTTTTCAGATATGCACCAAGGGGAAAGTGCCGATTTTTCTGGCATCATCCTTTGCTTTTATCGCTCCCATCATCTACGGCGTGCAGACCTGGGGTGTCGCCCAGACTCTGGGCGGGCTGGTTTGCTCCGGCTTTGTCTATTTTATTCTGAGCGGCCTTATCCGCTGGCGCGGCATCGAGGTGGTTTTGCGTGTGCTGCCCCCGGTGGTGACCGGCCCTGTTATCATGGTTATCGGCCTTATTCTTGCTCCGGTGGCCGTGAACATGGCCCTTGGCAAAACCGGCGATGGGGCGGTGCAGCTGATTCCCGAAGAAACGGCCCTGTGGGTTTCGATGACTTCGCTTCTGGTTACGGTGCTGGTTTCCCTTCTGGGGCGGGGTTTTTTACGGCTTATGCCCATACTGTGCGGTATAACGGCGGGCTTTCTGGTTTCGTTGTATCTGGGGCTCGGCGACTGGACAAAGGTTGCGGCCACACCCTGGATGAGCCTGCCGCAGTTCACCTTTCCGGAATTTGCCTGGGAACCCATACTCTTTATCATGCCCATAACCCTTGCCCCGGCCATTGAGCATTTTGGCGACGTGGTCGCCATAAGCTCCATCACCGGGCGTGACTATCTTAAAGATCCGGGCGTGCACACCACCATGTTTGGCGACGGCATTGCCACCATGGCCGCAGGTTTTGTGGGCGGCCCGCCTTGTACCACCTATGCCGAGGTTATCGGCGCGGTGAGCCTGACCCGCGTGTTCAACCCGGCGGTCATGACATGGGCGGCCTTGTGCGCCATTTTGCTTTCCTTTGTGTCCAAGATCGGGGCTTTTTTGTCGTCCATTCCCGTTCCCGTCATGGGCGGCATAATGATCCTGCTTTTCGGGGCCATCATGGTGGTTGGGCTGAATACCTTGGTACGTGCCGGAAAAGACCTGATGGAGCCGAGAAATATGGTTATCGTGGCTCTCATCATTATCTTCGGTGTGGGCGGGATGCAGTTCAGCATCGGTTCTTTCAAGCTCGGCGGCATAGGCCTTGCGGCAGTGACGGGCGTGGCACTCAACCTCTTTTTACCGCGCAGCCGCAGTTGAGCCCGATATAAAAACACCTGCCCCTCGCGGCAACTGCCCAAGAAAATACAAAATACAGTGGCAGGGCGTGACGCGGCAGTGCATTTGCATGCGAATATTCTTCAACCCGCCGGGCGGCATGAGGCTGCCAGGCGGGTTGTATCTTTTCCGGCAAGCATGCTAGGCTTTACTTCAGGGCAAGCCCCGGCCGCCGTATAACTTTCATCCGGTGGCGGCAAGGCAAAAACGCTCAGCATAGCGTTGCTGTTTGGGACTGGCTGCCTTGCTCATGCCCGGCCAAAGCAGTGTTTTTTAAAACTGCCCAGATGTTTGGTTTCGTGAATGTACGGTTGAAAAACCAGCTCCTGTTGCCGAGCTGCCATTGAGTCGTAAAAGGAGGATTCCTATGGCTGATAAAAAAAATAATGACGATTATACAGTGTGCCCTGCCTGTTCTGGTACAGGCAAAAATCAGGACAATACCCCGTGCTTTGAATGTAACGGTACCGGTAAACGCCAGAGCGCCTGCACCGTACCCGTTGGCGCTGAAAACGATGGTGTATGCGACTAGAGCATTTTAACTTTGAAAAAGTTTAACGGCTCTAACACTGCACAGGAGTGCAGCGCGCCGCAACGCGGCGTGGATTCTGCCGAAAATCGCATTTTTCGGCAGAATGACAATTTTGAAATGTAAAGCATTTCAAAATTAATCCGCTCCTGGGCGCATGATTCAGGCATCTGTTGCTATTACTGAAAGAACCCCGGCCAAGGCCGGGGTTCTTTCATGTGCGCGCAGGGCTGCGCGAGCGAAGTTGTTTTTTTACGTTACCTGTTGGGCAGGTGGCCTACAGGCTGCGTTCTTCAAGACCGCCCCTGGCGGGATCTTTTTTAGGCGGCTCCGTTACGGGTTGCAGGCCGGGTACGACATCGTGCACTTCGGTGGGCGGTGCAAGCGGATTGGAAGCGGCCCTTTCGATAATCTTGCTGTCGCGCACAAAAACTGTGCAGGACAGGCCGAAGCATTCATTGATGGCGGCCACGGTTCCTTTGAGCATTTCCTGATCGTTCTGCGGCGGGGGAACAAGAAGGTAATAGGTGCGCGTGCGTCCACCCATGCGCGGCTCAACGGTGCAGGCCACTATCCATTCATCCTGCCCGTCGCCGTTCCAGTCCGCGATGGCCACCATGTTGGCGGTAAGGGTTTGTGTGGCATGCCTGATGCGGAAGCCGTTATCCCAATGCGTGACGCGGCTGTCTGGCTGCATGGTGGCGGCAAAGGTACTGCCCAGATACACATCGTGGCTTGTTTCACCGGCCATGAAGGAGGGAGAAAGCCGCCGGAAAAGCGTTTCGCCATAACTTTTATAACCCGCAAAAGACATGGGGGCCACGTAGGAACCTTTGTCGTCCAGCAGGTTGCGGGCTTGAAGTTCTTTGGGCATGGCTCTGGCCATACGGATGAATTGATCTTTTTCCACAACGACCACAGGGCGGGTGGAGCAGCCGAAAAGCAGAACGCCCAGGCAGAGCAGGGCGCAAAAACGCGTGATAAGCATGATGACAGTATTCTCCTGGCGGAGTTTTGACATGGAGCCGGGGTGTGCGGCAATGCAGCCTTTGTATGCGCAGGCCAGCACCTTGTAAAGTGGGTTGTTCTGTCGTTTCGCTTCGCATGGTATGGTATCTGCATATTTTTTACCGGCTGGTTCGTTCATGCTTCAAGCCAAGGAAAAATCATGTCCGAAGCTCTGTATATTGAAATGCCTCCGCGCAAAAGCGGGAAAAAATCCCTGTGGCTGCGCCTGTTGCCGCTATGGGTGCTTGTGTTGCTTCTTTTGGGCTGTGCCTGGCTGTGGCTGGCTCAGGGCCGCATAATCAGCGAGCATGCCTTTCTTGATGCCATGGTGCATGTGGTTGCGCCGGAATTTTCCGCGCCTGTGGAAGGTTTTTTTGTGCGCGAGGGTGACAGTGTGCGCCGTGGGCAGCCCTTGTTGCGCCTGAATGCCCGCGCCTATCATGACCGTCTTGCCGAGGCCGGCCGCGAAGGTGCATCCTTGCGCGGCATGGCCGGGCAGGCTTCCGGCCCGCCCACGATGGAAGAAGCCGCCGCGCGCCTTAAGGCCGCGCAGGAGGCAGAGCAGGATATGGTGCGCCGTCTGGCCCTGGCACGCAACGAAGAGGATGCCAGGCTGCGTCTGCAGCAGGACAGCGTGGCCCTGCACGTGCGCCTGCAACTGGATGTGCGCTCGCTTGATGCCCAGGGCGGCGAGCGGGCAGTGGGAAAAAACAGGTATGCCGCAGCCGTAAAGTCCGAGACGCAGGCGCGCAGGCAGATGGAACTGTCCAGGGTGGAACACGAAGAAGCCAGCCGCATGCGCGCTGCCCTGGAGCAGGAGCTGGGCCGCATACGGCAGGAAATGCTGCGTTACAAGCAGATGTCCTCGCGCCAGCGCTATGCGCCGGTGCCTTCAGCCATGCCTGAGGTAACACGAAAGGGGCATTATGGCACTCCGGCAGACGCCAGCCTGTATGCGCCCGTTGACGGGCGTGTACTGCGCATAACTGGTGCTGCAGGGCAGATGGCCCGAAGCGGTGAAGCTCTTGTGTTGCTTTTGCCGGAGGGAGCAGCCGTGTCGGAGAATTACTGGCTGCTGGCGTATTTTGCGCAAGACAGGGCCGAGGGCATACTGCCGGGCCTGCCTTGCCGTATTGAGCTGGAAGATGGTCAGACCCTGCGCGGAACGGTGCTGGACGTGCTTGCGCCACAGGTTCTGCCCGGCGGCAAACAGGAGAAGCAGGGCGGCACAACGATGCAAAGCGGGATATCTGCGGTACTGTATACGCCTGTGCGCATCAGCATTGAACCGGGCGACAAAGCCCTGCCGCCGCCCGGTACACAGGCCGGATGCGTAGTATTTACACGCAATTTGTGGGGATTTTACGGCTTTTAACGCACGTTCGTTGCGCGGCGATATGCCGGAATGCGCGTCATATGAACGCCGTAACAACGGTAACTATCTATAATTTTAGTAATACAGTGCGGCCTTTCGCACAGTGAGGGCAGACAGCACAAGAGGCAGCGCGGGGGGTGATAGTGCGCGCCGTCTGTGCTGTTCTTTGCTGCCATCAGGCGCAGGGCTGTAGACGATACGCTTCAGAAGCAGAACCCCGGTCTTTTGCAATAAACGTGTACATAAAGCACACGTCCGGAGCAAAAGGCCGGGGTTCACAGTTTGTTATACACAGGCTCGTTAAAAAACAGCCATTACCCCTGTGCGTCCATCTGTGTCAGATGCTGGCGGGCAAAATCAAGGTTGGGGTCCAGTTCCAGAGCCGCCGTCAGATGGCGGCGGGCATCCTCATGCTTGCCCATAAATTTTTCGCACAGCCCCAGGTTGGCAAGGTCCATAGCTGAACCCTTGTCCACGCGCAGAACTGCGGCAAAGGCCTCTGCCGCTGCCGCATAATCGCCGGTTTTAAAGCGTGCCACGCCAAGCAGATTGCCGTATTCTTTCATTTCAGGACACAGGTTCACTGCTTCGGCCAGGGCGGGTATGGATTCGGCCCAACGCCCCTGAAGGGTGTCGGTATATGCCAGGTAAAAGGCTGCCAGAGCCTGGGCATCGGCATCCGGTTGCAGGGGCAGGGCCTGGGCGAAAAAGGCGCGGGCGCTATCCCATTCTTCAGCCCGCAGGGCCAGCATGCCGTGAAAAAAGGGCAGAAAGTGCGCGCCGGGGTAGCATTGTTCAAGTACGCGCAGGCCCTCGATGGCGGTAGGAGCGTCAGCTTCTTCCACCAGCTTGCGGCCGACAAAAAGCCCCAGGCTCTGGTTGCGGTCACGCTCTCTGAAAGCCATACCGGGTATGATGTTGTAATGGGCCGGAATGCCCAGGCGCGGATGGGTGGTTTCTACAGCATACATGGTCAGCGGGCGTATGCCTTCAAGGGCGGTAAGCAGTTCCTGCCTGATGTCGCTGTTTTCCACTGTGGGTAGGCTTTCCAGGCTCACGGTGGGGCCGTCAAGCAGCCATGCGGCCTCTTCAAGGGTATTGAATTTGGGCAGGCCGGATGCCTCGTAACAGGCATTGGTGCAAAAATCTCCGGCAAGCTGGGCCACTTCAGTTACCGCACGGATGGCTGCCTTGGCCGGCGACGCAGCCGTACCCGCTGTGAACACTATTTCAGAACTTTGGCCGAGGGTGGCCGGGTCCCACGCGATGGCGGCCACTGTAGGCAGGGGCATGCCGAGAGAAAAATCCTTGAGCACCAGATGGACGCCTTCTTTGGCAAAGGCTTCAATCAACTGGCGGAGCACCGGATCCTGGCAGGTAGCTGGGTCAATGGTGGGGGTGGCGGAACGGCCGCGGTCAACAAGGCAGCACACGTGGCGTTCAATAAGCTCGCTCAATCCTTGAAGAAGGGATTCTTCAGGGCTGTTGCCAGCAGAGGTGCCGTTGAATTCACCCAGCAGCTTGAACCAATCCAGCGGCAGCCATACCGTGGCTTCATCGGGCAGGCGCGTGGCCGGATAAAAGCTCCAGCTTATAAGGTCGAGTACACGGCGGGCCTTGTTTTCATCAAGCTCTTCGTTGACTGAGCGCAGCATTTCGGCAAGCGGAATCAGGGCGTTGCCGAAACGCTCTTCGGCTTCGCTCCACGTGGCCCGTTCCATATGGGGCCGTTTCTGCCAAAAGCTGAAAAACGCGTAGCGTTCCATAAGCTCCATAAGGGCAGATGCTTCGGCCTGCTCAGGAGACGAGCCTTTGCCCATCTGCTTGCGTGTGGGCATGATGCGCCGGGCATCAGCCCCGCATATGCTGAGAAAAACGGGAATGCCCAGCCGGTCCACGTCCACCCTTTTGGTACTGGCAAGGATGTCCAGATCGGCCACGGTCAGCCGCTGGCGCACACGGGCGATGGTTTGCGGCGGGCTCATGGTTTTGTCCAGATCACGGGTATAACCCTTGGGGCAGGGGGCCAGTTGTATGCGGGGAAGGTGCGTGTTCATGGGCGCTCCAGAATCAGAATGCTGTATATGCGGCGTTGTTCTTCGCCATTGTCGTCGTTGGTTTTGACGCCAATGCGGCCTTCAGTAACCTTGAATGTTTTTGCCGCCAGCTTGGCAAAATGAGGCTTGGCGCGGGCCATGTCAGTGCAGAACAGGGCCTTGCCGCCGGGGGCCAGATGGCGGTCTACAAATTTCACCAGAGGTCTGTGCAGGTCGTCAAGGTAAAGAATTTCCGAAGCGGCCATAAGGTCGAATCCACCGGCAAAGCGCGGGTCACGCCCCGGAGTGGTCACATCAACACGGGCAACCTCAATGATATCCTGAAGATTGTTGCGCAGCACGTTGGCTTTGGCAAAGCGCAGGGCCTCATCCACCACGTCGCTGACCACAACACGGGTAAATCCGTAACGGGCAGCCACAAGACTGAGCACGCCACAGCCCGCGCCCAGTTCCAGCAGGCTTTTGCCCTGCGGCTCATATTTTCGCAGCAGGCGGCCAAGCACGAAAGAACCGGGCCAGACCTTGGCCCACAGGGGCAGGTCTTTGAGCGGATCGCGGATGGCACGCTTTTGCAGCAGCCTGTCCAGATGCGATTGCATGTTGCTGATGGATAAAATGTGCAGGGGATTTTCATCAACCTGCAACGGCTCGAAATCCACATCAAAGTCGGCGCGGATCACGGCGAGAATATTGTCGAGTTCTTCCGTGCTTGTTGGCATGTACTTTCCTTAAAAACGTGAATTAGAGCAGAGGAACACTGAAAATGTTTCTGCTCTGCGCGGAGTTTTGTAAAAAAACGCGCCATGAAATGTTTGCAGGGCGAACTTGCTTCACCCGCGATGCAAGCATTTCAAAATAAAGATGCTCTGTTGGCGGAGTGCAAATTATCTTTTTACTAAGAATCTTCGCGCATGGCAATGTGCAATCTGCTGTGGCGCGTATGCCGGGCAGTGCGCGAAATCCAGACAATCCTGAGAGGGGAAAAGGATGCGGCATTGGTGCTTGTAGCACCCTCGACCACAGGAAAAAAGTCTGGCATGCTGGCCTGACTTTCCGGCCTGTTACAGTAAAAGAGACGTAAAAAGAGACGCAATATGAAGAAGATTTTTCAGCTTGAAGTTATCGTGCGTGAAGACGCCTATGATCAGGCCCTCGGCCTGTTGACCCTGGAAGTGCCTTTCGGGTGGGAAGAAGAAAGCCTGCCCACAGGCGAAAGCCGCTTTCGTGTGCATTGCGAGAACGCCGACTTTATCCGGAACCTGTGCAATGCCTTTGAAGCACGCCTGCCCGGGGCCAGATGCGCTGTGCAAAGCCTTGAAGAGCAGGACTGGGTAGCCGCATGGAAGCAGTTTTTTACTCCTGTACCCTGCGGGCGGCGCTTTGTTGTTCTGCCCCCCTGGCTGGCGGACAGTGAGGAATTTTCTGAGCGCGTCAAGGTACTCATCGAACCCAAAAGTGCCTTTGGCACCGGCCATCACGCTACTACGGCCCTGTGCCTCATGGTGCTGAGCGATCTGCTGGACGCTGGGCGGCTGTCGCCCGGCGAAACATTTCTGGACCTCGGCACCGGGTCCGGGGTGCTGGGCATCGCCTGCTGCAAGAGCGGTTTGCAGGGCGAGGGACTGGATATTGATTCCCTTGCTGTGGAAAACGCCCTGGAAAACCGTACGCTCAATAAGGTGGAGGAATTTGCGGTGGGGCAGGGCAGTATAGATGCCGTGCCTGGCAAAACGTATGACCTCGTGCTGGCAAATATTCTGGCACGGCCCCTCATTGAGCTTGCTCCGCTTATCGTGCAGGCCTGCAAGCCGGGGGCGTGCCTTGTGCTTTCGGGGTTGCTGGAAATTCAGGCCGACAGCGTTGAAGCGGCCTACACCGCCCAATGTCTGCCCAAGCCACGGCGTGTGCTGGACGGCGAATGGTGCGCCTTGGTGTGGGACTAGGCTGTGACCGGCGGCACGGCTGCATCGCCTGTTGAAGGCATGCTTGCCGTCCCTGAGTACGGATCGGGCATTGTGGCGGCGGGCCAGTCAGTAATCTGGCTGCCGCCGGACAGTACCCTGCTCTGGGCGTGGGGCCTGATGCTGGCCCTGGGGGTGGCTGTTCAGCTTCTGGGGCTGTTGCGACGACGCAGGTTTTTTCTGGGGGCCGGAGCCTGCCTTGTATGCGGCGCGGCCTTGCTGGACCGTGATCCGGCTCTGTTCACAGGGCAGATTCTGTTGCTGGTGGGCCTTTTATGGTTGTGCGCCCCTGCTGCGGAATCCCGGTCTGGCAACGTGCATGAAATATCCAGGCCTAAGCCCAGATTATGAGACACATTTTGCGGGCAGGTCATAATATTTGCGCATGGGCAAAAAATCTTTCGCTGCAACGCTATCCGCATCATTTATTCTGCCAGTGGCGGATTTTTTAACGTCTGTGCGACACTAAAACGGCCCGACCGCGCTTGGCGGGGCCGTGTTTTGACTGGAGGCCCTGCGTCCATAGGCATTTTGCATGCAGTCGGGGCTGTCCAGCCATTTCAGTTACAGTATGGCCGCCCTTGTGGGCCTGCGCGCTTTGTGGGCCGTCACTTCGAGGGTTTTTCGCCCCAGCCCGGAATGGGCGGCGGATTGTAGTTTTCCAGTTCTTTCAGGCTGCGGCCCGGGCGTCCATTGCGTCCCCGCATCACGGGGCCGCAGCTTTGCGGCGTAAGCTCATCCGGGATAGCGTCGGGAGCCGGGCGTAGAACATCTTCCGCCCTGGACAAAAAGGGCAGGGGGTCCACCAGGTTGCCCGCGGCATCCCGCAGGCCGAAATGCAGATGAGCCCCCGTGGTGCGCCCCGTGCAGCCTACAATACCTATTTTTTCGCCCCGCTGAACTTTTTGCCCCTTGCGCGCCAGCGTTTTCTCAAGATGTGCATAGCGGGCGGTCATGCCGTCATCCTGCCGGATATCCACAACGATGCCTGAAAGGCCGTCTTCGCCGGAGCGGATGACCTCGCCGCCTTTGTAGGCCACCACAGGCCAGCCCAGCCGGGCGCGCAGGTCAACGCCGCTGTGTTCGCGCACAACCATGCCCCGGCGGCTCAGCCAGGTGGGCATGCGGCGCGGGCCAAAGGGCGACGTCACCATTTCTTCAAGCGGTGGTAGATGGCGAACCTGCAATGCAGCAGGCAGGGCTTCTGCGATGGAATCTGTTTCTGCAGCGGTTTCATTTTGTTGGGGAGCTGCCGGTGGTTCGCTTTTGTCTGACGACAGGGCAAAGGCCCTGTGCGCCTGTTCGTGCGCCGGATCGGAAAGGTGGCCGGGCGCATCCGCAAAAGCGGGCAGTTGGCTCCAGGCTGCCGTTATAAGCAGCAGGTTCAACAGGAGTATGACATTGCGCATAGATGATATCACTGAACGGCGTGTTGCACCGGCAAAATGTTCGTTTGCTGTTTGGAAGGGCATGCCCCGTAGAGGGGCGCTGTTGCTTCCTGCGCTGTTTTCTGCTTACCTGTAAAACGGCACAGCAGAAATTGCGCGTCGCCGGGGTAAAGGCGTGCCGGTTTCAGGTACAGCATTCCGTTGGCGGCAGCAAGTTTTCCATATATAGGCGGGTATTGCCCGCCAAAGGAGATGGCATGAAAAAACGCGCTATTGCTGAACTGGTCACAGGCCGCAAGGCTGTTGACGGTGCGGGCGTACACCTTGTGCGTGTGCTTGGTTCTCCCACAGTCCGTACGTTTGACCCTTTTCTTATGCTTGACGCTTTTGATTCCCACAATCCTGACGACTACATCAAGGGTTTTCCCACCCATCCGCATCGGGGCATAGAAACCTTCACCTATCTCATGAAAGGGCGCATCGACCACGAAGACAGCCTGGGCAATGCCGGGAGCATTGTTGACGGCGGCTGCCAGTGGATGACGGCGGGCAGCGGTATTCTGCATCAGGAAATGCCGCAACCTTCACGCCAGATGCTTGGCTTGCAGCTGTGGATCAATCTGCCAGGCGACCGCAAGATGGTGGACCCGGAATACAGGGATATCAAGGCCGATATGGTTCCTGTAGTGGAAGAAAGCGGTGCCCGTGTGGCCATTGTGGCCGGAGAATACAAAGGTGTGGCCGGAGCCACGCGCGGCGACCATGTGGACGTGACTTTTCTGGATGTAAGCCTTAAGCCCGGCGCGCTCTGGAGCATGGAAACCAGCCCTCAGGAAACGGTCTTCGCCTATGTGGTGGAAGGTGAATGTGAGCTGCCCGGCGATGGCGGGGTGATTCCGCACAGAAACGCCTGTCTGTTTACGCCCGGCGACAGCCTGAGCCTTGTGGGCGGGGGCGAAGGCGCGCGCTTTGTGCTGGTTTCCGGCACGCCCCTGCGTGAGCCGGTGGCCTGGGGCGGCCCCATTGTCATGAACACGGATGAAGAGCTGAAGCAGGCCTTTTTTGAGCTGGAGGACGGCACGTTCATCAGGCATGCCCCGCACGGCAAGTCTGGCTGATGGTGCAAGCAGGGGTATCCTGCGGGGTGAAGCTGCCCATGCCGGGCATGTTTCACCCCACAGGGAATACGCTCCGGTACATGTATGCGGCTGTTTTTCTGTGATTTACCCGCTTGACAGGCATGTGGCGCGGGCTTAACGAAAATACGGACCCGGTAAAAATGGAGTAAAGCCATGCATACATCTTTTTTTGTACTTTTTCGTCATGGCGCTGTGGCGCTTCTGGTTGCGGCAGTCATGATATGCGCCTCTGTTGCGCCGCAAGCGGCCCCGGCCAGGGCACAGGAACAAGGGCAGGGCAGCCTGCGCGTACTTGCGACAACCTACCCGGTCTATCTGCTGGCGCGCAACGTGGCCCAGGCACAGCCCCACGTTCAGGTGGACCTGTTAATCCCGGCCCAGACCGGCTGCCCCCACGATTATGCCCTGAGCCCCGGAGACATGAAAAAACTTGCCGGGGCGGATGTTCTTTTGCTGAACGGTCTGGGTATGGATGATTTTTTGCAAAAGGCGCTGCCTGCCGGCAAACCGGGGCTGGTTGTGGTCGACAGTAGTGAAGGTGTTATTCCCTTACGCTCCGCAGGGGCCGGGTCTGAACATGCTGATCACGATCATGCTCACGATGGCTCCGGACATGGCGGCCACAGCCATGCCGGGCATGCGGCCCACAGCCACGGTCCGGAAGAGCATGGGCACGACCATGTCCACGAACACCATCACGGCGGCCTCAATCCGCATGTCTTTACAAGCCCGCGCCAGGCCAGCATTATGGTAAACAACATGGCCCGGGGGCTCGCCAAGGCCGACCCGCAGAATGCCGCCGCCTACGAAGCCGCCGCCCGGTCTTATGAAAAGATTCTGCTCAACTTGGGCAGACGTCTTGCGGCGCTGGGGGGCAAGGCGCCCAACAAGGGCATAGTGCTCATGCATGACGCCCTGGCCTACATGGCCCGCGATGGCGGCCTTGAAGTCATTGCCGTCATTCAGGAAAATGAAGACGCACAACCTTCGGCCGCGCGCCTTGTCCAGATTGCCAAAACCATACACGAGCACAGGCCCGCCCTGATCATAAGCGAACCGCAATATACGGATAAGCCCGTGCAGGCGCTTGCGCGTGAAACGGGAATTCCCGCCGTTTCGCTGGACTCTCTGGCTTCCGGCCCGGCCTCTCCATCGCTGGATTACTATGAGAAAACCATGAGCAACAACCTTGATACCCTTGAGAAGCACCTTGAGCAGCGCTGACACGACCGCCCCTGATATTGTTTTTGACCATGTGCATGTGTGCCGGGGAGGACGCTCCATTCTGGATGATGTGTGCGCCGCTGTGCCTGCCGGAAGCAGCACGGTGATTGTCGGGCCTAACGGAGCGGGTAAGACGACGCTTCTGCTGTGCCTTATCGGTGAAATGCCCTATGCGGGGCGCATTGTTGCGGCAGGCCGGACAAGCCTGCCGCGTACTGCGTATGTGCCGCAACATCTGTATCTGGATGCCAGCCTGCCCTTGCGAGTGGGTGAGTTTTTGGCGCTCAACCGTCAACGCCGCCCGCTGTGGCTCGGCCTCTACGGTCCGGAACGTGCAAAGGCTCGGGATCTTTTACGTATGGTGCGGGCAGAACAGCTTGAAGAACGCCGCATGAGTGACCTTTCCGGCGGCGAAACGCGCCGGGTACTGCTGGCCGCCGCTCTGGACAGGGCGCCTCGTCTGCTGGTGCTGGACGAACCTGCCGCCGGGGTGGATGTGCAGGGGGAGCGCCTGTTCTGGGAGGTGCTTGACGAGGCCCGCAAACAGCAGGGCTTCACCCAGTTGATGGTCAGTCATAACCTGTCGCTGGCGGCCCACTATGCCACGCATATAATCTGCCTTAACAAAAAAGTCTGCGCAGAAGGTGCGCCCCATGAAGCCCTTGGGGCCTCCACACTGATGCAGCTTTTTGGTGTGCCTATTCACCTTTATCCCGACCAGTGCGATCCGGCTGATCCCTCCTGCCCGCAATGCGGGGCCGTATGCGCTCCGGAACGTCTGCTGCCGGACTATGCCAGCGTCAAGCGCCGGGCCGAAGCGCATCGATCGCAGGATGCCTTGGCAGTGCACGCATCGCAGGATGCTGTGCAGAAAGGGAAACCCCATGCCGCAAGGGAGGGTGACCATGCCTGAGCTTGCATGGGCGTATGATCTTTTGGGCCGTTTGCCGCTGGACTGCCTGCAGTTGCGCTTTATGCAGCAGGCCCTGTTGGGTCTGCTGTTGCTGGCGCCAATGGCTTCTGTTCTCGGGGTGGAGGTCATCAGCTTTCGCATGGCGTTTTTTTCAGACGCCATCGGGCATTCCGCCTTTGCCGGCGTGGCCCTGGGGCTGATTCTTGCCGTGGACCCGCATATATCCATGCCGTTATTCGGCCTGCTGGTGGGGCTTGGTATCATGGCTGTCCGGCGGCGGAGCAGCCTTTCCTCGGATACGGTCATCGGCATAGTGTTTTCTGCCGTGGTGGCCTTCGGTCTGGCTGTGGTCAGCCGCGCGCCCGGTGTGGCCCGTGATATGCAGCGTTTTTTGTACGGCGACATTCTTACCATCACAGAAGGCGAAACAGGTTTTTTGCTGGTGCTTTTTCTGGTCATGCTGCTTTTTCAGGCTGTTGGCTATAACAGGCTGTTATATATTGCCCTTAATCCGGTCATGGCCAGGGTACACGGGGTGCGCGTGGCACTGTGGCAATATACCTTTGCGGGCCTGCTGGCTTTGGTGGTGATGTTTTCCGTATGGGCCGTGGGTGTGCTGCTTGTCACGGCACTGCTTATCGTGCCTGCGGCCACGGCCCGGAATCTGGCCCGCACGGCGGGGGGCATGTTTTGGTGGGCCTTGTTGGTGGGGTTGAGTTCGGCTTTTATCGGCCTGGTTCTTTCGGCACAGGAGTGGATGGCCACAGCCAGCGGTGCTACGGTTATTCTTGTGGCCTGCTGCTGGTTTGCCATCAGCGCGCTCGTGGCAGGGCTGCGCGGCGGCAGAAAAAGCGCCTGATTCGTGCCTGAAACAAAAGCCTCCCCTGCCGAAAAGCGGGGGAGGCTTTATTCATGCGCCGGGCGCGGAAGGGAACGCCCCGCGCGTCAGGCCAGTTTCTTGATGGCCGCCAGCGCGGCGTCATAGTCAGGCTCGCTGGAAACTTCGGGGACAAGCTGGGTGTAGGCTATGGAGCCATCCGGGGCCACAACCACGATGGCGCGGGCCAGCAGGCGCAGTTCATCGATGAGCAGGCCATAGTTTTTGCCGAAACTTGCTTCTTTGTGGTCAGAAAGGGTTTCAACCGCCTGTACGCCTGCGGTGCCGCACCAGCGGGCCTGGGCAAAAGGCAGGTCGCAGCTCACGGCCACAATGCGCACTTTGTCGGAAAGGGCGGCGGCCTCCTTGTTGAAGCGGCGTACTTCCATATCGCATACGGGAGTATCAAGGGACGGCACGCTGACCAGCACGAGCACCTTGCCAGCGTAATCCTTAAGGCTGCGCGGGCTCAGGTCATTGGCGGCCAGGGTGAAGTCAGGGGCTTTTTGCCCGACGGCAGGCTGCTGGCCGACCAGATGCAGGGGAGTACCCTTGAAGGTAACTGTATTCATACGTAACTCCTTGTGTCCTTGTTAGTGGAACCAATGTGCTACAGGAAAATTTAGTAGTCAATAATTATTACCAATAAAGTCCGGGCTGCCGTAGCTAAAGTCCGGGCTGCCGTAGCGCGGCTTGATGCACGCGGCAGGCCTGTCCATTCTGCCAAAGATGCCGCGTCCGGTCGAGCAACCAGTATCCGTTATTTTGTAAATACGGGCAAGCTTCAGTCAAACCGGTCAGTTGTCGCACGGTAAATTTGCCCGCCGCCATTGCCATCACGGCGGCAATGCCTATATTGACAGACAGGGCAGGCGTATAAAGGTTTTTTCAATGAGGGTTTGCCCCGAGGGTGGCAGCAGGCTGGTTCCGGTTTTTTAGAAAAGGCTGCCCTTGATGTTTTGTTTGCACCTTGCAAGCAAATGACGCGTGCGCTTTTTGAGCGACATTTGCCCACGCCGCAACGCGCTTGTGTATGCATTCTGCGCGTAGGCGCGTAGGGCGTTCTACGCCTCGGCGGCGGGCAGGTTTGAACCCGCCGGGGCATACCGCTGTTTTTTCCTACCGGCTTGCCCAAAATCAGGAGCGATTGATGAGCACTTTGACACCGCGTGAGATTGTGGCTGAACTCAATAAATTTGTCGTGGGCCAGGAGCAGGCCAAGCGCATGGTTGCCGTTGCCGTGCGCAATCGCTGGCGCAGGCAGCATCTGCCGGCAGAGTTGCGCGATGAAGTTTCGCCGAAGAATATTATCATGATGGGTCCCACCGGCGTGGGTAAAACAGAAATCGCCCGCCGTCTGGCCCGGCTCTCCGGTGCGCCCTTCATCAAGGTTGAAGCCACAAAGTTTACCGAAGTGGGCTATGTGGGACGCGATGTGGAGTCTATGGTGCGCGACCTTATGGAAATCGGCATCAATCTTGTGCGCGACGAAGAAAACGCCCGTGTGCGCAAGGCAGCCGAAGCCGCTGCAGAGTCGCGCCTTATGGATCTTTTGCTGCCCAGCTCCTTTGGTCAGGAAGACCGCGCGTCTACCCGCGAAAAACTTTTGCAGCAGTTTCGTCTGGGCTTTCTTGATGAGCGCGAAGTGGAAATGGAAGTGACGGAACAGGGCGGCGGTGGTGTGGATATTTTCGCCATCCCCGGCATGGAGCAGATGGGCGGCCAGGTCAAGGACATGTTCAGTAAGGCCTTCCCCCCCAAACACAGCCGCCGGAAAATGAAAATTCGCGATGCTTTCAATGTGCTGATCCAGGAAGAATCGGGCAAGCTGGTGGATCAGGACGCTCTGAGCGAACGCGCCAAAGAACGGGTGGAGCAGACAGGTATTATCTTTATCGACGAAATAGACAAGATTGCCAGCTCTTCGCAAAACCGCACCTCGGACATCTCGCGTGAAGGGGTGCAGCGTGACCTGTTGCCCATAGTGGAAGGCAGCTCGGTCAATACCAAGTACGGCATGGTGCGTACCGATCACATCCTTTTTATCGCCGCCGGGGCGTTTCACTTCAGCAAGCCGTCAGACATGATCCCCGAACTGCAGGGGCGTTTTCCGCTGCGGGTGGAGCTTCAGGCTCTGGGCCGCGAGGAATTTTTGCGTATCCTGACCGAGCCTGATAATGCACTCACCAAGCAGTACGAAGCCCTGCTCGGTACAGAGCAGATACGCCTCAGCTTCACCACGGACGGGCTGGAAGAGATTGCCGCCTTTGCCGAAGATATCAACTCGCGCACCGAAAACATCGGCGCGCGCCGTCTGTATACCATTATGGAAAAAATTCTGGCCGACATTTCATTTGAGGCTCCGGATATGCCGGGTGCGCAGATTGTGGTCAACAAGACCTATGTAGCTGAACACTTGCAGGATGTACGCGGCGACCAGGATTTGACGCAGTATATTCTCTAGATCCAGAGCATTTTTATGTTGAAATGCTTGCGTAACGGCGAAATGTCTCTGCTGCTTTCGCCGTTACTTTTTTTATTGCAACTGTCGAAGTACATTCGGCTTGCAAATGCGTTTTTGTTGCCTGCTTTTCCATGGTGCTGTGCAGCCGGACAAAATACCCGATAGACCGGGTACGCCTTGCACGCCTTGATGGTGCTGATTGTTACAAAAATTTGCACAGAACAGATAAACAGCTTCAGTATGAACCTGTTTTACTGTGTCCATATGCTTTTCGTATGTGTGAAACCAGAAACCGGTCTCAGGGCCGGTTTCTGGTTTTTCAATTGGGGCATGCATTCTGTGAGTACGCCTTTTTCTCCGGTAGCCATAAAATGTATCGGAGTATCCCGAGCCATGCCAAGATGTTTTAATAGGAATATGTATATTGCTGGCATAAAAATTGCTTGGTTGTGTCAAGCGTCAAAAAAATCTCGTAACCTGCCGCTATGCCTCTGTCTTTGAAAATAATAGGCATGGCGTGGAACCTCCGGGGAAGATACGATGGCGATTTCAGATTTTATCAAGGGAGCGCCCATGCGCCCACCATCCCATTTTATCGGACCCCTGGCATGGTGGAGCGATTCTTTGACATGCCGCGGTGTTGAAAGGCAGGTTGTGCACAGTGCCAGGTATTTTCATCAAAAAAAGAAAAATATTACATTGCTCTGCCGGACCATTGCATCTGGCGGCGGCAATGATTTTTTTCTTGAAGATGCACGATCCTGCAGCCGCGTACTGGGATTTTCACTGGATGTAGTGGACCGCGATTTGTTTGACGAGGCGCGCGGTATTATCGGGGCGTTTGTGTCTGGCGCTTCGCCTGTTTTTATAGACAGCATTTCTGCATATGCGGCATGGCTGTTGCGTGTGCGCCCCAGGTTGCTGCACATCTGGAATGCCGATCACCTGGAGCCGTTGCTGGCTGCTCTGATTGCCGGTGTACCCAATATTGTTATTGCCGGGCAGAGCCTTTCGCCTGCCCAGCGTGCTCCTCGCGGGTTTGAAAGCATCAATGACCGCACCGCATTTATGATTCTGGCAAATGCCATGCGGTTTCCTCATGTGGTCATGACAAATAACAGCCGTGCGGGATGTACCGCCTACGAAGAATGGCTTGGGCTTCCGCCGGGAACGGTTCGCCTTACCCCCAATATTTTTGATCTGGCAGTATGGCCGCGTCCGGCAGGCGCCCAGGTGGCCGACCTGAAGGGAGCGCTGGGTATTCCGGCAAATGCACGTGTGCTTGGGGGGCTTTTCCGCTTTGTTTCCATCAAGGATCCGGAGTTGTGGGTCAGTACTGCCATCCGGGTTTGCGCAACCGTGCCGGACCTTTATGCAGTTGTAGGCGGAGACGGCCAGGAACTGGAGGCCATGAAGTCCCGTATTGCAGACACGCCCTTTGCAGAACGTATCCTGTTTCCCGGGCCTATCAGGGATGTACCCGCGTTTTTGTCCATGTGTTCTGTTTTTTTGCATACTGCCCATGTGGAGGGGCTTCCAAATGCTCTTCTGGAAGCCCAAGCCTATGAAGTGCCTGTGGTCACCACGCACTGTGGCGGGGCTGCGGATGTGGTGAAACATGGCAAAAGCGGCTTTGTGGTGAAAGAAAGGGATGCTGTCGCGCTTGCAAAACATGTAGAATATCTGCTGGATCATCAGGATTTTGCCCGTAGCGCCGGTCGGGCCGGGAGGCAACGTGTGACGGAGAATTTTTCTCCAGAGCGCACAATGGGTATGCTGTGGGATGTCTATAGCGATATTTTTCCCGGAGATTTCCCGGCCAGAACGGCAGCGAAGGAAGGCACAACCTGTTCCGGGTTGGAGGTGGTGGGTAAGACCTGCCCGCTGGTCAGTATTGTGTTGCCGACCTACAATCATCTTTCGTTTCTTCCTCTGGCCATTGAATCTGTTTTGGAACAGGATTACCCTAATTTTGAACTTGTCATTGTTGATGACGGCTCTACAGACGGCACGGCAAATTATCTTGAAACGCTTGATTCACCCCGCATACGGGTTGAAAGCGGGCCAAACACCAAGCTTCCTGCCGCGCTTAACCGCGGATTTGCGTTGGCGCGTGGCGAGTATCTTACGTGGATTTCGGCAGACAACATCTGCCTGCCGCATTTCTGCAGTTCTCTTGCCGGTGCGCTGAGCGCATTTCCCCAGGCGGGATTTGCTTCAGGGGGCTTTGCGCGTGTCTCCCCGCAGGGGTGGATTCTTGACCATCTTGCGGGGGCAGTTTCCCTGGACACACTTCTTTGCAGTAACAGCGGTATAGCCGCTTTTATGTATCGCAGGGATGTGGCCATGCAGGCGGGAGAATATGATCCCAGGCTCGAAGGGGCTGAAGATTGGGACATGTGGCTGCGCATGCTGGATGTAACACTGCCCGTATCTGTGCCGCATGTTCTTTACCACTACCGCCTGCACGACAATTCCATGACAGCAAGGCTGTCGGAAAAAGTTCGGGAAAGTTCGACCAGAACGGCATTCAAGGCGCTGCATCGGTTGGAGCAGGGCGGCGGCATACGCAAGATTGAAGATTGCCAAAATCGGGAGCGTGCTCTCTTTCATGCCAATCTGGTGATGGGGAGCCGTATGATACAGCCGGGGTCATTTCTGAAGCATGCAGCGGCCGGATACCTGGCCGTTGCGCATGGTATGCGCCCTGACGACCTGCTGGCCCTGGGCAACTATGCTGTTGCGCTGTTCTGGCAAGGGCAGCACAATATGGCAAACGAGCTGTTTTGCCGTGGAAAAGCGCAGGCTGCCGAGCTTTTCGAAGCCCTTCAATCTGCATGTGCAAAGCAGCAACGTAATATCGGCAGGCATGAATTCACTTGCCCGACGCTGCAATGCCCTGGGCCTGAAGAAAGTGAATTGCTGCGGCGAGTTGCCGCATCCCAGCTCAGATTTACTGACTATTAATCGTGCCACAAAGGCAGGAATTTGTATGGTCTCATCCCGAAATGCCAAATCAGAGGTAGAATTTTACCTCGTTGATGCCTTTGAGATATTTCACTATCTGCCAATCTGCCAGGAACTTGTGCGGCGTGGTGGTAACGCAGCAATTGTTGCGGAGCCGTGCGCTATAAATACAAGTGGAAACTGGTTTGACTACAGTACAGCCGTAAAAATTTTAGAAGAAAATTGCATTGACTATTCAGTAGAATGTAATCCTGATGCGTTTGTTGCCATTACAACGCAGATGTCAAGTGTTTTGAAGAAATATAAAAATTACAAGATAAATCTTCCGTATGGAATCAGTCTGATCAAGTCTGTTTTCAGTCTCAACGACAGGTCTTGTCGTGGCTTTGATGCCAAGATTGTGCACGGCCTTTTTTCAAAAAACAATCTTCTCGCTTACATGGATCGGGATGCGCTGCATCCTGTCGGCTATCCGAAGCATGACAGTTACTTTACGAATAAACCGCATAAAAATGCTTTGTTACAGCAGTTTGGTATTGAAACGGACAAACCTGTTATTGTTTATTTGCCAACATATGACGACGATGCTTCCATATCAATGTTCGGCGATGAAATTGGATCGCTGCGCGACAGGTTTTACATACTTACCAAGCCGCATCACTGCACGGCCAGATTGCCGGAAAAGAAACATGATCTTGACAGGCTTTATACCATTTCGGACAAGGTTCTTGATGGCAATTTTTCTTTTTCGGATGTTTGCAGTTGCGCTGATTTTTACATTGCTGACGCAAAGAGTGGCGCTGCCCTGGAGTGCCTTTACCTCAACCCTAAGCAGGCAGTTTTTCTTACTCCGCGAAAGGAGGCAGACCTTGCCCTGTTTTACCCGGAACTCTTTGAAATCGCGCATGTAATCAACACCAATGGGCTTTTGTCTGCATCTGTAGAAAAAAGCTTTAAAGAGAGCACCTCTGTAGCTACAGAAAATCTGGAATACTTTTTTGGCAAAAGAGACGGGTCTTCCAGCGAACGCGCAGCAAACATTATTATAAAATATTGCCGGATTTGTGCAGGGGAAAAAATGGCAGCCACTACAGAAACGAATACAGTTGCTACAATGCCTTCAGATTCAACCCCAGTGTCCGGCAACATCGGTGAGGACCCGAGCGCCCGCAAGGCCATAGACTGGCTACATGCACATTCTTTGCATGGTGGAGCCAATGTCAGTCATACAAATACCGTTTCTTATCCGGAAGTTACCGGTTATTTGATTCCAACCCTGTTGCAGTGGGGCGAACCCCAGCTCGCCATGCGTTATGCCCGTTGGCTATTGACCGTTCAACGTACCGACGGGTCTTTTTCCGGGCCTGGCATGGCAACGCCTTTTGCCTTTGATACGGGGCAGATCATCCGGGGGCTCGCAGCTATTGCTCCCCATTTGCCAGAGGCGGAAACAGCCCTGCAAAAAGCCTGCGACTGGATTATCGCTACAGCCACCCCAGAGGGGCGCCTGGCCCTGCCGGAAAATCTGAGCGGATGGTGCCTGCCCGGTGGGCGCGGATATGTCAATGAGGCTATCCATCTCTATGTCTTGCCTGGCCTCGTTGCGGCAGGCGAGGTGCTTAACCGGCCAAAGTATATTCAGTTTGTTCGGCGCTCTCTGCATTACTACATCACGCACTGCAACCTGACCAATTTTCTCGCCCCCAACATGCTGCTGCATTTTTACTGTTACATTCAGGAAGCGCTTTTTGATCTTGGCGCTGAAGATGTTTGTCGCCTTGGTATGCGTGTGCTGGAGGACATTCAGGATGAGAGCGGGTTTGTACCCGCTTATGCGAATGTTTCGTGGATATGCTCACCGGGCCTGATTCAGGCGGCCCTGGTCTGGCTCAAGCTGAAAGACATGACGCACGCTCTGCCTGCCTTGCACCTGGCACGCTCACTTCAGACAGCATCGGGAGGATTTCCCGGCAGTGTCGGGGCAGGGGCGGAATATTTTCCTGATGAAGAACTGTCCTGGGCTGTAAAATTTTATCTTGATGCCCTGCATCAGCACGAACAGCGCGGTGTTTCTTCTGAACAATCCGGCCCTGTGGCGGTGTATGGCGAAGGTATCCGCATTTTTTCAGAAAAGGAAATTCCCATCATCGGGCTTGAACAGATGGCTATAAAGCATCTTGAATCAGAAGCAAGCCTGTTGGCACAAAGTGCCACTTCTACCACGGAAGAGGCCGCATTCGGCAAGGTGCCGACGCTTCTGGACTGGGGGCGCAGAGAGCAGGCACTGGTACTGGCAGAAAGCGTTGCCCGGTCGGCCTCAGACGCAGATGCTTGGCATGCCCCCGAATCATTGTTTCATCTGGGTGACCTGATCCGCGTTTTCCGTCAGCCCGAGGTGCTCACGCAACAAGGCGATGCTCCGTTGAAACAACTCTGCCTGAACGTGTTTCGTCGTCAGCGGCAAAATGCGCATGACGCCCCTGGTCTTTTTTACTGCTTCAGCGAACTGCTACAGGCAGGAACCGTTCTACATGAAAAGAGTTGGACGGATTGCGCTTGCAGTTGGGGGGCTCGTCAGGATGAATTGCCGGAGCAGCCTGCCTCGGTAAATCTGGTTGCAGAATCTGTTGGTGTGGGGCAACTGCTTCTCCCAGCCAATGGCCTGGCTTTGCTGCGCAAGATAGAAGAAAGTATCGGTCTGCCGCCTCAGGAACCGCAGGCGCAACAGGCGTATGCCGCCATTTCCCTTGCGCTTGCGGAAGGCGCATGGATTTTGGGAGATGATGAGCTTGGGCAGGCAGCTTTTTGCCGGGGCTTGTCAGCTCTTGCCAACGGCAGGAGCAGTGCGCTGCAAACCGATATTTTTGATACAGGGACGGCAAGGGGCTTTCTGAACGCTCTTTCTGCAATGCAGCGCTGCCGCTTTGCCTTGGAATTTCCCCAGTTCCAGGATGACATTGCTTCTGATGACGGGCGACTGCTTTTTGTTCATGAGGCTCTGCCGCGCACCCCAGATGCACGCATTCTTGACCTCGGCACCGCCAAAGGCCGCTACTTGCGCAGACTGCGCGCAATGGGTCTGACAGCGCACTTGACAGCGCAGGATGTGCATCCCAGCTTTTTTGCCTTCATGCCCAAAGGGGTTGCAAAAGGTGTGGGTACGGTGTTGCGCTCCGGCTGGAAGGACGCGTCCTTTGATGCCGTGACGCTTTGTGAAGTGCTTGAGCACTGCATTGATCTGCCCGCAGCCATCCGGGAATTGCACCGCATCCTGGCCGATGGCGGCAAGTTGATTCTCATTGACAAAAACATGGCTCGCCTTGCCGACTGGCCTGGCGGCATCCCGCCATGGGAACAGTGGTTTGACCGGGAAGCGCTGGCGGGCCTGCTGAACAATAATGGCTTTGCTGTTGAAAGCATTGCGGCTAACCTGCCTTATGAAAACCGTCAGGACGGCCTGTTTTTCGGATTGTCGGCTGTCCGGACAAAGGCATAGTGGTTGCGCCTATGAAAAAGGTACTTGTTATCGCCGGTACGCGCCCCGAGGCCGTAAAGCTGGCCCCGCTGGTACACGAATTGCGCCGCAGGCCGGATGATTTTACGGTTCACCTGTGTTCCAGTGGCCAGCATCAGACCATGCTGGAGCAAACATTGGCTGACTTTGATCTCAAGCCGGACTCATCGCTCCATGTCATGACAGGCAATCAAAGCCTTGCGGGGCTCAGCGCCCGTCTCTTTTCCGAGGTGGACTGCCTGCTTGATAGTCTTGCTCCTGATGTGGTCCTTGTGCAGGGTGATACAACGACGGTTCAGGTTTCGGCTCTGAGCGCATTTTACAGGCATATTCCTGTTGGACATGTGGAAGCGGGTTTGCGCACCTGGAACCTGAACTCCCCGTTTCCTGAAGAACTGAACCGTCGTGTGGTAGGCCTGGCGGCGCGCTGGCATTACGCACCCACGGAGCTTGCCAGACAAAATCTGCTGGCAGAGCGCATCAGACCAGAAAATGTTATAGTTACGGGCAATACTGTTATTGATGCGCTGCATATGACGCTGGCCGCCTCCCGCCGTCATCCGCCAGCTCTGCCGCCTCGAGTTGAGGCCGTTCTGTCGCAAAAATGTCCGGTTATTCTGGTTACGGGCCACCGGAGAGAAAGTTTTGGCGATGGCTTCCGGCGTATTTGCGCGGCCCTGAAAAACATTGCCCTGGCCCTGCCTCATGTGTGGATCATCTTTCCCGTGCACCTCAATCCGCATGTTCATGGCCCGGTTACTGAAATGCTGGGTGGCGTACCCAATATCTTACTTGAAGCGCCGCTGCCCTATACGGCGTTTGTGCGCCTGATGGATGCCTGCATGCTGATTCTTACAGATTCCGGTGGGATACAGGAAGAAGGCCCGTCGTTGAACAAGCCTGTTCTCATCATGAGAGACACTACCGAGCGGCCGGAAGGCGTGGAGGCCGGAGTCAACAGGTTGGTGGGAACAGACACGCAACGCATTTTTGATGAAGTGCTCGGTCTTGTGGGCAGCCCATCACGCATTGCTGAAATGCAGAGCGCTGCCAATCCCTACGGCGATGGCAAGGCGGCGCAACGTATTGCCGACCATCTGAAAATACAATAATATATTTAATTAATACGCTAAATTATGTGTTGCGTTGTGCATAAGAGCGGAGGTTTTCTATGCCGGCTTCTCCCACTGACATGATTCTGAAAAAACTTCAGCGTAAAATGTACGAAGCGGAGCACTATAAACGGCTCTGGCAGAGCGCCCAGGCACAGCTTGACTATCTGAAAGAACATGCCGACATCACCCGGTTAAAGCCTGCAACGGGAAAATTGCGGCAGGAGCAGTTGGAACTGGTTGATGTTTGTAATAATTTTTTTGAAGAGATCAAGGAACTCGATATCAAGCCGTTTTTAATCGCGGGAAACTTGCTGGGGGCCGTGCGCCATAAAGGTTTTATTCCCTGGGATGATGATCTGGATTTTGGGCTGATGCGAGAAGATTATACGAAGCTGGTCAATTTTTGTAAAAAAAAGTATGTTGTTACTGATTATACAAAAAATTATAAAAAGAGTGAGTGGAACTACGTTACCGGGTACAGCCAGTTACGCCCATACCTGAAAAAATATCCCAATCAGTATATTCTGGATATCTGGCTCGATCAGATACAGATTTTTTACGGAACATCCCTGGCTGACAGAAAGGCGATTGATTTTTGGGTATATGATTTTTACGACGAAAATTATACCTTTGCAGAACATAAACAGTATCTGGAACAGATTACGCAAAAGAAGTCAGAAATCGATAATATTGGCGAAATAATTGATTTTCTAGATGAAGAAGTAAAG
>NZ_JAHZAA010000010.1:5999-8929 GCF_019424165.1 Desulfovibrio sp. | reverse complement strand
TAAAGGAAAGCAAAAATATTTACTTTGGTATTGATTGTGTGATGTCTTACAGCAAGCCATTCAATACATCTTTTATACCTTATGATGTGATATTTCCATTAAAGAAAATGAAGTATGAGCATACTGAATTTTATGCTCCAAACAAAGAGATGGAATACCTGCTCTTTGAGTTTACGGATCCCATGAAATTCTCAAATGATTTGGGGATTAGCCACCATCATGTGTTACGGGACAGGTTCATACAGGAACACGGCCTGTAGGCGGCGCCTGTCAGGGATATAAACCAGTTTCGTGAGGCCTGCTGGTCTTTCTGTTAAACAGAACGGCGTTTGCAGGGCAGAACTATGTGCACAAGGCAAAACTTTAAGGCAACGTCATCCGGGGCAGCGTAAAGCCCGGATGGCATGTACTGGATGCGTCCCATGCTTCCGAGATTTTTGAACCTGTTGCTGCGGATTGTCTCATGGTAAAATTTATTTTTGATCTGGATGGAACGGTAACCGCTCAGGAAACACTGCCCCTGATCGCCGACTTCTTTGGTGTCCAGGATGAGATCAAAGAGTTGACCAGGGAAACAATTGCAGGAAATGTTCCCTTTGTTGAAAGTTTCATCAGGCGCGTTCACATTCTGGGTAAACTGCCTGTGAACGAGGTCGCTGAATTACTTGGAAAAGTAACATTGTACCAGAAGGTTGTGGATTTCATTCATGCTCATGCGGAAGACTGCATTATTGCCACGGGCAATCTGGACTGCTGGGTTACTCACCTGGCTGAGCGTGTTTCTTCCCGGTTCTATTGTTCTAGCGGCCGGATTGAAAATAACCGGATAACCAAATTAACAAGTATCCTGAAAAAAGAAAAAGTTGTCTCCTATTACAAAAATATGGGAGCGACCACCGTCTTTATAGGAGACGGCAACAATGATATTGAGGCGATGCGGCAGGCGGACGTTTCCATTGCCACCGGCATGACCCATTGGCCGGCTCCCGGCGTTCTGTCTATCGCAGACTATCTGGTATTCAGCGAGGAAGCATTATGCAGACAGCTCAATCAGTTGTTATCAGTTGCGCAGGCATAGGCTCACGCCTCGGCCTGGGAACGACCAAGGCCCTGCTGGAAATTGAAGGCCGTTCTTTAATTGCGTGGCAACTGGACTTTTTCAGGGATGTGGAAGATGTGCGGGTTGTCGTGGGGTATCAGGCCAATGAAGTGATCAAAGAGGTGCTGAAATTTCGAAGTGATGTGATCTTTATCTATAATCATAGCTACTTTGAAACAAAGACCGGCGCCAGCTTTTACCTTGGTTCGCGGCATGCCAATGACCTGGTTATCGAATATGATGGTGATTTGCTGGTTCACCCCGATGATGTGCGGCTTTGCCTTGAAACAAAAGGGGAATATATCGCTTACAGCGAAAAAATGTCTGATGATGCCGTGTTTGTTGTTGTGGACGGGCAGGGGCAAGTCGTGGGCTTTTCAACCCAACAGGGTGATTTTGAATGGACGGGGCCGGCCTGCATTGATCGTCGAAAAGTGCGTTATACGTCCGGGAATGTGTATAATCAGCTTGAAAGCTTTCTTCCTATGCCGGGGCTGAAAATACGAGCCTGCGATATTGATACGTTTGAGGACTACGAGCGTGCTATCCAGTTTGTGCGTAGCTGGAAGCTATAAAAATCATTTTTCTGCAACGAGAGCGTAAAAGTGCGTATTTTCCCAGCGGTTGCACTTTGGGGGGTAAATGTCCACTACATCTACGTTGCTGAATCCGGCTTCCTGTAACAATTTTACTTCTTTATTTATAAAGCGGTATTGTGCGAAATAGTTTTCCTGAAGTTCTTCGGAAAAGCCGTTTATGGTTACATCATCGTGTACACCAAACTGGTTTTTAATAATTATTTTTCCATTTTTTGACAAATAGTTAATATATTTTTTGTATATTGCTATCGCCTCTGTCTCATCCACGTAATGCATTACAGCAAAAAGCAGAATTATATCAAATTTATCATCGGATAAAAAACTGGCAGCGTCGCAATTCACTACATCAATATTTGCGCTTTTGGTGATGTATTGCGTGAACTGGCAAAATGGTTCAACTGCAATGATTTTTTTAACATGCGGATAAAGCTTGTTTACAATCAGGCCAGTGCCTGATCCAAGGTCAAGAACTGTAGAAGTGCTATTTGCATGTTTTCGTATAAAGTCCGTATCAATGTCCGAAAAATCGCTGTTTTTGGCGAGTTTTACCGAGTTTGGAGCAAGGTTGTCCGACTTTGCCATTTTTTCAAAAAACGTATGGGCGTTATTGTTCATTTTCGCTATCCCGTAAAATGCATTGGGCCAAAACTTCAAGAGAATCTATGGCGGCATAGGCGCATTTGAAGTCCACCCGTATGTCCGTGCACCCGATGATCAATAAATCCGCTCCAGAATCAAACATTTCTGCTGTAACGCGGGTAAATATGTTTCGTGGCCGGTCTGGATGATCTTCAGGCAGCAGGCGCGATTTGTTTTTTATATTGCATATACCGCGTGTGACTTCGCGTTGCAGCGCATCAGAAGGATAGAGCAGCGTGGCATCAGGCAGGAGTTTTTCAAAATACGGCTCATAGACCCTTCCCTTAAGGCAGCCGTCAGAAGCAAGTAATCCTATGTTTTTCTTGCCAGTTTCTTTTGCCTGCATGAGCACTTCAGAGATAACGTTAATGAACGGCATCCCTGATTTTTGCTCCAATGTCGCAATTCCCCAATGTGCCGTATTGCAGCACATGGCAATTTTTGTTGCACCGGCAGACCGCACTTTTTGGATTGCTTCAAGGTAGGCTTCTATATATGACGCGCCTTTTCCCTCAAGGAACATGCTCCGTGATGGCGCCTGCGTTGCCTGTAGTATGATCATTTCCGGGTGGTGCATGTCACGAAAAGCCCCA
>NZ_JAHZAA010000010.1:3059-5989 GCF_019424165.1 Desulfovibrio sp. | reverse complement strand
AAAGCCCCAGCCCGTAATTTGGAAACTTCCATCAGCTCAAGCAGCATATTTGTTGCCGCAACACCCGCACCACCAATAATGCCAAGCGTGTGTTTCATCGCGATTACCTCAAAACCACTGTCTATCTGGTTGTCCGGTTCAGCAACATGCCGCTCAATGCAAGGAAAGCTCGGTTTCAGCGAAGTTAACCAATCGTGCCCCATGGCTGATCAATGGTCATTTGAGGCGTCAGCCTGTTTTTATTGGGAACGGTCTGGGCAGCCTTGGGGTGGAGCCGCCCCTTGCGCAGCCATGAGCGTAATGGACGATGCAAATGAGAACAAGCCAGTAAATCCGAGCGCACCAAGTGTATTCCGTCTTTGACCCTAGTATAGATTGTGCCGCAAAACAATATGATAGTGCTGATGGAGTAGCGCATGGGCGTAGCATCAGCGCCCTGGTCTTCTGGTCATGTATGAGGTGGGCGCTGGCTACTGCACGGCAAGTATCCAGTGTCCACTACGTCGGCCCGGCATGACCAGGCGAGCATCAACAGGCTGAAAAAAAGTGCAGGGTGGATGGAAGAGGAAGTTCGTGGGCGGATTGAGGGCAATTGCCGGTGCTTTTGATTTCTTTCATATGTCCCTTTGACGGTTTGGCCTTTCAGGCAGTATAAAAGGTCGGAGAAAAACCGGCAAAAGAAGTGGGGATATTGTGAGAGCAAATGAGTGGAACAAAAAAGAGGTTACAGATTCCTCCGTAACCTCTTATTGCTCTCTGGTGGGCCATCAGGGACTCGAACCCCGAACCAACTGATTAAGAGTCAGCTGCTCTACCAATTGAGCTAATGACCCGCATTGCGTGAAAAGGGATTTACGCTTATGGGTGCCAACTGTCAAGCAAATTTGAAAAAAAAATGAAAAGAAAGAGTTAATATTGTGAAATTAAAGGATTTTTATTTAATAAATATTTTCAGGGCATACAGGTTTTCTACTGCCCTGTGGCTGATACCCCTGTGTATCAGCTTGTTTCTTTTTGTTTTTTTGTACCGGGCAGAGGCTGAAACCCTCTCGGGCCGCTTTGAAACCGCGGCGGAAGGCGGCAATCTTATAGGCGCCCTGCACCTGACCCTGCCGCAGGGCTTTCATGCCTATGCGCATGACCCTGGCGATGCGGGCCGCCCGACAACACTGCGCTTCAGCGTTGACGGCGGCGCGCCACAGGCCGTGTGGTACCCTGAAGGAGCCGTGCAGCGGGATTTTTATGATCCCTCGGCCACAATTTTTGTTTATGAAAGCGAGGTGACGCTCTATGTGCTTCTGCCCGCAGCCGATGCGGGCAAGGCCTATACCGCTGATGTAAGCATGCTGCTTTGCTCGACACGCAACTGTCTGCCCGTCAACCAGCAGTTTCAGGGAGTGGTTCCCCGGGCGGATCTGCCCCTTGCTGATATGTCCTGGGCGGCTCGGTGGCGCGGGCTTAAAAAACAGCCCCCCCGGTTTTTTGAAGGTGGGGCCGCACAGACGCTGCCCGCTTTTGGTGCGGGCTCTTCGCCGGCTGCCGGTTCAGACCAGGCCCCGGGTGAAGGGCAGGGCAGCGTGGCCCCCGGCGGAAAGTCTGAAGGCATAGCCCGCTGGCTGGCAGCCCGGAACGACGAAGCTTCCCCTGCGGATGATAAAAAGCTTGAAGAAGAAAAAGAGCAAAAAGCCCTGCCGCCGCCCGACGGCTTTGTAAGCCTGACTCCGCGCTATATGGATGAATCCATGGAAATAGCAGGGCTTGGCAAAGCGTTGCTATTCGGCATTCTGGCCGGGCTGCTGCTCAATGCCATGCCCTGCGTGTTGCCCGTGCTTACTTTTAAGGTCAGCGGTCTTCTTATGGTGGGCGGGTACGACAAGGAAGGGCTGAAAAACTTCAGGCGGCATAACATCTGCTTTGCCGCGGGGGTCATGACGCTGTTCAGTGCTCTTGCCCTTGTACTCGGGCTTGCGGACCTGATGTGGGGGCAGTTGTACCAAAGCCAGCCTGTGCTGCTGGTCATGTTGCTGCTGGTATTTCTCATGGGGCTTTCCATGCTGGGCGTTTTTACCCTGCCTGTCATAGATCTGAAGACCGGCACAAATACCAAGAATCCCTGCCTTCAGGCCTACTTTACGGGGCTTGTCTCCACATTTTTGGCGACACCGTGCAGCGGCCCTCTTTTGGGAGGCGTGCTTGGCTGGGCCTTTACCCAGCCCCTCATGGTGGTTGTGGTGGTCTTCTGGGCTGTTGGTCTGGGCATGGCCCTGCCGTATGTCTTGTTCAGCATCTGGCCTGTTCTGGCGCGTATTTTGCCCAAGCCGGGGGCGTGGATGCATGTTTTTGAACGGGTCGTGGGCTTTTTTCTGCTGGGTACGGCCCTGTATCTGCTCTCCATCCTGCCTGTGGAAAAACACATGCAGGTGTTGAGCGTTCTTCTGGTTGTGGCGCTGTGCGCATGGCTGTGGGGCCAGTTTTGCGGCATATCGGCGCCGCCCCTGCGCCGTCGTGTTGTAGGGCTTGTCTCCCTTGGACTGCTGCTGGCCTCCATTGTCTGGGTTCTGCGCCCTGTGGCGCCCTTGCCGCAGTGGCGCAATTTTAATCCACAAACCTTTGAAGCAACCCTGGGCCATAAGCCCATGCTGCTGGAATTTACTGCCGACTGGTGCCCGAACTGCAAGTTTATGGAGGCCACGGTGCTGACGGATGAACGCCTGCGCCGCTTGCAGGCCCGCTACGGCATGGAGCTTGTGCGGGTGGATCTGACCAATGCCAATGCCTATGCTGTACGGCTTCTGGAGGCCTTGGGCAGCAAGAGCATTCCGCTCACGGCGCTTTTCCCCGCCGGAAGTGAGTCCACTGCGCCCCTGGTGCTTCGCGATGTGTACGGGGGCGAAACACTTGAACGCGCTTTGGGTGAGGCATTCGGAAAG
>NZ_JAHZAA010000010.1:0-3049 GCF_019424165.1 Desulfovibrio sp. | reverse complement strand
CAGCCGATAAGGCATAGTATGTAAAAAGGCATGGGTCGGCGGTAATCTCTTCGGCCTTTGTAGAGGTTGGACTGCTGGTTGCAACAAGGAGCGCACATGGATTTGAATCAGAAAAAGCAGGAAGACGAACTTCTGCAACTGGTGACGTTCAGCATCGGTGAAGAGGAGTTTGGGGTAAATATCCTGAAGGTGCAGGAAATCATCCGCACTATGGAAATTACCAAAGTACCCCGCGCTCCCGAATTTGTGGAAGGCGTCATCAATTTGCGCGGCAAGGTTATTCCCATCATTGATCTGCGGCGGCGTTTCGGGCTTGCCTCCAAGGCGCACGACAAGAACACGCGGATCATTGTTATTGAAATCAACAATATTATCGTGGGGTTTGTGGTCGATGCCGTTTCCGAGGTATTGCGCATTCCCGCAAGCACGGTGGAGCCGCCGCCGCCAGTAGTGGCCGGGGTGGATTCGGACTACATCAGTGGCGTGGGCAAGTTGCAGGATCGTCTGCTCATCATGCTTGACCTCGACAAACTGCTTTCCAATGACGATATGGACATGCTCGGCGGCATCTAGCCCCACTGTTCGGACAAAAAACTTGCGAAATACTACAGGGCGGGGGCTGCGGCTCCTGCCCTTTTTTGTTGCAGCATGATGTATGCAGGCCACTCATGCCCCACAGGTATGAACAGCAAGCATGCCTGGCATGCCGACGCTCCGGTGCTCAGGCACGCCCAAAATGCCAGAAATGTGTGGTGCGGCGCTGCCCGATATGGGCCGCCTTGCCGGTGGAGTCAGTTATGGACGTTTCGATCGCAATGGTCAGTGCAAATAAAAAAGACTTTCTTGATCTTCTGCTGCTTGGCGATGAGCAGGAAGACATGATTGACCGCTATCTTGAACGGGGCAATCTTTTTGCCCTCTATGACGGCAGCGGGCGGGTCGCCAGGTGCGTGTGCGTGGTAACCGACGAAGGTAACGGGCTGTTTGAAATAAAAAACCTGGCTACGGACGCCAGGCATCAGGGGCAGGGCTATGGAAGCCTGATGGTAAGACATGTGTGCGCCCAATATGGGGGCAAAGGAACGGACATGCTTGTGGGGACGGGTGAAAACCCACGTACCCTGAATTTTTACAGGCGGTGCGGTTTCAGATACTCGCACCGCCTGAAAGATTTTTTTATCAACAACTACCGGCATCCCATTGTGGAGAACGGCGTACTGCTGACTGACATGATTTATCTTAAAAAGGCGCTCTGATTCTCACTGTCACGCCGTTTTGCCGCTGCTCGCCCTATTTTGCCGCGTGTCCGGCGCTGATGCGGCGGCTATGGCGCAGGCGTAATTCTTCCACGATGACTTTTTCATAATCCGGAGCTATGGAAAAATCGGCATGAAGCTCGGCGCAGAGCATGTTTTCGATCTGCTGTGTTTCTTCCCATATTTCAAGCAATTCGTCATCAGCAAGGGTTTTGACGCGCTCGGTAAAGGGTTCTTCGTCAGCAAAGGGTATACAGGATGCCATAACATTTCTCCATGTGGCGGGCAAAACAGGATCAAACGTCAAAAAGCGCTGCCGGGTCGGCTTCATTTTCAGGGCAGCTTACGGATATTGTCGCGCATCGGCAAAAAACTGCGCAGTTTTCATTAATCGCAGTCTGGGCCGCAAAAATTCGGGAGTTCCCATAGGCTGCAAAACTGCCAGACTGAACAGTAGAGGCGACAAATAACCACTATCCCAGTCAGCCACAAATGTCACGGTCGCAGTGGCATTTGTGGCCTGTTCGTCCGGCAGGGCTTGCCATTGGCTCAGCATGGCCCTGATGTCGGCCGTGCGTGGGCCTTTTTTCGTGTCTCGGGTGTAGAGCATCTCTGGCAGGGCGGCAAAGTCGGCAAAGCATTGAGCCGCAAGGCCGTTTTCTTCGGGCGTCGGCAAGCTCAGGCTGAAAGCCTCGGCAAGAGCCTGTTCCGTGCGGCGGCTCTTGTCTTCTACTTTTTCAACACGAAGAACTTCCATGCCGGGGGGCAGCAGCGGGTTCAGGCGTCCGGCCAATTCCTCGGCGGGCAGCGTTTTGTGCAGGGTCAGAGCAAACCATTCTGCCCGGCTTTCAACGCCCACAGGCAAGGCCCGGCCGAATGACATGAGAGGCATGGGGTGAAAGCCCTGTGAAAAGGCAAGCGGCAATGCCGCCCGCCGCATGGCGCGTTCCAGAACGGCTTGCAGCTCCAACTGGCTCAAATAGGCGCTGCCTTCGGCCTTGCTGTGCCAGACACGATACTGGGCGGCCTTGACTGTCAGCTCAAGGGTTATCTTGGGCGGGCGGCTGGCCGGGGGGCGGCATACAAGGCGTCCGTCGGCATCACGGTTTGCCTGATGGGCGCGCTGGTCGCGCTGCGGAAAGATAAGCCTGTTACGGTGCAGATGCGCATCAGAAAGGGCGGCTGTTTGCCCGGCGGCTACGTCCTGCCCGGCCGCTACGTCCTGCCCGGCGGGCATGTGCACGACGGCACTTTCTTCATGCGTGCCTTCGAACGGGGCGGACTCACAAGAACCGGCGGGAACAGGGGAAGGCGTATGCGGCATGCGCGACGGCCCCGCTTTTGTGTCGCAGGCCCCGCACTGGCGGCATGCGCCATAGCGGCAGTCGGCGGTAATTTTTTCCTGCAGGGCCCGCTGCCACTCGCGCAGCAGAAACTCTTCAGAAATCCCGGCTTCCAGGTGGTCCCAGGGCATGGGACTGCCCGGCACACGCTCGGCGATGCATTGAGCAGGGCTCAGGCCGCATTCTTCCAAAGCTTCAAGCCAGGGGGCCAGATCAAAGTTTTCCATCCAGCTCGTGAAAATGGAGCCTTTACGGTAGGCTTTTTCCACAACATCGGCCATGCGGCGGTCCGCGCGGGAAAGGATGCCTTCAAGATGGCTCATGGCCGGCTCGTGCCAGCGCAGCTTGAGGAACTTCTGCCCCTTGAACTGCTGCCGTACCAGATGCACGCGCCGCTGGATTTCCTCCTGGCTTATCTGGGGAACCCACTGAAAGGGCGTGAAGGGCTTG
>NZ_JAHZAA010000001.1 GCF_019424165.1 Desulfovibrio sp. | reverse complement strand
TCGGCACACCGATAGTCATACCCTGAAACTTCATTATAAGGCTCCTTGAAGGTTAATGGTAAAACCTGTTCATCATATACGGGCATCCAGCGTCCTGTACGCTCTCGCCCCAAACAGTTCAAAGCATCTTACCTGTTGCGTCCGTTATTTTTGTACGGGGTTAACCGCTGCAAAATTTCGGCAATGCGAAACGTACACTCGAATTTCGCGCCGCAACGGTGTTTTTTTCGCCCTAGCTTTCGGCGCCAAGGTCTGGCTGCGCGTCTTTTTTATTCCAGCCGAGCAGATTGTAGATCACGTTAATGCCGATAATCCATATTGGTCCCACTATCATGGCGATGCGGGTGGAGTCACCGAGGCTGAGAATCACGTAAACGCAAGCCAGCCCGAACAACGCGAAGTAGTTGGAGTAGGGGTACCAGGGCATCTTGTACTTGATGGCAGCCACCTCTTCAGCGTTTTTGCTGTCACGGGACTTCATCTGCACTATGATAATGGTTGCCCAGATCCACACAACCGCGAAGGTGGCCACGCTGGTTACGATAAGAAAGACTTCTTCGGGAACGATATAGTTCAGAAACACGCCGATAAGCATGATGCACGAAGATACCAGGATGCCGCGTGCGGGCACGTTCGCCCGGCTGGTCTGTGCAAAATACTGAGGGGCGCGTTTTTGCAGAGCAAGATTGTACAGCATGCGGCCGTTACTGTAGATGCCGCTGTTGCACGAAGACAGGGCCGCCGTGGCCACAACAAAGTTGATGATGCCCGCAGCGGCGGCGATGCCGATGTTCTTGAAGGTCAGCACAAAGGGGCTGCCGTGCACGCCGATTTCGTTCCAGGGGAAGATACTCATGATAACGAAAAGAGCGCCGATATAGAACAGCAGAATACGCCACAGCACCTTGTTGATGGCCGAGGGGATGGATTTTTCCGGATTGCAGGCCTCACCGGCTGTAACGCCGATAAGCTCAATCCCCACAAAGGCGAACATGACCATTGAAAGCGCCATGAATACGCCGGTCATGCCGTTGGGCAAAAAGCCGCCTTCAAGGGCATACAGGTTGCTGATGCCTGTGGGTACGCCACCGTGGCCGATACCGAACAGGATGATGCCAAGACCGATGGCGATCATGGCGATGATGACCACAACCTTGATGAGAGCAAACCAGAACTCGAATTCGCCGAACAGTTTGACCGAGATGAGGTTGACTGTGGTCATACATACCAGCGCCAGCAACGCTGGTATCCATTGTGGCAAGTCCGGCCACCAGAAGGTGCAGTACACGCCGACCGCCGTAATTTCCGCCATGCCGGTTACGATCCACACGAACCAGTAGGTCCAGCCTGTTATATAGCCCATGCGCGGGCCCATAAACATATTGGCATAGGCGCTGAACGAGCCTGACACGGGATAAGCGCACGCATGACAAAGAAGATAATGGCCCCACCGATAAGATAGGACAGCAACAGGCCGGGACCGGCTGTTCTGATGGCCGTGCTCGACCCCAAAAACAGCCCCACGCCGATGGCACCACCGATGGCAATAAGCTGGATATGTCTGGATTCCAGCCCTCGGGTTAAATTTTCACCAGTTACACCTTTATGTTCGCTCGACATATGGTCTCCTTGCAAAACCTTGAACGAATTTGAATGCGAATCCTTTGACAACGAGGGTTTGTGAGTGGGGGGACCTCCTTATTTCCTCTTTGGCATGTTGTGTATGTGGATTGCGGCACGAGGCACGGTCATCCGCATATGACCGTAAGTTTCATGACCGCGACAAGCAGCGGCATTCTCCTCGGGCAAGATATTGCAAGCGGCTCAACAAAGGGGGAAAAACGTTACTCCACGTAGACCCTTGGCACACGCTTGCCCACCATGCAGACAACTTCATAGTTGATCGTACCCAGATGGGCGGCAATTTCGTCTGCGGGCAGATCAGGCCCGCCAAAAAGAAGCACCTCATCGCCCACGGCGGCATTCGGCACGTGGCTCACGTCTATCATGCACTGGTCCATACAGATGCGGCCCACCACCGGGGCGCGCTGCCCACACAGCAGCACCTGCGCCTTGCGGCTCAGCATGCGCGTGTATCCGTCAGCATAGCCAATAGGGATGGTGGCGAGGCTGCTTTCTTTCTGCGTGTGATAGATGCTGCCATAGCTCACGCCCACGCCGGGCGGAACCTGCTTGACCATCGCGAGCCGCGCCTTGAGCCGCATGACCGGATGCAAATCAATGGGCATGGGGCATTCGTCGGACGGCTTGAGGCCATAAAGGATTATCCCCGCCCGGACCATATCCAGATGGCCTTCAGGCAGGGACAATATGGCGGCGCTGTTGGCACAGTGCCGGATGCTTAGTCGAATGCCCGAAGCCTCCACAGCGGCAATAGCTGCCATAAACCTCTCGAACTGCTCAAGGCAGTACGTGCGGTCGGCGCTGTCAGAACTGGCAAAATGCGTAAACATGCCTTCAAGATGCACGTTTTCAAGCCCGGCCACATATGAGCAGAACGCCGCGGCCTCTTCGGGCCGCACGCCTATTCTGGTCATGCCGGTATCCACCTTGACGTGAACCTTGACGGTCATGCCCAGGTTTCCGGCTGCGGCAGACAGGGCGTCGGCCTGTTCTTTGCTGAAAATGGTCTGGGTAATGTGGTTGCTGACCACAAAGGCGGCAGCCTGGGGCGGCGTATAGCCGAGAATGAGAATGGGCAGGGTTATGCCCGCAGCACGCAGGGCCGCGGCTTCGTCCAGAATAGCCACGCCGAGATAGCCTGCCCCCATAGCGGCGGCTTCATGCGCCAGAGGCACGGCTCCGTGCCCGTAGCCGTCAGCCTTGATAATGGGGCAAAAGATTGTGCCGGGCTGAAGAAGCGACTTGATCTGCCGCAGGTTGTGACGAAAAGCCGCAAGATCTATTTCTGCCCACACGGGCCTGTCAAAACTGACCACGTTTCCTCCTGTGCCGGGCAAGCTCATTACAATCGCCCCGGCATACGGGTTTTTTACCCGTGCAAGACCGTCAGAAACATCAAAGCAGAACGCAAAAAACAACATGTGCCTTTAGTGACACTTTTAAGAAATATAAAAAACGATCTTAAAATACTTGAAAACAGTTTTTTAATATGGCGGCAAAAAGAATTGGCTGCCGGAGCCACCTTTATAAAAGTACATAAGTTTCAAAATACTGCCCCTATAAATCAGGGCATTAGACTATGAGCAAGTGATACCATGTGAATATGGCGGTGTCCATGCTTACAAAAAATTTTGTGCGCATACTGAAACGTCTAATTTGTTACTTTTTTAACTTTCATTCTTAATAGGTGGTTACCGTAAAAAAAATCAAAACCGGTAAAATATTCAGGTCTAAAAAGCCGCGTCATCTGATTTTACCGGCATCTTTTTTTCCTGAAAAAAACCACTACTGAAATCGAAAAACCCGCTCCATTTGCGGATTCCAGGCGCTCATAGGTCGAGCGTTCAACCAGCATGCGGCAACCGTTTTTTCAATAGAACTTACAAACTTTTGTAAATTTTCTTTACCACTCAATTAGCTATAAATACAATGCTTTTTTCAAAAATAGCATTTTCGCCCATCGTGAAGACAATTTTTTTGTTTATCTGGCAGATGTCATCGGCACTACAGAGTGAGGCTGCAGCAGAAAATGCGGCGGCCAGCTACGCTGAAGCAAAAGCAGAAATACAGAGAGCCTGGTTCAGAAGCAGTTTTTTGTGGTGTCCGCCCCAAGGCAGGCCCTGTGCCGGGATGCATAAAGGCAGAAGGCAGGATGCAGGCAGTCGGGATTCTTCAGACTGTTAACGGCTCGTGCACGGCAGAAAAAAGCAGGATGCCGTGGCTGTGGCAGCAGGCCGGGGCAGGCCCGGCTGGCGGCAGCATACGGCCGGAGTCGCGGTGGCCGTATGCTGCCGCGCCCTTACGGGCACACTGTTTGGCGACGGCGCAAAATCAAGGGGCCGGCTCCACAGAGCAGCCCGCGGCAGTTGCCTGCTCCTGCAAATGGCGCAGGCAGTGGCCCGGGCTGCCGAACCCCCGCCGCAGTGCCGCATAATCGGGAACCAGCCTGGCGTGGCCGTGATCATACAGAATCAGGCTGCCCGCAAAAGCGTCCACATCGCCCGGATCGTGGGTGATGATGACTGCAGGGATGGTGAGCCCGGCAATAAGTTCCAGCAGCTCTTCGCGCAAGCGTTCCCGCAGCAGCGGGTCCAGTGCCGAAAACGGCTCGTCCAGCAGCAGAAGTTCCGGCCCGGCATTAAGCGCGCGGGCCAGTGCCGCCCGCTGTCGCTGCCCGCCGGAAAGCTGTGAAGGCAGGTTGCGGGCCAGATGCCCTATGCCGAAACGTTCCAGCACGGCCTGCGCCCGTTCCTGCTGGGCCGGGCAGACGCGCCAGGGCCAAAGCCCCGTGCCGCTGTACGCCACATTTTGCAGCAGGGTCAGGTGAGGAAACAGCGCATAGTCCTGGAACATGTAGCCGATACGACGGCGCTGCGCCGGAACAAAGACATTGGCCTGCCCGTCATACAGGGTGCGGCCGCCAAGGCGGATATGCCCGGAATCCGGCCGGACAAGCCCGGCGAGACACTGCATGGTCAGGCTTTTTCCGGAACCGGAAGGCCCGAAGAGCACGACGTTTTTGTGCTCGTCGCCTATTGCGTAATCCACATCCAGGCTGAAGGGTACGGCCGCATTTTTAAAGCTCTTATACAAGCGCAAGGAAATCATCGCCGCCGCCTTTTCAGCTTGAGCAGCAGTTCAGCCGCCATAAGCATGCTCACGCAGGCCAGAGAGGTCACAATGACAAGCCAGGTGGCCTGCACATCATTGCCTGCCTGAAACGCGTCATAAATGGCAAGGGCCAGAGTTTGCGTTTTACCGGGAATATTGCCCGCGATCATGAGGGTGGCGCCAAATTCGCCCATGCCCCGCGCGAAGGCCAGCATCAGCCCCGCAAAAATCCCCTTCCAGGCCAACGGCAGCGATACACTGATAAATACGCGCCATTCTGAGGCCCCAAGGGTACGGGCGGCATCTTCCAGATGCGAATCAACCTGCTCCAGGGCGGCCCTGGCGGACTTGTAGATAAGCGGAAAGACCACCACCGTAGCCGCAACCACGGCTCCTTTCCACGAAAATATAAGATTGATGCCCATCTCGGCCAGCCAGTGGCCAAAAAGGCCGCGCCGCCCCACCAGAAGAATGAGATAGTAGCCAAGCACTGTGGGCGGCAAAACCAGGGGCAGCGTACACAAGGCGTCCAGCAGCGCGGGCATGGGGCCTTTTTTACGGGCCAGCAGCCAGGCCATGAGGGTGGCCGCCACAAAAGAAACCAGGGTGGCCGTGCCGGCCACCCGGAGCGAAAGCTCCAGTGGGCTCCAGATGGAGATGCCGTCAAAATCCATCAAAAAACCACTCCTCCGCAAAAATCGTTGCCATGCTCCGGTTCTGGCATACAATGCCGCCGGGGTCGCCCGCCTCTGCCATGGCGGAACCCGTGAAGCCGGACATACAGGCCGCCGCCCTGCGGCGACGGCCTGTATGCTGTAAAATGTCTCCGCTTACGGCAGACGTTACGCCCGGAACAGCGTCCCGGTACAGGCTACGGCTTGGAAAAACCGTATTTTGCCAGAACAGCCTGGCCTTCGGGAGAAAGCACGAAGTTCAGAAACTCCTGCCCCATCTTGGGGTTGGTTCCGGTAAGGGCCACGGCAATGGGATAGGTTACCGGCTCATGACCGCCCACAACCATCACTACATCCACCTTGTCCGCCATCTGCTTGGCATCGGTGCCATAAACGAAACCGGCGTCAACCTCGCCACGCGCCACATAATCCAGCACCTGGCGCACGCTGTTGCCCTGAATCAGGGCGGGCTGCAGGGCGTCCCACAGCTTGGCCTCGGTAAGGGCAGCCTTGGTGTAGCGGCCCACAGGCACGGAATCAGGATTGCCGATGGCGACTTTTTTGAACGCTTTCAGATCGGCAAGGGCGGCGGGCTTTTTGCTGCCGGCAGGCACGATAAGCACAAGGTCATTTTCGGCAAAGTTCTTGCGGGTGGCGGGGTCCACAACTTTTGCGGCCGCAGCCTTGTCCATGGTGGCCTGGTCGGCCGACGCAAACACGTCAACGGGTGCGCCTTCCTGAATCTGCTTGAGCAGAGGATTGGAGGCGGCAAAGTTTACATTGACCTTCAGGCCGGGATGCTGCTTCTCGAACATGCCTTTCAGTTCGGTAAAAGCATTGGTAAGGCTGGCCGCCGCAGAAACCGTCATTTCGGCGGCATGCGCGGGCAGGCTCAAAAGCCCCACACAAGCCAGAGTAAGAAAAATGCGGGAAAAGAACGATTTTTTCATAGGCTCCTCCCTCGCGTTGTAACGCGATAGTTTTGACTAACTCATACAGGAGCCCCTTGTCCGGGCAAGGAGGTCACGTTTTACATGAAAAGCGTGAACACTGTACAACCCGGCATTTTTTTATGTATAAGACCTAAAAAATGACAGGATACGGCATGGAAAAAAACAAAAACCGTGAGGAAATGGCCGCGCTTCTGCGCACGCTCTCTTCCGCGGACCGGGCGTGGCTGCGCCAACGGCTCATGCGCCGCGACTCCGCCGCCCTGTTGCAGGATACCGGCCGCATCAGCCCCAGAGAATTGCTGGCGGTGGAGTCATGGTTGTGGGAACGGGCCACGGCAGCGCGTGGCCCGCGCGAAAAGCGCCCAAGGCTGCGCATGTGGCTCATCTTCATGCTCTTGCGCTATGCCGCCCTGCGGCTGGTGGAAATTTTCAGCCTCAAGCCGGGGCATATGGATTTGCAGGAAGGCATCATCCGCCTGCCTGACAGCAACGGCGCCCCCGGCCGTGAGGTTCCCTTGCCCCTTACCGTGAGCCGCCGCCTGCGGCGCGTGCTGGAAGATCCCGCGCTTTTTCCTGAAAGCCACGATCTTCTGCGTTGCGACGCGAGTTATGTGCGCCGTTGCCTGCAGCAGTGCGGAGCCGCCTGCGGCCTGCCCAAAGGGCTGCTGAGCGCGCGCGCCCTGCGCCACAGCCGCGCTCTGGAACTGGGGCGGCAGGGTCTGCCCCTGCCCGTGGTGGATATTTTTCTGGGGCGCCGCGCCGCGCCGGGACAGAGCGGCATTGTGCGCTGCGATCTGCAGGAGGCGCGACGCCTTCTGCGAGAACAACTGCAAAGGGAGCGGCCTATGAAAACCAGCGCCAGAAACGTTTTTCAAGGTCGCATCACTTCGTTGCGCCAGACCGGCATAATGGTGGAAGTCGCCATGCGCACGGCGGGCGGCCTGCGTATTGTATCGCTTATTACAGATGAAAGCTGTCGCACGCTGGCTCTGGCCGAAGGCAAGCTGGTCAATGCCAGCGTAAAGGCTCCCTGGGTTCTGGTAGCGCCGGGAGAACTGTCAAAAAACGCGGCTCCCCCGGCGGAAAACTGCTTTGTGGGCGTGGTGGAGCGTGTGCGCGAAGACCAGATGGTGGCCGAAGTGCTGGTGGCCCTGCCGGAAGGCAGCCTGGTATGCGCCATCCAGAGCGGCGGACAGAACCCTTCCTGCGGACTGAAGGCCGGGCAGAAGGCCACTGTGCTTTTCAAGTCTTTTTCTGTCATTCTCAATCTGGATTAGCGGCTGTTGCCAAACACGGTCGATGTACTCCGGCGCGGCAGTGTCCATACACTGCCGCGCCTTGAAGTATTTTACCGTTGAAAAGCTGTACCCCAAAAAAGCGCACGGTGCTTTCCGCGGCGTTTGGCAGCGTAACGGCACAACCCTGCCGTGGCCGTAAGCCCTCCGGGCAACGGCTATGGCCGCCCACGCAACCACCGGAACCGTTTCAAAGTAACATTTTCAAAGTAACGTTGCCCTCATATCGCCGGAGGCATGAGCGCCCCCGGCCCATCCCCCCTGAAACAGGCATGCCCCGGCGGCACCCCACAGACCGTCGCCGGACCAGACCCGCAAAAGCCGCCGCGTTTGGCAGATATGCGCCTTTTTTGTGTCCCCGGCGCAACACCTTTCATGTGCAGGCAGCCTGTGGCTGCCATTCGCCCATACCGGCATGGATGCCAGCGCAACACTCGCCTTCTATAAAACTATACCTTTGACCTTATATATATTTAACTGTATTGTTTTTCTGAAATACAGAAACCGAAATACTGTCGGCTGTTCGGCTGCACCTCCGATGTACCGGCATGCAATCCACAGCACCGCCCCTTACGCCCGCAGCCCATATTTCCTGCAGTATCCGGCCGCACAGCCCTCCCCTGCGGCCTGCTGCTTTTTACCCGCGACATATTGTCACACATCACACGTCGAGGCATCAACATGAACGTAAAAGCGTGGCTTGTTATACTTTGTCTGGTCTTCACCCTGGGTATGGGGACACTGTTTTTCAGCAACATGTACATCTCAAAGCTGGTGCTCGACGACATAACCCTGCCGCAGATGTCCGCAGCGCTGAAGGCAAAATATGAATACGGGCTCAAGCATACGGTGGAACTTGCCGCGCAGACCCTTGCCCGCAGCCTTGAAGATGCGGCCAGCCCGGAAGAAAAATACGCCCTCATTGAAGAACTTACAGACTTTCAGCGCTTTTTTCCCGATGAAGAAGGCTATCTGTTTACCTACAAGACAGACGGAACACGCATAAATGTGCCGATCAACAAATCCCAGAACGGAAAAAACTTTATTGACCTGAAAGACTCCAACGGAGTTCCCTTTATTCGCGATCTTATTGATGCCGCCCGGAAAGGCGGCGGCTTTGTCCTTTACCATTTTGAAAAAGCGGGAGCGGGCGTACAGCCCAAGCTGAGCTACGCGCAGCTTGTTCCGGGTACGGATGTCATTATCGGCACGGGCGTATATATTGACGGCGTTGACAAGGAGCGCAGCCGCATTACCAGCATGGTCACTGAAAGCCAGAACCGCTACAGCCGGGTGCAGGCCGCGCTTGGCGCGGGCATTCTTGCACTTATCCTGTTTATTGCCTGGGGCGTGACGCGGCGCATCTGCCCGCCGCTGCTCCAGCTTACTGCCGAGGCCGAAGAGGTGGCCGCCGGGCGCCTGGACCATCTCACAGCCATAAAGCCTTCAAGCCCTCTGGAAATCCGCGCCCTGCACACTTCACTCGGAACCATGATCACAAACCTGCACAGCCGCGTGCAGGAGGCGGCACAAAAAACCCTTGAGGCCGCGGAAGCTCTGGAACAGGCCAAAACCGCGCAGGATCGCGCCGAAAAGGCGCAGGCTCAGGCTGAAACCGCGCGCAGGGACGGCATGCTTGCCGCCGCCGGGCAGCTTGAAGGCATTGCCGGGGTGCTTTCTTCGGCATCTACCGAACTTTCGGCACAGATCGAGCAGTCTGACAAGGGCGCGGCGGAATCATCACAGCGGCTTGCGGAAGCAGCCACCGCCATGAACGAAATGAACGCCACCGTGCAGGAAGTGGCCAAAAACGCCGGCATGGCCTCCGGAGCATCCATGGACACCCGCGACAAGGCCTTGACGGGTGCGCGCATCGTGCACGACGCCATGAGCAGCATCGCCCGCGTGCAGGAACATTCCCTGGCGCTCAAGGATGACATGGCCAGACTCAACGAGCATGCCCTGGCCATCAGCAGAATCATGAACGTCATTTCAGATATCGCGGACCAGACCAACCTGCTGGCCCTCAATGCCGCCATTGAAGCCGCCCGCGCCGGTGACGCAGGACGCGGCTTTGCCGTGGTGGCTGATGAGGTGCGCAAACTGGCCGAAAAAACCATGACGTCCACCAGTGACGTGGCGGAAGCCATACGCGCCATTCAGGACAGCACGCGGCAAAGCATGACCGGGGTGGAAAACGCCGTCGACGCCATCAGCGAGGCCAACGGTCTGGCCGGGCAGTCCGGCACGGCCCTTGAGGAAATTGTGACCAACATCGAGGAAACCACAGACCAGATCAACGCCATCGCCGCCGCCAGCGAGGAGCAGTCCGCCGCCAGCGAAGAGATCAACAGAAGCATTGTGGAAGTAAACGACATGTCGCGCCACACCGCCGTCGCCATGGGCGAGGCCGCCAGCGCCGTGACCGGCCTCGCGGCACAGGCGCAAAAGCTTGCGGAGCTTATCCAGGACATGAAGCGGGCCTAGACGGCCGCTTTGTAACGCGCCCTCAGCCGCCGTACCATTCCGGCCGCATGTCCGGCACATCTGCCGCTTTGCCCTGCCAGAGGTCGCGGGCAGTCAGGGCGCGCCGCAGGTCGGTAATGACGCCGCGCTTTTCCGCGGCCCAGTCCGGCGCCAGCAGTTCGCCGGGGGCAGGATCGCTCTGCACCCGGTGCATGATCATGGCCGAAGGTATGCGCGGTAGCGCCGTACAGAGCAGGTCCACGTATTCGTCGCGGGCCAGCGGGTGATAGCCGCCTTCTTCATAAAGGCGGGCCAGGGCCGTGCCGCGCGGCACATAGACGTTGTGCAGCTTGAGGCCGCTGAGCGGCAGCGAAAGCGCCCAGTCCAGGCTTTCCAGAAAGGCCCTCTCGTCCTCGCCGGGCAGCCCGGCCATAAGGTGACCGCATACGGCAAGTCCGCGCTCGGCGGCCTGCCGCACGGCAGTTTCAGAGCAGGCGGCATCATGCCCCCTGTTGATGCGCCTGAGCGTGGCATTGTGAACGCTTTGCAGTCCAAGCTCCAGCCAGACTTCGGAAAGGCCGCTGTTTTCCATGCCGCCGAAGCCCATTTTGCCCCCATTGTCTCCATGGGCATTTCGCGTATAGTGGTGCACATCCTCCGGGTCGTTTCCACTGGCGTGCATCCGGCAGGCGGCAAGCATATCCAGCTTGCGCCGGCCGAGACAGTCGGGCCGTGTACCCACGGCAACGCCAAGGCAGCCGGGCAAGGCAGCCACCTGTTGGAGCAGAAGTTGCAGGCGTTCCGGGGGACCATAGGTATTGGAGTAGGACTGAAGGTAGGCCATAAAGGCCCTGTCGGCGTCAGTGGTACGATATTTTTCAAGCCATGCCCGCCACTGTTCTTCGAGCGAAAAGCCGCGTACACCCAGACCGGAGCCTGAACCGGCGGCATTGCAGAACGTGCAGCCCCGGCGTGAAAGCGAACCGTCCCGGTTGGGGCAGGACGCCCCCGCGTCAAGTGGAATTTTTTGCACCCGTGTACCGTATTTACGACGAAAATACACGGCCAGAGTATGCCAACGCAGCATGTTTACAAGCCCTAAAGGCGGAAAAAGGCAAGAACCGGCGGGACAAAGATTTTGAACCTCGCCCCAGCCATCTTGACTTCACGCCCGATTTAGCAGAACAGTTTTCAGCCTGACGTTACCGATTTTTTGCCGCCCCCCGCCTTATTCGCACATCGGCGCGGGGCGTTGCCCTTGAACTTGACGTGATAAATCCATCCGCAGCGAAGATACGCAGACCAGCACAGTGAGGCAAGTTAGAGTAATGTCCAAGATTCTGGATTTCGCATTAGGCATGTTTTCCAACGACCTGGCCATCGACCTCGGCACGGCCAATACCTGCGTCTACGTCAAGGGACACGGTATTGTACTGCGCGAGCCTTCGGTGGTGGCCGTTAAAAAGGACCCGCGCGGCAACAACGTGGTTTTGGCCGTGGGGCAGGACGCCAAGCGCATGCTCGGCAGAACCCCCGGCAATATCTGGGCCATACGTCCCATGAAAGACGGCGTTATCGCCGACTTTGAGGTGACCGAGGCCATGCTGCGCCACTTTATCGCCAAGGTACATAATTCACGCCGCCTGGTGCGCCCGCGCATCATGATCTGCGTGCCCACGGGCATCACCCAGGTGGAAAAGCGCGCCGTGAAAGAATCGGCCCAGTCTGCCGGAGCACGTGAAGTGTACCTGATCGAAGAACCCATGGCCGCAGCCATCGGCGCGGATCTGCCCATCCAGGAGCCTACCTCCAACATGGTGGTGGACATCGGCGGCGGAACCACCGAAGTAGCGGTCATTTCCCTTTCGGGCATCGTGTATTCCCGCTCGGTACGGGTGGGCGGCGACAAGATGGACGAAGCCATCATGACCCACGTCAAACGCAAGTACAACATGCTCATTGGCGAATCTTCGGCTGAAGAAATCAAGATCAAGATCGCCTCGGCCTACCCGCTGGACCCCGAACAGCAGATAGAAGTCAAAGGCCGCGACCTTGTAACGGGCATTCCCCAGAATATCATCATCACCTCCGAGGAAGTGCGCAAGGCCATTTCCGAACAGGTGGACAGTATTGTGCAGGCCGTGCGCATCGCTCTGGAACAGACCCCGCCCGAACTGGCGGCGGATATTGTGGACCGGGGCATTGTTCTTACAGGCGGCGGCGCGCTGCTCAAGGGGCTGGACCAGCTCTTGCGCGAGGAAACGTCACTGCCCATCACGGTAGTGGATGACCCCCTGTCCACCGTGGTTGTGGGTACCGGCAAGGCCATGGACAACCTGCACATTCTTAAAGAAGTGTGTATCGACTGATCTGTGCGGCACGTGCGCGTATCTCAATTCGACAGTACCGGACTTAGCAACGGCGCCGCGCTGGAATACACAAATCCGGCGCGGCGTTGCTTGTGTTTTAACAGCAAGGCCACGTTGATTTTGGGAACAGTATTCTCAGGATTTTTACAACACGTCCCTTGTCGGCCCAGCGCGCGGACAAACTGGCTTGCGCCTTTGTGGCGAAGGCCTGCCCGCGTTGCCGTCAGAGCAATGATACAATAAAACAGTTCTGGTTCCATTGACCTGTCACGCCCTGCCTTTGTAACGGGCGTAATGATCACCGGGCAAAAAACGCGGTTTTTCATCGGCCCACGCCGCCGGCGGCACGCACCCCCTTGCCGGGCTGCGGCCAGCCCCGCTTGCGGCGGCCCTACTGGAGTTTCTGCTTGTGACCCTGCGGCGCATTATTATCCTTGCGGGCATACTGCTCATCCTCTTTCTGGCCATGTATTCATGGAACCAGCGCACGCGCGCGCTGGACAACCTGGCCGCTGAAGTGGGCCTGGAGCTGGCCGGGGCCGTGCTCAAGCCCCTACGCGCCGTTCAGGACTCGGCCCAGGACATGTGGGACCGCTACTTTGACCTTGTGGCCGTGCGCGAAGAAAACGAAATACTCCGGCAGCGCGTTGATGAAATGGAAGCCCGGCTGCTGGCCAATGGCGAAGACATGGCCGAGCTCAAGCGCTTGCGCGCCCTCATACAGCTTCCGGTAGACCAGAGCTGGCGGCCCCTGGGCGCGCGCGTGCTTTCCGGCCGCATGGGTCCCAATGCCGTTCTCGACAGTGTGACCATCAGCCGGGGCTACAGCACGGGCGGCAGGCCCGGCACCCCCCTTGTGACACACCTTGGCCTTGTGGGCCGCGTGCTCAAGGCCAGCGCCCACAGCGCCATTGCCCTGCTGCTCACAGACCCCGGCAGCCGCATTGCCGTATTTTCGCAAGAAAGCCGCGCCCCCGGCATCCTGGCTGGACAGGGAACCGGCCAGCCCCTTGAAGTCAATTTCGTGCAGCGCGCAACCAGGGTAAACGAGGGCGAAATACTCATTACCTCCGGCCTGGACGGCAAGTATCCCAAGGGGATACCTGTTGCCAGGGTACTCAGCGTGGCGCCGTCGGACTATACCCAGTTTATGGCTATCAAGGCCGAACCGCTGGTGGATCTGCATCACCTTGAAGAAGTGCTTCTGCTTGAACCCACCGGTGTGGCCCCGCCCCCTGACCTGGGCGCGCCGCCCAAAGAAATTCACGGGCCGCCCACGCCCGGACGCCCCACCCCATGAGCACCCTGCGCGACGTCATCTGGTGGCTGTGCTTTCTGGCCGCGGCTGTAGGCATTCAGGCCTTCATACCGGGGCTGGATGTCATGACCGTGGGGCTCATCATACTTTTGCAGGAGCGCGACTACAAAAACATGCTCTGGCTGCTGCCTCTCTTCATCTTGCTGCAAGAGGGCATGGGAACCAGGGTCTTCGGCGGTGTCATCGTATGGTATATAGCCGTTATTGTGCTGTTCCGCATGGGCCGCTGGCTGTTTGAGGCAGAAAATTTCCTGTTCATCTTTCTGCTTTCGGCCTGCCTGGGCGCGGCGTATTTTGCCGTAGCCTGGCTCATGGCCCCCTTGCAGAATCTGCCCTTCAATTTTCAGGACACACTGGACAAAAGCCTTATCCAGGCCATATTTATTCCTTTTGCCTGGAAACTTCTGGTGGCTACCCGACACGGAAAGGCCCATGCTGCGGAAAATTAAAAAGAACAGCCTGCTGGGCGCGAAAGATAAACACGCCCGCAAAGGCATACGCTCCTGGCTCAAAATCCAGGTAGAGGGCGAGCGCTACCAGCCTCCTCGGGGCGGGATCATCCTGCTTCAGATTCTGGTGGGCCTGCTGTTCTTCGTGCTTGTGGTGCGCTTCTGGTACCTGCAGATGCATCGCGGTGCGGAATTTGCCCAGCAGGCGCAGAACAACCGCCTGCGCATCGAGCGCATCTTCGCCCCGCGCGGGCGCATCATGGACGATCAGGGCAAGGTGCTGGCCGACAACCGCACGGCCTACGGCCTTTCCCTCGTGCGCGAAGACTGCCCCGACATACCTGCCACCCTGGCCCAGATCAGCGCATGGTCAGGTATTCCCCTGCCCCAGATATGGGAAAAATTCCGGCAGGACAGGTTCAAGGTCAAATCATTTGAACCTCTGCTCATGATCACCGACATTGATTTTGACCTTGTGGCCCGCATCGAATCCGAAATTCATGCATGGCCCGGTCTGGAAATTGTTGTGCGCACCAAGCGCAGCTATCCCGAAAAAGACCTGTTCGCGCACGTGCTCGGCTATGTGGCCGAAGCCAACGAGCAGGAAATGGCCGCAGACAGCGCCCTGGCCATGGGCGACCTTGTGGGCAAGCAGGGGCTGGAGCTGGAGCTGGAAAAGCAGTTGCGCGGGCGCAAGGGCCTGTATGACGTGGAAGTGGACGCCCATTCCCGCGTGCTGGGTAAATTTTTGCGCGATGAGCCGCGCGGCGGCAAGGAAATACGCCTTTCGCTGGACAGGGACCTTCAGGAAGCCGCCTGGAACGCCCTGGGCGGCGAAGCGGGCTGCGTGGTGGTGATGGAGCCGGATACGGGCAAACTGCGCGCACTGGTCACATCCCCGGCCTACGACAACAACCTGTTTGCGGCAGGCATTTCACAGCGCGACTGGGACGCGCTGCGCACCAACAGCCGCTTTCCCCTGCAAAACCGCGTTATTCAAAGCGTGTACCCGCCCGGTTCCGTCTGGAAGCTGATCATAGCGGCCATGCTGCTTGAACGTGGCGTCAACCCGCGCGAAAGCGTGTTCTGTCCGGGGCAGGTCAAGCTGGGCAACCAGATATTCCGCTGCTGGAAACGCGGCGGGCACGGCTCACAAGACATGCAGAGCGCACTGGTCAACTCCTGCGACGTGTACTTTTACCAGATGGGCGAGCGCATGGGCATTGACAAGATAGAGGAATTTGCCAAGGCTAGCGGCTTCGGCCGCCCCACAGGCATTGACCTGCCGCACGAAAAATCCGGCCTCGTACCTTCCAAGGAATGGAAAAAACGCCGCTTCGGGCGCCCCTGGGTGCGCGGTGAAACGTACAACGTGTCCATCGGCCAGGGCTACACCCTTGTCACCCCGGTGCAGATGGCTGTTTTTGTGTCGGCCCTGCTCAACGGCGGCAACCTGCTCAAGCCGCAACTGCTGGACGATGCCCATCGTGAAATCAAGGGAAATATTCCCGCCAAGGCGGCAACCCTCAATTTTGTGGTTGAGGCCATGCGCAAGACGGCCACCAGCGGCACAGCAAGAGTCGTGAACCGCAAGGACGCCGACATGGGCGGCAAAACCGGCACGGCCCAGGTGGTCAAGCTCAAGATGGCCGCCGGAGACCGTCGCCTGCGCACGCATGAAATGGAATATGCCCAGCGCGACCACGCCTGGATCACTACCTGGGGCGTCAAGGACGGCAAGGCATATGTGGTGGTGGTTATGGTGGAGCACGGCGGTGGTGGCTCCAGCGTGGCAGGCCCGGTAGCCAAAAAGGTATACGAGCATCTCTTTGGCCCTGACCCCGGATCGCCTGCGGCGCCCGTGCCGGTACCTGCGCCGGCCAGCCCCGGCGGACGGACAGACTAGGCGTTGCGTGGCAAACCGCTCTGGCCGGATTGACCGGCATGGGCGGCGCAACATGCCGCAACAGCGCACATAGTTTATGCCTCGGTGAACATTCCCGCGCGGGCATAGAGAAGCGGCAGGCACGCCCACGACATTGGGGAGCGCCCAAAAGCGCCCGCCGGAAACATGTTTTCAACAGCGCCTGCGCCATATTGTGCTGTTTTCCCGCGCGTTGCCGGGCCACTATCCTGACATGTTCCTGGGCTGTGCGCCCGGAAAAAGAAGAACTTCCAACGCTGTGCCGGCGAATCCGGCAGCGCGGAACACGGAAAAATACGGCGGCACAGCAGCCAGAGACCGCGCAAACGCATGTTTTTTTGACCAGGTAAGACCGTATGGACAAAAGTCTGTTCAGCTACATCAACTGGGGCCTGCTGGCCTGCATGCTGCTGCTCTATCTTGTGGGCGTGGGCAACCTGTATTCGGCCAGCGGCACGCGGATGGAAACCGGTCTGGCCTTCAACAGTTTTTACCAGCGGCAGATCATCTGGGGCCTGTGCGGCCTGGCCTGCATGCTGCTTGCAATGACCTTTGACTATCGGCAATTGCGCAACCTGGCGTGGCCGTTCTTTTTTCTGACCCTGCTGCTTCTGCTGCTTGTACCCATTGCGGGCAAAACCGTTTACGGGGCCAAGCGCTGGCTTTCACTGGGCTTTATGAGTGTGCAGCCTTCAGAACTGGCAAAGCTTTCGGTGCTGGTGCTGGCCGCGCGGCTGCTTGCGCGCGACGGCAGCCCACTGGGCTGGAAAGACTTTATCTCCATAGCCGCTGTCTGCCTGCTGCCCTGCGCGCTCATCGTCACACAGCCCGACCTCGGCACAACCATGCTGATCCTGCTTATTCTGGCGGGCATGATCCTGTTCCACGGCCTCAAGGGCTATGTGCTCAAAACCTGCCTGCTTGCCGTACCCTGCTTTGGGGCTTTCATGTGGTTTGTGGGCATGCACGACTACCAGCGCCAGCGCATCCTGACCTTTCTTGATCCCACCACAGACCCGCGCGGCACGGGCTACCACATCATTCAGTCGCGCATTGCCATCGGCTCGGGCGAACTTTGGGGCAAAGGTTTCAAGGAAGGCACGCAAAGCCAGTTGCGCTTTCTGCCCGAACGGCACTCCGACTTTGCCGTGGCGGTTTTCGGCGAAGAATGGGGCTTTGTGGGCTGCGTGGCCCTGGTGACCCTGTTCTGCCTGTTTTTGCTGTCCATTTTCTCCACTGCCGCGCAGGCCAAAGACCGTTTTGGCAGCATGCTGGTGGTAGGAGTATTTTTTTACTTTTTCTGGCAGATACTCATCAATATGGGTATGGTCATAGGCATCATGCCGGTGGTGGGCATTCCACTGCCCTTCATCAGCTATGGCGGCAGCGCCACCGTAGTTAATTTCACGCTGCTGGGCATTGTGCTCAATGTGTCCATGCGGCGCTTCATGTTTAAGGGATAATTGTCAATCCAACGGGGAGTTCGCTGTGGCCAAGGACGAAATAGCCTATCTCGGTTCCGATACTGTTTACGAAGGAAAACTGCATTTCAAGGGTACTGTGCGTATTGAAGGCAAGTTCAACGGTGAAATTGTCAGCGAAGGCACGCTCAATGTGGGCAAAGACGCCCTGGTCACCGGCAGCCTCGACGTGGGCGAACTGCTGCTTTCCGGCCGCTTTACCGGTGAGGTTACGGCCCGTCGCCGTGTGGTTGTCTACGGCTCCGGCGTTCTGGAAGGCCAGGTGCAGACCCCTGTGCTTCTTACCGAAGAAGGCGGGATCATTGAGGGGCAGGTGAGCATGCAGGGCTGCGGCAAGGTAAAGGCGTAGCCAACGCCCTTTACTGCGGCGCGGCAAATACCCGCGCGCGCGTCGTCAGAGGCGCATTGCCCCGATGAGAAAAATAGCGCATACTCTGAATCGAGAATATTTCAACACCGATACGGATACATGGCTTTGGCGGTCATGCCGCCTCAGCCGGATTCTTTTGCACCGCTTTCTTCAAGGAGGCACACATGGCACAAGATTACTTCCGCGCACTCAGAGATGTGGCGCTGGTCATCAACTCCAGCCTTGAACCCAAGGACGTTCTGCACAAAATCACGGAACAGACCGCCTGCACCATGGGCTGCAAGGCCAGCACCATCCGCCTGCTGGACAGCACGGGCCGCTTTCTGCTGCCCAGCGCAGCTTACGGCCTTTCCGCCACCTACCTGCGCAAAGGGCCGGTAGAGGTGAAACGCAGCGGCATGGACGGCGAAGTTCTGGCCGGAAAAACCATTCACCTCAAGGATGCCGCTGCCGACGGCCGCTTTCAATATCCTGAATCAGCCAAAACCGAGGGCCTGGTTTCCGTTCTTTCAGCCCCCCTCATGGTGGACGGCAAGGCCATCGGCCTCATTCGCGTGTACTCCGCCGAAGAGCGCGAATTCACCCCCGATGAACAGACCTTTATGGAAGCCGTGGCCGCCATTTCGGCTCTTGCCATTGAAAACGCGCGCCTGCATGAGGCGCTACGCAACAACTACGAGCTGATGAGCAAGCACGCCTACTCGGTGTACGAAGACTAACACGCGGGTACGGGGTATTCCGCGCATGGCCGCGCAGCGCGCGGCGCTTCTGCCCGGATACCATAACGGCCCCTGCGCCCCCAAAAAACGCTCCATGCGCCGGAAGCAGGCCTGCTCCGTCTGAAAAGCGCACGGCGGCATACGACATTTCCCTCAACAGCATGAGGATTTCGCATATGAGCAAGATCAGAATAGGCATCAACGGCTTCGGCCGCATCGGCAGGCAGGTTTTCCGCGCTCTGTACCAGCACTACCGCGACCGTGTGGAAGTGGTAGCCATTAATGACCTCTTTGACGCCGAAACCAACTTTCACCTGCTGGAATACGACTCGGTTTACGGCCGCGCGCATATGGACGTCAAAATAGACGGCACGGAAGTGACCGTGGGCGACTGGAAAGTGCACTGCTTTGCCGAACGTGACCCCAAACAGCTTACCTGGGGCCAGTACGGCGTGGATATTGTTGTGGAGAGCACGGGTATTTTCCGTAAGGCTTCACAGTGCTCGGTGCATATTGAAAACGGCGCGAAAAAGGTCATCATCACCGCTCCCGCCAAGGAAGAAGACATCACCATTGTCATGGGCGTGAACCATCAGGAATACGATCCGGCCAAACACCACATCGTGTCCAACGCCTCCTGCACCACCAACTGCCTGGCTCCCGTGGCCCTGGTGCTGCAAAAGGAATTCGGCATCCAGATCGGCAACATGACCACCATCCACTCCTACACCAACGACCAGCGCATTCTGGACATGGCCCACAAGGACCCGCGCCGCGCCCGTGCCGCAGCCTGCAATATCATTCCCACGTCCACAGGGGCCGCCCAGGCCGTTGCCAAGGTCATTCCCGAACTGAAGGGCAAGTTCAGCGGCTATTCGCTGCGCGTACCCACGCCCACGGTGTCCGTGGTGGACTTTACCGGCATTCTGGAAAAAGAAACCGACACCGAAACCCTGCTGGGCAAACTCAAGGAAGCCTCTGAGACCTACCTCAAGGGCATTCTTGAATATAATGACAAGGCGCTGGTTTCAATGGATTTCAAGGGCAATCCGGCTTCGTCCATTCTTGAGGCCTCCTACACCACGGTGCAGGACGGCAAGATGGTCAAGCTGGTGGCATGGTACGACAACGAGTGGGGTTACTCCTGCCGCGTGTGCGACCTTGCCTGCCTCATGGCCGAAAAAGGCCTGTAGGGCCGGTTCAGCTTTTCTGCTCCGCGCGGCGTTGCCAGGCCGCGCCGCGCAACAAAAAAGCTCTGCCGCGTAGCGCCGCGTTTCCTGTCGGTCGTGTCTGCCTTGCGCAGACGCGGCCGACAAGGTTTTTCCGCGCCTGCCCGCTCCCGTAAAAAATATGAAGCTGTCCCGGGCAGGCTATTGCCAACAGCCCGGCAGTACCTAACTAGATACTGCGGCTGCCGCCACGCACAGCCGCGACACACCACTGTGTCCCCCCTTTGCCGGGCATGCAGAGCCGGAATCGCGTCCGGCGGCTGACAGCCTGCCCACTGACAGACTCTGCATAGAAAAACAGCCTTGCATACATCCGGGCCAACTGTTCCACACGCCCGGCAATGCCGGTGCAGCGCAGCTGACGCCGCACCGGTCATAAAACCCCGAGACATTCCATGCCCGCACTGCCCGAAGAAAGTATGCTTGTTGAACAAGTCATGCACGACAATCCCGAAACCCTGACGCCCGGGCATCTGCTCAAGGACGCGCTGCCCGTTTATGAGCGCCACGGAGTCAATTGCGTACCCATTCTGGACGAAAGCAAAAAGGTGCGCGGCATTCTGACCATATTCCGCCTTGTGCAGGCCATACGGTCGGGCAAGTCTTTTGAAACGCCCATCAGCGAAGTTATGGATGTGGACCTTGTGAGCATACGCAACGATGCCACCTTCGGCATGGCCTGCAGTATGCCCATCGACAGAATGCTGGTACTCGACCACGACGACAGGCTTGTGGGCGTGCTGACCAAGAAAGAACTCATCCATAAAATCTACAATGCATTCTGTAGCGCCGACTGCCATAACCGGGAGCTGAGCGCGGTCATCAACTGCGCCACGGACGGCATCATCATTTTCGATACCAACGGCAAGGCCCTGTATACCAACGATAAAATCCGCTTTCTCCTGCCGGATTGCGACACCATCAACCAACCGGACAGCCCGGCCATGAAGGCTGTGGCCGAACTGCTCAAAAAAACCCTGCACTCACGCAAAAGCGCCAGCACCCTGCTTGAAGACTGCAACGGCAAACAGGTGATTTTTTCCACCACGCCCATCTTTGACGCGGACCAGCGCCTCTTCCGCTGCGTGTTGTCCGCCCAGGATATGACGGAAATTACCCGCCTTCAGGAAGAAGCCGAAAACAGCCGCCGCAAGCTGGCGGCCTTTCAGGAAGCCAGCCTCAAGGGAACCAGAACCATCGCCCACAACCCCGCCATGCTGCGCCTGCTGGACGAGGCCGCCCGCCTTGGAGGCGTGGACTCCACCGTGCTCATCACCGGTGAAACAGGGGCGGGCAAAGAGGTTGTGGCCATGCACATCCACAACCACAGCAAGCGGCGCAACGGCCCGCTGGTGCAGATAAACTGCGGCACCATCCCCCAGCACCTGCAGGAGGCGGAGCTTTTCGGCTACGAAAAAGGCAGCTTCACCGGGGCCAATGCCGCCCGTGCGGGCATGCTGGAGGTTGCCCACGAAGGCACGCTCATGCTGGACGAAGTGGGCGAAATGGATCTTACCTTGCAGGTCAAGCTGCTGCGCGCCCTGCAGGAGGGCGTCATTTACCGTATTGGCGGGCGCAAGCCCGTCAGGCTGGATGTGCGCATCATCGCCATGACCAACAGGAACCTGCTCAAGATGGTACGCGAAAACACCTTTCGCGAGGACCTCTATTACCGCCTCAACGTCATCCCACTTGCCGTGCCGCCCCTGCGCGAACGACGCGAGGACATTCTGCCCCTGGCCCAGCACTTTCTTTCCTGCTTCAGCAAAAAGTATTCCTGCGCCTGCAGCCTCAGCCCGGCGGAAGAAGAAATGCTGCAAGCTTACTCCTGGCCCGGCAACGTGCGCGAGCTTGCCAATTTTATGGAGCGGCTAACCATCGCCAGCCTGTCATCGGGCAGCCGCGCGCCCGTGTGGGAGAGCATCGTTCGCCCCAATGGCTCCGTAGCCCCGCCCGTCAACGCGCCCATGCGGGAGCAGATGCGCCATTTTGAAAAACAATGCGTTGAAAACGCCTTGCGCAATACCGTGAGCATACGGGCTGCGGCCCGGGCGCTGGGCATCTCGCACGCAACCCTCTTGCGCAAGATGCGGGAACACGACCTGGTGGTTCAAAATTAAACCACTCTGGAAAGCAGACTCCCGCCCACATCCCCCCTTCTGCGCCATATCTGCTTTCTGAATGCCTGCATGTTGTGAAAAAGAGACTGTGGTTCATTTATGAACCACGTGGTTCGTTATCGAACCACTCCCTCCAGGCTGCGCCTTTGCGTCCTCAAAATATCATATCCTTATATTGCGCAATGTTACGCAAATGCACAAGCACAGGCCTTTTCAGGCTCCTGCCCCTGCCTACTCTTTTATAATTAATACAACAGCATGTTTTTACTGTAAAAACTTTTTGGAACAATCTTTGCTATAGGGCCTATGTCTTTCGGCATGGCCGAATACGCAAAGCACTACGTTCCCCTGCCGCCGGCGGCGGAGGAACAGGGATCGAGAGAGGATGCCAGGTCGGCAGGCCGACATGTCGGCACACCGTCAGGCCGTACGGATACCTGGAAAAACGGCCGTTCAGTCAACGTATTGGGGGCGCGCCCGCCTGTGGCGGCGTGAAATTTAAGGAAGCATGAGGAGTAATTTATGACTTCTTCGGCCATTTGGATGTTCGGCCTGGCCCTGGCCTATACGCTTCTGCTCATTGTCATGAGCCAGATAGCCAAAAAGAAGGCCCAGGCTGGCGAAGATTTCTTTGTGGGGGGGCGCAAGTTCAGCCGCTGGACCGTCGCCTTCTGCATTACCGGCCTGTTTTCGGGCTCCACCTATATCGCCATTCTTGAACTGTCCTACCTCACGGGTATTTCCGCCCTGTGGTACGGCGTGGCGGAACTTACCCACGTGCTTATCATTGCGCTGGTGCTTATCGGCCCCTTCCGCAAACGCATGATGGTTACGATATCCGGCCTTATCGGCGACAAGTACGGCAGGGCCGCCAAGGGCATTGCCGGGGGCATCACGGCCATTACCTTTCCGATGTGGTCCGTTGCCACGGCCCTGGCTTTCGCCTCGTGCATCAACGCCATCACCGGCATGGACATGCTGCTCGCCGTGGTTATCACAGCGGCGCTCATGTATGTCTTCCTGAGTGCGGGCGGCATGTGGTCCGTAGCCATGACGCAGACTGCCAACTTCTTTGTTTTCATGATCATGTTTGCCGTGGCAATTTACGCCATCGCAATCAATCCCGGTTTTGACGCCGTGGCTACCCTGCTGACCACAGACGCCAAGTACGGCGACCTTACCAGCGTGGGCCTGCAGACCATTCTGGCGTGGTTCGGCACGTTCTTGATCAACGTGCTTCTGGCCCAGGCCGCCTTTCAGATGGCCCTTTCGTGCAAGACCGCTGACGAAGGCCGCAAGGGCCTGCTGATCGCCGGCGGCTTTAACGTCATCTTCATCGCCATGGGTGTGCTTGTGGGCGCTGCGGCGGCCATTGTTACCCCCGGCAACGCGCGCGGCCTCGTGGCTGTACCCATCTACCTGATGGAAACCCTGCCTGGCCCCATGGTGGGTCTGTTCACCCTGGGCATCTGGGCCTGCGCTCTTGGCTGGGGTGCTCCCTGCCAGTTCTCCGGCGCAACCAGCCTCGGCCGCGACGTGGGTTCGGCTATCTGGCCTGACGCCAGCGATGCCAAGCTTGTCAAGCTTACCCGTCTTTCGCTGCTGGCCCTCACCTGCCTTATGATTCTCTTTGGCTACCTGCGTTCCGAACAGGCCGCATGGTGGAATATCTTTGCCTGGACCGCCCGTAACGGCGCGACCTTTGCCCCCATGGTGGCAGCCCTGTTCTGGACCGTGGCCACACCGCGCGGCTCGCTGACGGCCCTTATCGCGGGTTGCGGCGCGGGCCTCATCTGGAACTGGCTTGGCGGCTGGGCCGTGGGCAGCTTTTACCTCAAGATCCATCCCGTATGGGTGGCCATGGCCGCCAACATCATTGGCATGACCGTGGTTTCGCTGGCCGAAAAGGGCTGGTACTTCATAAGCCCCGCCGGCGGCCTCAAGGCGCTGCGCAATGTCTCCATCGGCCTTGCCCTCGTGCTGGCTGTCGCCCTTATGGCGGCCGGATCGTGGTTCTACCAGACAGGCCTTTGGGGCATGACTGCCTTCCTCGTTGTGCTCTGCGCGTGGGTGGCCCTTATCTTCAGCACTGAACGCCAACAACCCTCTATGATATAAGGATTTTGCATCATGGCAAAGATTAATGTGGAATGGAAAGGGAACATGATTTTTGAGGGCAAGGACTCCGACGGCCACAGCCTGACTATGGATGCCTCAGCCATCTACGGCGGCAACAATCAGGGCGTGCGGCCCATGGAAATGCTGCTCATTTCCCTGGCTGGCTGCACCGGCATTGAAGTGGGCCATGCCATGAACAAGATGCGTCTGGAATACACAAGCTTCAGCATCACGGCCGATGCCGTGCGGCGTGAAGAAATCCCGCAGATCTTTACCGAGATCAATGTGGAGTACACTGTTGAAGGCACCGGAATCAGTCTTGAGAGGTTCGTGCGCGCCTTTGAGCTTGGCGCTGTAAAATACTGCTCTGTGGCCAACATGCTCAAGGCCAGCAGCAAGATAAACTACAGCTTCGTACTCAACGGACAGCGTTACAACTATCCCTTGCAGGATGGAGAGGCTGCCCCGCAATAGCCGGCAGTGCAAACACCACTACCCTGAGAGGACGGCCATGCCACGACCCCGCAAGTTCCCGTCAGGCGAGCAGATCACGCCCCTGCCGCCGCAACGCATGCCAGGTTGACACACCCCGCCCTGCCAGGACCGCCGCCGCGCCCCACACTACGGGAGGCGCGGCGGTTTTTCACACCCGATAATGAGGAGAACCCATGTCCAGCTACACCTTGCCCGAAGACCTTTCCTATACCGACGAGCACATCTGGCTGCGCGAAGACGCCCAGGGCCTTACCGTGGGCATTTCAGACTTTGCCCAGGCACAGCTTGAAGAAGTGGTCTACGTGGACATGCCCGCTGTTGGCAGCGCCGTTGAGGCGGGAAAAGAATTCGGCTCCGTGGAATCAATGAAATCCGTCAGCGCGCTGTTTTCGCCTGTTTCCGGCGTGATCGAAGCTGTCAACACCGAGCTTGAAAGCAAGCCGGATCTCGTCAACAACGACTGTTACGGTCAGGGCTGGATCCTGCGCCTGCGCAAGGAAGGCGACAATACCGTGCCGCTGCTCTCCGCCGAAGAATACCGGGCCCACCTGAAGTCACAGGCCTGAGGCTGTTTACAAACAGATCATTTTCCGCCACGGACAAGGGAATACGGGGCCTGACGACAGGCGCGCTCCCTTATGGTATGCCACTGGAAACAACGCCCCGGCGTGATGCACTCCCCGGGCAAAAAAGCCCTGGCCTCATAAAACCTGCGCAAGCCAGCACGAGGTAACGATATGAAAAAACTGACCATCATCGGCAGTGGCCCCGGCGGCCATATGGCGGCCTTTGCGGCGGCCCGCGCCGGGCACAGCGTGACCCTTGTGGAAAGCGCGGCCGTGGGCGGCACCTGCCTGCACACGGGCTGCATCCCCACCAAGACCTTCAAAAGCTCGGCCGATGCCCTTGAAAAAATACGCCACATGGGCAACTACGCCATCACCGGCAACGCTGATGCCGCCATATCCATGCCCGACCTGCTGGCGCGCAAAAAAACCGTCATCGGCCTTCTGACCACCGGCCTTGAAAAAACCTGCGCCAGCCTCAAGATCACCATTGTGCGCGGACGCGGCCGGGTTGTCAGCGCCAGGGAAGTGGCCGTGAACACCCAGGAAGGCACTGTGCTTGTGGAAAGCGACAACGTGATCATCGCTACCGGCTCGCGCCCGCTTGACCTGCCCTCCCTGCCTGCCGATCACAAGCACATCCTCAACAGTGATGACGCCCTTGCCCTGGAGCATGTGCCTGCCAGCATCGCCATTGTGGGCGGCGGCGTTATCGGTTGCGAAATGGCCTGCATTTTCCGCTCGTTCGGCGCACAGGTCACTGTTATTGAAGGGCAGGACCGCCTGCTGCCCATCCCCTCGGTGGATGCTGAAATGAGTAAGCTGCTGCTGCGCGAAATGAAAAAAGCGGGCATACGGGTGGAGCTTGGCAAAACCGTCAGCGCCGCCACTGTGGAACAGGGCGTGGCAAAACTTGCCGTAAGCCCCTCGCGGCCCAAGGGCGATGCCCCGGCTGAAGCGGCCATGCTGGACGTGGAGTCGGTTTTTGTCACCGTGGGGCGCGTGCCCAACACTGAAGGGCTCGGCCTTGACGAAGCGGGCATTGCCGTGACGCCGCGCGGCTGGATTGAGGTGGATGACTGCCTGCAAACCTCTGTTCCCGGCGTGTTTGCCATCGGTGATGTTCTCGGCCCGGAAAAAATCATGCTGGCCCACATGGCCTCTGCCGAAGCCGAGCATGTGGTGGCCCACCTTGATTCTCCCGCCCCCTGCGACTACAGCGTTGTGCCTTCGGCCATTTTCACCACGCCTGAAATCGGCTGCGTGGGCCTTTCTGAAGAACAGGCCCAAGCTGCCGGGCTGCCTGTCCGCTGCACGCTTTTGCAGGTAAGAGAGCTTGGCAAGGCCCACGCCATGGGAGAAATTGCCGGGGTATTCAAACTGGTGGCCCATGCTGAAAACAATACCATTCTTGGCGCTCACCTTTGCGGGCCGCACGCCACGGACCTTGTAGCCGAGGCCGGGCTGGCAATCCGCCTGGGGGCCAAGGTTGACGATGTGGCACACACCATTCACGCCCACCCCACCCTGGCCGAAGGTTTTTACGAGCTTTGCCACAAGGCCGCGCGGCCCTAGCATTCTGGCGCATTTTTGCTGTCAGTTGCTCTGACAGGCCTTACTGATTACAAAAACACGTCCGGCTTTTCCTGCCTTGTTGCGGGAAAAGCCGGACGTTTGCCTGTTGCCGCCGGGGCTGCTCAACCCTGCCGTATCAGCGCGGCTGGCCGGAACCGGGGCATTGGCTCAAAAAGCAGCGGTTTCGTAAGTTATTGGATTTTGCAGTTGCCGTCCTTGCAGTCCGTGCTGGGAACCACAGGCGTGGCCTGGAACAGCACCACCTGTTCACGGCCCTGGTTTTTCACCAGTACCAGGGTAAAGCGCATAAGTCCCTCGGGCTGGGGAGGCACGGACGTACCCTTGAAATACCCGTTGCCCGTCACAAGCTGCGCGCCGCCGATCAGGGCAGTACGCGCATTGAGGATGGTAAGGCGGTCGACCACCAGCTCCTTGCTTTTTATGGACTGGATAAAGTGTTCCTTGTCTTCGATATGCCCGTTGGCGGCGATATTCCAGTAATTGGGAGCCAGCAGGGTCTCAAGGGCCGGAATGTCTCCGGTCATGACCGCTTCGGTGTACAGGGCCACGCTGTCGGCCTTGGCCTGCGCCGTACCGGCGGAAAGGCAAAAAACCAGAGCGCAGATAAGCGAAGCCGCTTTCAGAAGTTTCATTGGGGTCCTCCGTCGTTATGCTGGGCCGTCAGTGCGGCGGCAATCCGGTGCGCCGTTGCAGATCTTTCCGCCGTGCTTCCGGCGGCCAATTTGCCAACTGACGCGCTTTCCTCTATTCTCTTCTTTCAACTGTTAAGCAAAATGCGTTCATTGTAAAGCTTCCCCTACCACCCTCAGGACTTTCGGGAATTTCTCCACCACATTACGAGGTGTTCGCGCCATGCTCACCAATATTCTTCAGGCCATCGGCAATACGCCCATGCTACGTCTTGATCTTTCAAAAGACATGCCCGGTACGGTCTGGCTCAAACTTGAAAACCGTAACCCCGGCGGCTCCATCAAAGACCGCGTGGCATTTCACCTCATTGAAAACGCCCTTCAATGGGGCGAGCTTGAACCGGGCGGCCTGGTGGTGGAAGCCACCAGCGGCAACATGGGTATAGGCATAGCCCTGGTTTCTGCCGTGCGCGGCCTGCGCTGCGTGCTCGCCATGCCCGAATCCATGAGCCTTGAAAGACGCAACCTGCTCAAAGGCCTTGGCGCGGAACTGGTGCTCACCCCCGCGGCCAAAGGCATGACCGGAGCAGTGGAAGAAGCCCGCCGCATAGCAGACGAACAGGGGGGATTTATCCCCGGCCAGTTCACCAACCCCGAGGCGGTGCAGGCTCATTACAAAACCACCGGGCCGGAAATTTACAGCGACAGCGTGGGTAAAATGGACGTGCTGGTGGCTGGCGTGGGTTCCGGCTCATCCATCACGGGCGCGGGGCGCTTTCTTAAAGAGCGCATACCCGGCTTCAAGGTCATTGCCGTTGAACCCGCGGCCTCTCCCGTAATCTCGGGCGGCAAAGCATCGCCGCACCTTATTCAGGGCATTGGCGCGGGCTTTATTCCTGCCATTCTCGACCGTTCGCTGCTGGACGAAGTCCTGCTGGCCGACGGCGAAGAAGCACTGGATACGGCGCGCCTGCTCATGCGTCAGGGCATTGTGACGGGCATATCCACCGGAGCCAATGTGCGCGCCGCCCTGCAGGTGGCGGCACGCCCGGAGATGGCAGGCAAAAACATTGTTACTTTTGCCTGCGATACGGGCGAGCGGTATATGTCCACCAGGCTGTTTACCGACATGACCCAGGCCTGAGCCGGGCCGCCAGAGACACCGTAGGCCGTTTGCCCGGTGCGGTTGCAAAGGCCGCCCCGAAACCGGCCCGCAGTGCAACCGGCATTTCCCTGCGGGGCAGCAATGCTGCCCCGCAGGAGTACAGAGAGCCGCCTGCTGTTACGCGGCAGGGAGCGGCAGTCTTTTGTACTGCGCCATTTTCCGAGCGTGGCGCAACACAGTGTTTTATTTTCTGAAAAAGTTGCAACATTCTACCATCAAGGCATTTCTTCTGCATAAACAGCGGGAATGACGCTTTGCCCTAAATACTTTTTTTATCCCGGCCGATAAGCAGTGCAGAACCGAGAGCGTTTCGGCCCCAAGCCCCGGCATGCGGCATCTCACGGCGGCCCGCCCGCCCAATGGAGTACCTTTCATGGCGCAGACCAACATATTGCTTGAAACCGGCACCAATGAGCTTGAAATCGTTGAGTTCTATGTCAATCAGGACGGCTACGAAGCGCATTACGGGCTTAACGTGGCCAAAGTGGTTGAGATAGGCCGGCGCCAACCGGTCACAGCCATGCCTGAAATGCGCCACAAAGCCTTGCTGGGAGCATTTCTGCACCGCAACGGCCGCATTGTGCCGCTTATCGACATGGCCTGTTTTCTGGGTAATGCCCCCATCACCAACGAAGACGCCAAGGTTATCGTAACGGAATTCAACGGGGTATGCACAGGCTTTCTGGTTTCCGGCGTCAACCGCATCTACCGGCTGAGCTGGACAGATGTGGAGGCCCCCGGCCAGTTTTTGCAGAACATGAGCCGCAGCTCCGTAACCGGTGTGGTACGGCTGGAAGAGCGCGTCATTTTTCTGCTGGATCTGGAAGCCATTGTGGCGGAACTGCACCCGGCCATGGCCCTGCGCTTTGACGCTTCGGATATGGCCGCGCCCGACGGCAAGACCTACAAGATCCTGCATGTGGACGACTCCAGCAGCATACGCAGCCTGTTGCTTGACCTGCTCAACAAGGAAGGCCGCTTCAAGGTGGAGCAGCGCGTCAACGGGCAGGAAGCCTGGGACTATCTGCAAAGCGTGCGCAACCGCTGCGAGGCCGAGGACAGACCCGTTTCAGACTTTTTGCAGGGCATTATCACCGACATAGAAATGCCCGCCATGGATGGCCTTGCCCTGTGCAAGCGCATCAAGGAAGATCCGGTGCTCAAAAAGCTGCCGGTAGCCATTTTTTCATCCATGATCAATGACAGCCTTGCCAGAAAGTGTGCGCTGGTGGGGGCGGATGCCCAGTACACCAAGCCGGACCTCAAGGCGCTCTCAAAAAAGCTGTATGAGCTTATCACCGTGGCCTGGGAGCAGCAAAACGCCGCCCAAAGCTGACACGCGCGACTGACGCACACTGCCGCCCTTGCCAAAGGCCCGCCTTGCAGGCACATGCGCCCGGCGTGATGCGCCTTGCATCTCCCCGGGCATGGGCCGGGCATGGGCCAGACATGGGCCAGACATGGGCCGGGCTGGCCGCAACAAAAAACAAAAATGTAAAAATCTGCTCTTCCACGAGCTTTCCGGCGGCGGGATATTCCCGCCGCTTTTTTGTTCACGCCCGTCTGCCCAGTACCATCACAGGGCCTCCGTCTTCGAAAAATAAAAACATCAACATAAAAAGATTGTTATAAAAAAAATCTGCCCGGGGCCGGTCACGGCTGCAAACAGTGCTGGACAAGAGGCGTCCTTTTTGCTTCCGTATGCCCCGTATAGTCCTGTATGACGGGAGGATACGCGAACGCGGGAACATCTGTTCCCGCCCGCCGGATCTCCGGGGCATGATCTGCCGGAGCGGGCCGCAATGCCTGCTGCCGCCGGCATGCCCTTGCCGGAAACAACTATGGGGAAAAGCGCGGGAGAAAGGTTCCGGACGGGGGCCAACGCCGCGCCAGGGCGGCAAACAAGCCGCCACCTGTGCAGGAGGGAAGATGCCGTTAGCGCCATGCCAGTATGTGCCGGCCGTAAAGGCTGTTCTTCTTTCTGTATCTTTCACGTCCGCCCTGCTTGGGCGGGCAAGAGGCGCACAGGGGCTTTCCCATGCCAAATCTGCACAGTTTTCTACAGCGGCTTTTTCCCATATGCCGCAGCATTACGGGCAATGGCGTCCGGCAGACTCTTTCCATACTCAAGGAAGAGCTGCCCGCCCTGCAACTGCATGAAGTGCCTTCCGGCACACCGGTTTTCGACTGGACCGTACCGGATGAATGGAACATCACCGAGGCACGGCTTACCGGTCCGGATGGTGAAGTCATTGCAGACTTTACCCACTGCAACCTGCACGTGGTCGGGTATTCCGAGCCTGTAGACATCCGCCTGTCGCTGGACGATCTGCAGGAGCACCTCCATTCCCGGCCTGACCTGCCCGAAGCCATACCCTACGTAACGTCCTACTACGCCAGGCGCTGGGGTTTCTGCCTCAAGCACAGCGTGCGCCAAAAGCTCAAACCCGGCACATATCATGCGGTCATACGTGCTTCTCTGGAGCCGGGGTATCTTTCCTATGGAGAGTTTGTGCTGCCGGGGCAAAGCGAAAAAGAAATATTTCTGTCCACCTATGTCTGCCATCCATCCATGGCAAATAACGAGCTTTCCGGCCCGGTGGTGGCTACCGCTCTGGCCCGCTGGCTGCAAAGCGCGCCGCGCCGCTATACCTACCGCATTGTGTTTGTGCCTGAAACCATCGGGGCCATCACTTATCTGAGCAAGAATCACCAGATGCTGCGCCAGCGTGTGGCGGCCGGCTTTAACCTTACCTGCCTGGGCGACGACCGCGCCTACTCCTATGTGCCCAGCCGCAAGGGAAACACCCTGGCCGACAGGGCAGCGCTGCATGTATTGCGGCACTTTGCCCCGGACTTTGTGCGCTACACCTTTCATGACAGAGGCAGCGATGAGCGCCAGTACTGCTCGCCCGGCATTGACCTGCCCCTGTGCAGCGTCATGCGCACAAAATACCACGCCTTTCCCGAGTACCACACCTCGTTGGACGACTGCTCTCTGGTAACGGAAAAAGGCCTTCAGGGCGGCTTTGAGATCATGCGCAAGATACTTGAAACGCTTGAAGAAGACGTTACATACCAGTGCCGTGTGCTGTGCGAGCCGCAACTGGGCAGGCGCGGGCTCTACCCCACACTGAGCACCCGGTATTCCTGTACCGAGCAGGTGGACCTCATGATGGACCTGCTGGCCTATGCCGACGGCAGCATGAGCCTGCTGGAAGAAGCGGAAACCGTAGGCGCGGATATTTTTCGCTGCGCTTCTGTCATGCGCCAGCTTGAGGAACAGGGCGTCATATGCAGAAAAAATGAAAGCTTAACGTAAAAAGCGTATGCCCGTTGAGAACAGGTTTTCTCAACGGGCATACGCCGTCTGTTTCGCTATGACGCCACGCAGGCAAACTACGCGTACGCCGTTGTATTTGTGTCGCCACCCGCCTATGGGCTGTCAGCGCGGCGTCTCTGCCGCGCATTTCCGGCACACACGTCTCCGGTACGCGCAGCTCCGGCACGCACAGCTTCGACGTATCCTGCAAGCCCGAAAAAGCAAGGCAACGCTCCGGGCTGCCGGTACGCCCCCAATCACCTGCTGTTGTCAAGCTCAGGCAGAAAGTCTGCCCAGAGCCTCCTCGGCTATCTGGCTGACGTTTTTTTCGTACACGTCGTTGCCGTCAAAAAGTTCACACATTTCATCATGCCCGGCATCGGCCAGACGCCGCAGGGCCGGGGCATCCATCAGGTCCGGGGGCAGTTGGCTCAAGGCCCAGGCCGCCATGCCACGGCAGATGACGTCCTGATCCTCAAGCCCCTTGAGCAGCCATTTGCGCGCGCCAAGGCACAGCTCGGGCCGCGCCTGCGCCAGACGGCCTATGCTCCAGTAGCAGGAGCGCCGCAGGATGTCGTGATCACAAAAGTTGTCGTCGTAGCCGAGATCAATGATGTAGGAAATGAGAATGCGGTGAAAATCCTTGGCAAGCGAGGGGCTGGCGGCGAGAATTTCGCCAAAGGCATCGGGGATGCCCCAGCCGATATTGCCGGATTCTTCATTCAGATGCCACATGAGGCGGCGAATGATATTTTTTGCGACTTCGGGCTGCTTTTCGGCCAGGCGGGCCGTTACCAGCCCCAGAGCCACGGCGGCGCGGTGCATGGTCTGCGGCCCGAGCAGCAGAAAAGAAAAAAGCGGACCGACGTTTTCAAGGCCCCCCTGGGCGATCTCGTCCAGATGGTCGCGCCATTGGGGGCTGTTGATACATTCCTTCAATTTTTGTTTGGCTGAGCGCATACGGGCCATGACATATCCTCCAGGGGCTGTATTCCGGCTCCGTGTATATAGTTATAGTTTTTTACGGTTCTGGCAAGGCGGCACGTCCGAACCATTTTTTGCACGGCCTGCGGCAATGGAACCGGCGCCCCCTGGAAGCAGTTAATGCTTCAAATGCTTGCTTGACGGCCGGCAAGGCCGCCCTGCAGTCATTTGGCGACAAGGAGCTGGAGACAAATACTTGTAAAGCATTTCACGTGTGAAATACTCTAGATGCTGCAAAAAAATGTCACCCAGAAAGGCACGCTGAAATCCAGTACCAGCGCATGCACAATGGATATGAATATCCACTGGTTGCCCGCATACCGGGTAATGACGGGCAGGGTGGTGTCCAGCGTGGAGGCCCCGCCGCAGCTTATGGCTGCCGTAGGCCCCATAAAGCGCACCAGCAGCGGCGTAAAAAGCAGGGTAATCAGTTCACGGGCTATATTGCTGATAAGGGCGATGGTTCCCAGCTCCGGCCCCTTGTACTGGGTAATGAAAATGGACGAGAGCGAGTAATAGGCAAAACCCGCGCCCACAGCCATGCATTCCGCCGCGCTGTACACCAGGAAAAAACTGGCAAGGGCTGTACCTGCGAATGTTCCCACGGTGGTGGCAAGGGGCAGCAGCAGCACGCGGGGGCGCAGTGTACGCAGCATCTCGCCGAGCCGTCTGTCGGCCCCCATTGATACGCCCACCAGCAGCATAAGCGCCCACAGCACATAGAGCGTCATGTCATGCTCTATGAAATAGTCGGGAACAAAACCCAGCCGGGCCAGCAAAACACCAGCACCAAAAAAGAAAAGGATCAGCAGGCTGCCTTTCATGAGTGCGGGCCATCCCGCCCGATACCAGCGGAAGCGGCAGGGGTGGTGGAATGCGCGGAACAGGGTTTTTCCGTGCCGTCACTTGCGCAAAATCTTTTCAGCGCCTCGGGTTCCGGAGGCTGCCGGAAAAAGCGGCGTATACACAGAACGCACACAAGAGAGCCGCCCACGCCGAACAGGGTCAGCAGCATGGCTGCGCTGCCCAGTTCCGGCAGCGCGCCCATCAGGGTACTGTTGCCGCCCACAGAAATACCAAGGGCAAAGAGCAGCAGCACAATGGCGGGAGTCACACAGCGTGAAAGCACCGAGGCCACTCGCCTGCCGCGCAGCAGAAAACCGGCCAGCATGCCCAGAAACATCAAACCGATGGCGATGAACACGAAGCCTCCGAAAAACCGCCCATATCCCACACGACAGAACCAAAGCAGCCGCCCCGGCATGCACGCCGGACCAAGCCCCCAACCAGTCAAAACATGTTGGCTGATGTCATTGCTCGGCGCGAAAAGAAATCGCCGGGCAAGGCGAACAGGCCCCCGCAGCGAACGTCGCGCATATCTCGCAATTGCCATGCACTTGAATACCTGGGGAGTGAGCCGGAGGAATGCGCAGGGGATTCCGAAGGAGCACAGCCCCTGCCGGAACCTGCCAGCCCCTGACAGGACATGACAGGCCCGCTGCCGTCCGCCACACAAAAAGGCCTCAATGAGGGCAGCAAAAGCATTGCAAACGGCAACCACGCTCCCGCATCGGATGCCTTTTTTCACTGGCACACGGCCTAGCGTGTCACCTGCCGCAAAGCCTGCCGCAAAAAGGCCAGCATGGAGGCATAGCGCTGGTCCTCGCGCTGCATGTAATCCACATCCCACAGCACCCACACCATATGGCCCCTGTAGCGCGCCTGTTGCAAGGGACGCAGACCCGAGGGCAAACCCAGCGCCTTTACCGCCGCAGAACCCATAACCACAACGCCACGCGCGCCCAGGCGCGAAGCCCCGGACCAGAACGCGTCGGCATGGGGGGCAAGGCCGTCTTCACGCGCAGCCGGCACGGCTGGCGGTACGGCAGGTTCCGCGCCGCCCTCGTCAGGCAGGCTGGCGGGCCAGAACGTGTGCGTACCGGCCGGGTGGGCCAGATCCTGAAGCAGTTTCTGCAAAAAGCCCCGGCGCTCCATCTGCCCTTCGGCCTGAGCGTTGCACAGGTCAAGGCCGAGATTCCAGTAGGTCCACAGCACAAGGCCGGGGCGCGTCTTTTCAAGCTGCCTGCGCCAGGGCGTGGGCCAGAGGTCTGGGGTCAGAGGCTTCCACAGGCGGCTGCCGGAAGGTTGTGCGCTCTGCCCGCCTTCTGCCGGGACGGGCGCGGGGCGATGGCCGCTGCCCTGCTCCTGCACCGGTGACGGCGGCGCGCCCTGCCCGCGGGAAGGCGCGGCGGCTTGCCGGAAGCTGCTGCCCTGACCTTCGGGCCTGCTCTGCCTGTCCGGGCTGCCAGGCGCTTTTGCCCCGCCCTGCACACCTTGGGCATGGGCGGGCTGACGGGCCGCACTGCCGTAACGGGGCTGCTCTTCCCTGCTGCGCACGGGCGGTGTTGCCGCGCTTTCGGCACGGCGCGGCGCAAAGGCGTCAAAGCCTTCGGGCATGAGCAGGCAGGAAAGGCCGCGGCGCTGCCACAGGGCGGTGAGCGGATTTACATGCGCAAAAGCCACGAACACAACTCCCAGGCCACATCGGCCTTGCTCTGGGTGGGCCAGATTTCTTCACGGCCGTTGGCATCCACCACAACCATGCTGTTGGTGGGCGAGGCAAAGCCGCTGTCTGCGCTGTTGACCCTGTTGGCCGCCAGAAGATCGGCTTTTTTTCGCGTGATCTTGGCGTGGGCCAGAGGCAGCAGGGCGTTCATATCCGGCGCGGTTTCGGCGGCAAAGGCCAGAATTTTCTGGCCCCGCACGCGCTGCTCCGCAAGACTCTGTAAAATATCGGGATTGGGCAAAAAATCCAGGCTGAAGCCATGCGGGGCTTCGGCTTTTTTAAATTTGCGCGCGCCCAGGGGTTTGGGCGAAAAATCCGCCACAGCAGCGGTGAACATGCCCACATCCATCTGCGGCCACAGGGCCGTGGCCACGGCAAACATATCCCGCGCGCCGACCACATCGCGCCGGGCAATGCCCTGGGGCATGCGCACGCGCACCCCCGGCCCGCACACTGCCGTCACCTCCGCCCCGCGCAGCCATGCGCAGACGGCCAGCGCCGCCCCCATAAGCCCGCTGGAAGGATTGGACCAGAAGCGCACGCCGTCCCAGCCCTCACGGGTGGGGCCAAGGGTAACCATCACCCGCCTGCCCGCCATATCCTGCGGGCTGAGCGCCTTGAGCGCCGCCAGAAAAATATCATGCAGGGGGGCCAGCCTGCCCTCGCCTTCATCACCGCAGGCCGTGCCGCCGCAGGCCGGGGCCACAATATGCGCCCCGCGCTCGCGCAAAAGCGCCACATTGGCCCTGGTGGCCGCATGAGCCCACATACGCGGATTCATGGCCGGGGCAATGACAAGGGGGCCGTCAAAGGCGAGCGCCTGGGCTGCCAGCATGTCGCCGGCGGCCCCGTGGGCCAGACGAAAAAGCGCATCAGCCGAGGCCGGGGCCACCACCATGGCGTGAGCGTACTGCCCCGGCTCAAGGTGGGCGAAAATTTCCTGCCCCTGGCTGAACATATCTTCATAAACAGGGGCCGCGCCCAGCGACTCAAAAAGCATGGGCGTTACAAAACGGCGCGCGCCAGGCGTGAGCGTGGCCGAAACATGCATGCCCATGCCGCGCCAGGCCCGCAGAAGATCCGCAGCCCGATAGCAGGCCACGGAACCGCATACACCAAGATGCAGACGTTTTTGTGCAAAACGCGTGCTGTGGTCAAAGGGCGTTTTCAATCCGCTTTTCTGGTCACTCATAGGTTACGCTCCTGCAGGCCGCCCCCGGCGCCATAGTTGCCGCCTCCATAACTGCCCCCGCCATGTCCACCCTGGGGGGCGGTATTCATGCCGCCGGAATCCCCGAACCCGCCGGAATCTCCGGCAGGGGGCGCAACGGCCGCATCAGCCGCATCCTGCATGGGCAGGGGCGCGCCATCGGGCAGGCGGTCGCCTGTCCAGATATTCATGATGGTCAGTACAGCCTGGCTTTCAAAGGCCAGCACAGCCATGGCCGCGCCCCGGTCGTACACGTAGACCGCCCGCGCGCCCTTGCGCAGGGCCAGGCGAAGCTGCCAGCCCTGAGCCTGTAGACCGGAGTACATGATCTGGGCCGCAAAAGCCGTGTTGACCTGGCCGCGCAGCACCTCAAGCCCCTGCCGCCCGCCGCCGGGGCCAAAGTCCTGAAAACCGTGAGAGGCGTACCGCTGCATGCCCGCAGGCACAGGTACGCCGAGCAGCTGGCTTGTGGACGCATCGGTGCCGCCTGTCAGAGGGTCGTTGGAAAAAGGATTTTCCAGCCCAATGGAGGCGCAACCCTGAACTGTTGCGAGAATTGCCAGTAACACAAGGATGACAAGAGGCCGCCGCATGGCTATACTCCTTCCCTCCCACTCGTCATATGCCAAGGGGAGCAATCACGTCACCCTAGCCTCAACGCCCTGCCCTGACAAGAGCGGCAGACATGCAAGGGGCGGGAACATCATAACCGGGACCTGTACGTCATGCATATCGAGGAAGCTGATTTCTTACTGCAAAGCTATCGTTTCGACCTACCGCAGGAGCAGGTCGCCCAGTTTCCGTCTGAAGAACGGGGCGGCTCGCGGCTTCTGATCATGCCGCGCAGCGGCGAACTCACCCTGCGCCATAAAAATTTTTGTGACCTGCCGGACTGCCTGCCCGAGGGGGCGTTGCTGATTGCCAACAACTCCCGGGTATTACAGGCGCGCCTTCTTGGCACGCGCTCCACAGGCGGCAAGGTGGAATTTTTATTGCTCACTCCCCTGCCTCTTGTGATCGAGCGGGCCAAGGCCGATAAAAACGGCGGCCTGTATGCCGAGGCCGAGGGTCTTGTGCGCTCCGGCGGCAGCATCCGCGAAGGCGAAAGTTTTGGCTTCGGCGCGGGTATAGGCGTAACCGTACTGGAATCCGGTCCCTTCGGGCAGCGGCGCGTGCGCCTGAGCTGGACGGGAGACCTTACAGCGGCCTTTGCGGCCACGGGGCATATTCCCCTGCCGCCCTACATCAAGCGGCCCGATGCCGAAGACGACCTGAGCCGCTACCAGACCGTCTATTCCCGCCAGGACAAAACCGGATCTGTGGCCGCACCCACGGCCGGGCTGCACTTTACGCCGTCCCTGCGCGAGCGGCTGGCGGCAAAAGGCTTTGAGTGGGCGGAAGTAACATTGTACGTAGGCTACGGCACGTTCAGCCCAGTGCGCAGCAGCGACATACGCAGCCACCGCATGCACCGCGAATATATAGAAATACCCGAAGCCACGGCCCTGGCAATCGCCAGGGCCAGGGAAGAAAAAAGGCCGGTCATTGCCGTGGGAACCACCAGCCTGCGGACCCTCGAAGGCGTGGCGGAGCTTTGCGGCCGCGTGCAGCCCTATACCGGCTGGACGGATATTTTCCTGTATCCCGGCAGGCCCTTCCGCGTGGCGGACGGGCTTGTGACCAATTTTCACCTGCCGGAATCCTCACTGCTCATGCTGGTCTCGGCCTTTGCCGGGCGCAAGCGTGTGCTCGGCGCCTATGCCGAGGCCATTGCCAACAACTACAGATTCTTTTCATACGGGGATGCCATGCTGATCCGCTGACGCCCCTTGCCTCGCGCCGTCCGTACTCCGCACGCCGCTTCCGGGCATGCGTAACCTGCGGGCGGCTCGTGGCCGGTGCGCCCTTGCGGGATGGTCCTGCTGGGCATGCCGGGGCACGGAAGGGGCCTTGAAGGCAGGCCCCACGGAACAGGCTGCCCGCAAGGGGCCTGTTTTCCTCCCCCCAGGCGGGCAAGGCCCCCCAAGGAGTACACATGTCACGAATCGTGTTTCTGGAAGAACGCTGCAAGGGCTGCCGCCTGTGTGTGGAAGCCTGTCCTGTACATATTCTGCGGCCATCGGGCCGGTTTAACCGCCAGGGGTATGAAGTCATGGAGATGGACGGGCAGTGCACGGGATGCGCTTCCTGTGCAGTCATGTGCCCGGATGTGGCCATCCGTGTTTTCAAAAGCGCCGGAAAGAAAGGGGGCGAGGCATGAGCCAGAATTCCTCGGAACGCATACTCATCAAGGGCAATGAGGCCGTGGCCTTCGGTGCTGTTGATGCAGGCTGCCGCTGCTATTTCGGCTATCCCATCACACCACAGAACGAAATTCCCGAAGTGCTTTCTTCGCTTCTGCCGGAACACGGCGGGCAGTTTGTGCAGGCGGAAAGCGAGGTCGCCGCGGTCAACATGCTGCTGGGCGCCGCGGCCTGTGGCATTCCGGCGCTCACGTCTTCCTCCAGTTGCGGCATATCCCTCATGCAGGAGGGCATCTCCTACATGGCGGGCAGCCATATACCCGGAGTCATGGTCAACATGCAGCGCGGCGGGCCGGGCCTTGGCGACATCGGCCCTTCGCAGGGCGACTACTTTCAGGCCGTCAAGGGCGGCGGCCACGGCGACCACCGCAACCTGGTGCTGGCCCCGGCCACAGCCCAGGAATGCTATGACTTCATGTTCCGCGCCTTTGCCCTGGCCTTCAGGTACGCCAACCCGGTCATGGTGCTCGGTGACGCCATCGTGGGTCAGATAAAGGAACCTGTGCGGCGTATTCCCCCGGCAGATGCGGTTTCACCCGAAGCCCTTGCCGCCATGACAAAAGACTGGCGGCTTGAAGGCTACGGCAAGCGGGGCAACGGCGCACAGCCCCGGCTGCTCAAGTCTGTTTATCTTGCCGAGGGCGCACTTGCCGAACGCAACCGCCTGCTCATGAAAAAATATGATGACATGAAGGCTGAATGCGCATGGGAATGCGTGGATGTGGATGATGCCGAGCTTGTGGTGGTGGCTTTCGGCTCCATCGGCCGCATCGCCCGCAGCGCCATACGCCGACTGCGCGCCGAAGGCCACAAGATCGGCCTGTTCCGCCCCATCACGCTTTTTCCCTTTCCGGAAGAAGCCCTGCGGGCGCTCGCGCCGGGCAGACGTTTTCTCGTTATGGAGCAGAACACGGGCCAGATGGTGGAAGACGTGCGGCTGGCGCTTTTTGCCCAGCCCGGTGTAAGCGCGTCCTCCGTGCTCTGGCACGGCATCATGCCCGGCCTGTTCATCGGGGCGGACGCCCTGCGTGAACCCATGTTGCAGGCCCTCAAGGAGAAATAGCCATGTCAGCACAGCAAACAGAAGCCCTGCGGCCGGACTGCACAACTCCCCGGGAAGGCGAACGGCTGGTTTTTGATGTAAATCCCGTGCTCAACGAGCGCCACACCCACTATTGCCCCGGCTGCCATCACGGCATTGCCCACAGGCTGGTGAGCGAAGTGCTGCACGAGCTTGGCGTGGCGGACCGCACCATCCTGGTGGCTGCGGTGGGCTGCGCCACCTTTACCTACGATTATTTCAACGTGGACGGCCTTGAAGCCCCCCACGGCCGCGCCTGCGCCGTGGCCACAGGCGTGCGCCGCGCGCGGCCCGAATCTGTGGTCTTTACCTACCAGGGTGATGGCGACATGGCGGCCATCGGCATGGCCGAATCCCTGCACGCCGCCAACCGGGGTGAAAAAATCACCACCATCTTCATCAATAACACCGTATATGGCATGACTGGCGGGCAAATGGCCCCCACCACGCTTGTGGGACAAAAAACCACCACCAGCCGCCAGGGACGAAACATCGGCAACGAAGGCGGCCCCATACGCATGGCGGAAATAATGGCCCAACTGGACGGCGTGGCTTATGCCGCCCGTTGCGCCCTTGATTCCGTCAAGCACGTGCGCGCCGCCAAAAAAGCCGTGCGCAAGGCCTTCGACGTGCAGTTGCAGGGACTTGGCTTCGGCTTTGTGGAGCTGCTCTCCGGCTGCCCCACCAACTGGCATCTGGACCCCATCGCCGCCAACAAGCGCATTGCCGAGGCAATGATTCCCGTCTTTCCCCTGGGCGTGTACAAGGATGTGTCCATTGCCGCCGCAACGGCGGAAGACGTGCGTCAGGACAGCCAGGAGGACGGCCGTGAGTAAGTATCAGGACGTTATTATCGCCGGTTTCGGCGGTCAGGGAGTCATGCTCATCGGCAACCTGCTGGCCCAGGCCGGTATGGAGCACGGGCTTGAGGTAAGCTTTATCCCCGTATACGGGGCGGAAATGCGCGGCGGCACGGCCAACTGCACGGTAGTGCTGGATACGCACGCCATCGGCTCACCGCTGGTGCGCGAGCCGATGTCCACCATTATTCTCAACGAGCCTTCGCTGGCAAAGTTCCAGCCGCGCCTGCACAAGGACGGCGTGCAGGTGGTCAACGCATCCCTGGTCAACAAGGACCTTGTGGATACCGCGCTGCGCACGGTCTACATTCCGGCCAATGACATGGCCCACGAACTGGGCAACATCAAGCTGGTCAATATGGTGGCGCTGGGCGCATGGCTCAAGGCTACGGGCGCGCTGCCGCCTGCCGTGGTGCAGGACGCCCTGCGCCGCGTGATCAGCCCCCACTATGCCAAACTTATTCCCATCAACGAAAAAGCGCTGGAGGCGGGCTACAACTTCGCCTGACCCCCAATGCAGGCGCAAGCCGGGAACGGCCTTCTGCCGTACCCGCAGCCCCCGCTGCCGCATGACCTTACCATATCCCCGCGCCGGCCTGTTCCTGCTTACATGCACGAACGGCCCGGCGCGGGGATGTTTGCACTCTGCTGCCATATCATGTTTTTTCTTTTCCGCGCGGGTGTCCGGCTGGACCGGAATACCTGCCAGAGTAGTGGGCCAGAGTAGCTGGCCGGCACAACGGAACGCCGCAATAAAAACGCATCGCGCCGCACAATACCTGCACCGCCGCCGGTCACGGCCCGGCTTTTCTTCTGCTTTTCTATTGGCAAACAAATTCAGCCCATTAAATATATTTTATTGCATACACAAGATGTCCGAATCCTGCGCTTCTGCTTCAGGGCATGCACAAACCCTTGAGGTGCGGTATATTTTCGTGCACATCGATATAAAGTTCCCATTCGGCATCCCGATTCTTGCTTGTAAGTAACGCGCATACACCCTGCCCGGTCCAGTTTGGCGTTCAACGGCTTTCCAGTCAGCCTGGCCTCTGCTGTCAGGCTCTTTCGGTATGGAAAACGCTGCACAGCCCTGGCGGCTTCTTGCGAACGCCCCGGGGCCACGCACAACGACAGGACGTTGCCATATGACTATTCGCGCAAAATTTTTGCTGACCTTTTTTGCCGCCATTATTCTGGGCATCGGCAGTACCCTGCTGATTGTCACCGGAAAAATGAACACAATGAACGAGCGTAGTACGTACGCCTATATGGAACACGCGCTCTCAAGCACCAATGACTATATCACCCTTTTTTTCAAACAGGCCCAGGAAAGCGCGGCCATGCTGGCATCCACCCCAGCCATACGCGAGCCTTTTGGGCACCTTCCTCTTTTTACAGACAACAGTGAACCGCAGCAGGTTGCCAGAGCAGACATGGCGCCGCAGGCCCGGACGGCGGACGAAATATTCCAGCTCGTCAAAGACAGCCACGCCAACTACAGCAGTGTTACCTTTGGTGCTGAAGACGGCGGTTTTCTTGAATATCCCCTGTCGTCCTGGCCCGCGGGGCATGATCCGCGAACAAAAAAATGGTACCGCCAGCAGATGGAAAGCTCCCGCGCCACCAACATAAGCTCTGCCTATACCACGGCGCACGGGGTGGCTGCCTGCGCTGTTACAGCAAAGATTTCCGACGCGAACGGCAGGCCCTTGGGCGTCATTGATATCGACATCACCCTTTCCTCCCTTGTTTCGATGGTGGAGGGCATAAAAATCGGCCAGACAGGCTCCGTCATACTGCTTGAAGACAGTGGCATGGTTCTGGCCGCTCCCCAGTACAAGGCCTGGGTCAACCGCAACATCAGCGAATGCGGCGTACCCGCCCTGCAGGACCTGCTTGCCGCCGGGGGAACAGGCACGCTTGCGCTGGACGGTGTTGAAAAACGTATTGTCGTTTACAAGGGTTTTCAGGGCTGGCGCATGATCGCCCTTATGAATGAAAGTGAAGTCAATGCGGACATGAACGCGGCCCTCAAGCAGGTACTGCTGGCCGGGGCGGCCATTACCGCGGTTCTGCTTCTGCTGGCCCTGTGGATTGTGCAGAGCATACGCAAACCTCTGCATCAGATGGTGCAGTGCACCACGTCCATATCCAACGGCGACCTTGATTGCCTGCCCCCGGCAAAAAGATTTTCCGCCGAGCTTTTGCAACTGCACACCGGCCTTTCCAGAATAACGGATACCTGCAAAAATATGCGCACCCAGGTAACGGCGACCGTCGGCAGCGTTGCCGCCGGTTACCTGCGCAGCAATATCAACGAATCGGAATTCCGGGGCGACTTTAAAAAAATCGTCGAATCCATCAATGGCCTTGCGGGCAGCATGCTGGCAGTTATCGACAAGATACCTTCTCCCATCATGATCCGTGATGCGCAGAGAAAGATACGGTTCCTGAATGAAGCCGCAATGTTTGGCGGCAAAAACCCCGAAAGCATGACCGGAACGGCCTGCTCCGGCCATTTCAGGGCCGACGCCTGCGCCGGGGGCTGCGCTGCGGACCAGTGCTTTGCCAGCGGCCGCAAGGAAACCACAAGCACCGTGTCGCACCCTTCCGACGGCGCGACCATTGACATGTTCTATACGGCCCTGCCCTACGGCTCCGACGCCGTGCTGGCGCTCATGACCGACCAGACCCAGATGCTCCAGGCCCAGCGCCAGGTGATGGAGGTAGCCCGCGAGGTGGAAGAAGTGGGTACGAAGCTGTCCGCAGCTTCCCACGAGCTGGCGCACATCATAGCCTTGTCGGATCAGGGCGCGGAGCGGCAGGCCATGCGCGTGGGCGAAACCGCCAGCGCTATGGAAGAAATGAATTCCACCGTGCTTGAGGTGGCGCGCAATGCCGAACAGGCGGCCAACATGGCCATGGGTACACGGGAAAAAGCGCAGGAAGGCGCGGAAATCGTAAGAAAGTCCGTCAATTGCATCCAGACGGTGCAAAGCCAGTCTTTACAGCTTAAAAACGACATGAACACCCTGAACAGAAACGCGGCCGACATCAGCCAGATCATGAGCGTCATATCCGACATCGCAGACCAGACCAACCTGCTGGCCCTCAACGCCGCCATTGAGGCCGCCCGGGCTGGCGATGCGGGACGCGGCTTTGCCGTGGTGGCTGACGAGGTGCGCAAGCTGGCTGAAAAAACCATGTCCTCCACCACCGAGGTCGCCAGGGCCATTGCAGCCATCCAGAGCAGCGCCGGACAGAGCGTCAACTCTGTGGACGCTTCCACAAGGTCCATTGAAGAGGCCACGACCTTTGTCACCCTGTCCGGCACGGCACTGGAAGAAATCGTCAGCATGGTGGACACCACCGCCGACCAGGTGCGCGCCATCGCGACGGCCAGCGAAGAACAATCCGCCACCAGCGACGAGATCAACCGGTCAGTCACCGAAATCAATGAAATCGGCATCAAGACGGCCCAGGGCATGCGCGACGCCAATACGGCCGTTTCCGACCTGAAGCAGCTCTCGCAGACGCTGGACGCCCTGCTCAAAGCCATGAAACTGTCCTGACCTTAACCCGGTGCTGCGGGCGGAGGCTTCTGCCCGCAGCACCGCATCAGCCCCCGGTGAGCAGCCGTTCCGGCAGATAACACAGGCAAGGCCGCCGGCGCCGGGCCTGCATACCAGGCACCAAATCCGCGTACCGGCCTGCCCACCGGCCGGACCAGGCCACGGCAAAGCCACAACGCCTTCAGCCGTTCACGCGCCGCCCTCTGCGCAGTTACGGGAGAAAGCCATGCATGTTCTTGTTCTTGGCGCTACAGGCTTTATAGGGTCGCATATCACGGCCAGTCTTCTGGCTGCCGGGCATACCGTCTGCGCCGCAGCCAGAAGAGGCGGAAGCGGAAGACCCGCCGCCGATGGGCTTGCATATGCGCCGTGGGACGGCAAAAATCCCGACGGGCTGCGGCCGCTGCTGGAGCATGCGGATGCGGTCATCAACCTTCAGGGTGAAAATATCGGTGCGGCCCGCTGGACTCATGCCCGCAAGCAGGCCATCGTCCAGAGCAGGCTGGATGCCGGGCATGCGCTTGTCACTGCCCTGAATGAATTGCGGCACAAAAGCCGGCGGCTGCCGCAATGCCTTTTACAAGCCTCGGCCTGTGGCTACTACGGTTTGTGGCCCGATGCGGTCACGGCCCCGCCATGCACTGAAAGCAGCCCCGCCGGCCAGGGTTTTCTGGCTCAAACCTGTGTGCAGTGGGAAGAAAGCACCGCGCTGGTGGAGCACCTGGGAGTCCGCCGCTGTATTCTCCGTTTTTCGCCCGTGCTGGGCAAAAAATCTTCCGGGGCGGCCGGGGGCTTTCTGGAGCGGATGCTGCCGCCGTTCAGATATTTTATGGGCGGCCCTGTGGGGTCGGGGCGTCAACCCGTAAGCTGGGTCCATATGGAAGACGTGACGGGCATTGTCCTGTTTTTACTTGAACAGAACACGCTGCGCGGCATTTTCAATGCCAGCGCCCCTGAAACAGTGAGTATGCGCCGTTTCGCCCATACCCTGGGCAGCGTCTGCGCGCGGCCCGTCTGGCTGCCTGTTCCCGCGCCGCTTGTGCGCCTTGCCCTGGGTGAAATGGCCGAAGAGCTGATACTTTGCGGGCAAAACCCCTTTCCGTCCCGTCTGGTCGACGCGGGTTATGCCTTTCGCTACGGCAGCCTTGAGCAGGCCCTGGCCGATACACTGGCCTGACCCCGCACCGCCCGGTGGAAGCGTTTTCAGCCTTTCCGGCAGATCCGAAACCCCGCCGCACCATTTCTTCTCGACTACGAACCGTTTGGCATTCTTGTGCTATTCACCCTTCCCTCGCCCGGTCTGCTGTTGTCTGGTCACTCCAGCTTTACCGGTCTGGGGAAGGTGAACAACCTGTCGGAACACAACAGCCAGGTCACAAAAAAGGCGGCGCGGACTTGTATGCCCGCACCGCCTCGAAGACGCTTTTTATACCGGTCTAGCGGCAGCGGCTGCCCACCATGCGCAACAGACGCAGAAGCTGGTTGGTAAAGCCCGCTTCGTTATCGTACCAGATCAGCACCTTGACCATGCTGCCATCCAGCACCTGGGTGGAGAGCCCGTCCACCACGCCGCCGTGGGTGCTGCCCCTGTAGTCGATGGAGACCAGCGGTTCTTCAGAAAAGCCCATATTCGGCCCCATGACGTCTTCGCTGGCAGCCTTGAGCGCCGCGTTGACGGCAGCGGCGTCACAGGAACGCTCCACCTCGCAGGTCAGATCCACCAGAGAGCAGGCAAAGGTAGGCACGCGCACGGACATGCCGTTGAGCTTGCCTTCAAGCTCGGGCATCACCACGCCCACGGCCTTGGCCGCACCCGTGCTGGAAGGAACCATTGACACGGCGGCCGCGCGGCCCCGCCGCCAGTCCTTGTGCGAGCCGTCCAGAATACGCTGGCTCATGGTGTAGCTGTGAATGGTGGTCATGAGGCCATGACGGATGCCGAACTTTTCGTGCAGCACCTTGGCCACGGGGGCCAGGCAGTTGGTGGTGCAGGAAGCGGCGGAAATGACCTTGTGCCTGGTGCAGTCATAGACGTGATCATTGACGCCCATAACGATCATGGCGTCCACGTCCTTGGCCGGAGCCGAAATAACGACCTTTTCCGCGCCACAGGCCAGGTGCATGGCCAACCCAGCGCCGTCCTTGATGGTTCCCGTGGTTTCCACGGCGATGGTCACGCCAAGGCGTTTCCATTCCCATTCGCCGGGCTTGCAGCGGGTAACGGCGATGTGACGGCCATTGACGATAATGCCGTTTTCATCATGGTCCACCGTGCCCGCAAAGTTGCCGTACGTGGAATCGTACTTGAAAAGATAGGCCAGGGCGGCATTATCGGCGCGCGCGTTGATGGCGACGATTTGCAGATCCTGGTCATCGGCCAGCAGCCGCAGCAGGTAGCGGCCGATACGGCCAAAGCCGTTCAATCCCAGTTTGACGGGCATGTTGCGCTCCTTGACGAAAACGTATGTTGTTTAGGCTTTGCCCGAAGATCCCATAACCGTACGGATCTTGTGCGCCACCATTTGTCTTACAGCTTCCCGGGCCGGCTTGAGATAGGACCTGGGGTCAAATTCTTCAGGATGTTCAGCAAGATACTGACGGATGCAGGCCGTAACCGCCAGGCGGATATCCGTATCAACGTTGATCTTGCACACGCCCATACCAGCGGCCCTGCGCAGCATGTCTTCGGGTACGCCTCTGGCGCCGCCCACATTGCCACCGTACTGGTTGCACAGGTCCACAAATTCCTGCGGCACGCTGGAAGCGCCGTGCAGCACCAGCGGGTAGTCCGGCAGTTTTCTGCAGATGGCCTCAAGGCGTTCAAAGTCCAGCTTGGGCTCGCCCTTGAACTTGTACGCGCCGTGGCTTGTGCCGATGGCTATGGCGAGCGAGTCGCAGCCGGTGCGCTCCACAAAGTCCACAGCCTCGTCCGGGTCAGTATAGACGTGCTCGTCCGACTGCACATGCTCTTCAATGCCCGCCAGCTTGCCCAGTTCGGCTTCGACCCACACGCCGCGGGGGCGGGCATAGTCTACCACCTGCCTGGTCAGGGCGATATTTTCTTCATACGGCAGATGCGAGCCGTCGATCATGACGGACGTAAAGCCGCCGTCGATGCATTCACGGCACATTTCAAAGCTGGGGCCGTGGTCAAGGTGCACCGCCACAGGCACACCGGCGTCAACGGCCAGGGCGGCTTCCACCAGCTTCATGATGTAGGGCTGCCCGGCATATTTGCGCGCGCCCGCCGACACCTGAAGGATGACAGGCGATTTTTCCTCGGAAGCCGCGCCCATGATGCCCTGGATGATTTCCATATTGTTGACGTTGAAAGCGCCAATGGCATAGCCGCCAGCATAGGCGGCGGCGAACATTTCTTTGGGGTTGATAAGAGGCATGACTTCCTCCCTGTTTTTTCTGGGGACTGTTGTAAACAAGCACGCTTCAAAAACACTTCTATGCCCTGCCGCCGGTAAAAACCGTAATCCGACACGCATGCGCTACGTCAATACTGCCGTTTCCGGCGGCGTGGCCAACGGAAAAACGCTGCCCGACAGGCGGTTGCCCCAAAAGTGCCTTGTCGCATGGCCCGCTGAAATACTTCAACTTTACATGGCTACTGCCCGTATGAAAGCTGCGGCAGCATGGCTAACACCAACCCCCGCCGCAGGCAAGAGCAACGTACATCAAAATCGGCCAAAGGGGAATGCCCCGGCGCGGGAATATGGCGTCTCCGGCAGAACGGAGTGGTATTTTCAGCCAGCCGCCGCGCCCCGGCATCATGCCCGGCGGGCCGCAAGCCTCGGCAAAATGTGCGACAACCGCCGCTTCAGGCACATCAGCCCTGAAGCTTCATGCACTTGAGCGCGGTCAGTCCCTCATGGTCGGTAAAATCAAAGCACAAGGGCGTGAGGGTGATATGCCCACGGTTGAGCAGGTCCTTGTCCGACCCGGGCTCGATGCTTGCCGGGGGAATTTCGCCCTCAAGCCACCAGTACGGCGCGCCGCGCGGGTCTTCACGCTCGATATAGACGTTTTTCCACACGGCGCTGGTCTGGGGGCAGACGCGCAGATCCTGGGCCTCGTCCAGGGGGCAGGCAGGATAGTTGATATTGATCACCCGGCGGCGGCCCATGGCAGCCCATTTCATGCGCTCAGCCAGATTCACGGCATGCCGCGCCTGGGGCATAAGGTCCATGTCCGGGGCGGTGTTGTGGCTGAAACTGTCAAACGAGACGGCCATGCTTGGCAGGTCTTCGTGGGCGGCCTCGGTGGCCGCGCCCACTGTGCCGGAATACAGGATGTCCGGTCCCACGTTGGCCCCGGCATTAATGCCGGACATGACAAGGTCGGGCTTGTGGGGCAGCAGACGCCCCAGGGCCAGCTTCACGCAGTCCGTAGGGGTTCCGTAAACACCCGTGCCAATAAAGTCCGGCTCTTCAATCACTGTGGCCCGCACAGGCTCGAAAACCGTGAGCGAATGCCCCACGCCGGACTGCTGGCTCATGGGGGCCACCACGTATACCGTATGACCGGCCTCGTGCAGGGCCGCGTACAGGGCGCGCAGCCCCTTGGCCCGGATGCCGTCGTCATTGGTCAGGAGAACGTTCATTGACAATACCTCGGAAAGAAGGGAAATTCGAAAAAGCTTCGCTATGATCCGCCCTTGCGGCGGCGCTCAAAACGCACGGGGCGTCAGACGCTCCTGGCCAGACGCTCCTGGATAGATATATGGAAAAAGGTTGTTACGTCAAAGACATTAGCCCCACGTCGGAAGCGCGGGGCCTGTTTGCAGTCAGTCAGGCGGCGCAGGGCCAGTCCCGCAACGGCCCCTACTGGCGGCTCACCCTGGTGGACGCCAGTGGCAGTCTTGAAGCCAAGATATGGCATCCCCTCAGCGCTGACTTCAGCGAAATTCCCGCCGGCGCGCTGGTGTGGGTTGAAGGTCGCGCGAGCCTGTACCGCGATCAGGTGCAGCTTACTGTGGAGCACATGCGCCTGCTGGACGCGGCGGAAAGCGCCGCTGTGGACCAGACCGCCCTTATGCCCGCCAGCCCCTACCCGCTGGACGACATGCTCCACGAACTGGACGGCGCCATCAAGGCAGAGTTCACACACGCCCCCTGGCGCAAGCTGGTGCAGGGCTTTTTCAGCAATGCCGAAATGCGGGCTGCCTTTCGCGTATGCCCGGCTGCCAAGGGTGTGCATCACGCCTACGTGGGCGGCCTGCTTGAGCATACCCTGAGTGTTTTCAGCCTCTGCCGCCGCATTGCCGACCAGTATCCGGAACTGGACCGGCAAACCCTGCTGGCGGGAGCGATCTTTCACGATATCGGCAAGCTGCGGGAATTTTCCGGCGGCCTTGCCAACGATTATACCGATGAAGGCCGCCTGCTCGGCCACCTCATGCTGGGCATCGAAATGCTCGCCCCCTTCATGGCCAGATCAGGCCTTGAAGAGCCTCTGCAAAGGCATCTCAAACACCTTATCCTGAGCCATCACGGCGAACTTCAGTTTGGCGCGGTACGCCCGCCCCACACTCCTGAAGCCATGGCCCTGCACTACGCCGACAACCTGGATGCCAAAATGGCCCAGTGCCGGAGCCTTTTCGCACAAATGGAAGAAGACGGACAGGACTGGACCCCCTGGCAGGCCACGCTGGGCCGCCCCGTACACCGGGCCGCGCGCACCCCGGAAAAAGCCGCCCCCGCAACCCGTAAAAAGGCGGTCAAGGAAGAATGTTTGTCACTTTTGAAGGTATAGAAGGCGCGGGAAAATCCACGGCCATTGACTATCTGTCAGACTACCTGCAAGCGCGCGGACATGACCCCGTACTGACCAGAGAGCCTGGCGGCAGTGTCCTTGGGCGTCGCCTGCGCGCCCTGCTGCTGGATGTGCGCACCGGCGGGCTGGCCAGCCGGGCCGAACTGTTCCTGTTTCTGGCCGACCGCGCCCAGCATGTGACAGAGGTCATCCGCCCCGCCCTTGAGGCCGGGCAGGTGGTGCTTTGCGACCGCTTCACAGACTCTACCCTGGCCTATCAGGGCTACGGGCGCGGGCTGGACACGGAATACCTGCGCAGCCTCAATACAGCGGCCACCGGCGGGCTTGAGCCTGACCTCACCCTGCTGCTGGACCTGCCCGTGCGCTGCGGACTGGAACGCGCCGGTGAGCGCAACCGCTCCGCCGGAATGGTCATTGCCGAGGGGCGTTTTGACAGTGAAAGCCTGGACTTTCATGAGCGTGTGCGCCGGGGTTACCGCGCCCTGGCTGATGAGGAGCCGGAACGCTTCGCCATTATTGATGCCGCGCAGCCCCCCGAAGACGTGGTGCTGCAATGCCGATCGGCCATTGAGGCCTATTTGCGCAGGCGGGGACGGGGCCTCGACTAGAAAGGACACCCCGCAAGCGCCTTTTGAGTTCTGCCTGCGTCAGGCGCACAATGCGCGGTTTTTACAGACCATGCACGCTGTGCGCCGCCAACATCCGCCACGACGCCTTGCGCCAGATGAAAAAACACATGGCGCGGCGCTTCTGACAAGGCCGGGCATGCAGGCCCACACTGCTTTCCCGCGTCATACATATTCCTGACACATAAACCGCCTGCAAACCGCCCCGGAGAATACCATGCAAGAATATTACGACCTGTATGTTGAAGGCACAAAACTGAATTTCGTTCCCCGCAAGAACGGAGCGGCGGGTTTTGAATCCGCTTTGCCCGAGCCTCCCGCAAATCATGTGGCGGCGGGCATTCTGGGTGACCCCGAGCTTATGTACTGCGTGGCTTTTCGCAAGGAAGACGGCCCCGGCGGCGTTTTTGCCATGTATGATGAAGACAGCCTGCTGTTTGTGGCCGTGGCGGAAAGCAATCTGGCGTATTCCCTTGGCCTTTCGCAGATGGGCCGCATGGTGACCTACGCCCGCTACGGCGCGGACATCTTCGACGCTCTGGACGAAAACGATGACTGAGCAACGGACCGGGCAGCGCCCGGCGGCACACTCTTTTTGCCAGGCGGACGCGAAGGCGGCCCTTCGCGCCGCCAGGCGGCTGGGAGTCGTCTTTTTTCCGGCTTTTGACTGGGCGATTTCCGCCACGCATCCGGAACGCGAGGAGCGCCTGCTCTATACGCGCGACCAGCTTGTGGAAGAAGGGCTTTTTGATATTCCCGGCATTACGGAATACCGGCCCGCGTTCGCAAGCCATGCGCAGCTTGAACGCGCGCACTTCTGCCTGCCCACAGCCCGCGCCGTGAGCACGGATTCGCACCTGGCGGCGGCTGGCGGGGCCATACGCGCCGCTCGCCTTGTGCTTGACGGGCATGAAGACCGCGCCTTTGCCCTGGTACGCCCGCCGGGGCATCATGCCATGCGCGTGGTGCACGGCAACCGCGGCTTCTGCAATATCAACAACGAAGCCGTCATGACCGAATACATCCGCGACCACTATCCGCACCCGGACGGTCGCCCCCTGCGCATCGCCATTGTGGATACAGACGTGCACCACGGCGACGGCACGCAGGACGTATTCTGGAACGACCCGCATACCCTTTTCATCTCCCTGCATCAGGACGGCCGCACCCTGTACCCCGGCACGGGCTTTCTGCATGAGTGCGGCGGCCCCGGCGCTCTGGGCCGCACCATAAATATTCCCCTGCCGCCCGAAACATGTGACGAGGGCTACCTGTACGCGGTCGAACACGCCGTACTGCCCATTCTTGAAGACTTCAAGCCGGATTTCATCATCAATTCCGCCGGGCAGGACAATCATTTCACTGACCCGCTGGCCAACATGAAGCTTTCGGCGCAGGGCTATGCGGCCCTGACCCGCCTGCTTGACCCGCATGTGGCCGTGCTTGAGGGCGGCTACGCCATACGCGGCGCCCTGCCTTACGTGAATCTGGGCATCTGCCTTGCGCTGGCAGGCATTGACGCGGGCGACATCCGTGAGCCGGGCTGGTCGCCAGAATCCACACGGCAGAGCGCCAAGGTCGGGCAGTACATCGCCCGCCTGTGCGAAGAAGTGCGCGACTGTTACTTCAACCCTCCTGCCACGCCGTCAGAAGGGCAGGTGGAAGGCCAGGGTCAGGACCGCTGGTGGGTGCGGCAAAAACATATTTTTTATGATACCGATATGCTCAGCGAAGGGCAGAACGAAGCCTGGCGGCTCTGCCCGGACTGCTCCGGCCTGGGTCGTATCGAAACGGCTTCGGAACGCGTGGCGCGCTCTCTGTGCCTGCTTGTTCCGCGCCACGCCTGCCCGGCCTGCCGAGAGCGGGGCCACGCCCTTGCAAGCCAGGCCCGCAGGGCGGGCCGCCATGCCCACGTGCTGCTGCTGGACGGTGACCAGGCCGCGCCCGATTCCAGCCGGGAAGACCCGTTGTAACCCGGAAAAAGGCAGGGCAAACAATGCGGTTGACGGATTGGGCCTTTACAGGCATATAGCCGGACTTTGCGCCCGCAAGCGGCAGACCGCGCCGAGGCGCTTTTTGTGTGATGGGACGTGACCGGGCGGCGCAGCCGCACGGATTTTCTTTTGACCCCCTATCTTGCTGGAGAGGGAAGAGCTATGGCGAATATCCTTATCATCGGCGCGGGTGGCGTCGGGAGCGTGGTTGTCCACAAATGCGCCCAGGTTGCCGCAAACGGCGGCATTTTTAACAAAATAACCCTTGCCAGCCGCACGGTTTCCCGCTGCGACGCCATTGCGCAAAACGTAAAGGCCCGCTACGGCGTTGACGTGGCTACCGCCAGGGTGGACGCGGACAATGTGCCGGAGCTTTGCCAGCTTATCCGCAGCGTCAAGCCCGACCTTGTGTGCAACGTGGCCCTGCCCTATCAGGATCTGCACATTATGGATGCCTGCCTTGAGTGCGGCGTCCACTATGTGGACACGGCCAACTATGAGCCGCTGGACACCGCCAAGTTTGAATACAAATGGCAGTGGGCCTATGCCGACCGCTTTCGTGAGGCCGGGCTTACCGCCCTGCTCGGTTCGGGCTTTGACCCCGGCGTGACCAACGTCTTTGCTGCCTGGGTCATGAAGCACGAACTGGACGAAGTGCATGTGCTGGACATTATCGACTGCAACGCCGGTGACCACGGCCAGCCCTTTGCCACCAACTTCAACCCCGAGATCAATATCCGCGAAGTTACCGCGCGCGGCCGCTACTGGGAACGGGGCGAATGGGTGGAAACCGATCCCCTGTCCTGGTCAATGAATTTTGACTTCCCCAGCGGCATCGGCGGCAAAAAGTGCTTTCTCATGTATCATGAGGAGCTGGAATCGCTGGTCAAAAACCTCAAGGGCCTGCGCCGCGCCCGCTTCTGGATGACGTTTTCCGATAACTATCTCAACCACCTGAAGGTGCTCGGCAATGTGGGCATGACCCGCATTGATCCCGTGAACTTTCAGGGGCAGGACATCGTACCCATCCAGTTCCTGTCCAAGCTTTTGCCCGACCCGGCCTCCCTCGGCCCCCTGACCAAGGGCAAGACCTGCATTGGCGACCTCATGCGCGGCGTCAAGGACGGCAAGGAAAAAACCGTTTACATCTACAATATCTGCGACCATGAAGAATGCTACGCCGAAGTCGGCTCGCAGGCCATTTCCTACACCACCGGCGTGCCTGCCATGATCGGCTCCAAAATGGTGGCCGAAGGCGTGTGGCGCAAGCCCGGCGTGTGGAATATGGAACAGTTTGATCCCGACCCCTTCCTGAAGGATCTGGGTACATACGGCCTGCCCTGGCAGTCCGTGGATGTAACCGGGAAAATATAAAGAAACGCCGGAGCGGGCGGGCAGTAAGAAAAGGAAAAGGCTTGTCCTTCGGAAAAAACTGCGGGAGTGCAGATGGGGGCCTCGGAGGGGCGCAGATCCTGACAGGCCCTCATCTGCCGCCCGCCGCGCAGGCGGCCAGATAAAGAGCAAGGGAAAAATCCCGCGCTCGCAGGGCTGCAAAGATTCTTCTCAAAAAACAAGCCCCATCCCAGCGCATTGCGCAATGCCGCTACCGTACAGACACCCGAACAAGGGCGATTGGGACATTTCAAGCAGTAACGCTCCACCCTTGCCGCCCGCCGCACAGGCGGCCCAAAGGAATCCCCATGCACTGCCAGCACCTTCTTTTTGATCCCGCCCGCATCCCCTCACCCTGCTTTGTGTTGGATGAAAATCAGCTCAGCGCCAATGCAGCCGTACTTAACAGTGTACAGGAGCGCACCGGGGCAAAAATTCTTCTGGCCCTCAAGGGCTACGCCGCCTGGGGAACGTTTCCGCTGCTTTCCCGCTTCAAGGGGCACGGCCCGCTGTGGGGGGCCTGCGCCAGCTCCGTTGATGAGGCCCGGCTGGCCCGTGAAGAATTCGGCGGCGAGGTTCACGCATTCGCCGCGGGCTGGAACAGGCGCGAAATGGCGGAGCTGCTCACCCTGACGGACCACATTGTGTTCAACTCCACAGCCCAGTGGCGCGAGTTCGCCCCTGCCATTGAAATGTGGAACAGGGACCGTTGCCCTGACAGACAGATACAGTGCGGCCTGCGCATCAACCCCGAGCACTCCGAAGGCGCTGTGGAAATTTACAATCCCTGCGCCCCCGGATCGCGCCTGGGCATACGCCGCAAACATTTTGACCCCACAGTCATGACGGGCATATCCGGTCTGCATTTCCACACCCTGTGCGAGCAGGGGGCCGACGCTCTTGAGCGCACCCTGGCCGCCGTGGAAAAGCATTTCGGCCAGTGGCTGCCCCAATGCCGCTGGATCAACATGGGCGGCGGGCATCATATCACCAAGCCGGGCTACGACCTTGACCTGCTCTGCCGCCTGCTGACGCAATGGCGCGACCGCTATCAGGCCCAGGTATATCTTGAGCCGGGCGAAGCCGTGGCTCTGGACGCGGGCTGGCTTGTGGCCACCGTGCTGGACGTCATCGAAGCCGATATGCCCATAGCCATTCTGGATATCGGCATTCCCTGCCATATGCCCGACGTTATCGAAATGCCTTACCGGCCGCGTGTACGCTACGAACACGACGGGGCCGCCGTGCTTGCCGGAGAAACCGGGCAAAAGGCCTGGACATGCCGCCTGGCGGGCAAGTCCTGCCTGGCGGGCGACGTGGCCGGAGAATATTCCTTTGACGCTCCCCTCAAGCCCGGCCAGCGCCTTGTTTTTGAAGACATGGCCATTTACAGCATGGTCAAGACCACCACGTTCAACGGCCTGCGCCTGCCTTCCATCGGCATCTGCGGGCCGGACGCTGCGGGAGATATGGATTTTCGCATGGTGCGGGAGTTCGGCTACGCGGACTTTAAAAACCGCCTCTCCTGAGCAGCAGGCAAAGGCACACAGGCCTGCCGGCTGTTGCCAGCTCCTGCCGACATTTTAAGATGTTGGCGGCAAATACGGCATGACTATGAAAAAAAGCGCCCCTTGCGGGGCGCTTTTCCGGTATGCCAAAGATAAAAAATATTCTAGGCAGTGAACATTTGAGAGATTTTCATTGTCTTCGCTGGAGTCGCCTGCGCAGGGTGTGCCGCGTGAGCTTCCCCGCCTCGCACCGGTTTTCCCTGCTCGCAGCACCATCAACGGCATTGCCCGTGAATCAGGATAATAGTCAGCAAAAAAACGGTAGTCCACTGTGCTGTAACCGCATCGGGCATACGCCAGGACGGTTTCAAGACCTGATTGTTCTAAGCGTCCGCAGAACCGGCGACTGTGCCGGGCGTGAAAACAGAGCTGCCCAAAGGCATACCCGCACCGGCCCCAGGCCCGACCGTTGCAGGCTGCGCGCCGCTGTCGTGCCCCAGGCCGCTGTTTTCGCCGGCGGCCTGCCTGTCAGCTTCTGCGGCCGGTTGCCTGTCCGCCTCGGCCGCGCCATTTCCAGACCGCCAGGGGCGGCTTGTGCGGGCCAGAGGCAAGGCCGCAGTGCCTGCGGGGTAACTTTCGGGCGGCATTTCCTGAAACTGCTCCTTGAGGCGGCCGGGCTTTTTTTCTGCCACGGCGGGCGGGGCGCTGTCCGTAAAACGACGGGTCATAAGTATGCCCGGCTCCGGATCAAGCAGGCCGTCAAGGTAATCACTCACCGTCACAAAACGCTGACACCCCCCGGCGCGCAGGTCGCGGATAATGCGGGGCAGGTCTTCAACTGTGCGTTTGTGCGTGTCATGAAACAAAAAAATGCCGCGCAGAGCACCGGTATCATACACCGTGCCACGGGTACTGCGCAGGGTGGCGTAGTTGGCGGGCAGGCTTTTCCAGTCGCGGCTGTCCAGCGACCAGAGCATGATGCCCAGGCCCAGACTTTCGGCCACGCTTACCGTATGGTTATCATAGGCCCCGTAAGGGGGGCGCAGAAACGAAGGGCTGGCCCCGAGAGCGCGCAGGATGGCATCTGTCTGCCCGATCTCCTGCAATTTTTTTTCAGGAGAAAGCATGCGCAGGTTGGGATGTGAATACGAGTGATTGCCCACCTCATGCCCTTCGGCCAGGATGCGCCGCACAAGGGCAGGATGCCGCTCGGCCTGCTTGCCCAAAAGAAAAAATGTGGCCGGGATGCCGTATTCACTCAGCATGTCCAGCAACTGGGGCGTATTGGCAGAAGGCCCGTCGTCAAACGTCAGCGCGCATAGATTTTCGCGCATGTGCTGATCCATAATACTGCCGCCGTCTACCACCCGGGCCTGAACACCCGGAGCAGCACATACGGCCAGCCCGAAAAAAAATATCGCCCAAAGGCGTATCCATAAGGGTTTCATTACATTGCCTCTAAAAAACTGCTGTCACCCCCTTTCAGACCCGCAAAACAGCCATTACGGCAGCCGCAGCTACGGCTGACGCCGTACAGAGGTGCTACAGGAGGGTCTAGCACTCCACCCGGTACGGCGCAAGACAATCAATGTGCCGGTTTTATAGAAAATAAAACTTATGCAAATAAAACAGTGTGTTATCTTTTTACCCCTGTAAAAAAATTTTTACTTCATATTTTTCGCTTGACTCTTCGGTGGGTTTTGCATAGAAACGTGTCTCCGGGAGGGCAGTTAGCTCAGCTGGTAGAGCACCGCCTTCACACGGCGGGGGTCACAGGTTCAAGTCCTGTACTGCCCACCATAAATCCGGAGCGGTAGTTAAGACGGTTATAACGCCGGCCTGTCACGCCGGAGGCCGAGGGTTCGAGTCCCTTCCGCTCCGCCAGAATGTTTAAAGGGAGTCAGCATGCTGACTCCCTTTTTTCGTTGCTACAGGATATTTTTGCCGCTTCCCCCGCTGTTTCTCGCCCCTGACCGTCAAAAAAGCAGCCTCTCCCGCGCGCTTAACGCCTATCTCGCTATAATAAAAAGACTTATTCAACATGGCCGGATTATTGCAATTTTCCGGGCGTTCCTGCGCGGCCCGGCCGCGCCAATGCAATGCGCAAACAAGCGAGGTATGCATGACGCCCGTGATCTGGCTGTTGGGCCTTTCCGGCAGCGGCAAAACCACCCTGGGTTCTCTTGTGCGCCTGTTCCTTGAAGGACAGGGCGTGGAAACAGCATTTGTTGATGAAAACCATTTTCGCCGCCAGACGGGCCTTGACGGCATCGCGCCCCAGGAGCGTATCACCGCCATGAACGCCCTGCGCGATCAGGCATTGCAGCACCACGCCCAGGGGCGCGTGTGCATTGTGGCGGCCACAACGCCTTACAGCGTCATGCGTCAGAAAAACCGCAAAAATCTGCCGCTGTACCATGAGGTGTGGGTGCGCTGTTCTTTGCAGACACTGGTAACCCGCGACACAAGAGGATTGTACGCCATGGCCGGGCAAGGCCATGTGCCGGGCCTGAGTGGCCTTACCGACAGGTTTGACGAACCACTTCACGCGGATCACATTATCGACACAGACCGGCATGATCTGGCCGAAAGCTATCTGATCTTGCGCAATCTGGCCCTGGACGCACTGACAAAAGCCCGTCACTGGAACCGGCTGGCCCATGCCTTGCCCGCTACAGTGCTGGCGCCCATGCCCGTCCGGGAACGTTGCATTGCCCTGTAGGGGGCTTACTGCGCGGCAGGAATACGCCTGCCCGCGGGACCAGGAGGAAGGGTTTGCCCTTTAGGATACGTTTTTTGCGGCCCTGCGGGCCACGAGGGATTTTTCTTTGTTCGGTATTTAGGCCGCCCGCCGCGCAGGCGGCAGAACAATAGAAACTGAAAAACTCCCGCGCCCGCAGGGCCGATACTTCCTCTTTTGAAGGACAAGCCCCTTTCCATCCCTACGCACGGCCAACACGGCCCACACGGCCCACCCTTGCCGCACACAGCCCGCCGTTGGCCACATCTGGGGCTCCCCTCTAGCTGGCTGCCGTACCTGAAAACTGCTGCGAGATAAACGTGGCGTAATCGTCCGTCATGCCGGACACGAAATCCAGCACACGCAGATAGGCCGTATACAGGCACTCACCCTCAGCGGGGGCATTGGTCCCCATAAGGGTCAGGGCGCGCGTTTCCTGATAGGACATGGCGTTCTTTTTGCTGAAATTGAAACAGGCGGGAATAAACACGTCCAGCAAGCGTTTGTACAGGGTGTACGTGCCTATTTCCAGAGCTGTTTTTTGCGGATTGTTCATGATCTTGCAGGTAAACACCGTCTTGGCCGCCGCCATAAAGTCCGCCACATCCTGCCGGGCATGCTTGAGCAGGTCGCCTTGCAGTGTGCCATTCATGATGTCTTCATAATTATCAAGAAATGTCTGCACCACCGAGGGGATGATGCGACCCATGGCCTTGGTGCGCAGCATGCCCGAGCGCCGCCGGTCCGAATCCATATCCGCCAGACGCCCGCCGTCCATATTGCTGTCGCTCAACAGGGGATCCATAACATTCTTGATGTCCTGATAGGTGATGATGCGCAATTCACGCGCGTCTTCCATATCAATGATGCGGTAGCAGATGTCGTCTGCCGCTTCCAGCAGGTAGGAAAGGGGGTGGCGGCGCGCGCGGCCGTCATGCATCAGGCCCAGCGTGCTGAAAATATCCGCAAATATCTCCTGCTCCGCCGTATAGTAATTGAACTTGCCACTGGACCGGCCCAACGCCTCGTGCGCGGAGCAGGGGTATTTGACAAGACTTGCCAGCACAGGGAATGTTAAACGGAAACCACCGGAATCCTTGTTGTTTTCAAGCGTATTGACCACGCGAAACCCCTGGGCGTTGCCGTCAAAGGCTTCAAAGTCCGCCCGCTCGGCGGGCCGCAGTTCCTTGAAGTAGTGTTCGGTATGCCCCGTATCCTTGAACCAGTCGCGTATGGCCTCTTCTCCGGCATGCCCGAAGGGCGGATTGCCGATATCGTGAGCCAGGCAGGCCGCCTGTATGATCTGGCCGAGATGCTCGGGGCTGTAGCCTTGCGGCAGTTGCCCCCTTTCGGCCAGCCCCTGCCCCGCCAGAAGCGCCAGAGAGCGGCCCACGCAGCTTACTTCGAGCGAATGGGTAAGGCGGTTGTGGATATGGTCATTGCGCACCAGAGGGTGCACCTGCGTTTTTTTGGCAAGCCTGCGGAAGGAGCTGGAAAAGATGATGCGGTCATAATCCTGCACAAACGGATTGCGCACCAGATCGAGAGCAGCCAGATCCTTGCCCTGCCGCGTCCTGCGATACGGAGCCAGCAAGCGGCCCCACTGTTCTGTATGCTTGCTCATAAACTCTCCTTCCAAGGCTTTATGATAACTGCGCGCATGCCGCAAGTGCGAGCCGCCCGCGCCGCCTGCCAATACGTGAACAGCCGTAGGCAGGCGCTGGCGAATGTGCGCGAATGCAAGCGGATGTGGACAGAGATGTGGACGGATAAAGCAGATATGGGCAAACAGGCCTGGTCAGGCCAATCCGGCTTGCCCAAACCGGCACAGGCCAGCCCTGAAGCAGCCAACGGCAATCCCCCGTCTTTTCAGACGGCCTGTGCGGCTGCCGTAAAAAAGACGGGGGATGTCAGTGAACCTGCGGTGGCGAAATGCTGTTACGCGCCGCCCTGCTTCATCTGGCTGATAAGGTCCTGAAGCACGCTGGCCTGCCGCGACAGCTCCACGATGGAGTCTGCGGACTGATGCATGAACGAAGCATTTTCGCCAGAGATTCTGTCCACTTCGTCCAGGCTGCGGTTGATTTCAGAACTGGCGGCAGACTGCTCTTCCGAAGCAGCGGCAATGGCGCGCACCTGATCTGTGGTCAGGTCGACCATGGACACAATCTCCGCCAGAGCCGCGCCGGAACGGTCAGCCAGTTCGCTGGCGCCCTGAATGCGGGAAACTGTGCGGGTAACCACGTCAATGGTGTGCGTTGTGCCTGACTGTATGCCGCCGATGGCTTCACCCACTTCTCTGGTGGCTGTCATGGTTTTTTCGGCCAGTTTGCGCACCTCGTCGGCCACCACGGCAAAGCCGCGTCCGGCATCGCCTGCGCGCGCGGCTTCAATGGCGGCGTTCAGGGCCAGCAGGTTGGTCTGGTCGGCAATGTCGGCAATGACGTTAAGCACCTTGCCAATGGCCTCGGCCTGAACACCAAGCCCGGCCATGCCGTCTTTCATTTCTCCGGCCTGCTGCTGCACCTCGCGGATATTGTCGAGCAGTTCCGTAACCGAGGTCGATCCGTCCTGGGCCTTGCTTCTGGTCTGGTCAGCGGTGCCTGCCGCGTGGGAGGAGCTTTGGGCCACCTCAAGCATGGAAGCGTTCATCTGCTCCATGGCCGAGGCTGTTTCGCGCATGCGGTCAGCCTGGCGGGTGGTGCCGTTATTGGCGCTGTGGATAAGGCTGGAAAGATTATCAGTGGTGTTGTTAAGCGTCTGCACCACTGCTTCAAGCTGGCTTGCGGCGTAGAGCATGCCTTCAATCTTGGCCTTTTCGGCTTCTTCCTTGGCCGCCTGTGCCTGATGCATGAAGCCCTGGGCCTCATCGCGCTCTTTCTGGGCTTCGGCTGTGGCCTTGCGTGTTTCGGCCCTGAAGCTGTCCAGGTTATCCGCAGTGGCGTTCAGCGCTTTGGCCAGAGGCGTGATGGAAGACCTTTTACTGGTATCAAGCCTGCGTGTGAGGTCGTCAGACCCCAGTTCACCGGCAAAGGCGATACACTCGCGCATGACGTTGAGATCGCGACTGGTAGAGGCAAAACCCACACCGTAAATAGCCAGCATGGAAACAGCCAGTATTATCCACATGGTCGTGCGGCTGTGCTCAAGCTGTTCCTGCATCTGCTGCATGGCGGCATCAAAACGGGCATTCATGGCCTTGTCAAACAGGCCGCCCTGATCACGATAGGCCATGGCGTAGGGGGTGACCAGTTTGGCATATTCTTTATAGCCCTTGTACCGTTCGTCAGCAGGAACGGACTGAAGCGGCAAAAGAACATCGCGACCATTGGCGATAAAGTTGATGGCGGCCGTGCGGGCCTCGTCAATAATCTTTTTTTCCTCACCGCTGAAAGGCATGGCGGCAAGCTGCTGAAAGCGCTCTTCGTTACGCTTGGCGATGTCGCTCTGCTGCTTGATATCCTTTTCAATGTTGCCGCCCAGCATGGCATCACGGGTGAGGCGGCTCACATAGTTGATGTCCTTGCCTATTTCAAGGCTGGTTATCTTGCCCACCACATCCACATTCCGCATCTGCAAGAACGAGCGGTCAAGCGTAGAAACAGCGTCAAGAGAAAAGGCGAACATGGCAGCAAGAGCCACAGCACCTATGGTTATCGTCAAAATGAACTTTCCGCGCAAAGAAAATGAATTCATAGTAACACTGCTTGGCTGAGAGTTGAACAGTTCTTTCCTGTATACAAATATATATTCTCTGCATTACTGCAGTGGTCAAAGAATGCCATATGGCGACATGCATCGCCCATGAATCTTCGCGAATTATCTGATCCCCTACCGAAACATATCGGCAAAATTTATGCAAGCTATAGGGCACAGTTAATAAGATAATTTACCATAATTGTTATAAATATTACTTGAGAAACACTCCTGAACGTAGCGCCGTTATACCTGTAATTTCCATTTTTTCTGGCTGATTATAGCACAAGCGAAGAACTCCGCCTGCGGTTTCCCGACAGGCGGAGTTCTGTTTTTATGCGTTTTTATTCCGAACCCGTCCCTGTATCCGGCGGCAGCCGCCGGAGCAAGGCCTGAAAGGATGTACCCTCAAAACCTTGCGTACAGTTCAGGCGGGCAATGTTCCTAAAGGCTGAACTTGCTGTTGGCTTCGCGCATCTTTCTTACAGATTCCACGAGCGCGTCCACGTTAAGGACCATTTCCATCATGCTGATCTGCTCTTCCCACTTGGCGGGATCGGCTTCTGCTTTGATTTCGGGTTCAAGAATGTGATATACGCAGAGTCCCAACGGGACTCCTGCCAAGGGTCCGGCGAAGGTGGGGTCGCCCATGGTGACGGTTTCGGCATAAATTTCCGCCCCTTCAGGGTCGGAAGAGCCGAGAATCACCACAACGTTCTCGCCACCAAACTTCTCAGCCGCGTCCTTGACGCGCTGCTGATTTTCCAGATCCATGGCCCCTGCGGCCGTTCAGACAAAGCATTCGGTAGCGGAAAACAATATTTCCGCGCCCGAATTTGCGAAGACATCCGCCATGGCCGGGCCGGGTACGCCGTCCCTTTCGCCAAGCAGCAGAAGCTTCTTGCCTGTAAGCTTACCCATTGCATACTCCTTGAGATTATGGGCGTTCTGCCAATACGGGCCTATGCGGCGGCCCGTCATCCTCATCCAGGCGCCGGGCAGGCCGTACCGGCCTGCCCCGACGCGAAACTGTTACAGCAGCTTGTCCGTTTCAGCCTTGATGGACTCGATGGACACGGCATCACCGGTCAGACGGGCCACGCACTCGCCACCCTTGTAAAACAGGATGGTCGGCACGGCCATGACGCGCAGGCTGATGACCAGACGGCGGTTTTCCGCCACATTGAGCTTGCAGAACTTGACCTTGCCTTCATAGGCGGCGGCCAGTTCTTCCACTGCGGGCATAAGGGCCAGGCAGGGACCGCACTGCGGACCCCACAGGTCCACCACGCAGGGCATGGCGCTCTGCTGCACTTCGGCTTCAAAGTTTTCCTTATCGACAATAATCATCATGCACCTCGCTTTGCTTGCGGATGGTTGAAACTTTATGGGTAAAGGCGGGCCGGGGCCTGTGCCGGACGGCTCCGACCCAGGGCGGCCCGCCTGCCGGAGGATCAAATGTAACCGGCATCCGCCAATATCTTACGCGCAGCCTCAAGCCGGGCCGAAGCCAGCTTCACCACAGGGCCGGTGCAGCCCATGGCGGCCTCGGCATATATTTTTTCCTTCCACAGGCAGCGCACGGCCTGCTCCAGATCCAGCACGTCAATGCCGTGTATTTCTTCATCAGTGGGTTCAACCGGGGGCGGCGACACCTGAACGGCCGGGGCGGCATCGCTCTTTTCAAAGGCGGCCAGCTCATCATCCAGCCCGGCAGCACGCGCCATACGCAATTCTTCAGCTACCAGGGCAGGCAGTCTGCCGCGCACGGCCGCCGCCGTATAGGCAAGGGCGTTGGCAATAACCGGAGATCCCGATGCACGGGAGATGATGCTTACAACCTTGTTCCAGCCTTCGCCGACGGAAGGCCCGTAGCCCCAGCCGGTGGTTTCGTATGCGCCGCCCGAAGTGAATGCGCCAAAGAGCTTCATGAGCACATTGCCCGTCAGCGTATCCGTGACGCACACGTCAACAGCACCGCGCAAAAGGTCGTTGCCACGCAGCAGTGAGCCGCCGTCGCCCCTGACGCTCTGCCCGAGGTTCAGGGCATAGCCCTTTTCGGCCATGCGGTTCAGGGCGCGCAAGACCTGGGGGGCCGCATCCACATTGAGCACGCCCACGGTGGGCGCGGCCAGCCCCGAAGCTTTTGCCACGGCGATGCCCAGCACCGCATTGCGCAGCAGGGCCTGCGGCCTTTTTGCGGCGCTCATACCTGTGGTGCAGGCCACGAACATGGCCTTGCCCAGAGCAGGCGTAAGTATACGGCCTACGGTGCTCACGCCCAGCGGGAAGGGATAGTGCAGGGCCACAGCCCCCTGGATATGGCCGCTGTCCAGGGCCTTTTCCATGCCTGCGGCCAGTTCGCCGCCCTCGCAGCCGGTTTCGATCCAGTCCATACCCGCGGGCAGCAGCCCGGCAGGGCGCGGGCCGACCCCCACCACGGTCAGGGCTGCGTCTTCCTTCATGGCGGCAGCCGCAGCCGTGATGAACTCCATATCCGAATGCTCGCCTCCGGCAGCCATGAGCCCTATGCGGCACGGCTCGCGCCCGCTGCGCGCCCGCGTCACCAGGTCCTCAAGAGCCTTGCCGAGGATGGCGCGCTTGTCGTTTTGACTAGCCATAGCCCCTCCTCTACCGGCCCTTTTGCAGATTGGCCGCCAGATCGCCCAAAGTGTCGAGCAGCATTTCCGTCACATCCGCCTGGCTGACGTCCTGCGCCGCAGGGGCGCTTCCCGGCGCTTCCATGATAAAGGAAACTCCGTCAGCCAGATTTGTCAGGCGGCCCAGGAAAAGGCTGCCCTTGCCGATGATCATGGCCCGCTTGATGCGCCCCTCTTTCAGGGCTTCAAGGGCATGCCCCACATAGGGAACGCCCGAAGGAATGTGCCCCTGGGTCTGTGCAAAGCCCGGCATGCCGCGCTCGTCCACAAACTTCTGGATGTCGCCACGCTCGATCTGCCCTTTCATGACAGCCAGGGCCGCGATCATCTTATAGTTGGCTTCAGGCACGTTGCCTGCGCCCGCAGGCAGGGTGATTTCTGCGTTGTGCAGTTCCGGGGCGTACTTGTCCACATCCGTCAGCTTGAGGCCAACGCGGGACAGCGGGTCAAAAGTCAGGGCCGTTGTGATGGCCTGGGGCGAAGCCCCGGCCCCCACCGTATGTTTGCCGATGCCTTCAAGCCGCATGACAGGCGTCTGCCCGTCATCGGGAACCAGCAGCAGGGCAAAGCTGCCCACGCAGTTTTCAAGCGGGACAGCGCCCTTTTTGATATGGTCGCGGGCGTTCATATACAGCTTGGGTACAGAGCCGCCGCTGATGACCACCACATTGGGGCGCACGCCGCTGGCAACCATGCCCGCCGCCGTGATCATGGCCGCCACGGGCGCTGCGCAGAAGCCGCGCACGTCAAATCCGCTGGCATTGACGCATTCGGCTATTTCGGCAATGGCCTTGGCCATATTGCCGCCACCGCGTTGCATGGCGTCGCCCACGGCTTCTTCCGAGCATTCCACCACAAAGTCCACATCCGCCGGAGCCATGCCCGCGTTCTTGATCAGATGCAGCAGGCAAAGCACGGCGCTGGCCTTGCTGGCGAGGTTTTCCAGCATGATCCCGGCTTCGAGGTTTTCATCGGTGTCGTGGGCGCGACGGCAGCAGCCCACCACCTTGCCTTCAAAATACAGGGGCAAGGCGTGGTGCTTTTCAATGGCCTCAAGAAGTTCGGCTTCGGGCCTGCCCTTTTCAAGACGGGCCATCTGCTTTTCGCCCATGACCGGATTCTGGGCCAGCTTGGCGGCCACGGCCGTGGCAAAACCTTCTTCAAGCCAGATAAGGTCAAAAACGTCGCAGATATCCATAAGCCCGATAAATTCATCCTCGGGCATGATTTCGCCAAACTTGCCGAAGCGCTGCGGCTCGCCGAGATTATCTATCCAGGGTGCGGGGGCTGCGGCCAGCTCGTCCACGCTCATGGCGCCCACATAGGTTTTGTTGGGCGCGTAAGATGCCGCCTGCTCAAAGGTTTGCGCGTGCTTGGGCAGTTCGCGCAGGAATTCGGAGTCGGGCTTGGCGCGGCGCTCCTGCGCCGGCGTGCCGCCATGATGCAGGGCCAGTTCCGGCGCAAAGTTGAGGCAGTACGCCGCGGCCTTGATGCCAACAGTTTTCATGCTGCTATCCTCCAGCCTCGTTGCAGAGCGCTGTCACTTGAAAGAGTTGCGTAACGACAGGGCGGGCCTGCCAGTACCTGTTCCACGGCAAGGCACAGGCCTTGCGGTTCATGCACTCGTTCCGTTGTGTGACGCTCTAGTGTTGAAGGTAGGCATAGGCTGCCATGGCAGCCCGTGCGCCGTCGCCGGCCGCTGTGACAACCTGCCGCAACGAGGTGTTGCGTACGTCGCCTGCTGCAAAAATGCCCGGAACAGAGGTTTGCAGCTTGTCGTCGGTGACTATCCAGCCGCCCGCATCCGTCTGCAGCAGATCATGCAGAAACTCCGCATTGGGCAATGTGCCTATGAAGATGAACACGCCGCTCAGGTCGATCTGGCGCATTTCATTGGTTTTCACGTTGCGCACCATGATTTTTTCAACCATGTCGCTGCCTTCAATGGATTCAAGCACGCTGTCCAGCACAGGCACAATCTTGGGATTTGCCAGGGCGTGCTCCACCACAAGCTTGTCTGCACGGAATTCGTCGCGGCGATGGATGAGATACACCTTGGAGGCAAAGCCCGTGAGGTAGCAGGCTTCTTCCACAGCGGTATTGCCGCCGCCGATAACAGCCACTTCAAGGTCTTCAAAAAAGGCTGCGTCGCACACGGCGCAATAGGAAACGCCCATGCCCGTGTATTTCTTTTCGCCGGGGCAGCCCTGTTTGCGAAAATAGGCTCCGCTGGCAACGATCACGGCCCCGGCGGCTATTTCAGTGCCATCCTTGAGGGTGATGATTTTTTCGTTGCCGCGCACTTCGAGCTTTTGCACCGAAACCGAGCGAAACTCCGCCTTGAAAAATTCCGCATGCGCACGAAACGCATCGGCCAGCCCTGTACCCGTGCCGTCAATGATGCCGGGATAGTTTTCCACCCTGCTGGTGGTCAGTATCTGGCCGCCGGGACGGCCCTTTTCCAGAACAAGTGTATCAAGACCGGCGCGCTTGCCGTAAATGGCGGCAGAAAGGCCCGCCGGACCTGCGCCGATGATGACCAGTTCACGCTTTTCCATAAAAACTCCTTGAAGGGCCGTATGCATACGCCGTGGCGTTATCCGGCCGCGAAGTCTGCTGTGTGTTCCTTTGGTTTCCGGCTCCGGCAAGGCCCGGTCTGCGGGCGAAGGCCTTTCTGGGCCGGGCGGCATGTCACGCAACCGTGGATGCCGCCTGCCCGCCGTTTGGCCGCCGGTCTGCCCCCGGCTTCCGGACGCTTTTGCCGCGCTGCCGGAAGCCGGAGAACGAAAACCCGTGCGGGCTAGAACACCGTCTGCCCGTCTACCCCGGTGGAAAGGGCCTGAAGGGCCTTGAGCACCAGCTCGCGCCGCAGGTGCTTTTCTTCAGCGGCAGAAAGCTCGGGATTGCCCAGGGGGTGAGGAATGGACACAGTAGGCACAATACGGTTGGCCCCGATACTCAGGGAAATGGGTACGATGGTGCACATGTGGACCACGGGCACATCGGCAGCTTCTTCAATGGCCTTTGCGAGCGTTGCACCGCAACGCGTGCACGTGCCTCAAGTGGATGTAAGTATGACCCCATCCACATGTGCGGCCTTGAGCTGCGAACCGATTTCTGTTCCGAACTTGCGCGAGTTGGCGACAGATGTGCCGTTACCCACGGTGGTATAGAACACGTTGTAGAGCTTGCCGATCTTGCCTTCCTTTTCCATGTCGCGCAGCACGTCTATAGGCAGCACGCGGTCAGGATCCTGGTTGGCGTAGGTCTGGTCATAGCCGCCGTGAGCAGTGAGGTACTTGCCCTTTTCAAGGTCGGTAACGCCTTCGATGCTGTATGCGCCGAAGTTCTGGGCCGACGAAGCGGCGATGTGGTCGGGGTTGCCTTCAGGCACGATGCCGCCCGAGGTAACCACGGCAATGGTGGCCTTGCTCATATCGGCAATCGCCGGACGCGGGTCCACGCGGTCGAATATGGGCATGGCGTATTCGGTCTTGAATTCTTCGCCCTTGACCTTCTGGATGAGCATGCGCACAGCACGCTCGGCTCCGGGCTCGTCATAAAACATGTTCTTGCGGATGCCCTTGGGAAAAATGCCTTCGGCCGCCGGGTCGGCGATTTCTTCGCCGCGCAGCAGCTTGAGCATCACAGCGGCCATGGCCGGCACGGCCTTGCCCATGCCTCGGGCGCTGTCGGCCGTTTCCACAATGGTTACTTCCTTGCGGTACAGGTCCACGCCGGGGCTTTCGCGGTACATGCCGCTCACCACGGGCAGGCCAAGCTGCTTGTTGACCGCGGCGCACACCGCGCCGCAGGCAGTACCGTAACGGCCCGCGTTAAAGGCAGGCCCGGCAATGAGGCCGTCAGCCCCAAAGCTCTTTACGGTTTCCACCATCTTGGCGGCCACGGCGTCGAGGTTGTTGGCGCAATAGTTATCGCCGCAGATAAAGGTGGCCACGATTTCGGCCTGATCGCCCAGGGCGGCCTTGAAGGCCATGCCGGGCCCCACGATGCCTTCGCGCACTTCGGGGCTGACGTCGGCCTTGTCTTCACCGCCGATACCGGCAAAAAACTGATTTATATAATGCACAAGCTTATATGCCATGATAGTCTCCTGCTCCTTGAGCCGGACGCCCCTACAGGGTGCGGCCGCCGATGCGGTTAAAGCCCAGTTCGTTGGTGGCGCCGAGTATGGCCTGCAATTCCACTTCAAGGCTGCCGTCTTCGCGCACGGAGCCGAAGAAGCCGCCGGCGATGGTTTCGGCCGGGGCCTGATCACCGATGATTTTCTGCATGGGCGGCAGGATGATGACCTCGTTGGCATTGCCCGCAGTCACGCAGGCATCGCCCTCGGGGCAGGAGTCGGCCAGGGACTGGCTTGAGCCGTCGCGGCCCGCGAACTCGTCGGTGATGAGCACGGTTCTGATGCCCGCCTGCTCGGACTTGCGGCAGTTCATGATGAGGTCGGCATCGGGGTTGCCGAAGCCTTCTTCGCTGATGACCACGGCATCAACGCCCATCATGCGCGCCAGCTTGACCGCATAGGAAGAACTGCGCTTCTTGTCCGCCAGGGTCACGTTTTCGTTGGTGATGATAACGCCGACAAAGTTCAGGTCCTTGCCGTGGTGATCGTACAGGCTGCGGATAACCGGATTGTTCAGGTGTACGTAAGTATTGTTCTTGTCGCAGGCAGACACGCAGTTGCCGGATATGATGGCCCCGTCCATAACTTCGGTGGGGCTGATCATGGTCGGCAGAGTGCGCTTGGCATCCACGCCGTACACCCAGGTATCGTGCAGCAGGCCCTGGGACTGGAGCATGTAGATATAGGCCACCTTGGGCAGGTCGGGGTAAGCGTGCATGGCTTCGCTGAACGGCGGAAAATCAAACTCTTCCACCTTGTCCGCCGCGGTTTCCTTGCAGGCCGCGGCCAGGTAATGGGCCGTGCGCAGTCCGACCAGGCGGAAGCAGGCCTCGCACTGGTGCGGCTCAAGGTCTGCGGCGGCAGACAGGGCAAGGGTCAGGTTGCATGTCTTGGAAAAAGGGGTGTAGTCAGCGCCGGGGCCACTCATGTCCACGATGCCTTCCTGCGGGGCCACCACGCGGCCCGTGGTCAGCACGGCCATGCCGGTCAGTACCAGCGTCTTGCCTTCTCCGGCATTTTCCACATCGCCAATCCAGCCGGGAAATACCTCTCCCGGGCCTTCCAGCTTGCAGCGGGGTTCAATAGCGTCTTTCACGGGCATAATGCGCACGCTTTCGCCGGGGTGGGCGGCGTCAATCTCGACACTGGCAAGGCGCTCGTCCTGCTTGAGCAGGGCTGTCAGCTCTTCCCGGTTGACGGTAAGCACGCCGTCGCGGATGCCGGTGTGCGCGCCAAAGGCCAGCTTGCTGACCATGATGCGGTGCAGTTCCAACTTCACGTTACATCTCCTTTTCGTGCGGAAGCCTGGCCGGTTCTGAACCGGACGGCCTCCAGTGGGGGGTCGAAAGGCTTGTGATGCTACAGTTCAAACTCTCGATAGTTGCGCGTAAAAGTTCCACGTCCACAAAGGCGCAGTCCCGCAATGCCCTGCCCGCAAGGGGCACGGGAGCGCGGTGGGCAGCGGCGGCATAACGGGCCTGGGCCTGCTCGATGAGGTCAAGGGAAGAGACGTCCACCGGGGTGGAGGCGCTCAAGGAGTCACGATGGTCGGGAAAAGAAAGGACAAGGGAACGATACGGCATCTGCCATGGCAAAAAATTGCCATAGAGGGGGTGATTGGCAAGAAGCCAACCCTGGTGGATCAGGTCGCGCGCCGCGCGAACAACAGACGCGCCTCAGCCCGAGATGAGTCTGATGCTCAAACCCTCGGGCGACATATCCTGAAAGCGGGGATTGTTGGTCACAAGGACGTAGAGCATAAGCGTACCTGAAGTTTGATGGCACGCCCTGTCTCCACAAGCGGATTCAGTAGCACGAGAATGCGCAATTCTTTTACCTGAGAGTTTCGGCCTGGCGGCTTTGCCCCTTCGGTGCCCCTAGCTTTTGGAAAGCTGGAGACTCTCTCACGCATTAACCATGGCTAACAAATGACCCATTGAGAAAAAAGTGTCAAGCCCGTTCGCGATAGATATTTATTTCACAATGCCCGCACAGCAATGTTTTGCCGACAAGTCACGGGATTATATGGCAATAAAAAATACCATTAGCGGCATATTTTTTATCCCCGTCTCATGAAACAGCGACTTTTTTGCAGGAGCTGCTCAAGCAGCAAGGCAGCACCTCTGGGCAGAGGAGCGAAAAGAAAACGTGTTACGAACAGGAAGAGCGGAGCGGCAGTGAGTACTGCCGTTCCGCTCTCTCATTGCGCATAAAAATAATGCCGCCGCAGGCAAAATGGCGTTTCGGGGAAGTACCCGCGCAAAGGCAGCGGACTCTACAGGTTTGCGGCGTACCAGTCGCCTGCCAGCCGCAGCCCCTGCCGCACGTCAAAACGGGGAGCATAGCCAAGGCGCGTCTCGGCGCGGCTGATGTCAGCCAGGCTGTGGCGCACGTCACCCGCGCGAAAATCACGGTGTTCAACACCGGCCTTGGCGGCTTCGGGCTTGTGGCGCACCACTTCTTCACGAATAAGGGCAAAAAGCTCATTAAGGGTGGTGCGCTGCCCAAAGGCCACGTTGTACACGGTATTGGCAGCCTCGCCCTGGGCAAAGCTGGCCAGCAGGTTGGCCTCCACCACGTTGTCGATATAGCAGAAGTCGCGGCTGGTTTCGCCATCGCCGTTCACATAGACGGTTTCGCCCTTGATGAGGCTGGCAAACCACTGGGGAATAACCGCCGCATACGCTCCGTAAGGGTCCTGGCGCTGGCCGAACACATTGAAGTAGCGCAGCCCCACACTGGAAAAGCCGTAGCAGCGGGTGAAAACATCCGCGTACAGTTCATCCACGTACTTGGTGACGGCATAGGGCGACAGGGGGCGGCCGATCTTGTCTTCCACCTTGGGCAGTTCGGGCGAATCGCCATAGGTGGAAGAAGAAGCGGCGTACACAAAGCTTTTTGCCCCGGCATCGCGGGCAGCCACAAGCATGTGCAAAAACCCTGTGATATTGCAGCTATTTGACAGCAAAGGATCATCAATGGAGCGCGGCACAGAACCGAGCGCAGCTTCATGCAGCACATGCTGCACACCTTCGCAGGCCTTGCGGCAGGTGTCGACATCGCGAATATCGCCTTCAATAAAGGTAAAGCGGCTCCAGGCTTCCGGCCCCACGATATCGCGGACCATATCAAGATTTTTCTGATATCCGGTCAAAAAATTGTCCAGCCCCACAACGGTCTGGCCCAGCCCGAGAAGGCGTTCAAGCAGGTTGGAACCGATAAAACCCGCCACTCCGGTGATCAGCCAGCGGGAAGGCGAGGCCTGCATAGTGGCACACAGTTGGGAATACGCGCTCATGTTTGCGTCCTGTTTTTTGCATTGATTTTTTGCCCGCGTGCCGTCGTTACAAGAGCTGGCGGACACTTTCGGGCGGCCATAATCCTACGCTGCCGGGCCGTGTCTGTAAAGCCGGGCGGGACTGGGGCCTGGCAGCGCGGGCGGCATAGCGAAATTGGAGGGCGACGGCCCCCTTTTCACTTATCCTGCCAGGTGATATACATGGGCGCATGCGTCCGCAAGCCGTCACAACAGCAAAACGGCGCGACGCGCAAAGGGAGATGCAGGCAAATGAAGATCATCGTTCTGGGCAATCAGGCCAGGTCCATGAGCAATTTCTGGAGCGTGCTGATCCGCCGGATGCATCGCGCCGGGCATGAGGTTGTCTGCTGCGCCCCACCGGGAGACCCCGGATCGGAGGCGGCGCTGACAGCCCTGGGCGCACGCCTGCTGCACTACCCCCTTGACCGCAAGGGCCTCAACCCCCTGCGCGATCTGCGCACCACCGGGGCGTTGCTGCGTCTGTTCAAGGATGAAAAGCCCGACCTGCTCTTCAGCTCCACCATCAAGCCCGTCATCTACGGCTGCATTGCCGCGCGCGTGGCGGGAATCCCGCACGTATACGCCACCATTACAGGCCTGGGCTACGCCTTTGAGGCCGACAGCTTTTTCAAAAAATGCGTCAACAGGCTGAGCGCCCTGCTCTACCGCACAGCCCTGGCCGGGGCTGAAGGCGTATTTTTTCAGAATGATGATGATATTTCCGTGTTCCGGCGGGCCGGCATTCTGGGAACGCGCGCACGCATACTCAAGGCGCGCGGCACGGGAGTAGACACCAGCCGCTTTGCCCCCGCCCCGCTGCCCGGGCTGGAGGCCGACGGCAGCCTTGAAGGGCCGCCGGTTTTTCTGCTGGTAGCCCGACTGCTTGAAGCCAAGGGGCTTGAAGAATACGCCCAGGCGGCCCGCGCCCTCAAGGCGGCGCACCCCAAGGCCCGTTTTCTGCTGCTCGGCCCCGCCGAACAGGGGCTTGGCAGCATAAGCCTTGAAACCGTGCGGCAGTGGCAGGCCGAAGGCTGCATAGAGTACCTTGGCGAAACGCGCGATGTACGCCCCTATGTGAGCGCCGCTCATGTAATGGTGCTGCCCTCCTGGCGCGAAGGCACGCCCACCTCCATCATGGAAGGCATGAGCATGGGCCGCGCCGCGATAGTGACCGATGCCCCAGGTTGCCGCGAGGTTGTGCGCGACGGGTATAACGGCTATCTTGTACCTTTGCGCGACCCGCAGGCCCTGGCCGCGGCTATGGAAAAATTTATCCGGCAACCGCAGCTTATGGCTGAAATGGGGGCCAACGGCCGCCGGATGGCTGTGGACGAATTTGACGCGGAAAAGGTCGCCGCGCGCATTCTTGAAGACATGCGCGTACCCACGCTTGCGTAAGCTGACGAAACCACGCAGGCTCGCGGTTGCGGCGGCGCAGCGGCATGCGGCCAGGCCTGGCTTCGGGCCAAAATTTCAGGTCCGGGTTTCGGGCAAGACGCGGGCAGCCCCGTACAGGACAGTCCTGCGGGTAATCAGGCGCATACCGGCAGCAGCCTGGGGCTGACGGGTGGAAAGCGACGTTTTCGCCACAGGTTCCAGGCAATCCCCGTCTCCGGGGCGACAACGGCTCCTCCGCAGCACAGCCACCCGTATTCCTGCATGCAGGGTGCGGCGACATCTGCTCTGCGGCCCGTAAGAACAGCGGCGACAAGTACGGCTCAAGCATGACACGCTATTGGCAAGGCTAATCTCCTTCAGAGGACAATTTGCAATGATAAGCAGCTACCGCATGGGTCTTTTGCAGGTTCTGGACCTGTTCTGCATCCTGCTGGCCCTGACTATTTCAGGCATGACGACCATTGCCCCGGATCTGAGCGTTTTTGACGACTACACCGGGGCTTCGCTCTTTACCGTTTTTTTCTACATGCTGTTTTTCTATATCCTTGATGCGTACAATGTGGGCAACGAGGACTTCAAGGAGACCACAGGCCGCGTGCTTGTAGCCTGCCTGCTGGCCATCGTATCCTCGGCCACGGCATCCTATGCCTTTCAGCACTGGCGCTTTGACCGCAAGACCATCACCCTGCTTTTCGCGCTTTCTTTCTGCCTCAGCCTGCTGTGGCGCTGGCTGTACCACCTCAATGCCGACAAGCTCACCCACCCCCTGCGCATCCTGCTGGTGGGCGTGGACCGCGCGGGCAAGGTACGCCAACTGCTGGCCGAGGGCCTGCCCCAGGCGGAAATTCTCGGCTATGTGGGCGAGCGTGATCAGGGGCCGGATGCCGGACCATGCCTTGGCCCACCCTTTCTGGCTCTGGACATAGCCCAGGAAAAAAAGGCCACAATGATACTGCTGTTGCCCGATGCGCCCATTGATGACGACATCGCCCACGAGCTTTTGCAGGCCAAGCTGCGCGGCAGCATGGTGGTGGACATACGCAGTTTTTACGAACATGTGGTGCAACGCCTGCCGCTCTCGCAGCTCACGGATGAATGGCTGTTGCAGACTGAAGGTTTTTCGTTGAATACGCGTGGCTCGTTGCGTCGCCTCAAACGGGCCCTGGACGTGCTGATCTCGCTGCTGCTGCTCATACCCGCCACGCCCGTGATGCTGCTCACGGCCCTTATCGTGCGGCTGGAGTCGCCCGGCCCGGTTATTTACAAGCAGGACCGTGTGGGCCTTTTTGAAAAAGAATTCACGGTGTACAAGTTCCGCTCCATGCGGGCCGATGCGGAAAAAGACGGAGCCGTCTGGGCCAGCGCCAAAGACAGCCGGGTCACCTTTTTCGGTCGCTTCATCCGCAAGGTACGCATAGATGAACTGCCGCAGATATGGAACATCCTCAAGGGCGACATGAGCTTTATCGGGCCGCGCCCCGAGCGCATGGCCTTTGTGCAGAAACTCAAGGAAACCATCCCGTACTACAGCCTGCGGCACACGGTAAAACCCGGCCTGACCGGCTGGGCGCAGGTGTGCTACCCCTACGGCGCGTCCGAAGAAGACGCGCGCCGCAAGCTGGAATACGATCTCTACTACATCAAAAACATGTCCATCCTGCTGGATATAAACATCATTTTTAAAACTATCGGCGTGGTGCTCTTCCCCAAGGGCGCGCGGTAACGCCGGGGCAAAGCCCCTACGGTCCGGCGCAGCCCCCGGCCATTCCTTTTCAGCAGGCAACGCAAAGCCCCGCCACACGGATCAGCAACGATCTGCGTGGCGGGGCTTTCATGTGTCATGCCCAGGCGCAGACGCCTCAGCTTTTTACCGGCATATAGATTTCAAAAGAAACTTCAGGGTTCCAGGCCGGCGGGTACAGCTCAAAGCACGGGGCCTGTTCGTTATATGCATAGGTTTCCTGGCCGCCGAGCCATTTTTCAAAAATGAACATATAGGCGGCCCCGATACTTTCCAGGTCCGGCACACGGCGGGCCACATATGTTCCCGCGGGAATATCCACATGCCCCATATCGGCCGGAAGATCGCGCCCGTCAGCTTCCACCGCCGCCCAGTATTCAATCTCCTCGGCATTGAGCATAATGGAAACGCCGAAGCTCTGCCTGCCCTCAATGCCGGTCATGCGCGGCCCAAACCGCTGCCAGACGGCCGGGCAGTCCTGCTGCGCATGCGCCAGTGAGGTGCGCACCTTCATGCCCGTCAGGCGTGTCGCCGGAAACTCCACAACAGTTGCCCTGAATTTATCCATGAGATGCTCCTTGCGCTGGGGTGTTCCGCCTGTGGAGTACCCCTGTTTTGCGATAGCCGGTATTTCGCCTGAACACGTTGCGCTCCAGACGAAGACAGTGAACACAGGTTATCTGTTTATTTTTCTGCTATGGTTTTCAACTTTTCATATACTAAAGCAAAAAGGGACTTTTATAAAAAGTCCCTTTTATTAACACAACTTACGGCAAAAACGTCATTTTTTCTGCAACTTCAGACGCTGCACCACGGCTTCCGCCCCCAGCGAGGCGAATTCCGCCACATCCCGCCCTTCGCGAGCGCTCTGGGGCAAAAGCAGTTCCGGCAGGTTTGCCAGGCTCCTGTCCGGAGATACGCCGTACTCGAGCGGGAAAGCATCGTTGAAATACATGTCCTGAAAACCGGCAAACTTGAGGGCATGGGCCGTGGCGTCAAGCACAGCGTGCTCGTGGTCGCCCATGAGGCCCAGGGCGCGGGCATTGCGCAGACCGGCCAGGCATTCACCGCCCTGGGTGCAGGCAATGTGGCCGTGACGGTTTGCCATAATCATAGCGTCCATGATCTGCTGCTCGGTCACGCGCACCACCTGGAAAGCGCCTTCGCCGCCGCTTTCCATAAAGCGTTCGGCCAGCATGCGCACGCGCGGGAATGAAACGGGGTTGCCTATCATGGCCGCCTGGGCCACGCTGGGCTGCACGGTCACCGGCTGCCAGCGGCGTGAACCTGCGGGGGCGTCATAGTAGCGCCACACCGGGTCGGCATGCTCGGACTGCACGCCGAAGATACGCGGCAGGCCCGTAATAATGCCAAGATCAAGCATTTTCAAAAAGCCCGACATGATGGCAGTGACGTTGCCCGCATTGCCAATGGGTACAAAGAGGCACTGGTCCGTCATATCCCAGCCATACCACTGAGCCACCTCATACGCGTAGGACTCCTGCCCCAGAATGCGCCAACTGTTCTTGGAGTTGAGCAGCGCCACGCGGTAGTTTTCTGCCAGCAGCTCCACCACCTTCATGCAGTCGTCAAACACGCCGGGCAGTTCCAGCACTGTGGCGCCACTGCCAAGGGGCTGCGCAAGCTGCTGGGGCGTCACCTTGCCGTGGGGCAGCAGCACCACGGACTTGAGCGGCGCGCCCACATAGGAGGCGTACAGGGCCGCGGCTGCCGATGTATCACCGGTGGAGGCGCAGACTGTCAGCACTTCGTCCCACTGGTTGCGGCGGCAAAGCCACTTGAGATAACTGAAGGCGCAGGCCATGCCCCTGTCCTTGAATGAGGCGCTGGGGTTCTGTCCGTCGTTTTTATAGGCAAAAGCTACGCCCGTCATGTCGCGCAGGGCAGCGGAGGCTTCCACCACCGGGGTGATGCCCTCGCCCAGATAAACGATATCGTCTTCGTCCAACAGGGGGGCGAGCAGCTCGTAGTACCGAAAAATGCCCTTGAGCGCCGTGGAGCGGCTGGCGCAACGGTCGTCAAAAATCTTTCGCCATTCCTGGCCGCTGCGCTCTTTCAGCCTGGCAAAGTCCAGGTTTTCCAGTAGAAAAACACCGCCGCACTGCGGGCAGGTGTACAGCAGGCTGTCCCCCGGGTAGCGCGCGCCGCAATCAAGGCAGACATATTCCATGCGGCCGCGATAGGCCGGAAAATCCGCGTGGGCCATGTGACGAACTCCTTTTGGCATCAGGAACAAAAACCGTTTTTTCAACAGCGGCTCGTGCCGCCGACCGGAGTGTTCCACAGGTGGAATGCTCCGAAATATTTTACCCTTGGGAACAGGTTTTCCCAACGTGTTCAAAACGCCCGTTGCAGCGCGCAGCCGTGCAGCAGTACCGCCACGCTGCGCTGTGGTCGCATGCGCCAGCCTTCCGGCTGTGGTTGAACGCGCATTGCGCCTTCAGAACAGGAGACGGGACCGGCCACGAACCGTCAGGGCAGACGTAGGGCAACATTGCCCTGAAACATGCGCACGGCAGAATTATCCGTCCTTCCGGCCTGCATCCTGCGCGCTCGTGTTTTGCGCGGCATCACCCTGTACAGCATTGCCCGCGGTTTCGCCCTTATTCTTGCTCTTGAGCCAGCTTTTTTCCGTGCCGGAGCGCAGGCGAACGATATTTTCCCGGTGTTTCCACACCACAACGGCCCACACGCCGAGGGCCAGCGGCAGCCAGACCCACTGCCCGCTGACGGCCAGAGCCACAGGCAGGGCCGTGACCAGGGTCAACGAACCCAGAGAAACAAAGCCGCTGCGCCAGATAACAAGCGTGCACAGCAGTGAGCTGGCCAAAAGCTGCCAGAAGGCCAGGGGCAGAAAAATGCCGATGCTTGTGGCCACGGCCTTGCCGCCCCGGAACTTCATAAAGCAGGAAAAAACATGCCCGAGCACACAGGCCAGGGCCACCATGCTCACAAAAACAGGCGAGGCATTGATCCTGAAGGCCAGCCACACGGGTACGGCCCCCTTGAGCACATCGCACAAAAGCGTGGCTACGCCCCACCTGAAGCCGCACAGGCGGGCCACGTTGGTGGCTCCGGTATTGCGGCTGCCGTTTTCACGCGGGTCAATGCCGCAAAAGGTTCTGGCAATAACCAGCCCCCACGGCGCGGAACCGAGCACATAAGCCAGGGCTATCCAGAGTATTTCCAGCATGGGTATCTCCACAACACGCTGTCGGACTGCATTTTTTTGAATGTATAGCCGCCGGGCGGTCACGCATGCGTCCTGAAAAGCTCAGGGCCGCACGCTTCGGGGACACGCCGCGCTAGTCCACCGTGGCTGCTTCCAGAATCATGATTTCATTGTACAGCGGGTGTACCTTGCCGATCCGCACATCCACCCGCAGGCCGGGATGCGCCCTGTCGTCAAAGAGCTTTCGCCTGCCGCGCACAAACATGCCCTGATCCTGCAAGCTCACACTCACAAAGGCATCGTTTTCTTCCGTGATCACGCCGGGCCACCATACCTTGTCGCCCTGCTGACGGAAGTACAGCAGCTTCCAGTAACGCGGGCGGAAGCGCTGCACCTGCCCTACGGCATCCAGCACGGGCGAGAGCGTCTGCAAAAGTTCGGTCAGGGTACTCTCGCTCCAGCGGGGCTGCCCGGCACACAAGAAATGCACCACCTGTGCCTCGTTGACAAGGTCGGGGTAGCGCCGCAGGGGCGAGGTCATGGGCGTATAGCGGTCAAGGCCCAAGGCCGCGTGCGGCCTGGCCTGCACCTCAAGGCTTGAAGGCGTCAGGGCGCGCATGATGCGCGTCATGTCCTGCGGGGTATGCCATATGCCGGCGTATTCACGGGGCAGCACCACATCCTGCACCCTGTGCAGCATGGCAATCTCCCGCTCCAGTGCCCAATGGGCCACGGCAGCGCTGGCAAGAATCATCATTTCAGCCACCAGCATCTGCGCATCCGGGGCGTGGTAGTCCGGCCCGACGTGCACGCGCACCTCGGCCCCTTCACCCTCCAGCCGGATGGCAGGGTCGGGCCTGTCCATAATGACGGCCCCGCCCTCAATGCGGGCCTGCTGCCGCTGCCGCGCCAAGGCAAGCCCCAGGCCGAGCAACCCGGCATGCGTGGCGGCAGGATTGTCGGGCAGAGCCGCGGGCTCTCCGGCGGCAAGCGCGTCCAGCACGGCCTGACTGTCGCTGTAGGTCAGGTTGGCGGCCAGATTCACACGGGCAAGATATACTTCGCACGGGCCGAAATGCCCGTTGTCGTCCACCGGAACCCGCACGCACAGGGCGGGACGCTGCTGGCCGGCCAGCAAGGAATACGCTGAGGTTCCCAGCTCTTCGGGCAGCATATGGCAGTCGCCTTCGGGCAGGTAAATGCTGGTTCCACGGTGCAGGACGGTCTTGTCCAGCGGGCCGCCAAAAGGCCAGTACAGGGCGGGGCAGGCCAGTGCCAGGGTAAGCGTGCGCCCCTCTGCCGTGGTTTCCACGTAAAAGGCATCGTCCACGTCGCGTGTGCTGGCGCTGTCGATGCTGATAAAGGGCAGCGGGCTTTCGGGCAAAAGGCCGGGGGCCGGGCAGCAGCCGTTTTCCGGCAACGGGCTTTCCGCCAACGGCGTTTCCGGCGCGGGCTGCACAGAGGGCATGGCCCCTGCGACAGCGGCGGCGGCAAGCGCCTCCACCTCTTCGCGGTGCGGCGTCCACCAGCTATCGCCGGGGGTATAGCCCGCGCGGTCCAGCCAGAAATTGTAATGGGCAGGCAGTTTGCCCCAGGCCATCAGCAACTGCACAGGCAAATGGGGTACATCAGGCAGGCCCTTGGCAAGCGTGCGCCACAGGGTTTCATGCTCCTGCCCTTCGGGGTCGGTCATGCGGACACGCAGCACCTCTTCAAGGCGCTCGGCAACCTCGGGGACGGGCCATTCGCCGTTGCCGGAACCTTCGACCGGAGGGGGCGGCAGGTCGCGTTTGCGGCAGGCCACATCCCACAAAAGACGCAGAAAAGCCGCGCCGCCCGCGATAAGGGCTTCGCGTTCCAGACGGGTTTTTTCTTCCGTCAGCCGCTTTTCGACCGTTTCTGCGGGAAAAACCTGAAAATCCGGCGGCTGGAAACGGAAGTGGCTTTTGCAGGCCAGCAGGGCGCGCCCGTAGGCAGCCACCTGATCGGAATCCGGATCAGTGGCAAAAAGCTCGGCAAACCATTGTGCAGGGGCAAGAGCCACCTCGCCCTGCGCCAGTTCCCACGCGTCCATCACAGGCACGTCAGCCGCAAGCTCCTCACGGCTTTTCCGGTGCTGCTCAAGCAGGCGTACCGCATCTTCCTTGCCCAGGTCCGCACTGTACATGGGACCAAGCCACGGCAGCAGGCGCGGCGCATTGAGCCGCGTTTCCCGCCGGTTGGGCAGCAAAAGACGCAAACGGCCCCCGGCCTCTTCAGTAATAAGGGCAATCTGAACGGCATTGCCCTCCAGATACTCCACCACGCAACCCGGCGCTGGGTAGCGCACACAATCCGACATGCCTGCTCCTTCAGAAGGCGCGCCGCACAGTCATGCTTCCACACGCCTCCGACAGGGACAATCCTTTATTTTTTCTCTTCTGGCAAGTGCCGATGGCCGGTAAACGTGCGTACGCGCCGCTTTTGCCGGGTACAGACAGCGCACCGTACTGGACGAGACCCCCGTAAGCCGCTATAACAGGCCTTCTCCGGAAAACTTTTTTCCGCGCGTTCAGCGCGAGTCGGCGGGAGCATATGAGCAATATCATCCACCAAAGCGGAGGCAGCCGTACCCTGGTCATGCAGGAGCCTGAAACCCCCCAGCTCTACCGTGAACTTTTCCCCTATACCAGTATCTGCCGCACTGCTTTTGACGAAGTGCTGCTGGCGCCGCGCCCTGCGGAACAGATGCGCATCACCGACACCACATTTCGTGACGGCCAACAGGCGCGCCCGCCGTATACGGTCAAACAGGTGGCGAAAATGTTTGATTTTCTCCACCGCCTCGGCGGCAAGACGGGGCTTATCACGGCTTCGGAATTTTTTCTGTATTCCGCCAAGGACCGCAAGTGCATTGACGTGTGCCGCGCGCGCGGCTACCGCTTCCCCCGCGTGACCGCCTGGATACGCGCCACCAAGGATGACCTCAAGCTGGCCCGCGATATGGAGTTTGACGAAACCGGCATGCTCACCAGCGTGTCGGACTACCACATTTTTCTCAAGCTGGGCAAAACCCGCCAGCAGGCCATGGACATGTACGTGGGCATGGCCGAACAGGCGCTGGAATGGGGCATCATACCCCGCTGCCACTTTGAAGACATCACCAGGGCTGACATTTACGGCTTCTGCCTGCCCCTGGCCCAGAAGCTCATGGAGCTTTCGCGCCAGAGCGGCATGCCCGTAAAAATACGTTTGTGCGATACTATGGGTTACGGCGTACCCTACCCCGGCGCAGCCCTGCCCCGCTCTGTGCAGCGCATTGTGCGCGCCTTTACCGACGAGGCGGGCGTTCCCGGGCAGTGGCTTGAATGGCACGGGCATAACGACTTTCACAAGGTGCTCGTCAACGGCGTCACGGCATGGCTCAACGGCTGCGGCGCGGTTAACAGCACGCTGTTCGGCTTTGGTGAACGCACGGGCAACACCCCGCTTGAGGCCCTGCTTGTGGAGTATATCTCCCTTACGGGCGATGACGCGGCCGCCGACACCACAGTGCTGCACGAAGTAGCCCAGTTTTTTGAAAAAGAGCTGGATTACCGCATTCCCCACAACTATCCCTTTGTGGGGCGCGACTTCAACGCCACCAGCGCGGGCGTGCATGCCGACGGCCTGGCAAAGAACGAAGAAATATACAATATTTTCGACACCAGACACCTGCTTGGCCGCTCCGTACCCATCATCATCACCGACAAGACGGGCCGCGCGGGTGTGGCTTACTGGATCAACACCAATCTCAATCTTGAAAAAGAGCGGCAAATATCCAAAAAACATCCTGCTGTGGGCAAAATCTACGATGCCATCATGGCTGTCTATGAAGAAACCGGGCGCACCACCAATTTCTCGCATGTGGAAATGGAAGCACTGGTACAGCGCTTCATGCCCGAGCTTTTTGTTTCAGAATTCGACAACATGAAGCAGCTCGCGGGCGAACTGGCCGCCAACCTGCTTGTGCGTCTTGCCCGCGACAAGGACCTTCTGGACTTCGGCGAAAAGGCCCATGCCAAGATCGACGCCTTTGAACGCGAATACCCCTTTATCCAGTACTGTTACCTCACGGATGCCACAGGCAGCCTCAAATGCTCCGCCATCACCGACCCCGTGTATAAGGATACCTACGAAGCCCTGCCCATCGGCTACGACTTCTCCGGCCGTGAGTGGTTCAAAAAACCCATGCAAAGCGGCGATCTGCACATTATGGACGTGTACCAGTCGCACTTTACGAGCAAGCTCATCATCACGGTTTCCTGTGCCGTCACTGATGAAAAAGACAATATTGCCGGGGTGATCGGTGTGGATATTCAGCTTGAGGAACTGCTCAAGCGCGCCCGCTCCCTCCAGCATGAGGTCGGCAGCGTGGACGACGGGGACTAGACCGTTTTTCAGCATCAGACCGGGGCCGGGCTTGGGATGGCCCGGCCCTGCTTCATATTCACTGCTATTACAAAAGGACGGGGGAACATGCGCAAGACTGTGTACTGGATCGAAGGCGACGGCATTGGCCCGGAAATCTGGCAAGCTGCCCGCCCGGTCATTGAAGGGGCCATTGGCGCCGCCGGGGCCGACCTTACCCTTGACTGGGTAGAACTGCTGGCCGGCGACAAAGCCGTGAAAGAAAGCGGTCACCCCCTGCCCGAAGCTACGCTTGAAGCCCTGCGCCATGCCGAACTCGCCATGAAAGGCCCCCTGGGTACGCCTGTGGGTACGGGCATCCGCAGTCTTAACGTGGCCCTGCGCCAGACCCTGGACCTTTACGCCTGCATCCGCCCTGTGCGCCACTTTGAAGGGCTGGAAACCCCGGTCAAGCACCCCGAGCGCGTCAACATGGTCATTTTTCGTGAAAATACCGAAGACGTCTACGCGGGTGTGGAATTTGCCGCCAACACCCCTGAAGCGCGCAAGCTTGTGGCCTTTTTGCGCGATGAGCTGGGCGTGACCAAGGTCAGCGACGATGCCGCCGTGGGCATCAAGCCCATGACGGAGGCTGGCTCCAAGCGCCTTGTGCGCCGCGCACTGCGCTTTGCCCTGGACCAGAAGCAGGAAAGCCTCACCCTTGTGCACAAGGGCAATATCATGAAGTTCACCGAAGGGGCTTTTCGCCAATGGGGTTATGACGTGGCCGCCCAGGAATTCGGCGACTGCACCTGCACCGAAAAAGAACCCGTGGCAGGACGCCTTGTGGTCAAAGACCGCATAGCCGACGCCATGTTTCAGGAGGCGCTGCTGCGTCCCGAGCAGTATCAGGTGCTGGCAACGCCCAACCTCAACGGCGACTATATCTCCGACGCGCTGGCGGCCCAGGTGGGCGGTCTCGGCCTTGCGCCGGGCGTGAACATGTCCGACACGCTGGCCTTCTACGAAGCCACCCACGGCACAGCTCCCACCATTGCGGGCAAGGACAAGGCCAATCCCGGCAGCGTCATCCTGTGCGGGGCGCTCATGCTTGAGCACCTGGGGCAGCACGACGCCGCCGGGCGCATCCGCAAGGCCGTGGGCAAAGCCATTGCGGGCAAGGCCGTTACCGAGGACCTGGCCGCCCAGGTCACCGGCTCCCGCGTGGTGGGCTGCCGGGAGTTTGGCGATATCATCGGGGCCAACCTGTAACAGCCGTATTGCCAAAACAGGCCAGCGCAACTCTGGCGCGGCACTGCACGATTGCCACAAATGCCGTGCCTTACACGCGGCACACAAGGGCAAAACGCTATTTGCCGTGTATGTTACAAAAAATATCCCTTAAAATTTCAGGTACTTTTGAACAGCATGCCGTAACAACGGCAAAACATCTCCAGAAGGCATGGCGCATCTGATCGTACCGATGCGCCATGCCGCCCCGCAGGACAGGAAAACACACATGATTTCAATGGAAAACCTGCTTCTGTTCGTACCCATGGCGGCGCTGCTGGTCATGCTGCCGGGACCGGACTTTGCCCTTATCGCCAAGATATCGCTGCTTGACGGCCGCCCCCAGGGGCAGGCCGCGGCCTGCGGCGTGGCCCTGGGCATCGGTGTGCACACCACGGCCGCCATGCTCGGCATTTCCGCCATTATCGCGCAGTCCGTATTGTGGTTCAGCATCCTGAAATACGTGGGTGCGGCCTACCTCATCTGGCTCGGCATCCAGGCATTGCGCCACGGCCGCCAGACCGGCGCTGCGGTAGTGAAGGTTGCGCCGCTAACAGACGGCCTGCAAAAAAATGATCCGGCACACGACGTCATGAAAAAGACTGTAGCGGCTCCGCGCCTTACGGGCCGCCAGTGGTGGTCGTTTTTTCGTCAGGGCTTTCTGACCAATGCCCTGAACCCCAAGGCCGTCATCATTTTTCTGACGTTTCTGCCGCAGTTCATGAATCCGCACGCTCCACTCGCCCCGCAGTTTCTGGAGCTTGGCGGCATACTGTCGGCCCTGTGCCTGCTCTGGTATGTGCCTCTGGCCTATATGCTCGGCCGTGTGCGCCATGTTTTTGAAAGCAGTCGCTTTCAGCTCTGGCTGCAACGCTTTACAGGTTTTATCTTTATAGCCTTCGGCCTCAAACTGGCCGCGGCGCAGTCCCGCTAACCGGCGTCGCGCCAGCGACCTCAAAACCCAGCAAAAAGGTCTGCCACCATGATTGAACTCATAAGCAATGCCGTTGTCATTGATGGAAACACCATCCGCAGTGCCGAAGAGGCCCGCGCCAAAGGCGTGGATGTGGAGGCCGCGCGCAAAAACAGTCTGGCCGCGCGCATTCTTTCCGCGCACAACACAGCCCCGGAAGGGGAAAACGTGCTGCGCATCCGCTTTGACGCCCTGGCCTCGCACGACATCACGTATGTGGGCATTATCCAGACAGCGCGGGCCAGCGGCCTTACGGAATTTCCCGTTCCCTACGCCCTGACAAACTGCCACAACAGCCTTTGCGCCGTGGGCGGAACCATTAACGAAGACGACCACCTTTTCGGCCTTGCGGCCGCCCAAAAGTACGGCGGCATCTTCGTTCCCCCGCATCTGGCGGTCATACATCAATATGTACGTGAAATGATGACAAAATGCGGTGGCATGATTTTGGGTTCCGACAGCCATACCCGTTATGGCGCGCTGGGCGTTATGGCTGTGGGCGAAGGCGGGCCGGAACTGGTCAAACAGTTGCTCGGCAAAACCTACGACGTGGCCGATCCGCAGAAAATCGCCGTATGGCTCGAAGGCGCGCCGCGCCCCGGCGTAGGCCCGCAGGACGTAGCCCTGGCCCTGATTGCCGCTGTTTTCAAAAACGGTTTTGTGAAAAACAAGGTGCTGGAATTTATGGGTCCCGGCGTGGATGGCCTTTCGGTGGAATACCGTTGCGGCATCGATGTCATGACCACCGAAACCACCTGTCTTTCGTCCATCTGGACCACAGATGCCAAAGTGGCCCGCTATCTTGAGCAGCATGGCCGCCCCGGCGATTACGCCGAACTGCGCCTTGAAGGCCCGGCAGCGTATGACGGCCTTATACGCATTGATCTCGGCAAGATCGTGCCTATGATCGCCCTGCCCTTTCACCCCAGCAACGCCTACCCCGTGGCCGAGGTTGCAAAACACGCCCCCGAGCTTCTGGCCCATGTGGAAGACGAGGCCCGTCGCCAGTTTGGCGATGCCGCCAGGGGCCTCAACCTTTGCGGCAAAATCCGCGATGGCGGCCTGTGGGTAGACCAGGGCATCATTGCGGGCTGCGCGGGCGGCAGCTTTGAAAACATCACCCTGGCCGCCGCCATTCTGGACGGCAAAAGCACGGGCAATCTTGCCTTCAGCCTCTCCGTCTACCCTGCCAGCGAACCGCAGGGCCTGGCCCTGGTCAACAACGGCTCCACGGCCAGATTGATGGCCTCGGGCGCAGTGATGAAAAACGCCTTCTGCGGTCCGTGTTTCGGCGCGGGTGACACTCCGGCACACGGCGCCCTGTCCATCCGCCACACCACCCGAAACTTCCCCAACCGTGAGGGCTCAAAACCGGCCAACGGGCAGCTTTCTGCCGTGGCCCTTATGGATGCCCGCTCCATTGCCGCCACGGCGGCCAATGGCGGCCGCCTGACCCCCGCCACGGATCTGGACTGGAACGCCCCCGGCCTTGCGGACGTCAGCCTTGATTACCGTTTCGAGCCGCTGATCTACCATCGTCGCGTTTACAACGGCTTTGGTCAGGCCAAGCCCGAAACACCGCTGATTTTCGGCCCCAATATTGCGGACTGGCCCGCCATGAGCGCCCTGCCCGAACACCTGCTGCTTCAGGTCGCCTGTGTTATCACCGACCCCGTGACCACCACGGATGAGCTTATCCCTTCGGGCGAGACCTCATCCCTGCGCTCCAACCCGCTCAAACTGGCGGAATACACCCTGTCACGCAAGGACCCCGGCTATGTGGAGCGCGCCAAGGCCGTCAACCTCCTTGAAAAAACACGGCTGTCCAATGCGGCCGATGCGGACCTTGTGGCACAGGTGCGCGCGCTCTTTGCCCGCTGCGGCCTGAATATCCCGCAAAACGGAACCGATCTTGCGAATGTGGGCATCGGCTCCACCATCTTTGCCGTCAAGCCTGGTGATGGTTCGGCGCGCGAACAGGCGGCATCCTGCCAGAAAGTGCTGGGCGGATGGGCCAACCTGGCTGTGGAGTATGCCACCAAGCGCTACCGCTCCAACCTGATCAACTGGGGCATGCTGCCCTTCATTGTTGATGAGGATCTTGCCGGCGTACTTCAGGTTGGCGACTGGCTTGCCGTGCCTCACGTGCGCAAGGCCGTGCAGGAGGCCGACCCCACCCTGCTGGCCCATATTGTGCGCGAAAACGGTACGAGCGAGCAGATCGCCCTTACCCTCAAGGATCTGACCGATGACGAACGCCAGATCATCCTTGATGGCTGCCTGATCAACTTCTATAACGCCACACGCAACGCGTAACCGCTGGCGGATTAGAGCACTTTCACTTTGAAATGCTTGTGGAGGGACCCCTTTGCAAAAGGGGTCCCTCTTCACGTTCCCAGCCCACAAAATCTTTATTTCTGCTTAATCTGCTACAAGCATTCTCCTGATCTGCGGGAGGGGACGGGGCCGCTGGCGCGGCCCCTGCTTCGGGAGCTTCCCTCCCTGCGCGCCGCGCAATGCCATCGTTTACTTTCGCTTTGCCCGAAAACTGTGGGGGGGGTCTGACTGTCTGTGTGCCATGCTACAGCGACAAAGGCCCGAGCCCTGACAGAAAAACAACACAAGCACAGCCCGCTGTTGGCGGTGCTTATGGCGCGTTTTGCATCTTGGGGCTGTACGGTGAGCGTGGAGAAAAAGCAGGATACCCGGGAAAGATTTTTTCCGTTCTGCGGGCAAGCTCTTTGCTTGCCGTGCTCCAAAGATGTCTGGCCGCTCTGCGGAAAATATCGCTGTTTGCGATAGCTCAACGGCCTTGAATTTTCATGCGAGCCAAAGCAATGGATGGCATTGCATCAAATAAGCTGATGCTCGTCGGGTTGGGCGGCAACCGGTCAAAGCCAGTCGCGCAGGGCAGGCAGGCATTTTAATGATAAGCGGGCCTAGTGCTCCACAGGAAAAATATTGCGGTAGACCACGCTTTCATCCTGATTGTGCACCTCAAGAATAACCTGGGCGTTCATCAGATCAAGACGTCCCGGCAGGCGCACCACGATGACAGTGCGCTTGAAGCGGCTGATGCGAAAATCACCCACGTTTTCCGGGTCAAAATTCAGGGCGTGCTTTGCCCCGTCAGCCGTAACCAGCGTACCCGACACAGAACCGGAAGCCAGACGCTGGTTGTCGGTGTTGCGCAAATCAAGGGCAAGGCGCAGCTTGCCGCCGCGCAGGGCGCGTACCTGCACATTGCCCACCTTGACGTAATCAAGGTCAATGGCAGGAAATTCCTCATGCCCTGGCCCTTCTGCACCGCGCAACGCTTCGCTTTTGCCGTTTTCATCCCTCTCTGCCGGGGAAGTCTCGACAGCGGCCTCTCCCCCACCCAGGCGGCGCAGAACAAGGTCGCGCCCCTGCACATCTTCTTCGCGCAGCAGTTCTTCAAGATGTTCAAGGCGCTCTGCCGTGGCCTGCGCACCCTGATAGTCGCTTTCAAAGCGCAGCACATTGGCGCGCAGCGCGGCATTCTCCTGCCATAGCTGCCAGCACTGCCAGCCCAGAACAGCACTCAGCACTGGCAGGCAGGCAAAAAAGGCCAGCGCCGCGTAAAAGCGGCCCCGACGAACGCGAAAGCTGCTCCGGGGACCGTTATCCCTCATAAAGATGATGGAAAGGCTTTCCTTGTATTTCAAGGCCTGCCTCCTCCGGACGCGGGGGCAGCGGCGGGGGCCGCCGTCCAGTCTTCACGCGCGATAAGCCATTTCTTGCCGTCATACTGTAACAGCAGAGTTTTTGTTCCCCTGTCGCTGTGTCCGACGCTGTCGGCATAGGTCTGCCCCATGTCGGCGCGTATGCCGGTCTTGTCCGCCACCAGCCGCAGGCCGGAAAGCTGTACAAGGGTCGGCTGCACACGGGACCACAGCCCTTCTTTCTGGCGACGGATGTTTTTGGCCCCCCACCGGCCCTGCTGCACAGCACTGTCGGTATAACAGGCCATATATGCATCCAGGTTGCCAGCCTCCCAGGCCTTGCGCCAGCCTTCAATGGCATCACTCACCGCGCCGCTTACCTGATCGAGATAATCGGCGGCCAGCCCCAGCTCATCGGGCTGGAACTGCGAGGCCACAATACGCAGGTCGCCGTTGTCTCCCTTGCGCCACCAGAGCGTACGAACGCCTTCGCTCAGACCGTGAGGGCCGGCCACAAGCTCTTCGCAACGGCTGACCGCCAGTTTGCCCTGCACCTCGAAAGAAGGTTTGCGGCTGATGTAACGCAGCCAGGGCGCGCCCAGATGCTTTTCAAGCTCGCGCCAGGCGGCATTATAGGAAAGCCCGCGCGGTGCTCCAGGCTCGCGGTTAAAGCGTGCATGATCATAAAAGTCGGCAAGGGCCGGCGAACGGGCGGCAAGGGCCGCATTCCAGCCGCTCACAGCCTGTTGCAACTGGGCGCGCAGTTCCGGCGTAAGGTGCAAGTCCTGCGCGGCAAGGGCAGCCTGCTTTTTGGCTTCCAGTTCTTCGGCGGCGCGCTGGGCGGCAAGCTGCTCTGCAACCAGTTTTTCCGCGGCGAGCTTTTCCGCGGCCAATTGCGCCAGCCGCTGTTCTTCAGCTTCGGCGGCGGCCTTTTCAGCCGCAGCCTTTTCGGCAGCCAGGCGTTCGGCCTCGGCCTTTACCGCTGCGCGTTCCGCAGCCAGTTTTTCCGCAGCGAGCTTTTCTGCGGCGAGCTTTTCCGCTGCAAGTTGTGCCAGCCGTTGCGCTTCAGCTTCGGCAGCGGCTTTTTCAGCAGCGGCCTGTTCAGCGGCAAGGCGTTCGGCCTCGGCTTTTTCGGCAGCCGCGCGTGCTTCCGCAGCACGGATTTCGGCAAGGCGATTCGCTTCGGCGCGCTCTTCTTCCGCGCGCTGCTGGGCAGCAAGTTCTTCGGCGGCCCGCTGCTCGGCAGCAAACCGGGCAGAGTCTTCCATGGCGGGGCGCGCGCCCCAGTTCACTTCTGCCGGGGGCGGAGCCTGCATGCGGCGGGGAACAAGAGGTTCGCTGAGTGCAACGGATTTACCCGGCGCTGCGGCTTCAGCAGGCGCTTTGCCGGTTGTCTTGCCCCCAGCGGCGGCGTTGGCGGCCACAGATTCGGCGCCGTCAGCGGCGCTTTCAGGCATATCCAGGCGCGGCGGCAGGGGCGCTTCGGAATCAACGTCCGAAGCCGTCTGCAACGGCGCTTCGGCCACAAGCTGGCCTTTCTGGTAAGCGGCCCGCATGCCAAGATCACGGGGGGTCCATTCCATACCGACAATGCGGAACTTCTTGTCGTCGCCCCGCTGCCAGTACAGGCGGCGGACACCTTCAGTGGAAAGGTTGGATGCGGTATAAAACTGCTCGGACCAGGTAACCCAATAGCCCGGCCCTTCAAGTACGTGAATTTTACGGTTGTAAATTTTGATAAAGCTGAGGATCTTGAACAGACGTTCCTTGTTCAGCCTGAAGGCGGCGAAACTTTCGGGCATGGCCTTGCTGTATGCATCGCCATCATAGAACTCAAACATCTTGGATGAGCGCCCGGCCCAGGCGTTGCTCCACGCCTGCATGAGCCGCCGCAATTCGCGGGCCGTGCCGTTATCCGGCTGCGGCATAGCGGTTTCATCCAGACGTTCCGCCAGCACCACGGCGGTTCCGGGTACAAGGCTCGGGCCGACCTCGTCAATCTCTTTCAGCCCGATAGCCACGCAGCCCCGCGTTGAAAGCGGCTCAATGCCCAGGCCCTTGCTGTGAATCCATATGCCGTGGCCGGTTTTGCCACGCAGCTTGTCCACGGGATTGGGGTAGTTGAGCGTGTAAGCTATGCCACCGTATTCTTTGAAGTCCAGTCCGCTGGCTATCTTGTATTCCACAAAATAGATGCCCTCGGGAGTACGCAGGTCGTTGAGCACCTTCTTGTCGCCGGTCAACTGCCCGGTGGTGCAGGGATAGGTATAGCGGAGCTTGAGAGGGCTTTTTTTCTCGAAAAACATGAAGGTCTGGCGGTTTTTGTCCACAGCCACCAGATGGGAAGGCAGGCCCTCGTTGTACAGCGAAGCCTGCCAGTTGTCGGCGCGCGCGTAGCCGGACGCGGCAAGAACGCACAAAAGCGCCGCCGCAAGGCCCGGCAAGGCCCGCAGGGCGCAAAGAGAAAAAAGAAAAACAGCAATACGGCGGAGAGCCACACTGTTGCGCAAAACGCGGCCTCCCGAACGGGATGGGCGGGCTGTGGGGGCTGTGAAGGAAAAACGTGCCATCGCGTGCCGAAGAGGCGCGCGCCCCTCTGCGTACGGCAAAAGAGACGCCCGCGAAATACCGTCAGGCACGGCGGCCCCAGGGGCCGCTGCGTCAGGTTCCGCCGGAGTGAACTCAGCGCGCAAGGGCCACCAGTTCCGCGCGGGTGAAGAGGGCAAGCAGTTCATATCCCGCCTCACGGAGCTTTTCACGGCCACCTTCCTCCCTGTCCAGAATGGCGCACACAGCAACAATATTCAGCTCTGCGTCACTGATCCTGTGGCAGGCCTTGAGCAGCGAACCGCCCGTGGTGACCACATCTTCCAGCATGGCAACGCGATCACCTGCGTTAAAGTTGCCAAGTCCTTCCACAAACTGCCCGGTGCCGTGGCCTTTGGCCTCTTTGCGCACCAGCAGGCCGTGCAGGGGCCTGCCCTGCTCATACGAAATAACCGTAGTGGCGGAAACCAGCGGATCTGCACCCATGGTCATGCCGCCCACGCCCCGGATATCCAGATCGCGAAGCATGTGGTTGAACAGCGTGCCGATAAGCCAGGAGCCTTCGGCGTGCAGGGCCGTTACACGACAGTCAAAATAATAGTCGCTTCTGCGGCCTGAAGCCAGCATAAAATCCCCTTCACGGTAGGACTTTTCCACCAGCAGGCGCGCGAGACGGCGTTTAAGTTCCATCATATGCTCTTGGGTGCAAACGCTCATGAACAACCTCGGCTAGGCCCGGGCGGGGCTTTCAGCAAACACGCGGGCGAAAATCTCGTCCTCGTACTGCAGGTAATAGGAAGGATCAAAAAGCTCTTTCAGGGCGGCTTCGCCCAGACGGCCGCTCATATCCGCATCGGCGCGCACAAGATCGGGGAAAGGCACGCGGCTTTCCCAGCTCTGCATGGCAAGACGCTGCACGGCCTCATAGGCCTGCTGGCGCGGCAGCCCGCCGGACACAAGCGCCGTGAGCACACGCTGCGAAAAATACAGGCCAAAGGAGCGGTCCATATTCTCGCGCATGCGGTCGGGCTTGACCACAAGGCCGTCCAGCAGGCGGGTAAGGCGCGCAAGAATGTAGTCGGCCAATATGGTGGAATCGGGCATGATAACACGCTCCACCGATGAATGGCTGATGTCGCGCTCGTGCCAGAGAGCCTGGTTTTCCAGGGCGGCCAGGGCGTTGGTACGCAGCAGGCGCGAAAGCCCGGTCATATTTTCAGCCGAAATGGGATTCTTTTTGTGCGGCATGGCCGAAGAGCCTTTCTGCCCTTTGGCAAAGCCCTCTTCCACTTCCAGCACCTCGGTGCGTTGCAGGTGGCGCAGCTCCACGCAAAGGCGCTCTATGCCGCCGCCCAGAATGGCCAGGGAGGTAAAGAAGTGGGCGTAACGGTCGCGCTGGATGATCTGGGTGGAATGCGGGTCAACCCCAAGGCCCAGATGGCCCAGGGCGCGCGCTTCCAACTCGGGCGACAAAAAGGCGTATGTACCCACTGCGCCGGATATTTTGCCCACGCGCACGCTCTCAAGCCCCGCCTCAACCCGCGCCAGATGACGCGAAAACTCGGCGTAAAAACCGGCCATCTTGAGGCCGAAGCTGGTAGGCTCCGCGTGAATGCCGTGGGTGCGGCCCATGCACAGTACGCCTTTATGACGGCGGGCCAGCGATTCAATGCTGTCCAGAAGGCCCCGCAGGTCTTTCAGGATCAGTTCGCCCGCCTGCACCAGCAGCAGGGCGTTGGCCGTGTCCACAATATCTGACGAAGTGCAGCCCAAGTGGATGTAGCGCGCGTCCGGCCCCACCTTTTCTTCAAGCGAGGTCAGAAAGGCAATGACGTCATGACGGGTCACTTCCTCGATTTCGAGAATGCGGTCCACATCAATGGCGGCCTTGTCGCAGATAACGGCAACGGCCTCGGCCGGAATCCGGCCCATTTCGCTCCACGCCCGGCAAACGGCCAACTCAACGTCAAGCCATGCCTGATAGCGGTTTTTCAAAGTCCATATACGGTCCATTTCCGGGCGGGTGTAGCGTTCGATCATGACAGCCTCATGAGTCCGTTTTCGCGGGACCGGCAGCAGGGGCCGGGGTTGCGGGAGCGGCCGCCGGAGCGGCGGCAGGTGCGGGTGCGGTCGGCGCGGCCGGAGAGGCCTCCGCCGGAGTGGGAGAAGAAGATGCCGCGGCAGCGCCGCCCTCTTCCTTTATGCCCTTGCGATAGCCATAATCATCAACGTACCAGCCGCCCCCCTTGAGTACAAAAGATGTCTGCGACATTATGCGCGGAGAGGCCGCGCCGCACTTGGGGCAAGGCTCTTCGCCCTGATCGGAGGGACTTTTCACCCACTCCTCAAACCGGTGCTGACACTTGGAACACTGATATTCGTAAATAGGCATGATCACACTAGCGCAGATTGATTTGATGGTTACAGCGGCAGCGCCCCGCCGGTGCATGACGTATGAACGCCCCACGCGCACTACAGAAAGATCGTCCCCGCAATGCGCGGCACTTCAAAAACCGCCCTGCCGAAAGCACACCTTGCGGCAAAGCCCGCGCCATTCTGTGGGCGCTGCGCGTGTACGCGGCGCTGAAGCATTTATGTATCTGCAACAAAATGCCCGTATGGCGAAAGCACCTTACTGAAAATACCGGATTGCCGGTACGGCAGGCCAACCGCCCCCGCCGGACAATACGGAACGTCCCGGCGCAGCAGCCCGAAGACATGCGGGACAAGCATTCAGGCGATACGCATGCAAAAAGACCGCCGGGAACAGTCCCGGCCAGTCTCACTTGCCTACGGTGCAAGAGGGCTGCGCGGGCAGCCCCCGGCAGGCCCCAGGGACCTGAAAACCGGTGCTCTGTTGCTAAATAAGTAGCGCCCGCAAAAGACGCGGCTTTTTTCGGGATGCCAGAAAAGCCCCGGCACAGCGCCCGCAACGGCGCTTCCAGCCTTATCCCTGACCCCATTAAACGAAAACGCGTTTTGCGGCAGGCGGTTATCCAGAAACAGTTACGCCTTGGCAGCAGCCTTGGCTTCACGCACGCGCTGCTTCAGGCGCTCCGCGCGGCGATGACGGCGACGGGCCAGTTCTTTCTTACGTTCGATTTTTTTATGAGCCATAATTTCCTCCGGGGTAAGCCCCATTGATATAAGTGGGTATTCATAGGCCCTTTTAAGCACAAAGTCCAGCCCCGCGTGAGGGCGCGGCGCGGCGCGCAGGGCCGCAAAAGCATGCCCGGGCCTCCGGCTGCGCCACGCGGGCGGGCCAACTCCCGCTCAGGGCTGCACGGGCGGCCTGTCAAAAAAACCGCTGACACCCTGCCCGACCAGCAGCTCACAGTTCATAAAACCATGCGCTTCCAAAATGCGCCGCACGGGCGACTCAAGGGCTTCGGGCAGAAACTGCACCTGTAAAACCGGCTGCGGGACAAGGCGCAGGCGAAAATCACCCAGGGCGCAGCCCGCCACAAGCCCGGAGGCAGCACTGCCCACGTCCCCGTTGTCGCGCAAGGCTGCAAGGCAACGTTCTGCGGCGGCAATACGGTGCAGAACGTCCTTTTGCGGCGCAAGCCCATAGGCAAGGCGGGTCAACAGGCAGGGGCGGGCGCACTGATCCGGATCATCCAGCCCCGTAGCACGGGCCGCAGCCCGTATAGCTCCCTTACTCATGCCAGCCTCCGCCAGCGGCGACACAACTCCCGCCTCTTTCAGGGCGCGCAGGCCCGGGCGAAAAGCCGTAAGGTCATCGGCATTGCTGCCGTCACACAACAGACGCGCGCCGTGATGCCCCTTGCCCGCAGGCGCATTGTCGACCGCCTCTCCGGCGCGGGCCAAAGCTTCGGCAACAGTCGCCAGCAAACCCTGTTTGCAGGCATAGCACCGCAGGCGGCTGTTGGCGGCAACCTCCGGCAGGGGCAGCGGATCAAAATCCACCACCAGCAAAGACAAGCCGCGCGCCCGCGCCCAGGCCAGCGCCGAGTCGCTCTCTTCTGCCGGAACATGCGGGCCACGCGCATGCACGGCCAGCACGTCACAGCCGCCCAGCAAGGCGGCATGACAAAGAAACCGGCTGTCGATACCGCCGGAAAAGGCCACGGCCAGCGGGGGCAGACCTGACAAGAGCCGGACCAGCCCCTGCGGCAAGGCCGTCTGAACGGGGCCAGGGGCAGCAGCCTGTCCGGCAGACGGGGCAGGTTCTCCACCGCAGAGCCGGGCAGAGTCACGTTTTGTCACAATCTCTCCTGTCCGGGATGCCGGGCAGCAGGCGCACAGGCACCGCCTGCCTTTCGGCGCGCCATTGCGGCCTGCGGGCCGACATCCGGCAACGCGCCCCGCCGTACGGGCAAAAACTGCGTCGCTTCACGGCCGGGAGCAACCCAATTTTACGGAAACATTCCGCTCCACGATGCCCGTGGACAGCCACCCGGCGACACTCCGCCAACCTTCGGGCGGGCTGCCGTTACCAGGTCAGGCGCATGCGCGCACCGTGGGCGGCCATATATTCCTTGCACTGGCGTATGCTGTACTGCCCGTAGTGGACGATGGAGGCGATAAGCGCCGCCGAGGCCCCGCCGTCGGTCACGGCCTCCAGCATATGCCGGGGTTCGCCCGCCCCACCGGAAGCAATGACCGGCAAGGAAACAGCGTCGGCAATGGCACGGGTAAGCTTCAGCTCGTAGCCGTCCTTGGTGCCGTCTGCGTCAATGGAATTAACGCACAGCTCGCCCGCGCCCAGTTCCTGACAGCGGCGCGCCCAGGCGATGGCGTCCAGGCCCATGCGCTTGCGGCCGCCGTGGATGACAATTTCGTAGCCGGAGGGAATCTCGGGGCTTTCAGGCACGGCAAGCACATCCATGCCCACCACCACAGCCTGTGAACCGAAGGCATCCGCCCCGTCGCTGATGAGGTGGGGATTTTTCACCGCCGCAGAATTGATGGAAACTTTCTCCGCCCCGGCCAGCAGCACGGCCCGCATGTCCGCCACGCTGGATATGCCGCCGCCCACGGAAAAGGGAATGAATATCTGCTCGGCCACGCGCTCCACAACATCCAGAAAAATACCGCGCGCCTCTGCTGAGGCCGTAATATCGTAAAAAACGATCTCATCCGCGCCTTCTTCGTAGTAACGGCGGGCGCTTTCCACGGGATCGCCGATATCCTCGTTGCCGACAAACTTGACGCCCTTGGTCAGGCGGCCGTTGCGCACATCAAGACAGGGGATGACCCGTTTACTCAGCATGACGTGCCTCCTGCCGGGACTTGACGGCAATATCCATAAAAATTGCTCAGCAGGCGCAAGCCGGGCCTGCCGCTTTTTTCGGGATGAAACTGCGCGGCCCAGAGGCCGTCGCGCCCGTAAAGAGAACAGAACGTGCGCCCGTAGGTGGTGGTAGCCAGCACCAGCGATGGATCAGGCTCCACATAGTAGCTGTGTACAAAATAATATTCGGCCGCGGGGTCAGTGCCGTCCAGCAGAACACAGGGGGCCACAGCCTCAAGGCTGTTCCAGCCCATATGCGGCACTGGAGCCGCAGAGCCGTCCTCCTGCCGCATATGGTCTTCAAACCGGCGGCAGACGCCGGGGACAATGCCGAGGGTTTGTGCGGCATTTTCCTCACTGCTTTCCAGCAGTATCTGGCAGCCCAGGCATATGCCGAGCAAAGGCTGGCCGCGCCGCACCACATGGTGCAGGGCCGTGTCCAGCCCGGCTTCGGCCAGAGCAGACATGGCCTGCCCCGCCGCGCCCACACCGGGAAAGATCACTCCCGCGGCACTCTCAAGCATTGCCGGGTCGGCTGTTATGGCGCATGGTACGCCGAGGTGCTCCAGAGCGCGGCGCACGCTTGTCTGATTGCCCGCCTTGTAGTCCAGAATGGCCAGCATGGTGCTTCCTTCATTGTTGTGCGACGGATCCCGCAGGCCGCCGTCAGGTGCGCTGAGAAGCTGCAAGCATACATTTTTGCAGGGCAGCAGGCAACGCGACAGAACAGGTGCAGCCGGGCTGGATGCACCCGGCGCGTCGGGCTGAACCGGGGCGTTGACCCGGATTCCGGCACAAAAAACGCGGATACGACATAGTGACAAAATCAATATTCACGATTATTATAAAAACCGTGAACAATGCAGGTCGTATCCGATTGTTTTTTATTGTCGTCTTGTAACTGCGTTTTGACAAATTGCGGAGGCCGTCATGTATTTTCCCACTGCCGGCATCGAATGCAACCCCTTTATTCCTTTCGGCGCGGCCCTTTGCATTTCGTTTTTTACCTCTATGGGCGGCATCTCCGGGGCGTTTTTGCTGCTGCCTTTTCATATGAGCGTACTGGGCTATGTGAACCCCAGCGTCAGCGCTACCAACCAGTTTTTCAACATTCTGGCCTGCCCGCCCGGCGTCTGGCGGTACTGGCGTGAAGGTCGGCTCATATGGCCGCTGGCGCTTACGGTGGCCGCCGGCACATTGCCCGGAGTGTTTCTGGGGGCGCTCATCCGCGTCAACTGGCTGCCGGACCCGGACAAATTTAAAATTTTCGCGGGCCTTGTGCTCCTGTATGTGGGCGCACGCATGGCCCGCTCCGTCTGGAAAGGCCGTCGGGCAGAAAGTCAGGACATGCAACCGCACGGCGCGCCCGCCGTATCCGCCGTGTCACCCGCATCCGGCAATGCCGACAGGTGCGCGGGGCCTGACGCTCCGGCAAGCTGCTGTCGCGTGCTGCAATGGAATACCCGCAGCCTGTCATTTGCCTTTCAAGAGAAAAAACACGTGGTCTCCACCCCAAAGCTGGCCCTGCTGAGCCTTGTTGTGGGGCTTATAGGCGGCGTTTACGGCATTGGCGGCGGGGCTATCATGGCGCCTTTTCTGGTTTCTTTTTTCGCGCTTCCGGTTTATGCCGTGGCCGGGGCCACCCTTTTTGCCACCTTTCTTACTTCGGTGGCGGGCGTGAGCTTTTATTCGCTGCTGGCCCCCATGTACCCCGGCATGGCTATTGCTCCTGACTGGAGAATGGGCATACTGGTGGGCCTGGGCGGCATGTGCGGCATGTACCTCGGCGCGCGCTGCCAGAAGCATGTACCGGCCACGGCGCTCAAGTGCCTGCTGACCGCCATTTTGCTCTTTACAGCCCTGCGTTATCTGGGCCAAGCTTTTTAGCGCCGCGCGCCCTGCTCATGCGCGGCCATTGCAAAGGACGCAGCATGAATCAAAGCTCGCGGCTGCCTGTCGGCCTTTTCGACTCCGGCATGGGCGGTCTCACCGTACTCAAGGCCCTGAATCATCGCCTGCCCGGCGAAGACCTGCTCTATCTTGGCGACACCGCCCGCCTGCCCTACGGGACCAAAGGACCTGATACCATCAGGCGCTATACGCTCAAGGCTGCGCAAAAACTGGTGGATATGGGCGTAAAAATGCTGGTGATAGCCTGCAATACGGCCACAGCCGCCGCCCTGCCGACACTGCGCCAGCACTTTGCCCCCCTGCCCGTTCTGGGTGTGGTCGAACCGGGGGCGCAGGCAGCGGCCCAGGCCAGCCACAACGGCCATATAGTAGTGCTGGGTACAGAGGCCACCATCAACGGCGGCGCATATCAGCAGGCCATAGCGCGCATCCGGCCCGAAGCCGTGGTGCTGGGACGCGCCTGCAATCTTTTTGTTCCCCTGGCCGAAGAAGGCTGGATGGACGGCCCGCTGGTGGAAGGCGTGGCCCGGCGCTATCTGCAAGGCCTTTTTTGCGCCCCTGCCATAAATGATACAACCGGCAGCAATGCCGCTGAAAGCGACGCCCCCCCCAATGCCGCCGGTGCGGCGGGCGCGCCGGTACAGCCGGATACCCTGCTGCTGGGCTGCACCCATTACCCCTTGCTGCAAGGAGCCTTGCGCCAGGTGGTGGGGCCGCATGTGCGCATTGTGGACTCTGCCGCCATTACGGCTCAGGTGGTGGCCGGCGAACTGGGCCGCCTGGAAATGCTCCACCCCGATACGCAGGCAGGGGCTGACGCCGCAGGCATGCCGTGCCGCACAGGGCAGAGCCGCTTTCTGACCACAGACCATGTGGCCCGGTTTATCCGCACAGGCAGCCTTTTTCTGGGCCGTGAAATGGCCCAGAGCGAGGTTGTGCTGGTCGACTTGTAGGGCCTGGTTTATTTTCAATTATTTCATTATACTACCTATGACTTTTTGTGACGCCCCGGGCATGCTTGTGAATTTTTTTCAGCCCCGCAAAGACGAAAAGCCAGAGCAGACGCGGCATTCAGTGCTTTTTCGTTGACAGGAAAACGCCGCTAACGTAATGAGACAACAGTCTGACGGCGCTAAAAGCGTCACTGCCTGTAAATTCCCATAGCGCGCGCATGTCCGGGTCGGCATAGCGCGGCTATCCCATGTGAGAATGGCCCGTCGGGCCACCTCCCCGGCCATGCCGATGTGCCGCCCGATATGGATACTCAGGGAACAAACCGAAATCCTTTTATGGAGTAAGAATCATGACTAAAGCTGAGCTTGTCGAAAAAATCCATGCCAAAGCTGGTCTTCCCACCAAGGCCAAGGCCGAAGAAGCCCTTGACGCCGTTGTCGCCGCCCTGCGCGAAGCCCTTGCTGCCGGCGAATCCGTAACCTTCACCGGTTTCGGCAGCTTCAAGGTTGTGGAACGCGCCGCCCGCAAGGGTCGCAACCCCCGCACCGGCATGGAAATCACCATTCCGGCCAGCAAAGTTGCCAAGTTCACGCCCGGCAAGGGCCTGAAAGACGCCATTAAATAAATACGGCGTAGCGAGTTTTTGACGGCGCGTTTCCTCACGGGATAATGCGCCGTCTTTTTTTCCGCAAAAAGCATGCGCTGCCGCGCGTGCGGGGCCAGCCCCAAAAACAGCGTGCACCTTTACCACCGTGCATATTGAATTTCGGCCCGGAATACATTACTAGCAGTGCTGGCACTGATGTGCCCACCCTGTGGAGGGGTGGCAGAGCGGTTGATCGCGGCGGTCTTGAAAACCGTTGAAGGTGTGAGCCTTCCGGGGGTTCAAATCCCTCCCCCTCCGCCATAATGTTAAAAAATAATCCCCGGCGCGTCAGTGCCGGGGATTATTTTTTATCGCGCATTTCCCGCCGCAACGGCAATACCGCCCGGATGAGCTCATCGCCCGCACCGCAATGCCCTCCTGGGCTGTTGCGAAGACACGCAACAACAGGTATAGTAAATCATTATCTTTACATAACAGCAGTCTGAGGGGCGCACCTGCCCTCGGGGTGCTGCCATGCGCCGCCATGCTGAACGCCCACCAGTGTTCAGGCATGGCGAAGTGCTGCGTCCGTGCAGGCATGGCTTGCCCATTCTTTTTTTCAAAATCATGCACCAGCAGGCTCTTCCCATTTGCGAAAGCGTTCCGCCTTTGCGCCCGCAGGCATCCCTGTCCGGAAAAAGCCGGTTTGCCTGGCTCACCGCAACGGCGGAGATTTTTGCGCTCTTTCGTATGACAGCACCGGAACACCGGCCAAGAACCGTGCTCCGCGGGCCTGATTGACAGGCACACCACTACGGCCACGGCCAATGCCCAAAACAACACAACCAGCCCAGTATCGCCGCCCGGCGGGAGCAACCGCACCGCCCAAGGCCGGAGAATCTCATGCTCAGAAATATCAGTATCGCCCAAAGGATCACCTGCTTTGTCTCCCTGATGATCGCCATGGTCATCGCCATGGCGGTTCTGTCCTTTTTTATGACCAGCAGCGTCATTGACGAAGGCACTTCGGTTGCCAGAAACCAGTTGCTGGATTCACAGCGCGCCCGCATCAAGGACGTGACCCAGGCTTCGGCCCTCGGGCTGGCAGCCATGACCAAGGGGTTGCCGCAGCAGGAGCAGTTACGCATCATTGCGGATTACATAGAAAAATCACGCTTTGAAGACGACGCTTCAGGCTATTTTTATGTGTACGAAGGCACTATCAGCGTGGCCCACCCCACACAAAAACAGCTTATCGGCAAAGACCTGTCCGGCACAGCCGACAAGCAGGGCGTGCATTATGTGGTGGAGCTGAACAAAGCCGCGGCAAAAGGCGGCGGATTTGTGGATTTTGTCTTTCCCAAGCCCGGCAGCGGCGACGTTTTCAAACTTGGCTATGCGGAAAAGATAGAAGGCACGCCCTACTGGATCGGCACGGGCGTGTACATTGACAATGTAGACAGGGCAGAAAGCAGGCTGCACAGCACCATGAACAGCCTGCTTACCCGTACCCTCGGCACGTATGGCGGCGGCTTTCTTGCGGCGCTGCTGCTCATTGTCGTGCCGCTTTCCTATCACCTGGCCACATCCATCACCCGTCCCCTGGCCGGAATCACCGGGCAGGCCCGTGCCGTGGCCGCAGGCAACCTTGATGTAAACATCACGCCTGACGGTAAAGACGAAGTGGCCCTGCTGGAACACGCCTTACGCGACATGGTGGACAAGCTGAAAAACCTCATCAATGAAACGGCTGAAAAAAGCCGCCAGGCCGCCGAAGACGCCAATGAGGCCAAAATCGCCCAGGGCCGGGCCGAACTGGCTGGGCAGGATGCCCAGGCCAAAGCTGCCGCCATGCTTGTGGCCGCCGACAGGCTGGAGCAGGTGGCCCATGCGGTCAGTACCGCCTCCACCCAGCTTTCCACCCAGATTGAGCAGTCCGACAGGGGCGCGATGGATTCGGCCCAACGCCTCACCGAGGCCGCGGCAGCCATCAACCAGATGAACGCCACGGTGCAGAGTGTGGCCCAAAACGCAAACCAGGCCTCCACCAGCTCGCGCGACACGCGTGAAAAGGCCGTGGCCGGTGCGCATATAGTGGAACAGGCCGTGCGCAGCATCAGCCAGGTGCACGAAGTTTCGCAGCGCCTGACAGAAAATATGGGGCAGCTCAATGATCAGGCCCAGGCCATCAGCAAGATCATGAACGTCATCTCCGACATTGCGGACCAGACCAACCTGCTGGCCCTTAATGCCGCCATTGAAGCTGCCCGTGCCGGTGAGGCAGGCCGAGGCTTTGCCGTGGTAGCTGACGAAGTGCGCAAGCTGGCGGAAAAGACCATGGCCTCCACCCACGATGTGGGCGCGGCCATCACTTCCATCCAGGCGAGCACGGCAAAAAGCGTGACCGCTATGGAAACGGCCTCGGAACAGATAAGCCAGGCCACGGAATTCGCCAATCAGTCCGGCCAGGCCCTGGAAGAAATCGTCGATACGGTGGAAGCCACGGCCGACCAGGTCAACGCCATTGCGGCGGCCAGTGAGCAGCAGTCCGTTGCCAGTGAAGAAATCAACCGCTCCATCAGCACTGTGAACGACGTGGTGCAGCAGACTGCTGAAGCCATGCACGAAGCGGCCCTTGCCGTCAGCGATCTGGCCCGGCAGGCACAGAACCTGAGCGAGCTCATCGGCGACATGAAAAAATAACCGCGCCCGGCGCAAAAAGCCCCCGCCAACTGTTTTTTGAGTTGGCGGGGGCTTTTCATTTTTACGTCAGCGTATTTTACCTGTACCCGGTTCGCGCAGACCCTGCGACGGTCATGAACCGTCTTTTTGCAAACAGACGGCAGATGCCGCCCAAAAACAAGCGTCAGAACCGGGACCGTCCGCCGGAAGCTTTCCGGCAGGTCCGGACGGATACGGGGAAAACCTACTCTTCAAGCCAGGAGTCGTCTTCAAGCACCGTATAGCCGCGAACAACAAGATAGCTTACGCCGTCCTCCTCTTCGAGCTGCCCGAAAACCTCCACGGGAAGGCTCACTGCATCATCCAAATCCACGCCAGCGCCGCGCGGCACGATGCGGTATTCCACATCGTCCTGAACTACGGCCACCCTGGCCTGCCGCGCATCCACAGAGCGTGGCATCGCCGTAACATACCCTTTGATGGTAATGGTAATGGAGTTCTTGTTCATACGCTGTTATATTGCCTTTAATAATCCGGTTTTTTTCGCTATAGCGCCTTTTATGCCGTGATGCAAGAGTTCTTGACACGCAGTATTCGCCTTTCTTTCAGCGTCCGGATAATGGCGTATACCGCCACTTTTTGCCAGCTTCATCCCGGCATGCCGCATGGCGGTAACCAGGGACAGCAAAAAACATGCAGAAACATCGGCCCCGGCTGTTCCCAACAGGCTGCCACACCATACGGGCGCCTGCATGGCAGCCTGTTTATGGCAGCCTGCCACTCCTGCCGGGCAGAAAGCCGCAGGTATTGCCCAGGCACGCGAATACCAGATGCCCGCAGCGGGCTGGCCCGCCCGGACGCACAGGGTATCGGCAAAAGCACGGCCAAACAGCCCGTCCGTAGGCCACCCGTGCAGCACAACCTTTAGGTGCCGGATGCCGCACAGCCTACAGGCCGTGCTTTTTCATAAGCTCGTACCAGTGCCCGCGCGAAACCCCGGCCATTCCGGCAGCCGTGCGCGCGTCGCCGTTGCTGGCCCCCCAGATGCTCCGCACATAGACTTCTTCGGCCCGTGCTTTCCATTGGCGCAAGTCCGGCAGATCGTCACCTGCCGCCCCTACAGGAGGCAAGCCCGGATGCAGAACAGAAGCCACGGAGCCGCCCGCATGCCTGCCGGAAGCGCTCTCTCCACCCATGCCCTGTCCAACGGACGCGGACGGCACGGCCCCGCAGAACGCCCCGGAAAAACTGCACGCAGGGGCCTGCCCGCTGCCCGCAATATCGGCAGTACCGCTGTCCGGCCCGCGGCCCATACGGCGACGCGCCTCATCCACACGCATGCGCGTGGGCAAATGCGCAGGCAAAAGCTCATCCCCCTGCCCGGCCGCAAGACAGGCGCGCTCCACACTGTGAATCAGCTCGCGCACATTCCCGGGCCAGGAATATTCCATAAGCACGTCCAGCATGGCATCCGATACAGCCTTGGGCGGCAGATCATTGTGCAGGCAAAAACGGCTTGCAGCCTGCCGGGCCAGCGCGGGAACCTCATCCCTGCGCTCGCGCAGGGGCGGGATGACAATGGTCATACCCTGAAGCCGGTACAGCAGGTCAGCCCGAAACGTCCCTTCCCGGGCCATGCTTTCTATATCCCTGTTGGTGGCGGCCACAAGGCGAAAGTCGCTGCTGACCTCGCGCACGTCACCCACCGGCCTGAAGCGCCGTAGTTCCAGCGCCCGCAAAAAGGCGCCCTGTATGGCCTGGGGCAGATCACCCACTTCATCGAGAAAAAGCGTACCCTTGTTGGCCGACAGCAAAAGCCCTTCCCGTGCGCGATCGGCCCCGGTAAACGCTCCCCGGCTGTGGCCGAAAAGATGGCTTTCCACAAGATTATCCGGCAGGGAAGCACAGTCTACGGTAACAAAGGGTCTGGCGGCACGCGCGCTGTTGCGGTACAGCGCCTTGGCGAAAACTTCCTTGCCCACGCCCGTTTCGCCCAGCAAAAGCACATTGACCTCGCTTTGCGCGGCCTGGGCCAGAAGCTTGAGGGCGCGGCTCATACCCATGCCCGAGCCCAGAACATGGCCGCTGTCCACCAGCAGCGATTCCGGCCCCGGAACCCGGTTTTCGCGAAAAGTCAGCACATGGCGCAGGCATTGCTCGATATCACGCACCTTGAGCGGCTTGGTCAGAAACTCCCAGGCTCCGGAGCGCAGGGCCGCCTCGGCGGCATCGCCGTCACCGTGTCCCGTAATAATGACCACATCGGGCATGCCGGGCAGATGGGCAAAGTCGCCCTGCCACTCAAGGCCGTTGCCGTCGGGCAGCCAGACATCAAGCAGCACCACGTCCACACCCTGGCGGCCAAGCTCCAGCCCCTGGCTGACGCTCTCTGCCAGCAGCACCTCGTGGCCCATGCGCGTACACACCACTTCAGCCATGGTTCGCATAAGGGCTTCGTCATCCACCACCAGAATACGGGCCATCAGCTCTCTCCTCTCTGTGACGCCGCACCGGAACAAAGGACGGCCCCGGCACTGGGTACGGCTTTTTCCGGAGTCTGCATGCAGCCCGGTTCCGCCTCAAGCAGAAGCAGGGCCTCGCGCATGGCGCAGCGCATGCGCTCCACGGACGCCGGAAGGGCATTGTCTTCGGACATTTCCGCCTCTCCGGCACGGGCCTGCAAAAGATCAAGGCGCATGGCCCCGGCGGAATTTTTTACGGCATGGGCCAGACGCCGCAGCGTTGCGCTGTCCCCCGCGTTCCGGGCGGCCGCTATATGGGCTTCCCTGTTGCGCAGGTCTTCGCAAAGCACCCGCGCCAGACGCCGCAGCAGATCCTCATCATCGTCAAGGGCCGCGAGGGCTTCCGGCCGGTTCCAGACCGCGGGTGCAACCTTCGTCTTCGACGCGGATGCCGGGTCCGGCAAAGGAACAAGGGGTTCACGCCCCGGCTCCGGGGCAGCCTCCACGCGGGCATCTTGCTGCCTGTCAAAAAGGAGGGCGGCCAGTTCGCTGCGCAGCCCGGCAAAGGTGAGGGGCTTGAGCAGAATACGGTCTGCACCCAGGTCTTCGCAGATGCGCCTGTCTTCGGCGTTCAATGCCGCGGTATAAATGATTGCCTTCTGCTCCGGCGGGGCGCAGGTATGGCCTTCACGCACGGCCCGCAGAACGTCCAGCCCGCTTACGCCGGGCATGCGCGAATCCAGGATAAGCAGATCCCAGGGGCTTTCGTGCAGGGCTGCCAAGGCGGCGCTGCCGTCTTTTGCCATACATACGCGCGCGCCTTCACCCTTGAGCATATGCTCCATAATATACCTGTTGGCCTCATTGTCTTCGGCCACAAGAATGCGACAGCCTTTAAAACAGGGGGCTTCCGGTTTTTCCGCCGTGCCGGAATCTCCCTCAAGACTGCCGCAGCAGGAAGGTTCACCGGAGTTGTGCGCTGTGCAGGAGGTCCCGGCAGTATGGCTGCCGCTCCCGGGTACAGCAAAGCCGGCAGCGTTACCGGAATGTTCCGGCCCAGCTTCCGCACGCGGCACGGCAGCATCCCCCGGCGCAAGACCTGCCGGCAGACCGCCGGACCCGCCACCGCTTTTGCCATCCGGCTTCAATCCCGGCCCTGATCCGGGTTCCGAACCATCCCCAGGCAGGTGCAGCCAAACCTCAAGGGTAAAACAGGACCCGCCGCCCGGCGAAGACGCCACACTGACATCCCCGCCCATACGGCGCGCAATGGTGCGCGCAATGTACAGACCAAGCCCCGTCCCCGGCGCGCCCGAAGCATCGCTGCCGCGCTGGAAGCTTTCAAAAATACGCTCGGCGTCTTCTTCACGCAGCCCAGGCCCGGTATCCTGCACCAGAATTCTGAGGCACAGGCGGGCGGAGCCGTCTTCGCCCTTCTTGCGGGCCTGCACAGCGCCCGGCTCCACACAAATACGCACCCGACCCATTTCGGTAAATTTTACGGCATTACTGACAAGATTGCCCAAGGCCTGGCGCAGACGAAAATTGTCACCCGCCACGGCGTCGGGCAGGCCGCTATCCACATCCAGGTCAATATCCAGCCCCTTGGCCTCGGCAACGGGGCTGTACAGGGCCACGCAGTCAGCCAGGCAGGCGCGCAGGCTGAACGGCGCCGTGCGCAGATGAAGGACACCCTGCTCAAGGGTTGCGTGGTCTGTAATGTCGCGCACCATTTCCAGCAGGGCGCTGCCCGCCTGGGTAAGATAGCGCAGGGCTTTTTTACGGTCCCGCTCCGCAACGTTCTGATGCTGTAAAAGCTCGCTCATACCCAGAATGGCCGTGAGGGGCGTGCGCATGTCGTGACTCAACCGCGCCATGAAGGCGCTTTTCATGCGGCTGGCCTCTTCGGCCAGCCAGCGCCGCCGCGTAAGATTAAGCGTCAGGCCGCCGATGGCCAGAACTCCGGTAAAGGCCAGCAAGGCGTAAAGCATGCGCATATTGCGCTGCTGCAAAGCCGCATTGTGCACATAGGCCTCACCGTCCTGACTGACGCTTATACCGCCGAGCACCTCACCCACCTTGCGGCTGACATGACAGCGCAGGCAGCTCGGCTGCGCCACAAGCACGCTCAAAAGGCGCAGCTTTCCGTGGCTGCCCGGCTGCGGCGCGCTGAAAACTTCCCGTGCGCCCACGGTACACTGGCCCAGGGCGTCATTCTCCCAGATGTCGGCCATATTTTCCGGCCGCAGGGGCATATTGCTGATAATGCTGATTTCTATGCCGGGTTCGGAATTACGCTCGGCCAGTTGGCGGCTCATATAGGCCGGATTCATAAGCACAAGGGTACGGCCATCGCCCGTGGTTACGGTGCGCTCCCCTGCCGGCAGCCAGGGATTCGGCTTGCCGTACTCACTTTCAAGCACGTATACACCGCCATGAGCCGCGTTCCAGTTACGCGCATCCATAAGCTGGCGCGCCACAGTGGAAAGCCTTGTGTGCTCCAGCTCCAGCCGGTGCGCCTCGTCAACACGCAAGGCCTGCCGATACAGGCCCATTGTAAAAACAAGCCATAAAAAGCACGCCAGCAAGGGCAACCAGATAGCGGAACGATTTTTTTTATTGTATACATGAATCATAAAGACCTCGGACAGAGGTGTTGCACTCTCACAGAGTTGTCATAATTTTCTGAATTCTGTCATATTTACCTGAACAACTCAATCCCGCCAAGCGCCTTCAAAAAATACATTCATGCAACATGCTGAAATAAAAACACTTTTATTTGTGCTTTTTTATACATCCTGGTACGTTTCTTGAAAAGCTGAATAAATATTTCGTCCGCCGCAGTGGCGGCACGGAAGGGCGGTCTGCCTGAATCCAACGACTGCCCGGCGGCCACAAGCGGCTGCCTGCGCCCCACCCGGGCGAAATCCGGCCCTGAAGGTCGGTCTTCAGGGCGCATCTGCACTAGGAGCGAGCGAAGGAGGCTCTATGGGTACACCCCGCAATGGACCCTGGCTGAAGTGGCTGTTGGGAGGCGTTGCGGCGGGCGTGGTACTAATGGGAGTTCTGGCCTATGCCATGACAACCACTGACCAACGGCCGTTTTGCGCCAGTTGTCATATCATGCAGGAGGCTGCCGTAACCCAGAAAATGGGAACGCACGCCAATCTTGCCTGTAATGACTGCCATGCCCCGCACAATCTTTTGGTCAAGCTGCCGTTCAAGGCGCAGGAAGGCCTGCGCGACGTGGTGGGCAATATTATGGGACACGATATTCCGCGTCCCCTGAGCTTGCGCACCCGCGACGTGGTGAACGCGAACTGCAAGGCATGCCATACCCAGACCAACATCAACGTGGCCAGCATGGATGCCAAGCCTTATTGTGTGGACTGCCACAAGGGCGTGGCCCACATGCGCATGAAGCCCATCAGCACAAGGACGGTAGCCTATGAATAAGCGAATTGTGACCACGGCCCTGGCGTTGGCCACGCTGCTGGGCGTAGCTTTGCTCAGCGGCTGTCAGGATGTTTCCACAGAGCTGAAGGCCCCCAAATACAAAACGGGCATTGCTGAAACGGAAACCAAGATGTCGGCTTTCAAGGGCCAGTTTCCGCAGCAGTATGCTTCGTACATGAAAAATAACGAAGACAGGATCATGACCGACTATAAAGGGTCGGTTCCCTATCACAAGAATGACAATGTGAATCCCCTGCCCAAGGGCTTCAAGCACGCACAGCCCTATCTGAAAAATCTCTGGCTGGGCTACCCGTTCATGTACGAGTATAATGAAACGCGCGGCCACACCTATGCCATTGACGACTTTGTGAATATTGACCGCATCAACCGTTTCGCGGCCGACGGCAAGGGCAACCTGCCCGCCACCTGCTGGAACTGCAAAACCCCCAAAATGATGGAATGGGTTGCCCAGTACGGCGACAAGTTCTGGTCTATGGACGTCAATGAGTTCCGCGCCAAAGACAAGATCAGCGCGCATGACGAAACCATCGGCTGCGCCAACTGTCACGACCCGGCCACCATGGAGCTGCGCCTCTACTCCGAACCGCTCAAAGACTGGCTCAAGCGCAGTGGCAAAGACTGGCAGAAGATGAGCCGCAACGAAAAGCGCACCCTGGTCTGCGCCCAGTGCCATGTGGAATACTATTTTACCCACAAGGATAACGGCCCGGCCGCAAAGCCCGTATTCCCCTGGGATAACGGCTTCAACCCCGAAGACATGTACCAGTACTACAAGGGTCACGGAGCCAAGGGCGCTGACGGCAAGCCCGGCCCCTTTGTGGACTGGGTGCACGCTGCCTCCAAGGTTCCCATGATCAAGATGCAGCACCCCGAATACGAAACCTTCCAGGACGGTCCTCACGGCGCGGCCGGTGTTTCCTGCGCGGACTGCCACATGCAGTATGTGCGTGAAGACGGCAAAAAGATATCCAGCCACTGGATGACCTCGCCCATGAAGGATCCCGAAATGCGCGCCTGCCGCCAGTGCCACGCCGACAAGACCGGCGAATACCTGCGCCAGCGCGTGCTGTATACCCAGCAGAAGACCTTTGACCAGTTGCTCAAGGCCCAGGAAATGTCCGTCAAGGCGCACGAGGCCGTGCGGCTTGCCAACGCCTATGACGGCCAGCGCGCCGCCAATTACGAAGCCCTCATGGCCGAAGCACGCGAAATGGTGCGTAAGGGCCAGTTGTTCTGGGACTATGTTTCGGCTGAAAACAGCGTGGGCTTCCACAACCCGGCCAAGGCCCTTGATACGCTCATGACCAGTATGGAATGCAGCCAGAAGGCCGTTGACCTGGCGACCCAGGCCACGGATTTCGGCATCGCCCCCATGCTGGCTGGCGACATCAAGGAAATTGTGCCGCCCATTCTGAACCTGAGCCGCAAGCTCCAGCAGGATCCGGAATTCCTCAAGCAGAACCCCTGGACCAAACTGCTGCCCGCTCTGCCCAAGGCCGAGCAGGTATGGGAAGGCCAGGACCGCCTGACCTCACAGGCCGGGCAGGACAAATAAGCTTCAGCCAGCCACAACCTCCTGCGGGCAAAAACCCGCGCAACCCCGCCCGGCGATGCCCCGCATCGCCGGGCGGCCTGTTTTTCCAGCACATTCCAGGGCATGCCGCCTGGCTTCGCGCCAAAGTTACGGCGGGGCATGTCCGGCAGGCAGCGGGCCTTGCTAGCTGCCGCCATCTTTTCTATACAGAACAAAGGCAGCCCCAAAAACGGGTGCGCGCCGTACGTTCAACCACCATACTGACGCCGCTTTTCGCGCAGGCGGCGCGCAAGTGAGGTAAGAATAATGAAAAAGAAACTGGAACCCGGCCTTTCAGGCAGCTCTGAAATCACGGTCAGCGAGGCCATGCTGGCCTGTAACGTCGGCAGCGGCCTGGTAGAGGTTTTTTCCACAGCCATGATGATCGCATGGATGGAAGCCACGGCCGTGGCCACGGTGCAGGAAATTCTCGACCATCAGGGCCTGGGCATGACCACTGTGGGTACAAAAGTGGACATTTCGCACCTGGCGGCCACCCCCTGCGGCATGAAGGTAAGCTTTACCGCCGAGCTTGTGGGCATGTCTTCCAACGGCAAGGGACTGACATTCAAGGTCAGCGCCCGCGACGAAGTGGGACTTATCGGCGAAGGTCTGCACGAACGTGTGGTGGTGCATAAAGAAAAATTTGAAAGCCGTACCCGCGACCGCAAGCACTGCGGCTGTTAGGGCATTTTTACCTTGAAAATGCCCTGGCGGCCGCGCGGGCAGGTAGCCGCCGTGGAGACACAAGCACAATGTATTTGTGCTGTTAAGCGCAAGAACGGGCGATTGTAGTGCTAAGAACACGCATTGGTAAAATTACAACACTGTACTGCCCGGCCGCGCGGCGCAAAGGCATACACATGCTGTTACGCCGTTGCCCGGCACGGAACGGCTCAGCAAAGCAGTAGGCTTTCGCGATAAAAATTGCTATCCTGCCTTGTCCGCACAGCCGGACACAAGGAGAATACCATGAGCGACCTTACCTTTATCGGCATATCGGGCAGCTTGCGTCGCGCCTCCCGCAATACTGGTCTGCTGCGCTGCTGCGCCGCGCACCTGCCCGAAGGGGTGCGTATGGAAATAGCGGACATTTCCGGCCTGCCGTTTTACAATCAGGACATCGAAAAGCCGCAGACCGTCAAGGATCTCGTGGCCCGCGTCACTGCGGCTGACGCTCTGGTGCTGGCCTGCCCCGAGTACAACTACTCGCTGGCCCCGGCCCTTAAAAACGCGCTGGACTGGCTCTCGCGCGAACCCGATCTCGCCCCGCTGACCGGCAAGGCCGCCTGCATTGTCGGCGCCGGGGGCGGCATGGGTACAAGCCGCAGCCAGTACCACCTGCGCCAGGTCTGCGTGTACCTGAACCTGCGCCTGCTGAACAGGCCTGAACTGTTCTCCAATGCTTTCAGCGCCTGCTTTGACGACAACGGCGATGTGCAGGACGATGGCCTGACAAAACAGGCTACGGACGTCATGCAGTCCCTTGCCCAGTGGACGCGCCAGTTGCGGAAGTAAAAACGCCTTTACTGCCTGCGGCCAGACGCCGTCTGTAACGCCGCTGTCCGCTCCTGCCTGCACCGCAGCCGGGAGCGGACAGCGGCGGCAACACCTCTTCCGCTGCCTGAAAAGCCCGCAGGGCATGCCCGTTGCCGCGCAGCGTCATGCTGACGCAGACCACAGGATAAATCCGCACAAAGGAACCAAGCATGAACATGCTGCGCAAAGCTCTGGAACGGGGCCTTACCCCGGCCAATGTCATCAGCTATCTGTGCCTTCAGACCATGACGCGCTGGGGCCGCTTCTGGGGAACCTTGCGCCTGCGCTGCAAGGCGGCACTTGTGGGCGTATCTGTGGGTCAGGGCGTCAGCGCACACGGGCCGGTGGGGCTTATGCGCTGGCCGGGCAGCCATATTTCCATCGGCGCGGGCGCAAGCCTCATATCCTCCTGGCGACGGGCCACGGCAGCCGCTCTGGCAAATCCCGTGCGCCTGCGCACTTTTGGCCCCGGCGCGCGCATAGAAGTGGGGCCGGGCGCGCAGCTCAGCGGCACGTCCATAACGGCCCGCTCCACCGTCATCAGTATCGGCCGTCAGGTTTTGCTGGCCCCCAACTGCATTATTGTGGATTCGGACTTTCACGCCCACTGGCCGCCTGAAGACCGCGCCACGGAACCGGGCATGGATGGCGACAGGCCCGTAACCATCGGCGACTATGCCTGGATCGGCCTGAACTGCATCATTCTCAAAGGCGTGACTATTGGCGAGGGAGCCATCATCGGCGCGGGTAGTGTGGTTACCCGCGACGTGCCGCCCCATAGCCTGGCCGCCGGCTCTCCGGCGCGGGTGCTGCGGCACCTCACCCCCGGCGAGGACCGTACCCCGGCAGCGGCCGAAAACGGCAATCTTCCCGGGACCACACGGGGCTAGGGCGCATCCGCATCATGTCTGTGGGTTCTTACATCGCTGCCTTGCTGGCCTCAGAAAGGCTGGGGGGGCAGGTTACCTGTCACCGCCTGCTGCCTGCATCCGAAGCCCGGTATGCCCCCACGCGTCTGCCCTGGCCCGCAGCCATAAGCCGTACCCTTGAGCAGCGCGGCATCCCCGGCCTCTACAGCCACCAGGCCCTGGCTACTGACCACATCCGCGCCGGGCATTCCATTGTGGCAGCCACCCCCACGGCCAGCGGCAAGAGCCTCATTTACAATCTGCCCGTGCTGGAGCGCCACCTGCGCGACCCAGATGCGCGCGCACTTTATCTTTTTCCGCTCAAGGCCCTGGCCCAGGACCAACTCGCGGCCTTTAACGCCCTTACCGCCGCATGGCCCAAAGACGCCCGCCCCACCGCCGCCCTGTATGACGGCGACACCACGGACCACTTCAGGCGCAAGATCCGGCGCGACCCGCCTGCGGTGCTCATCAGCAATCCGGAAATGCTGCACCTGGGTATCCTGCCCCATCACGAACAGTGGGCGGCCTTTCTGGCGGGACTCACCCATGTGGTAGTGGATGAAGCCCATACCTACCGGGGCGTGTTCGGTGCGCACATGGCGCAGGTTTTCCGGCGGCTTAACCGGCTGGCCGGACGCTATGGGGCGAAGCCGGTCTATGTATTGTGCACGGCCACGGTGGGCAATCCCGGCGAGCTGGGCGCGGCGCTCACCGGCGCGGCATGGCCCGGAACCGGAGACAGCGGGCATCCTGAAAGCCCTGTGCCGCCCGGAACGGCTGCCGCTGCCACGCACACCGGCGCAGCCGGAGGAACATTTTCGCAACAATCTGCCGCACTGCCGCCACCCGTAGTTATTGACAGGTCCGGCGCGCCGCAGGGACCACGGCATTTTGTTTTTCTCAATCCCGAGCAAAGCCCGGCCACGGCGGCCATCGACCTGCTCAAGGCGGCTCTGGCCCGTAACCTGCGTACCATCGTCTATTGCCGTTCGCGCCGCATGACAGAGCTTATCAGCCTGTGGGCCGGGCAGTCCGGCTCGTTTTCCAGCCGCATTTCCGCCTATCGTGCGGGCTTTTTGCCCGAAGAGCGCCGGAACATCGAATCACGCATGGCCAGCGGCGAACTGCTGGCCGTGGTCAGCACCAGCGCCCTTGAACTGGGCATAGACATCGGCGGCCTTGATGTCTGCATTCTTGTGGGCTATCCGGGTACGGTCATGGCCACCCTGCAACGCGGCGGGCGCGTGGGGCGCGCGCAGCAGGAGTCCGCCGTTATCGTGGTGGCGGGCGAAGACGCGCTGGACCAGTATTTTGCCCGCAATCCCGACGACTTTTTCAATCGTCCGCCGGAAAAGGCCGTGGTCAATCCCGACAATGAGGTCATTCTGGGCCGGCATCTGGAATGCGCCGCCGCCGAAATGCCCCTGCGCCCAGGCGAAGCCATGCTGGCAAGCCCCGCGGCGCTGGCCGCCGCCCGCGCGCTCAATATGCAGGGTCTTCTGCTCCAGTCCGCTGACGGCGGGCAGCTCCTGGCCTCGCGCAAGCGTCCCCAGCGCCATGTGGATCTGCGCGGCACAGGGCAGACCTTCAGTATTGAGGACGGGCAGGGACATATTATCGGCTCGGTGGACGGCTTTCGCGCCTGGCGTGAGACGCATCCCGGCGCGGTTTACCTGCACCGGGGCCGCAGCTACATCATTGAAGAAATAGACCCCGGCCGCGCCCGCATTATTGCCAAAGAGGCCAATGTGGGCTGGTTTACCCGTACGCGCGGACAAAAAACTACGGACATCCTTGAAGAAACAGAACGCGTTTCTCTGGGCCGCGCTCTGGTCTGCCGTGGGCGGCTGCGCATCATCGACACCATCACAGGCTATGAAAAACGCTCCACCACGGGCAACCGCCTGCTCACCATCGCCCCGCTGGACGCGCCGCCCCAGGTTTTTGAAACCGAAGGCCTGTGGTTTGTCATACCGGACAATATCCGTGCCGGCCTGGAAGAAAACTTCATGCACTTTATGGGCGGCATTCACGCGCTGGAGCACGCGGCCATCGGCATGCTGCCCCTGCTCATCATGGCCGACCGCAACGACTTTGGCGGCATATCAACGCCCATGCACATCCAGCTTGGCCTGCCCGCCGTCTTTATTTATGATGGCCTCCCCGGCGGCGCTGGTCTGACCCGTCAGGCGTTTTCCGACGCCCGCGCCCTGCTTGAAGCCACTTGCAAAACCGTGGCCTCCTGTCCCTGCGAAGACGGCTGCCCCTCCTGCGTGCACTCGCCCAAATGCGGTTCGGGCAACAGGCCCATCAGCAAACTGGCTGCACTGGAGCTGTTACGCCAACTGCTCGCGCCGGGCAGCGAAGGCGATCACCTGTTGCAGACGCTGGTCACAAGCCCGCCACCACCGCGCCCGGAACTGGAACCGAAGCTGGAATTTTTTACGGCAAACGGCTCCGCTGCGGCTCCTGGCCCCCATTCTTCCGGCACTGCGGAGGCAGCAGGCAGTGGCATGCATGCCACCGCACAGCACCATACCGGTACGGGTACAGGCATGCCTCCGGCTGCTGCGGAGGCCGCATCCCCGGCAAACGACATCATCACGCCCCAGGGGCGCACCCGGCAACATGACGCGGCGTGCGCGCCCGCTGCCGTCAAAAGCGAGGTGAACAATATGGCTGACCTTCTGCCCCATACGCCCATAGCGCCACCCGCCCATTTTCTTGTTTTTGACGTTGAAACCCGCCGCGCCGCCGCCGAGGTGGGCGGCTGGCACAAGGCCGGAGATATGGGCGTGAGCGTGGCCGTGGCCTATGACAGCCGCGTGGACGGCTTTTTTTCCTACAGCCAGGACGAACTGCCCGCGCTTTTTGAGCGCATGCGGGCCGCGGGCCTTGTGGTGGGCTTTAACAGCCTGCGCTTTGACTATGCCGTTCTGACACCCTTTGCGCCGTTTGACCTGCGCGGCCTGCCGAGTCTGGACCTTTTGCAGCGCGTAAAGGAGCGGTTGAGCTACCGCATATCGCTGGACAATCTGGGTCAGGCTACCCTGAATGAGCCGAAAAGTGCCGACGGGCTGCAAGCCCTGCGCTGGTGGAAAGAAGGTAACGTGGAAGAAATCGCCGCCTATTGCCGAAAGGATGTGGACCTGACCCGCCGCCTCTACCTCTACGGCCTTGAGCATGGCCATCTGCTCTTTACCAACAAGGCGGGCGGGCGTGTGCGTGTTCCCGTCAACTTTACGCCCCCGCAGGGCGCATAGCCCGCCTGCGGCCCCATGCCGCAATGGCCGCAGCGGCCTTGACAATTACAACATTTCAACAACATAACACTATACAATAAAGGTAGACTTATGAAGCCACAAGACGTCACCAATACTCCGGGCGAACATGCTGTTTTTATGGTCTTCGGCCTTCAGGACGAAGCCGGTGCTGCGGCAAAAGTAAAAACCCTGTGCGCCGATTTCTCAGCCGTTGCCCGAAGCATGCGTACCCGCCTGCCGGACTCGGCAATCAGCTGCATAATGGGCTTCGGCGCCGAAGCCTGGGGCAAGCTCTTTCCTGGGCGCGGCAAACCCAAAGAACTGGAAGTATTCAAGGAAATCAAAGGGGGCAAGTATACCGCCGTTTCCACACCGGGCGACATTTTCTTCCATATCCGCGCGGCACGGCTTGACGTATGTCTTGAAGCGGCATCCATCATCAGCTCCAAACTTCAGGGAGCAGTGTATGTCATTGATGAAGTGCAGGGCTTTCGCTATTACGACGGCCGCTCCATCATCGGCTTTGTTGACGGTACGGAAAATCCCGAAGACGATGCACGGTTTACAGCCGCCACAATCGGCGACGAGGACGCGGCCTTCAAGGGCGGCAGCTACGCCCTTGTGCAAAAATATCTGCACGATATGAATGCCTGGAACGCCCTTTCCACAGAAGAGCAGGAAAAAGCCATCGGCAGGCATAAATTCAACGATGTTGAGCTCAGCGACGAAGAAAAACCGGAAAACGCGCATAACGTCCTGACAAATATTGAAGACGCGGAAGGCAATGAGCTGAAAATCGTGCGGGCAAACATGCCTTTTGCCAGCCCGGCCAAAGACGAGTTCGGCACATATTTCATTGGTTATGCCGGCACGTTTTCCACGACGCGTAAAATGCTTGAAAACATGTATATCGGCGATCCCGTGGGCAACACGGACCGGCTGCTTGATTTCAGCACTGCGACAACCGGCACGCTGTTTTTTGTTCCCCCGATGGAAATGCTTGAAGAACTGGGCGATATCTAGAGTATTTTAACGCTAATCTGCTCTAGAAACCGCTTTCAACTGAACTATTTCGTGCCAGAGGCAAAAAGCTGGCTGCGAAAGAAATGACAGAACCCCGGCACTGCCGGGGTTCTGTGTATCCGGTGCATAGCGGCCTGCTGGCGGTCTGCACGTCAGGCCGCCAGCAGGCCGGGCCTATTTAAGTTTTTTCAGGGCTTTTTCCATACCTTCGGGCAAGGGGTAGCAATGCTCTTCACCGGGAAAAGCCCCCACGCGCACCTCACGGGTATAGGCTTCAATGGCGTCACGCAGGGCCATGTCCACCGAGCCGAAATATTTTACAAAGCGTGGCAGCGGCCGGGCATTGAGGCCCGCCATGTCCTGCCAGACCAGCACCTGGCCGTCGCAGTCGGCTCCTGCGCCGATGCCGATGACAGGAATGGCAAGTTCCTTTGTAATACGGGCAGCCAGCGGAGCGGGTACGCATTCGAGCACCAGCGCAAAGACGCCAGCCTCCTGAAGGGCGCGGGCGTCGTCCATCAGCTTCTGGGCCGCTGCCGGAGTTTTGCCCTGCATCTTGAAGCCACCCATGGCGTTTACAGACTGGGGCGTAAGGCCAAGATGCCCCATGACAGGAATGGAAGCCCGCACAATGGCCCTGACCACATCGCAGAATTCCGCGCCGCCTTCCAGCTTGACGGCCTGGGCGCGCCCTTCCGTAACCAGCCTCCCGGCATTGCGCACGGCCTCATCGACCCCTGTGTGGTAGCTCATATAGGGCATGTCGCAGATAACAAGGGCCTGCTCCGCGGCGCGCGCCACTGCGCCGCAATGACGGACCATGTCGTCCATAGTGACGCCCAGCGTGTTCTCATGCCCCAGCATGACCATGCCGAGAGAATCTCCCACCAGCAGAGCGTTGACTCCGGCGGCATCCATGACGCGGGCCGTGCTGTAGTCATAGGCGGTAAGCACAACAAGCTTGTCCTGCCCTTTGGCGGCGCGAAAGGTGACCACAGTATTTTTCATTTCTTTGCTCCTTGTAAAAAATCCTGCCGGAGAGGCCGAGGGCGTTGGGGACGCCGGAAATGCCGCCCTGCCGGACACGATCGTCCCGCCAGCGCCTTGTATTTTAAAAGAATATACATCTCAGCCTATTGCAACGCCATTGCTGCATTTAGGGCAATGATCGCCTGAAATCCTCTCACAATTATCCGTTTGGGCCGCCTGCGGGCGGCTGCCACAGCGCTTCTGATCAGGCGCCGTCCGGGCCGGTATTGGCCGCATGGGCCAGCCCCATAAGCAAATGCGTCAGTTTGGCCGCCGTAAAATTGCAATGGTGCAGCCCCTCTATGGGCGCCAGCTCCACCACATCAAGCCCGGCCACCTTGCGCCCGGCCACACAGCGCTCAAGAATGAAATGGGCCTCGCGCCAGCTTATGCCGCCGGGCGAAGGCGTGCCGGTGGCAGGCATGAGCGAAGCGTCAAACGCGTCCACATCAAAGGTGATGTAGATACGCCGGGGAAAATCCTCGGGCAGGGGCTGTTCGGGCAGGCCCACACGCGCCATGAAATAGGCATCATAATGCGTGACACTGTGCGCCTTGCGCACCTCCGCTTCTTCGCGGCAAAAGTCGCGCACGGCAAACTGCACCAGGGGCAGGCCAAGATCGGCCACGGCACGGTGCATGACACAGGCGTGGGAATAGGGGCTGCCCTCATACGAAGACCGCAGGTCGGCGTGAGCGTCGAACTGCACAATGCCGAACGGCTCGCCGCTGCGTTGCGCCTCCTTTGCCAGAGCGCGCAACGCACCAAGGGTAACGGTATGCTCGCCGCCAAGCAACACGGGCAGGGCCGCGCACGAAATGGCACGGGCCGTGGCAGCCTCGATGCGGTCAAGCACCGTTTCAACAGGGCCGCCGCAATCCACAGGCGGCGCGGTATAAAAACCTGTCTCGCCCGGGGCATGCCCGCATTCCCAGGCTTCAAGCTGCTGCGAGGCCTCAAGCAGGGCCGCAGGGCCGCTGGCCGTACCCGCACCGTAAGACACGCTCTGCTCAAGCGGAACCGGAATGATATGAAAGCCCGCCTGTTCAGGCTGAACCGGGCTGTATTCTGATGCCAGAAAATGCTGCATGACTGTCCTCATGTCTGCGCTGTGTGAAAATAAAACGGCCCGCTTGGGGAGGCAGGCCGTTCTATTTTGGAGGAGGCTGTCAGCAAAAGAAAGGAAGGTACTTTCTCTTGTGCAATGGCCGTGCCAATGAGTGTTTTAAACAAATATCTTTCAACACGCTGTATTTCAAGACTATTAATTTCAGGAACAAATCCTGTTTAGTTTAAAAACTTTTACCGTCCCCGCCCGCGGCCCACATTGTCCGCCAGTATTTGTACAAAAAATTATCTCATGCCATTGCCACCGCACACGCGGGGTCAGCTCACGCACGGTTTTTTCTCACCGGCAGGCGCTCTACCAGCAACAGGCTTTCGGCTGCCCGTTCCCTGTTGGCGTCGGCCAGCGCCAGCACACGCCAGCGCCGTGGCGGCAGGCCGCGTACCCGCGCTTCAAGAGCGGCCGCTTCTTCGGCTCCGCCTTCATGCCCGGTGTAGCAGTGCAGGCTGATGCAGCCGCCGGGGGCCAGAGTATCCAGCGCGGCCTCAAGGGCGGGCAGCGACGTAGCGGGCGTGGTAACCAGCCCCTTGTTGCCGCCGGGCTGCCAGCCCAGATTGAAAACAGCGCACACCAACGGCCGTTGCCGGTCTTCCGGCGCAAGCGCCGCCAGCACGTCTGCCAGGCATTCGTGACCTGTGTGCAGCACCCGCGCCGCATGCGCAAAACCGTGAGCCGCGAGCAGATCGCCCGTAGCCGCCACGGCCTGCGCCTGTACATCCATAGCCAGCAGCAGCGCATTGCGGGGCGCTGCGCCAAGCAGAAACAGGCTGTCGTGTCCATTGCCGGCCGTAGCGTCCACCAGCAGGGGGCCGGACGCCGCGCCCACGGTATCCTGCGCGCCTTGCCCGCCATGCGGTACAAAGGATGCGTCGGCAACGCAGGTCGCCAAAGCGCGCTCAAGGGCCGCGTGGGCCAGATGCTCAAGCAATGAAAGCCGCCGCACCGGAGAAGCCGCCGTGCCGGATGCGGCATGGAGGGCATCCGGGCGCTTTCCACCGGGCGCATTTTTCATCTTGCCCACAGTATTCATGCCAGCCGCGCCGCCGGGCAGCCCCTGCGGCAAGCGCCGCACACGGCTACTGCACCGTATCCTTGTCGCTTCCGGTTGAGGCGCTGTGCAGGCTCAAAGTCATCTTTTCGGCCAGTTCACGAGCGCCGGGGCTTTGCCGCCACTCATCAAACAGCTTGCGCCACGCGCCGAACTCCGTAAATCCACGGTCAAGCTGGTCTTCGTGCATCTGCACCCAGGTGTTGAAAAGCTGCATCTGTACCTGGAACGTGGAGCTGTTAAAAATCATGGCCGCGCTGTCGCGGGCGATGAGTTTGCCGTCCACATATGCGACGATGTAATTGCAGATGGCGCGCTGCGACATTTCAAAGGTCACTTCCTTGCCGTTCATCTCGTCGGCCAGCGGCAGAAGGTGCGGGTACAGCTCGGCGATACGCTCCATTCCCTTGACAGGCACGGCCATGAACAACGGCGTTTCGCCTTCGTCCGAAGCGGATTCGGGCTTTTCGCTGATGAAGTAAAAGCGCAACCAGTTCTCAAACATGACCGCTTCAAGCACGCTGGCGACGGCGCTTTGAAATTGGCTTTGTTCTTCAGGCATGAAAACTCCTTCATGTTTTCCGGCACGACCGGCTAAGGGCCGGTCTGCCGCCGTGGAAATTGCCGCTCCGCCGCCCGTGCGGACAGGATGCCGTGAGTGGCTGCGAACGTGCCGTGCTCATGCCGGCGCATAGTGGACGTGCCGTCCCGCAGCCATGCGAAAAATGTCGCAAGAGTGTTTATATGTACTCCCAGGGGGTCGCCGCGTCAATGTGAAACGCTGTGAAGCCGCGCAGAATATCGCTTTGCGGGCAGCCATCAACGCAGGACGCGGCGGACGAAAAAGCGCGTGCCTGCCCGTACAACACAAAGGGTGCGCGGCACAACGGGAGCATGCGCCCTGCAAACCCGGCGGCGACTTCCCCATATGCGGCTGGATACCCGCCTGACGTCCGGCTGGGCATCCGGCAAGACGTCCGGCAGGGCATCCGGCAGGACATGCGGCCTGAAAAAATCACGGCCAACACGCAAGCCAGGCGCGGCTTTTGCCCCGAGCGCTCTGGCGGCCCGGCGGCCCTTATGCTAGACTTGCCCAGGCATCCGCACCCACGGGCGTTTGCGCCCCCATGCAGTGCTGCTTCAGCCGCGCCTGGCTGCGCGTCCGGCACACTCCGGTCCGGCTGCCGACTTACTTCAAGGTTGTACCATGATTGACTACGCTCAAGCGCTTAACAAAGCCCAATACGAAGCCGCCACCAGCGGCGACGGCCCCGTGCTGGTGGTAGCCGGGGCAGGCAGCGGCAAAACCCGCACCATTGTTTACCGCCTGGCCTGGCTGGCGGAAAACGGCGTTTCGCCCGAATCCATGCTGCTGCTTACCTTTACCCGCAAGGCCGCGCAGGAAATGCTGCACCGTGCGGGCCTGCTGCTCGACCACGGCCTTTCCGGCGTGCAGGGGGGAACTTTTCACGCCTTTGCCTTCAGCGTGCTGCGCCGCTGGAAACCCGCGTGGCTGGCCGATCGCCCCTTTACGGTCATGGATGCGGCAGACATTACTTCAGCCGTAAAGCACTGCCGGGACGACCTGAAGCTCGGCAAGGGCGACAAGTCCTTTCCCAAAACACAGACTGTGGTGGGGCTGCTCAGCAAGGCCCGCAACAAGGAACTGCCGCTGGACGAGGTGCTCCGGCGCGACGCCTTTCATCTGCTGCCCCACGCCGAAAGCCTGGGCAGGCTGGGCGAGGCCTACAATACCTACCGGCGCGAAAAAGGCCTCATGGACTATGACGACCTGCTCTTTGAGCTTGAGGCCCTGCTGCGCCAGAACGAAGCTGCGGCCGCCAGCCTGCGGCAGCGCTTCAGCCATATCCTTGTGGACGAATACCAGGACACAAACCTGGTGCAGGCCCGTATTGTGCGGCTGCTGGCCGGCCCGGAAGACGGCCCCCCCGGCAATGTGATGGCCGTGGGCGACGAGGCGCAGTCCATCTACGCCTTTCGCGGGGCCAACGTGCGAAATATTCTGGATTTTCCCAAGCTTTTTCCCGGTGCGCGCGTCATCCGCCTGGAGGAGAACTACCGCTCCACCAAGCCCGTGCTTGAGGTCGCCAACAGCCTGCTGGCCCACGCGGCGGAATCATTCCGCAAAACACTGTTCACCCGCAAGGAAGGGGGCGAGCCGGTCCGGCTGGTAACCCCCCTGAGCGATGCCAGCCAGGCGCGCCTTGTGGTGCGCCGCATTGAAGAGCTGCTGCGCGACCACATGCCTCACGAAATTGCGGTGCTTTTTCGCGCGGGTTTTCATTCGTACAACCTTGAAATGGCGCTCAACCAGGCTGGTATAGGTTTTCGCAAATACGGCGGCCTGCGTTATACCGAAGCGGCCCACGTCAAGGACGTCATGGCCTACGCCCGGCTGCTGCTCAACCCGCTGGACCTGCCCGCTTTTGCCCGCGTGGCCGCCCAGCACAGCGGCATTGGCCCAAAGACGGTAGAAAAACTGTACAACGCCATCCGCAGCGGCGACGCTGCCGCCACTGAAAAGGCCCTGGCTCGCCACACGGGCTTTCTGGAAGACGTGCGCTTCATCAATGACCTGCGCACGCGGCCCATGGCGCCGTCTTCCACCCTGGCCGCCGTACTGGAGCACTACCGCCCGCGCCTGGAAAGCCTGTACCCCGAAGACTGGCCGCGTCGCCAGCAGGGGCTTGAAGAGATCATCCAGATGGCTTCGGGTTACGTTCACCTGGACCTTTTTCTGGCCGACCTGGCGCTGGAGTCGCCCGAAGAGGATGAAAACGACGCCGAAGGCAAGATCACCCTTTCCACCGTGCATTCGGCCAAGGGGCTTGAGTGGAACGCGGTGTGCATCATTGACCTTGTGGAAGACCGCTTTCCCTCGCGCCATGCCATTGCCCGGCCCGAAGACTTTGAAGAAGAACGCCGCCTCATGTACGTGGCCTGCACCCGCGCCCGCCAGTGCCTTGACCTCTATGCACCGGCCTCGCTGTACAACAGGGCCGAGCGCGGCAGCCAGCATGTGAACCAGAGCCCCTTTGTGCGCGAACTGGCCCCGGGCCTGGTGGAAGAATGGGTGGAGGGCTTCGGCGGTGGCATCTCACGCCGCGCTGCCGGAGGATTCGCCTCGCCGGGCGCGTTCCAGCCCCGGCCCGCCGTGCGGCCTCATGGCATGCAGGCCCCGCAGGAACATGCCGCCTATGACGACTGCCAGTTGCCACCGGAACATACTGCAAGCGCCCCTGCCGGGCCTGCCTCGTATGGCGGATATGCCAGGCCCGCAACGCCGCCCCCTGCCGCAACGCCCGTACAGGGCGGCGACGCTCCCGCCCAGGGGCAGCTATGCTACTGCCAGCACCGCATTTTTGGCCGGGGCAAAATCATCAGGCACATCTCGCCCGAAAAGGTGCAGGTGAACTTTCCCGGTTTTGGACTCAAGATCATTCTGAGCGAATACCTGCTCATGGAGAGCTGATATGGTCCCGTCCCCTGTTCCGGGCGGCTCTGCCGCCACCAGTGCGGCCCCACTTTCTGAAGACCGCATCCTGGCCTGCCTGGCGGGATATTTTCCGCAGACGCACCCGTCCCTGCTACTGGGCCGTGGGGATGACTGCGCTGTGCTCAAGGCGGAAAAGCCCCTTTGCGTGAGCAGCGACCTTTTTCTGGAAGACATCCACTTCAGGCGGAGCTACTTCACCCCCGAAGACACGGGCTACAAGGCGCTGGCCGTCAACGTGAGCGACCTTGCGGGCTGCGGCGCCCGCCCCCTGGCCTTTACCCTCTGCCTGGGGCTGCCCGCATGGGTGGATATGGACTGGCTTAACAGGTTTTTCAGCGGCATGGCCGAACTGGCGGGCAAGCACCGCATTGCCCTGGCCGGAGGCGACCTGTCTCGCAGCACAAGCCTGCATATTTCCATCACTGTCTGGGGCGAAGCGGCGGAACCCGGCAGTTTCCTGGCGCGCGGGGGCAGCATGCCGGGCGACATTCTTTTTCTTGTCGGCCCGTTGGGCCTGGCCCGCGTAGGGCTTGCCCAGCTTGAGGAACAGGGGCGCGAAGCCCTGCACCACTGGCCCGCCGCCTGCGCCGCGCACCTGCGCCCTGTTCCCCAGGTGGATGCCGGGCTCATGCTGTCCCGAGCCGGGTACAATGCCCGCCCCCCGGCCCTTATGGACCTTTCGGACGGAATATTGCGCGACCTGCCCCGCCTGCTGGGCCTCAGCGGCGAACTGAGCACCACCTGCCCGGAAAAATGCACGGGCCTTGGAGCCGAGATCGTCCTGCCGCAAGGCCGCCTGCACCCTGAAGTACTGCGCTACGCGGCGGCTGCGGGTAAAAATCCTGTTTACGAAGCTCTGCTCGGCGGCGAGGATTACGCCCTGCTCGGCTCATGCGCGCCCGACATGCTGCCGTCCCTGCATGCGGCCATACCGGGATTGTTCAGTATCGGCGTTGTCACTTCCGGCGGCGGCATTGTGTGCAATAACGAGCCGCTGGAAAAACTCGGCGGCGGCTTTGACCATTTTGATGCCGGACAGGACGCCTGACATGCGCGCCCATATCGGCGTTGTTACCTGGAACCGGCTGGATCTTACCCGCCGGTGCCTCACAAGCCTGCTCGCGCAGACGCCGCCCGGCTACAGCCTTACCGTGGTAGACAACGGCAGCACAGACGGCACGCCCCAGTATCTGAAAGAGCTGGCCGAAGCGCATCCGCACGTGCGCCTGCGCCTGCTCAAACGCAATATGGGCGTGGCCGTGGCCTCCAATCTGGCATGGGACGATGCGGGCGCGGCGGACTGTTTTGTCAAGCTGGATAATGACGTGGAAATTCTTGACCCGCACTGGCTTGAGCGCCTTACGGGCATGCTGGCCGCCGACAGCCGCGTGGGCATGGCGGGCTACCGCCTTTGTCCGTGGCATGAAGGCACGCCCCTGCGGCTGGCTGACAGCACGCCCGCCCTCAGCGTAGCGTGCTGCAACGGGGCCTGCGCCTGCATTTCCCGCGCCGTGCATGAAAAACTGGGTTTCTGGAACGAGGGCTACGGCCGCTACGGCTACGAAGACCTGGAATACAGTTGGCGCGCGCGGCAGGCAGGGTTCCTGCTGGCCTACGCCCTTCAGGAAGACGCAGTGCGTCACCTTGGCGCGGAACCGGAGCAGCGCGACCCCCACATGGAAAACGGCAAGCTTTCCAGCCGCACGGCCGCCCTTTCGGGAACCAAGGCATACCTCATGTACCTGCTGCTGTTTGAAAAGGGCATCATTCCGCTCAAAGTCGGCCGCAAATATCTGCCTGTGGAAGGACCGGACGGAACGGCCTTCAGCCTCAATCCGGAGCACAAAGCCCTGCAGCGCCTGCTTACCCGCCTGGTACAGACTGTCGAAACCAGCCAGACCGGCGATATCTCCTGCCTGGACCTGAGCGCGTGGCAGAAAAAAGGAAGATTGTCATGACCGCATCCAGGCACTGCCCGGACAAGGCCGCTCTTTCTGCTTCAGCCGGGGAGCTGACGCCGTATATGGTAGAAAACCTGCGCTCCGTCTGTCGCGACGCATGGCGACAGGGGCTGCTTTCCGGCTGCAACGGCAACGCCAGCCTGCGCCTGCCCGCGCCCCACGGCGGCACGGTGTGCCTCACGCGGTCCGGCGCGGCCAAGGGACGGCTTACGGCAGAGGACTGCTGTCTTGTCAGCCTTGCCGACGGCGCAACCCTGCACGGCGGCCCGGCTTCCACCGAATCGGGCATGCATCTGGCCGTTTACCGCGCCCTGCCGGACTGCGCCGCCATACTGCACACACACCCTCGCCGCCTGCTGGCCCTGAGCCTGCGCCTTGGCGGCACTATGGAAGATTTTTTGAACCTGCCCCTTTTTGAAGCCGGGGTATGGCGCGCCCGCCTGGGTTTTGCTCCGGCCCTGCCCCCCGGCACGCCAGAACTGGCCCAGGCCGTGGCCGACGCCGCCCGCACCAGCCCCGCCGTATGGATGGCAGGGCATGGCCTGTGCAGCACAGGGGCAAACCTGGCCGAAGCCCTGTGCCTGACCGAAGAGCTGGAGCATCTTGCCGCCATACAGCTTTTGAGCATGCCGTAAAAACGGCATGCCGCCGGGTCAGCCTGACCGGCAGAACACCGCGGCGCGGGCCTGGGCCTCACTCAAGGCACGCAAATGCCTGCGCCACAGCCGCAACACGCGGCTTGCCCCGCCCCGCATTATGCAATGCCGTCATTGCATGTCGCGCAATATGGTTAAATAACTGCCAGTATAGTTAAAATCATCGCTGATATAAAATAACGCCTCACACTTCGTAGCACGTTTTTAAAAAACGTGTTTTTTCGCTTGCCAAAGCCACCCTCCGTGTGTAGCATCTTTTTCAAGTTCGTAACACAATAAAACATCGTGCTGTCCCAGTAATTTCAGCACGGTCACATAGAGATTCCCGAACGGCCATACATGCCCCAACCGTTCCTCACAGGCCTATTGCCCCAGACCTGTGCAGGCGGCATGGCCGTAAACTCCGGAAGGCACGAAACCGCCGGAGTCTACAGGTGGCGGCGTCTTTCACCCACGGCAGACGCCGCCGCCCGAATATCTGTAGAAGCATGCGCTATCAACGCGCCATAAAATACGGTCATGCTGTGGAGCGCACCATGCGCCCAAGGTTGGCAGCACGGCCGGAGACCCGCCCGCAAGGGCGGGTCTTGGTTTTCCCGCGGGCATTATCGCATTCAAGTCGCCCCGACGTTGCCCCCGGCTTCTATCCGCCTGTAAAAAATGCCCGCCCCGGCGACCGGAGCGGGCATTTGACGTTGCGACGCTGTAAAGAGCTTGCGGGGGTAACGTACCATGCGTTGGCTATGCCCATTACCGCCGGAGTGTGTCTTTTTCAGCCGCCGGGAATGTATAAAGCCAAAGGGAGCACTTTAAACAGCCACGGGCTTAACGCATTTTACCTTTGAAAAAGCTTATATGCGGTAGTGCTGCTCTTTCGTGAAGCACGCCGTAGCACGGCGTGCATTCTGCCAAAAATTGCATTTCGGGCAGAATGACAACCTTGAAATGCGCGGCATCTCAAAGTTGTCCTGCTCTAGGCAGGTGAGCACTCCACATCAGCCATCACATACACATCCTCGCCCACAATAAGGGCAGGAATGCTGGAGCCAAGGTTAAAGTCGCCCCGCTTTATGCTGCCCCACACCTTGAAGGCACGGGTGGGCACATTATTCATCGGGTTGGTCACCACTTCGCTGGCCTGGATGCTGAACGTCACCTCTTTTGTAACGCCGTGGATGGTTAGCGCGCCGCGGATTTTGCCTTCGCCCTTGCTCTCCATGTGCACATGGCTGCTGGCAAAGGTGATTTCGGGATATGTTTCGTATTCAAAAAAATCAGCACTACGCAGGTGTTCGTCCCGCGCGGGTACGTCCGTATCAATGCTGGCTACACGGGCGGCCATGTTGAACGTTGCATCGGACAGATCGTCCTTGCCTATCTGGGCCGAAGCCGTAAATTCAGCAAATTTGCCGGCGACATCGGTAATCGTAATATGTCTGACAACAAAACCAAGGCGGGAATGGTCGGGATCACTCTTCCATGTGGTCATGGTTTTCTCCTTGTTTTATGTGGCCCGGCATCCGGCAGAATGCCGCTGCGCCCATGCATGCGGGGCAGACCGGGCATTGTTGCAGCTCCGTTTTGGAGCGGCATTGAAAAGTATTGCGGCAGGCATGGGGGCAGAACCACAGGCCGCGCCGTAGTGACGGCGGGAAAACACGTAATCTGGAACCACTGCGGAGCCGCAGCAAGGACACAGCCAATAGACGGGCGGATACCTGCCTTCGGCAGCCGGCAGTACCGGCCCGACAGACCTGAACCGGCGGCCACCGACCTGTTGTTGCCAGACCGGAGGCAAGTTCATTGCAATACGGCTGACGGTCCAACCACCCTTTATGTATGATGTTTTACCTTTGATAATATATATTTTCAAAGATAAAACACGCCCGCTTCGGCGCTCGACAGCACAAATATATTGCGCTTGCGCCTCCACGGCGGGCGTCTGCTCGCGCAACCGCCAGAGCATTCTCAAAGTGCAGATACTCTAAAAGCCGCGCCTAAAAGACCCCGGGCAGACCGTTATCGCGCAGGGCGGCGTCACAGGAGCCGATATGGTAGCAGGTATGGCTGGCAAGCATGGCCACGGCCGCCCCGTAGGTGACGTCTCTCCCGATTGCCTGGCTCAGCACCACATGCACCCGGACGAGATCGTCATCCGAAAGCCCGTCCAGCCAGGCATCCACACATATCCGCACAGCCTCTGCGTAATCACGCATGGCATCCTTGCCGACAGCGCAGGCTCCCTGCATTTTGAGCATAAGCGTGGCCTGGTCGCAGGGCGCGGGCAGGGGGGCTTCCTTTTCGCCCAGCGTAAAAAAATTCAGCACGGCAATGGTGTGGGCCACCTGCTGCCACACAGGCCAGCCGCCGCGTGTTTCATTCCAGATATTTTCGGGGCAGACATCCATAAACTGGGTGAGCAGGCTCCAGGAGTGGCGATAAGGGGCCTGAACGGCATTGATGATATCACGGGACATGAGAGTCTCCTTACGTTTGCGGTGGAGATGCCCCGGCGCGCCGGTCCGATACGACGGCATGGCCGCCGGGCGCTCCGGTCAGCGCCAGTATAGCAAAGCCCCTGTCTTGTGCAAAGGGCGCGCAGCAGAAGCCCGGCGGCCAAGTTGATCCGGCCCGCTCAATTTTAGCCTGATATTGCAGGGCATTTCGTGCATTGCTTCAGGCTGTGCAAAAAATGCGGCCACCAACAGCATACTTTTTCGCCCGGCGGATACACGCAAAAAAACGAGACGCGCCCTCGGCCGACAAGGCCGGGGCGCGTCTCTTGAGGACAGGCTGCGCGCCTTGCGGCGGCAAAATATTACTCGAAGCGGCTGGCCCCGGTAATGAGCACCATATCCACAGGCACGTTTTCATGCATGCCCATGCTCTTGGTTTTGACCTTGGCAATTTTTTCAACCACTTCCATGCCTTCGGTCACGCGGCCGAAAGCGCAGTAGCCCCAACCGTCAAGGGTGGGCGCGCTGTGGTTGAGAAAATCATTGTCCACCAGGTTGATAAAGAACTGGGCGGTGGCGCTGTGCGGGTCGCGCGTGCGGGCCATGGCGATGGTGCCGCGCTCGTTTTTCACGCCGTTATCGGCCTCGTTGGCAACAGGCTCACGGGTGGCCTTTTCATCCATGCGCGCGCCGAGGCCGCCGCCCTGGATCATGAAGCCGGGGATAACGCGGTGGAAAATGGTATTGTTGTAAAAACCATCATCCACATACTGCAGAAAGTTGGCAACGGTTTTCGGGGCCTTGTCGGGGAAAAGTTCCAGCAAAATGTCGCCGGATGTGGTTTCCAGCAAAACCATGGGATTATCAGCCATGACAGCTCCTTGCTACTTGTGGTGGCGGCGCGCTCCGGCAAAGGCCAAAATGCGCCCGACCCGGAATATAGGCCATGCCCCGGCAGATGACAATGCCCACCGCCGGGTATAGACTGCCCGCATGCCCAAAAAAGCCATAAAATCCCTCGCGGAACCAAAAACAGGCAAAAAATCCCGCACCGTTCCCAACCCGCTGCCCGGCCTGGAGGCGGCCGCCGTGGCGCAGGACGGTGCGCCCCGCCCGCCGCGGCATCTTCCACCGGAAAATCATATGCCCGCCCTGCAAAATGCCCTGCTGGACTGGTTTGCCGTGCACCAGCGCGCCCTGCCCTGGCGGAACAGCTATACGCCGTATGAAGTCTGGATTTCAGAGGTCATGCTGCAACAGACACAGATGGAGCGCGGGGTAAGCTATTTTATACGCTGGATGGAGCGCTTCCCCGACATTGCAGCGCTGGCGGCCGCCCATGAGGAAGACGTGTTGCGCATGTGGGAAGGGCTCGGCTACTACTCGCGCGCGCGGCACATCCTTGCGGCAGCCCGCAAAATCATGGCTGAGCACAACGGGGCATTCCCCCGCGATCCTGCGGCCATCCGCACCCTGCCCGGCGTCGGCCCCTATACGGCCGGGGCCATTGCCAGCATTGCTTTTGAAGAAAAGCTGCCCTGCGTTGATGCCAATGTGGAGCGTGTTGTTTCACGCATTTTTGATGTGGACAGCCCGGTCAAGCAGGAGCCTGCCGCGAGCGTCATCCACCAGTGGGCGCTCAGGCTTGTTCCCGAAGGCAAGGCCCGCGCCCACAATCAGGCCATGATGGAGCTTGGGGCGCTTGTATGCCGTAAAAAACCGCGCTGCGCGTCCTGTCCGCTGGAGGCATTCTGCATAAGCCGCCACCTGGGCATTGAAGACCAGCGGCCGGTTCCGGGCAAGCGGGCCACGGTTATTCCTGTCAACGCCGTCACCGGCGTGCTGCGGCGGGGGAAAAAGGTTTTTGTGCAAAAGCGCCCGACTTCGGGCGTGTGGGGCAATTTGTGGGAATTTCCCGGCGGCCGTGTGGAAGAGGGCGAAAGCCCGGAACAGGCCGTTGTGCGTGAGTTTATGGAAGAAACTGGCTTTACCGTAAGCGTGGCCGCCCGGCACGGCATCATCCGCCACGGCTACACCACCTACCGGCTCACCCTGCACTGCTTCGGCCTTGATCTGGCCGCGCACGGTAAAGACTGCACGCCGGCCCCGCCAGTGCTCACCGCCGCCACGCAATACCGCTGGGCAAGCCCGCAGGAGCTGGAAGAGCTGGCGATGCCCGCAGCCCACCGCAAACTGGCGGACAGCCTTTTCAGCCAGCCCCGGCAAACGGAGGGCGCAGCCATGCCCCCGCGCCAGGGCCGCCTCACGGACGGGCCGGACACAGACTGACCGGACCGCCCGCAAGAGACTGGCGATAAAAATTCAGATCATTCCTGCAAACGCGCCGTCAGGTCGGCCAGCCGCTCAATAAGGGCCACAAGCCTGTCCGTTTCCTGACGGGCCTCGGCCATTGACCGGGTAGTGCCTGCCATGACGTTGTTGACCTCATCAATGGAACGGTTGATCTGCTCACTGGCCACGGACTGCTGCTCGCTGGCTGCCGCAATGGCGCTGATCTGGCCCACGGTATCTTCCACCGTGCCTACAATGGCGTTGAGCGCCTGGCCTGACTTACCGGCATAGGCCGTGGCCTGTTCCACCTGGGCCACCGCATTGTCCATTGAGGTCATGCTCTTGGCGGTGCTCTGCTGGATGGACCCGATGGCGCTGCCCACATCGCTGGTGGACGTCATGGTTTTTTCGGCCAGCTTGCGCACCTCGTCGGCCACCACGGCAAAGCCGCGTCCGGCGTCACCGGCGCGGGCAGCCTCAATGGCGGCATTAAGGGCCAGCAGGTTGGTCTGGTCAGCTATGTCGGAAATGACGTTCATGATCTCGGTGATGTCTCTGGCATGACGATCCAGAAGGGCCATGTCGCTCTTGAGCGCCATAGAAACTTCATGAACCTCGTCGATGCTCTGCGTCACGTTGCTCACTACCTGCGCGCCTTCATGAGCCTTGTCGCGGGTCTGGGCAGAGGCGGCGGAGGCGTCGGCCGCATTATGGGCCACCTCGCGCACGGTAGCGGTCATCTGGTTCATGGCCGTGGCGGCTTCGGTCAGCAGCCGCGCCGCGCGGGCGGCATCTTTGTCGGAACGGCCTATGCCCGCCACAAGCCCTTCGGAAATGGCGGCAAGCTCCTGCACTGCACCGTCAAGCTCCTGCGCCGCAGCGCGCATGTGCTCGTTCTTGTCCTTGATCATCTGCTCGGCTTCCTTGAGGGCAGTCATGTCCACATAAAGACACAGGCCGCCAAGGCAGTTTTTCTGCTTGTCATATACGGGAAAAACGTTAGCCAGCACATCTATGCGTCTGCCCTTGTGGCCTGCGATGGTTACCGACAGGTTATGGAAATACTGGCCCGTGCGTATGCTTTTGCCCACTGCCGTATCACGGCTGGCGTCATTATAAAAAAGATCGGCCAGGGTTTTGCCCAGACAGTCTTTTACCGGTCCGTCGATTTCAAGCATGTCCAGACAGGCCTGATTGGTACTGGTGGCACGCTCGTTTTCGTCCACCAGCAGATAGGGCAAAGGCATGCCCGTGAGAATCCCGTGCAGCACACCGTCCGTATGCCGCAGGCTGGCCGCAATATCGTGTGCCGCCGCATAAATTTCCTGCAGGTCGCCGGGGACCGCCTGCGGTGAACAGCATGCGGCCATATGGCCCTTGCCCTCTGCGCCGCCGCGCAGACATTGAGCCAGCGCCGGAATGGCCCTGCCGTAGGCCTGCCCCACCCCAAGGCCCAGAACAAGCAGAACCACCAGCCCCCCGGCTGCCGCGCCCCATCCCGCGCCCGCCGGCATGCCCCCCAACAGCACCGCAGCCCAGGCAAGGCCTGTTGCCACGGCCAGAGCAATACAGCCCAGAACCCAGATTTTTCTTTGCAGCGACATGGCTCCTCCTTAAAACTACAGAGCATTTTAACTTTGAGAATCATAGTATGTACTCAAAGTTTTCCGGCGCTTGCTACGGCGCTTAACAACACGAATAAACAGTGCTTACACCTTTGTGGCGGGCAGATGCCCGCACAGCCGCCAGAACAGCTTCAAGATGAAATTGCCCTGATCTCCGCACGGGGCATACAACATGCGCGGCTTCGCATACGCGACACGGCACACAGCAGCGTTTTTACGCCCATGCTTTTGCGAAGACTTCCTATCTTCCTGTTGTTACGGCAGTTTTCCAATTTTCTTTATTTCAGTACAAAAAACAAGCTTTTCTTTTTCGGACAAATCACTTGACAAGCACTATATGGTGAGCTAATTGGGTGCATTCAATGTGGATGACATACCCTGTCGCCACTACATCCTGATGCGGAACGCAGTTCCAGCGGGGTGGCCTGAATAGGCCCCCTTTTTTTTGTCCCTGCGCCGGCGCTTGCCCGCACAAAGGAAAGAATGACTGATAACGCCCTGAGAGAAACCATCATACGCCTGGCCCAACCCGTGGTGCACGCCCTCGGACTTATCATCTGGGGGGTGGAAACAGCCCGCGCCGGGCGCACCATCGTGCGGCTCTTTGTAGACGTGCCGACCATACCGCAACTGCCCGGCATGCCCGAAGGGTCTGAAGAGCCGTCACCCGCCACCACCGCGCCCGCTCCGGTTCATGACCTGCAAGAATCTTCCGGCGCTGAAGTTCCGGCAGCCCCCACATCAGCTTCTATTGAACAGTGCGAAGAGATTTCCCGCCATCTGGCCCTTGCTCTTGAAGTGGAGGACAGCATCGCGGACGCCTACGTGCTGGAGGTTTCGACCCCCGGCCTGAGCCGCCTGTTTTTCAGCCTCGAGCAGATGATTCCCTATGTGGGCGATGTGGTGGAAGCGCGGCTGCACACGCCTGTCGCCTCCACTGATCCCGCAGCCCACGGCGGCCCGCGCCGCGTGTGGCGCGGTACGCTCGTTACGGTAGAAGACGATGCCTTTGTGCTCGCGCCCGTGACCGTCAGCCCTGAAGGCGAGGTGGAAGACGAGAACTACCCGGCCGTGCGCCTGCCCTGGGAGGCGGTGCGCAGGGCTACCCGTATGTATATTTTCAAAAAGCCGCAGAAGCCGGGCAAAAAACCCGGCAAGCCCCAGGGCAAAGACGCCCCCAAGGGCGGCAGCGGCAGTACGGCCCCCAAAAAGGCCGCAGCCAAAAAGAAAGCTGGCAGAACCGCTGCCGAAAACGACTAAACGGCCCGCATGGGCAGGCCGCGCCCCACTTTGGCGGGCGGGCCGTCTGCGAGCCGCAGCCGGAAAAAGCGATTTTACGCCGCCCTGTGCGGCAGCCGGAGGGATCCATGAATCTTGAACTTAAAAAGGCCATTGACCAGATCAGCAAAGACAAGGGCCTTGACCGCAACATGCTCATCGACACGCTTGAAGACGCGGTGCGTACCTCCGTGCTGCGCCGCTTCAGTGAAGATATGGATGTGGAAGTATCTTATAACGATGAAACGGGCGATATTGAGGTCTACCAGTTCAAAATCGTGATGGCCGACGGTGATGTGGCCAACCCCGATACGCAGATAGAACTTGCCGAAGCCCGCGAGCACGATCCTTCCGTCCAGGTGGACGACGAAATGGGTTTCCGCGTCAAGGTTGAAGACCTTGGCCGCATCGCCGCCCAGTCCGCCAAGCAGGTTATCATTCAGCGCATGCGCGACGCCGAACAGGAAATCATCTACGGGGAATACAAAGACCGTGTGGGTGAAATCGTTTCGGGCATCGTGCAGCGCCGCGACAAGGGCGGCTGGGTGGTTAACCTGGGACGCACCGAAGCCATCCTGCCCCGCGAAGAACAGATCCCGCGTGAGCACTACAAGCGCGGTGACCGCGTGCAGGCCCTCATTATCGAAGTGCGCCAGGAAGGGCGCGGTCCGCAGGTGGTCATATCCCGCGCGCACCGCGACTACATGGCCGCCCTCTTCCGCCGCGAAGTGCCGGAAGTGGACGACGGCGTGGTGCAGATTATGGGTGTTGCCCGCGATCCCGGCTCCCGTGCCAAGGTGGCCGTGCTCTCCCGTGAGCGCGATGTGGATCCCGTGGGCGCCTGCGTTGGCGTGCGCGGCTCGCGCATCCAGAATATCGTGCAGGAGCTGCACGGTGAGCGCATCGACATTGTTGTGTGGAGCGCCGATATTGCCACCTACGCCCGCAACGCCCTGGCCCCGGCCCTGGTGTCGCGCATTGTGGTGGATGAAGAAGAAAATCTGCTCGAAGTCATCGTGCCGGACGACCAGCTCACCAACGCCATCGGGCGCAAGGGGCAAAACGTCAAGCTGGCCGCTCGCCTTCTGGGCTGGAAAGTCGATATATTCACCGAGACCCGCTACAACGAGGCCAATGCCATCGGCCACGGTCTCGAGCAGGTGGCCAGTGTGGCCGAAGTGTCCATTGAGGCTCTGCTTGGCGCGGGCTACAGCTCGCTTGACAAGCTGCGCCATGCCACAGACCAGGAACTGTCCGACGCGCTGACCATCAGCGCATCGCGCATTGCCGACCTTCGTTCGGCCATCAACTTCCTGGCTCCCGTGGTAGAAGAAACGCCCGAATCCTCCGCTGTGGAACTGGGCCGGACGCATGCCGACGAGGAAGACTCCGGTCAGGACCAGACCGGCGACAGTCCCCGCGAGGATGCGCAAGAGTAGGGGCAGCCGCATGGGGGAAAGGCAAGAAACTGCCGTGGCCGTTGAAGGGCCGGTGCGCATGTGTGTTATGTGCCGCCGCCGCTTCGCCAAGGCCCAGCTTACCCGCCATGTGCTGACGCCCCAGGGAATTTTGACTATTGACGCTGAAAAAACCAGACCTGGCAGGGGCTGGTATCTCTGTTCCGATGCCGCATGCATGGCGAAATTCGCCAGGTTCAGGCCCGGGGCACGGCGCAAGGGGGGTAAACATGTCTGAAGAAAAAATTAAAGTATCGGAACTCGCCAAGGAATTTCCGGCAGTGCCCAACAAGGATATGCTGCGCGCATTGCGCGAGCTGGGCGCGTCGGCAAAATCTATGGCCGGTTCCCTGACCACTGAGGAGGCGGCACGCGTGCGCGAACATTTTGCCGAACAAAAACAGGCGGATGCCGAGCGTTCCGGCTCACACCCCAATGTCATCGTGCGCCGTCGCCGTAAGGATGCCGATAAGGCCGACGCCCCCGAAGTGACAGAAGCGGCCCCCGCCGCCAGGGAAGAAGTCGCTCCCCCGGCCGAGGAAAAGCCCGCGGTGGCTGAAGCCCCCGCCAAGGCCGAGCCTGCGGCCGAAAAGGTGGCCGAGGCTCCTGCGGCAAGCCCGCACAAGGCCGAAGAAAAGGCCGAGCCTGAAGCCGCAAAGGCCGAACCCGCCGAAAAAGCAAAAAGCTCCAAGGCCAGGGTTGTGTCCGCGGCTCGCGTTATCAGCCGCCCCGGCGAAGAAGAAGAAAAAAAGCCCGAACCCGTGGTGGAAAGCAAGCCTGAGCCTGTGGCCGAAATTTCGCCCGTGGCCGCAGCTCTTGCCGCCCGTGAAGCCGCAGCCAGGGCCGAAGAAAAAGGTTCCGAAAAAGGCGAGGAAAAGGGCGCCAAGGCTGCCCGCCTGGCCCGTCCCGACGCTTCAGCCGTGCCCGAAGGTTCATCGGCGCCCACCCTGCCCCAGCGCGCGCCCGAAGCCCGTACAGAAGCCTGGAAAGACGCCGACGCTTCCGCTGCGGCCGATGCCGCTCCTCGCCGCGCCCCCCGGGCGGATGGCGGTCAGGCGCCTTCTGCCGCGCCCCAGGTGCGCATTATTTCCCGGCCTGCGCCCGGCAGCCAGCCCGACCGCAGCACGCGGCCCGCTGGCGGACGCCCCGGCGCTCCGGGCGGTCCTCGCGGCGACAACGCCGGCAGGCCCCCGCGTCCCGGTGGGCCACGTCCCAGTGGTCCCGGCGGCCCCGGCGGTCCCAGACCCGCAGGCGGTCCCCGCCCCGGCGGGTTCGGGCAGCAGCCTGCCGCGCCCGCGTCGCCCTCTGACACCCGCGACGGCCAGAGCAAGAAAAAGCGCCTCAAGGGGCGCCGCACCGTGGATTTCCAGCAGGGAGATTTCGGCGGACGCCGTGATGATGACGACAGCCAGCGCCTGAACCGGGGCAAGGGCCGTCGCAAGGGCGGCAAGCCCGTTTCCTCGCAGGCCACCCAGCCGCTCAAGGCCGCAAAACGCAAGATCCGTGTTACCGAGGCGATCCGCGTGGCCGACATGGCTCACCAGATGGGCCTCAAGGCCAACGAGATCATCAAGATTCTCTTTGGGCTGGGCGTTATGGCTACCATCAACCAGGCCCTGGACTTCGACACGGCCACCCTGGTGGCTGCCGAATTCGGTTACGAAGTGGAAAAGGCCGGCTTCTCCGAAGACGATTACCTGACCCCCAAGGAAGTGGACGCGCCCGAGACCCTCAAGCCGCGCCCGCCTGTTGTGACCATTATGGGCCACGTTGACCACGGCAAAACCTCGCTGCTTGACGCCATACGCAAGTCCAACGTTACCGGCGGTGAAGCCGGGGGCATTACCCAGCATATCGGCGCCTATCACGTAAAGACCAAGCGCGGCGAGATTGTCTTTCTTGACACGCCCGGCCACGAAGCCTTTACGGCCATGCGTGCTCGCGGCGCTCAGGTGACTGACCTTGTCATCCTTGTGGTGGCTGCCGACGACGGCGTGATGGAGCAGACCCGCGAAGCCATCAACCATGCCCGCGCCGCTGGCGTGCCTATCATGGTTGCCGTCAACAAGATGGACAAGCCCAGCGCCGACCCTGACCGCGTGCTGCGTGAACTGGCCGAACTGGGCCTGCAGGCCGAAGAGTGGGGCGGCGACACCATTGTTGCCAAGGTGGCCGCCAAGACCCGCATGGGCCTTGACGACCTGCTTGAAATGGTGGCCCTGCAGTCTGAAATTATGGAGCTCAAGGCCAATCCCGATAAGGCCGCCAAAGGCCACATCGTGGAAGCCAAACTGGACAAGGGCCGCGGCCCCGTGGCCACCGTGCTTATCCAGGAAGGAACCCTGCGCCAGGGCGACAGTTTTGTGTGCGGTCCCTTCTCTGGCCGTGTGCGCGCGCTCATGAGCGACCAGGGCAAAAAGGTCAAGGAAGCCGGGCCGTCCCTGCCTGTTGAAGTACAGGGCTTTGAGGGCGTTCCTGAAGCCGGTGAAGAGTTCTTTGTGGTCAGCGACGAAAAGCTGGCCCGCCGCATCGCCGACTCCCGCGCCATCAAACAGCGCGAACGCGAACTGGCTTCCGAATCGCGCGTGACGCTCGAAACCTTCCTGTCGCAGCGCAAGTCCGATCAGGAAACCCTTACGCTCAACCTTGTGCTCAAGTCCGACGTGCAGGGCAGCCTTGAAGCCATCACCGAAGCGCTGCTCAAACAGAGCACCGACAAGGTGCGCATCAACGTGGTGCATGGCGGCACCGGCGCCATTACCGAATCGGACATTCTGCTGGCTTCCGCCTCGCAGGCCATCATCATCGGCTTTAACGTGCGTCCCACAGCCAAGATCAAGGATGTGGCCGAGCACGAAAATGTGGATATCCGCTTCTACGAGATCATCTACAAGCTGGTGGACGACATCAAGAGCGCCATGGCGGGCCTGCTGGCCCCCGTGCAGCGTGAGGTCTACCTCGGCCAGGCCGAAGTGCGCGACACCTTCAGCGTACCCAAGATCGGCCTTATCGCCGGCTCCTATGTGGCCGACGGCAAAATCGCCCGTAATGCCGGTGTGCGCCTGCTGCGCGACGGCGTGGTGGTTTACACAGGCAAGATCTCTTCTCTCAAGCGCTTCAAGGATGACGCCAGAGAAGTGGTCAAGGGCAACGAATGCGGCGTAGGCCTGGAAAACTTCAATGACGTCAAGATTGGCGATATCATTGAAGCCTTTGAGACAGTTGAAGAAGCAGCTACACTGTAAGTACGTGCGCTGGCCGCACGGCTGATCATCGCTGGTTTTCGGGGGAGGTTTCTTTAGAGAAGCCTCCCCCGTTGACGCTTGGCAAGCTTTCGGCATGCCGCCCGCTAAAGTACCGCAAGTCCGCCCGCCTCGAACCCGGTACGGCAGGCACGTGCGCTGTCCGGGCAAAAACCGGTAACCGCTGTTCAAAGCATTCCGGATGGGGTAATAAAAAACTGGCTTTATGTGACCGGCACAGATAGTATTAGTTCCGGAACCTATTAAGCGTCCATTATACAAAAACATAAAAACGGCTTTTATGACCGGCATGGCACGCTGACGCGCCCGGCATACCTCTTGCCGGGCAGAAAAAGTGGCCGCCGCATCAGGCAGCAAGCGCGCCTGCCGCCGCAGCAAGCGCAAACACATACGTATGACCATGTTCATGGCTGTTCTTACCGTGGAATTCAGTCTGCACGGCAACGACAATCTCAAGGCAAAACGCCGCGTTGCCAACAGCCTGAAGCAGAAAACCCGAAACAAATTCAACGTGGCCATAGCCGAGGCAGGCACTGAGAACAGTCTCAGCCGTCTGCGGCTGGCCGTTGTCTCCATTTCCAACAGCGAAGGACACCTGCGTAGCCGCATGGACAAATGCGCGCTCATGATGGAAGCCGTTTGCCCGGAAGAAATGGTGGACAGTCAGGTGGAAATATATGCAGCCGACTGATTTTATTCCCGCCCGCTACGCGCAGGACGCCCTTCGTATGGTGGAAGCCCTGAAGGGCATGGACCGCATTGTGGTGGCAGGTCATGTCAATCCCGATGGCGACGCCGCCGGGTCCGTGGCTGCCGCCGGGCATATCCTGCGGGCCATGGGCAAGGAATTCATGCTTTACGCCGCCCCCGGCATGCCCCGCTACCTGGGATTTTTTCCCATGCCCGCAGTGGTGCACACAAGCCTCGCTCACCCCCCTTTCACGCCCCAGTGCGCGCTTTTGCTGGACTGCGGCGAACCTGAACGCCTGGGTTCGGAACTGGCGGCCCTGCTGCCACAACTGGATACCGTAAATATTGATCACCACCTCGGCGGCAACGGCATGGGCAGCCGGGGCAACTGGGTGGTCACCGAAGCGGCGGCCACAGCCCAGCTCATGGCCTATGTGGCCATGGCCGCAGACCTGCCCCTTACGGGCGACCTGGGGCTTTCCGTTGCCCTTGGGCTGCTGACGGATACCGGTGGCTTCTGCCACGGCAACACCAGCGCCGATGTGCTGGCCATGGCCTCGCACCTGGTTGCCAACGGCTGCCAACTGCACTGGCTGCGGGAAAAAATGGATAACGACTGGAGCCTGGGCCGCTGGCGGCTCTGGGGCCTGCTCATGGAGCGCGCGGCTGTGGAGCACCACGGGCAGATCGGCTTTTGCCCTGTAAGTCTGAAAGACCTTGGCCGCTGTCAGGCCCTCAAGGAAGATCTGGAGGGCTTTGTAGAGCAGCTCAGGCGGCTGCGCGGCGTCAAGGTGGCAGCCCTGCTGCGCGAAGAGGCCCCCAAGCTCTGCAAGTTCAGCCTGCGGTCTTACGGCTCCATCGACGTGCGCGCTATGGCGGCCGATATGGGCGGCGGCGGCCACTTTAACGCCGCCGGGGGAACCCTGCGCCTGCCACTGAAAAAAGCCGGTGAGGAACTCCTGCGGCATATCGCCCTCCGTCTGGACGGATGGGCACCGGAACTCCCGGAAACGCCGAGTTCATCAGAAGCGCCGAAAAAACCGGAAGCGCGGGAAAAACAGCATGCTCCGGATCATGAAGACGTTGCCGAAAACAGCGCTCAGGGCTAGGACAGCCAGCTCTTGAAACCGGCTCTGACGTATGCCCCTGCGGTTGTACCACCACGTGCCGACACCGCATTCTGCTGTCCGTTATCCAGAGTCCTGTCCATATGCCGCTGTATTGCTGATGCCATTGCTCAGCGCGCAGGGCGGCCACCAGACGGTGCGTGGAAATTCCCGCAACAGAATCCGCGCAGCCCCCGCGACTGCATGGTAATTGAAGCCCCCGGCTGTACTCCGGAAGCAATGCAGAAAAGGCCTCGGCGGAGCACAATCCCTGACGGGATACCGCTGTCGTCCACCACGCAGGCGCCCCAGACGAGATCAATGCGAACATTTCAAATGCCCCAGGCTCCAGGCGCAAGGCCGCCCTGCCGGGCGGACGCCGCAACGCTGCGCCCTTGGGCAGAAAATCTGCGGCTCAGCAGGGCAAACCGGGCTTTATGGAAGGTATATCTTTTGACTTATAGCCCGGCAAAGGGTATGTAACGCTCTTGCGTATGGTTAAAAAAGATAACGTGGCACAAGCCCGCCCTCTTCAATGCCCGGAAAGCCCGGCGCCGGACAGTTCCCCTGCGAACAGTTCGGGGCTGAGCGCTCACGGGCGGCATGAACAAGGCGCCGACGGCACGGCGACGCACGGGCAAACCCGGTGCGCGCCCCCCCTGCCGCAACAGCATGGCGTACTTGTGCTCAACAAGCCTTCCGGCCCCACCTCGGCCCGTTGCCTCACTGCCATAAAACGGCTGGGGCAAAAAAAGATCGGCCACGCCGGCACGCTGGACCCTCTGGCTTCCGGCGTGCTGCTGGTACTGCTCGGGCAGGCCACCAAGCTTTCCGGCCATCTCATGAGCGGGGGCGGCAAGGTTTATAACGGCGTGCTGCGCCTCGGGCAAACCACCGACACCTGGGACATTGAAGGCCAGGTTACGGCCGAAGCCCCCTGGCAGCACATCAGCGAAGACGATGTGCGGCGAGAGGTTGCGGCCTGGCTGCAACTGACCGAACAGCCTGTTCCGTCCTATTCCGCCGCAAAACACGAAGGGCAGCCCCTGTACAAGCTGGCCCGCAAGGGGCTTGATGCCCCGAAAAAAATAAAATTTATGGAAATCTCACAGGCGGACGTGCTTGAAGTAAGCCTGCCGCTTGTGCGCTTTCGGGTCGCATGCAGTTCCGGCACCTATATACGCTCCCTGGCCCACAGCTTGGGGACGCGACTTGGATGCGGAGCCGTGCTCACGGAACTGACCCGGGAGTATAGTCACCCCTTCGGCCTTGATGTGGCCCGCGATCCCGCGGACTTCACGGCTGACCCCGCCCTGTTGCCCGGCTGCGTTATCCCCGTTGCGGATGCGCTGCCTCACTGGCCCAGGGAGGACCTCACGCCGGAAGAAGCCGCCCGCGTACGTAACGGCATGGCTGTGCCTTGTCGTGCGCCACAGGCTGACGCCGCCCCCGGCGACGAACTCGCGTTTCTGATGGATCAGGGACAAGCCCTGGCTCTGGCAAAACGCGAGATCACGCCCGTCGGGCCGTGCTGGGCCGTAATGCGGGGACTTTGGAACTAGGGCCATCACGGCCCGTAACATTGCCTTACCCAAGGAGAACTGCTGTGGTATTGGATCCTACTCAGAAAAAGTCCGTTATTGATGCCCACGCCAAGCACGAGGGCGACACCGGCTCCCCCGAGGTGCAGGTGGCCCTTCTTACCGCCCGTATTGAAGACCTTACCGGTCACTTCAAAGAGCACAAGAAGGACTTTCACTCCCGCACCGGCCTGCTGAAACTCGTTGGCCGTCGTCGCAACATCCTTAACTATCTGAAGAAAACAGACGTTCAGCGCTACCGTGCCCTGATCGAAAGACTTGGCCTGCGCAAGTAAGGCTTTTGGCTGCAAGGGGGGAGCCTGAGGCTCCCCCTTGCCACATATACATGCAAACTGCCCCCTGGAGGGCGCAACGCCAGAAGGGGGGTCCGGGAAAATCAGGCAGGGACGTGCGGCTCTGCCCGCTTTTGCCGGAATCCCCTTCGCCTGTGCAAAGGAAATCACATGTCACAAGATATCTTCACCCCCACTCGCGTCACCTGCCAGGTGGGCGGCAAGGAAATCATCATCGAAAGTGGCCGCATGGCCAACCAGGCCCACGGCGAAGTATGGGTTCAGTGCGGCGGCACCGTGGTGCTTGTTACCGTCTGCTCCCAGCCGCTTGAATTCGACAAGGGCTTCTTTCCCCTTACCGTTGAATATTCTGAAAAAATGTACGCCGCCGGACGCATCCCCGGCAGCTTCTTCCGCCGCGAAATCGGCCGCCCGTCCGAGCGCGAAACCCTGGTTGCGCGCCTTATCGACCGCCCCATCCGCCCGCTCTTTCCCAAGGGGCTGAACGAAGACGTGCAGGTGCTGGCCAGCGTCATTTCCGCCGACCAGGAAAACGAATCCGACGTGCTGGCTCTCACCGGCGCTTCGGCAGCCATCATGCTTTCGCCCCTGCCCTTTGAAGGCCCGGTGGCCGGTGGCCGCATCGCCCGCGTGGGCGGCCAGTTTGTGCTCAACCCGACCTTTGAGCAGCAGGCCCAGAGCGATCTCAATATCGTCTTTGCCGCCTCCGGCGACGCCCTCACCATGGTGGAAGGCGATGCCCGCTTTATTTCCGAAGACGTCATCATCGAAGCCCTTGAATGGGGCCGCCAGCAGATTCTGCCCCTGGTGGAAATCCAGCACAAACTGCGCGAGCTTTGCGGCAAGCCCAAGATGAACTTCACGCCCCATCAGGACGATGAAGCCCTTGTGGCCCGCGTGCACGAGCTGGCCCTTGCCAACGGCATGGAAGAAGCCCTGCGCGTGCCCGAAAAAATGGCCCGCAAAGACGCCCGCAAGGCCGTGAAAGAAAAGGTCATGGAAGCCCTCAAGGCCGACCTGGCCTGGGCTGAAAACGAAACCGCCCTCAAGGCTGTCTCCGACATTCTGGGCGGGCTTGAAAAGAAGCTCGTGCGCGCCCGCATCGTCAACGAAGGCACGCGCATTGACGGCCGCGACACCACCACCGTGCGGCCCATCCAGATCCAGACCGGCCTGCTGCCCCGCGCCCACGGCTCTGCCCTGTTCCGCCGCGGCGAAACCAAGTCTCTTGTGGTCGCCACCCTTGGCTCCTCCACAGACGAGCAGCGCATGGACTCCCTCACCGGCGATGTCACCAAGCGCTTTATGCTGCACTACAACTTCCCGCCCTTCTCTGTGGGCGAAGTGAAGCCCGTGCGCGTGTCCCGCCGCGAAATCGGCCACGGCGCCCTGGCGGAAAAATCCCTGCGCCCCGTGCTGCCCGCTGACGTTGACTTTCCCTTTACCCTGCGCGTAGTGGCCGAAACGATGGAATCCAACGGTTCCTCGTCCATGGCTGCCGTGTGCGGCGGCTCGCTTTCCCTTATGGACGCCGGCGTGCCTGTGAGCGCCCCGGTAGCCGGTGTGGCCATGGGCCTCATCAAAGAAGGCGAAAAGTTCATCGTTCTTACCGACATCCTGGGTGACGAAGACGCCCTGGGCGATATGGACTTCAAGATTGCCGGTACTGCCGAAGGCGTCACCGGCGTGCAGATGGACATCAAGATCACGGGCCTCACCACCGAGATCATGCGTACCGCCATGCAGCAGGCCCGTGAAGGCCGCCTGCATATCCTTGAAGAAATGGCCAAGGCCATCGCCTCGCCCCGCAAGGAGCTTTCGCGCTACGCCCCGCAGCATGCCGAAGTGTTCGTCAATCCTGATATCATCCGCCTGATCATCGGCCCCGGCGGCAAGAACATCAAGGCCATCACCGCGGCCACCGGCGCTTCTGTGGACATTGAAGACTCGGGCCGCGTGTCCATCTTCGCCCCCACGGCCGAAGCTCTGGAAAAAGCCCGCGAAATGGTTTCCTACTACGATCAGCGCCCCGACCTTGGCAAGAACTACAACGCCAAAGTGCGCAAGATTATGGAAATCGGCGCCATTGTCGAAGTGCTGCCCAACGTGGAAGCCCTTGTGCACGTGTCACAGCTTGACGTGAACCGCGTGGAACAGCCCGGCGACGTGGCGCGCCTGGGCGAAGACATGCTGGTCAAGGTCATCGAAATCAACGGCGACCGCATCCGCGCCAGCCGCAAGGCGGTACTGCTGGAAGAACAGGGCCATCCCTGGAATCCTGAAGACACCGCCCGCCCGCCGCGTTCCGACAGGGGTGACCGTGGCGACCGCGGCGACCGCGGCGGACGTGACCGCCGTGATCGTGGCGACCGTGGCGGCAGGCGCTAGACGCCGGACGGCTTTAACGCCGCTCATTGAAGCCTGAATTGAAACGGCCCGGCCGGGCGTGCCATACGCCCGGCCGGCCGCTGAAAGAGTGATAAAGGAAATTCCCATGTCCAAAAAGAGCAAAAGTGGCGCGCCTGAAGCCACTGACAAGGAAAATTCCGTGAAGCAGCAGCCCGCTGACGGGGCAGAAGCGCAAGCCCACGCCGAAGAGAATGCCCGCGTGCATCATGAGGGCCTGGGCGATGCCTGGGCCGTGCTGACGGGCCGCAACCCGGCGGAAATTATGGGGCAGATTGTAGGTACTGTCCTGCATGAAGGTGGTACACGCCCCTCGTGGCAATGGAAGCACGGCGGCAAAGACCATATAATGATGGCCTGGCCGCAGGATCAGCCCGTGCGCGCCTCTGTGCTTGTGGCAGGAGAGGAAGGCGAAAAGCTGGATCCGGTTTCTGCCGTTCCCCTGCTGGATGGCCTGCCCAACGACCTTACGGTCGAAGGCGTTTTTCCCTGGCAGAACGGCCTTGGGGCCAACGTGGCGGTAAGCATGATCGAGGGCAAGAACCCCATGTGGTTTTTCGACCCCCTTTATGGCCGCGACAAGAACGATCTCACCCCGGAGATCACGCACACCTTTTTGCTGGCAGGCCTGGCCTTTGCCGTGCGCAAGGCCCTGCTGGACCACATGACCATCACCCAGGGGCCGCAGTACGAAGCCCACGCCGAAGCCTGGCTTGAAGCCAATCCCGGCAAGGGCCGTCTGGACGTGCCGCCCCTTCAGGTGGATGTGAGCGACCGCCCCATGATCATGCCCGGCCGCAATTTTTGCGAATACCAGATGCGCGCCGTGATCGAAGAAGTACAGGACTACCAACTGGAAAAAATGCCCGTCAAAGCCCTGTACGTGACCTTTCCCTTTGAGAACCGTCCGTCCATGCGCCTTGTCATCTATGCGTCAAAGATGATTCTGGGCGACTTTGAACCTGAGGCGGGGCAGGCCATTGATGCCTACATCTGGCTTCAGGGTCGCGTTATCGACATTGATCAGGGTCCGCAGCAATAGCGGCTCCGGTATTTTCACACTGCACGGCGGGGGCCTGCCCCGCGGCTAACGCCCCCGCCGTGCAAGACAAGAAAAACAGCGGCACACCGCCCCGGCGCACACGGCTGGCCGCACGGAACATACTATGAACGCGCCTTTACTCTGGTTTATTCTGGGAGCGGCCTTTTTTGTGGCCGAACTCATGACCCCGGCCATGGTCCTGCTCTTTTTCGGCGTGGGCGCATGGGCCGCGGCCCTGGCAGCCCTTATGGGCCTGGGCCTTGCCTGGCAGCTCATCACCTTCATCTGCCTTTCCCTGCTTACCCTGCTCGTTTTGCGCCGCCGCCTGCGAGCGGTCTTCGGCGGGCGCGCCCACCGCGTACCTGCCGGAAACTGCAACGGCCACGGCGAAGAATCCTGCACCCCGCATCCCCTTACGGGCAGGCAGGGTGTCATCAGCAAGGTCGTTCACCCCGGCAAGGTCGGAGAAGTAAGCATTGACGGCAGCTTCTGGCGGGCCACAGCCCATGAAAAACTGGCGGAAGGCAGCCCGGTGCGCGTGCAGGGGGCAGACCCCGGCGACGCGCTGGTTCTGCACGTAAGCCCGGTAACAAAATCCTGAACCGCAAACCCGCAACAGCAGGCGCACACGCGCCTGTAGGCCCCCGCCCGCAACAGGCAAGCCCCAGGGCAAATGCCGTGGCCCGCAGGGACCCGGATTACGGTCCGACATACGCATATTCCGCTTTTCAGCCGGGCCGCCGTACCTGCAATTTTCGCGCGCAAACCGCAGCGCATATACGTATACAGAGGTATATATGGAAATCGTAAACAGTTTCGGATGGCTTTTTCTGCTGGCCGTATTGGTTATCATCATCCTCGTCAAAACCGCCGTGGTTGTTCCCAACCAGTCGGCTTTCATTGTTGAACGGCTCGGCAAGTTCAGCAAGGTCCTGTACGCGGGCTTTCATATTCTTGTGCCGTTTGTGGATGTTATCGCCTACAGGCGCAGCCTCAAGGAACAGGTGCTGGACGTTCCCAAGCAGACCTGCATCACCCGCGACAACGTGAGTGTGGATATTGACGGTGTGCTCTATCTCCAGATCATCACGCCCGAAAAATCCGCCTATGGCATTTCGGATTACGAATGGGGGGCCATCCAGCTTGCGCAGACTTCGCTGCGTTCGGTCATAGGCACACTGGAGCTTGACCGTACCTTTGAAGAACGCACGCGCATCAACCAGGACGTGGTGGAAGCCCTCGACGCCGCTACTTCTCCCTGGGGCGTCAAGGTGCTGCGCTATGAAATCCGCGACATCACGCCGCCCATCACTGTTATGGAAGCCATGGAAAAACAGATGCGCGCGGAACGTGAAAAGCGCGCCGCCATCGCCCAGTCCGAAGGCGAGATGCAGTCGCGCATCAACCTGGCCGAAGGCGCCAAGGCCGCGGCCATTGCCCAGTCTGAAGGCGAAAAACAGGCCATTATCAACCAGGCCGAAGGTGAAGCCGCGCAAATCCGCACGGTGGCCCAGGCCACAGCCGAAGGGCTGCGCATTGTGGGTGAGCCGCTGGGCAACGACAGCGTGGCCGCCGCCCAGCTTCGCCTGGCGGAAGCCTACATTACCCAGTTCGGCCATATCGCCAAACAGGGCAACAGCCTGATAATTCCGGCTGACATTGCCGATACCGCGGGCATGGTGGCCGCTGTGAGCAAGATTATCAAACCCGGCGAAGGGCTGAACAAAAATATCAGCCGCCCCCAGGGCTAATCCCCCTGTTTTTCCGGCGGCACGGCGGCTGCCGCCCGGCGGAAAAACATAAAAATACTGCCGACGGCCCTTCTGCCCGCTAGCGCGGGCAGAAGGGCCGCTTCTGTTTCCGGCGTCAGCGCCGGACGCCAAGCCGCTGGGCAGCAGCCTCAAGGCTGCTGCGGGCATAGGGCATATTTTCCCTGATATGGGTCTGGTACTGTTTTCTGACGGTTTCAACCAGATCAGGTGATGCGGACCTGGGCGAACCGCTGCTGAATGGCGGAGCCGGGTCATACTCCAGAAGAAGCTGCTTGGTACTGGCCGTTTCCTCACCGGCCAGAAGCGCGAGCAAAACCAGCCCGAAATCAATACCGGACGTGACTCCCGCGCCGGTAACGCGGTTGCGGTCGCGCACCACACGTTCATGCACAGGAAGCGCCCCGAACCATGCAAGCTCGTCCACCAGTGTCCAGTGCGAGGTGGCCCTGTACCCTTGCAGCAGACCGGCCGCTCCAAGTAGAAATGACCCGGTGCAGACACTGGTAATCCATTGCGCCTTCTGCCCCACCGCTGCCAGCCACGCCACCATATCTTCCTGCTGAATCTGCCTGTACGGATCGCTCGTGCCGGGCACACACACGATGTCGGCCGAAGCGATATCAGCAAATGTGGCGGTGGGCATAAATCCGAGCCTCTTGTCGGCCCGGCTTTCCGCATATACCGGCGCCATGCTCCGTGCCACGTAGTCCACCCGGAACTGCGGCCCGGCCAGAACCTCCGCCGGGCCGATCAAATCCAGCACAGTCATTCCCTCATAAAGCACAAAGGCGATATGCGGCTTTATGTCCGCATCCTGCCGCGATTTTCTGTCTCCCCCGGCTGTACCGGCGGCACGCGCACCGGAGGCACTGCCGGCCAGGGCCATGCCCGCAGCGGCGGACAGTGCGGACACGGTAAAATCTCGTCTTGTCATGGGCGCATCCTCTGTAAGTGGTTATGATTGCCCAGACTACCACGGCCGGTGCGCCGCAAAAGCCCCGGCCTTGCCAAACAGCGGCGGGATTCTGCCATACAGGGGCCGCCGTATTGGCGCGGAGGCCCATTAAGGGTAATGAAAACCTACCGCAACCTTTTTCCGCCCGGTGAATCAAAATGAACATGCATAACATCGGTATTCTGGCATTGCCCGGCTTTGTGCCTTTTGACTGCTCGATCCCCTTTCAGCTCTTTTCCGTGGCTTGTGGAAAAAACGGCGAACATGCCTACCACCTGAGTTTCATTGGCGACACCGGGCATGTTCCATCCGGGCAGTTCAGCATTGACGGCGCATTACCCCTGACCGCCATGCTGAAGATGAACACGATTATTGTACCCGGCGTCACGCCGTCCTTCGATGTGTGCTCCCAGGGTGTTCTAGACGCTTTGCGCCAGGCCAGGGATGCCGGAATCCGCATAGCCTCCATATGTACCGGAGCCTGCATACTGGCTGCCGCAGGCCTGCTGGACGGCATGCAGGCCACCACGCACTGGTCTGTTGCTGAAGAACTGGCCGCAAGGTATCCGCGGATAGATGTGGAGGCCGACATCCTGTTTGTGGATAACGGCCAGGTGCTCACCTCCGCTGGTCTTGCCTCGGGCATTGACCTTTGCCTGCACATGATCCGGCAGGACCTGGGGGCTGCCGCCGCCGAAGAGCTTGCCGCCTTTTTTGTGGTTCCTATGGAACGCGACGGCGGCCAGAGGCAGTTCATACGCCGCACCGGGCCGGAATCCGGCGGCAACCTCGCGTCCCTGCTGCTATGGCTACAGGAGAACATGCACAAAAACCTCACCCTGGGCAGCATATGCAGGCAGGCCCACATGAGTTCCCGCACGCTGAACAGAAGATTTCTTGAGCAGGTAGGCGTTCCGCCCATGCTGTGGCTGACCAGGGCGCGCGTACGCCGCTCTCAGGCCCTGCTGGAAGCAAGCACCATGTCGGTGGAAGAAATAGCCACCAGCACCGGCTTTGGCTCGGCAGCCTCGCTCAGGGAGCACTTCCGGCGCATGGTGGGTACAAGCCCCACTGCCTGGCGCAAAACATTCAAGCGCTATTATGCCGGTGAGACCATGAGGGAATAACCCGCCGCAGCCGGAGCAGCCATGCCGGGAGCAGCACGCTGTCTGTCACGGGCGCAGCGTGTAGCGCCCCCCGGAACCAGCATGCAAAAAAAACGGCCCCTCCTGCATGTCTGCCGGAAGGGCCGAAAAGGTCAGACACCCCGCACCGGGAACACACGCTGTGTCCGGCACGCGGTACGCTTGCCTATCAGGCTTTATACAGATTGTATCCCAGTTCATTGGCCACAAAGGCCGCCATCTTCTGCCCGCGCACGCTGTTGCCCACGCTGTCCAGCGGCGGCGAAAAGGCCGCAATGGCCATAATGCCCGGCACAATCGTCAATATGCCGCCCCCAACGCCGCTCTTGCCCGGCAGACCCACCTTGTACGCCCAGTCGCCAGAACTGTCGTACATGCCTTCCATGGTCATTTCAGCCATGATGCAGGGGCAGTGCTCGGGCTTGAGTACCTGCTCGCCGGTAACGGGATTGCGCCCCCGCGCGGCAATGGTAGCGCCGACAGTGGCAAGCTCCACGGTACTGAGCAGGGTCGAGCACTGGCGTGTGTATACATCGCAGGCTTCCATGGGGTCGCAGTACATGAAACCTGCGGAATACAGCAACCAGGCAATGCCCCGGTTGTGGAAGTTTGTGGTCTGCTCCGACTGGTTCAGTTCGTCAGAAATGGCTATTTCCTTTGAGCCCAGCCTGCGCTGCATGTTCAGTATGCGCTGCCAGCGCTCTTCTGCAGAACCTGCCTTCACAAGACTGGCCGAGGCCATGGCCCCGGCGTTCACCAGCGGCGAAAGAGGTTTTTCGCCGTGCAGTTCCAGCGCCATAACCGAGTTAAAGGGCAAACCCGTGGGGCTGGTGCCGATTTTTTCCTGCACGGCCTGCGGGCCGAAATCTTCCAGCGCCAGCGCCAGCGTGCAGACCTTGGAAATGGATTCGATGGCAAAGCGGTATTGCGCATCGCCGGCCGCCGCCACCTGCCCCTGGGCCGTCACCACAGCCACGGCCGCAAGGTCGCTCGGTATATTTGCCAGAAAAGGTATGTAGTCGGCATTGGCCCCGCCGGGGGCCTTGCTGAATTGCGCGTGCGCGCTGTTCACCACAGACTGGATTTTTTCAATATCAGGCATGGTGTTTTCCTTTTAAATAAAGCCGCAATAGCAAAGCTATTACGGCTTTATTACAAACTGTTATGTTGTCATGAAACGTCGGGCGCTAGCTTCCGGTCTGCGTTCCGGCCTGCGGTTGCGCAGCGGCCTGGGTCTTTTCCTTTTCCCAGGTGAACGGCTCAAAGTCTGAATTGGGGTCGCGCCATTCAGGCTTGCGCAGGGCGAAGATCGTCAGCGGAATAGTCACAAAGATCACCACCAGCACGATCAGGTACATCATATAGGTTTCAGGGCTGCCGATGGAAATCTGGCTCGGAGGCACAAAGCTGAGCGCAAAGGCCAGCAGCGAGCCGACAAAACCCAGCGTAGCCCACAGGTACATACCGGGAACCCGGTAAGGCCGCGTCCGGTTGGGCTGGCTCAGCCGCAGGCGGATGCCGCTGGCGAACATGAGCATGTACATGACCAGGTACAGGATAACCGTAAGCTGCGACAGGATCTGAAAGGCCGCCTGCACCGAAGGCATGACCACAAATGTGATGGACAGGATGGTAACAACCACAGCCTGCACGATCATGAGATGGCTGCCCATGCCGAAACGGTTGGTCTTCTGGAACCAGCGGGGCAGATACCCGGCCTTGGCCACGGCGAGCACACCGGTATTGGGACCGGCAATCCAGGTGACCACGCCGCCCAGTACGCCAAAAGCCAGCATGACGGCCAGCACGGAGCCCAGCCACTCGGCATTGATCCACTTGAACAGCAGGTCATAGGCCAGCAGCAGGCTCTGGGTAAGATTGATATCCTGCTTGGGTACAACAAAGGCGATGCCAAGAGTGCTCAGCAGGAAGATGGCTACCGTACCCACCGAGGCGATGGTAATGGCGATGGGATACTTTTTCGTGGGGTTATCCATATCCTTGACGTGCACGGCGTTCATTTCCATACCCGCGTAAGCCAGGAATATACTGGCGGCAAGAACCACGTTGCTGAAGTTGGTAAAGTCGGGAATCAGCGCCCCCCAACTCAGCTCGATCAAGGGCGGCTTGCCGCTGCAGAACAGATAGGCGAAGCCCAGCACCACCACCACGGCGGCGGGGATGATCGTACCCACAATACCGCACCATTTTGACACCCGCGCAAATATGCCGACGCCGCGCAGGGCAATGAACACCGATATCCAGTACACTAGCAGCACAAAGCCCGTAATGTACCATTTATTGGCTGCCATAGTTTCTGCCATGCTTACGTTCGGGTCCATAAAGGCGATGGATACGGCCCCGAAGGTGAGCACAGTGGGAAAGTAGGGAATGACCTCAATCCACAGCATGGCCATGGCCAAAAAGCCCCAGCGCGGACCAAACGCCTCGCTGACCCAGCGGAAAACACCGCCTTTTTCAGGATAGGTGGTAGCCAGTTCCGCCGCTACCAGCGCCATGGGAACCAGAAAGACCAGGGCTGCAAAGGCATAATAAAAAATGGCGCCCAAGCCGTATTCCGCCTCTGAAGGAAGAAAACGCAGGCTGACGACCGCAGTGATATTCATAATCACTATGGTCGTAATAGTCATTTTTGAACCGGAAGTCTGTTCTTTCACTGCTCCCATAATGACGCTCCTATGTTGCCAAGATATGTTTGCGGCGTTTCATCAACAACGTCCCACGTTCGGCAAAAAACAGTCAATATGAATAATTGTTTTCAATTAAACTAAAACTAGTAAAAATTATGCATTGCGTCAACACACTTGGTCATTGTTTACACATCTTTATAGAAAATTATTTTTATATCAGCATGATACAGCACACAATACAGGCCAGTCCCCCTTCACTTTCCTACAAAAAGGCGGGCGTAAAAGATTGTCTTCACCGCACGCTATCAACAAACAAGTTGTAAAAAAAAGAAAAACATGTTTAGCTTTTTACTAATTAAAACGATTCCTCATCTGTGGTCAGGGCAACATCTGCGCCGCCCAGCCATCTCTTCCTTGATTTACAAGAGCTTTCCGAGGAGTACGGATGTCCGAACAGCCCCCCAAAAATGTCGCCATTTCAACTCTTGCCCTGATGGCGCTGGGCACAGTTGTAAGTCTGAACGCACTGCCCATGATGGCCCTTGAGGGGCTTTCACTGGTTTTTTACATTCTTTTTGCCACTGTTGTTTTTCTTTTGCCCGCGGGCATGGTTTCTGCTGAACTGGGCAGCGCCTTTGCCGAACGCAAGGGCGGCGTCTACATATGGGTAAAAGAGGCTTTCGGCCCGCGCTGGGGCTTTGTGGCCATATGGCTGCAATGGGTGCAGACCCTGGCCTGGTACCCCACCATTCTCGGCTTTTCCGCGGCCTCTCTGGCCTATTGCCTGGGCGACCCCCACCTGTCGCAAAGCGGCGTGTACACGGGCCTTGTCAGCATAGGCATTTATGCCTGCGCCACCGGCGTGGCGCTGAGCGGAACCGGCGCGGTCAACACACTGACCAAGTACAGCGTTTTTATGGGAACGCTTGTGCCAAGCCTGTTCATCATCATTCTTGGCCTGTTCTGGGTTGACCAGGGCAATGCCGTGGCCTTTCTGACGCAAAGCACGCCGGTAGACGGGCATATGGTACGCGAACATGTGCATCCGCGCTTTTTTCCGCATTTCACGGGCCTTGGCAGTGTGACCTTTCTTGCGGGCATTCTGCTTATGTTCTCGGGTATTGAGGTGCAGGGTGTACAGGCCGCAAGCATGAAAAATCCACGCCGGGATTTTCCCATTGCCATGCTGCTGGCCTCGGCCATTGCCTTTCTTGTTTATCTTATGGGTTCGCTTGCCGTGGCAACGGTGCTTACGCCCAAAGAAATAAGCCTCACAGCCGGGCTGATGGAAGCTTTTTCTCTTATGCTGAAAAAGTTTGATCTGGATTTTCTTGTGCCGCTGGTTGCCCTGCTTATCACCTTCGGCGGTGTGGGCAACGTGATGGCCTGGGTATCCGGCCCAAGCAAAGGCATGCTGCAAACTGCCCGTGACGGCGAAGCGCCGCCGTTTTTCGGCAAAGTGAACAAGGCTGGCGCACCAGTGGCCCTGCTTGCCATACAGGGTGTTATCGTTCTTGCACTGAGCTCCATCTATTTTCTGGTAAAAAACGTCAGTATTGCCTTTTTTATTCTGACCACGCTTACGGCCAGCATCTATCTGGCCATGTATCTGCTCATGTTCGCCGCAGCCATACGCCTGCGCATCACCCGGCCCGATCTGCCGCGAACATACAGCGTGCCCGGAGGCATTGTGGGCATGTTTCTGATCGGCGGTACGGGCCTTTTAGGCGTGGCTTTTGCCTTTACGGCGGGATTTTTTCCGCCGCACAACCTGCCTGTGGGTAATCCTGCCCTGTACGTGGCCCTTGTGGCGGGCGGTCTGTCGGTCTTTATCGCTATTCCGCTCATCATTCAGGCCTTCAAAAAGCCTCAATGGAAGCGCACAACGGGTGCGGAAAGCAATTTTTCAATTAACGGCAACAATGGAGATTAAAGCATGACTGCGAAAAACACCTTGCGTAACACCGTGCTTGATGACACCTATGCCGCGTCGGACATGGCAAATGCCATGCCGCGCTATCAGATGCCCCTGCAGGAAAACCGCCCCCGCGACGTATACCAGGCCATTCATGATGAACTTATGCTGGACGGCAATTCGCGCCAGAACCTGGCTACCTTCTGCCAGACCTGGGTAGACCCCGAAATCAACCAGATCATGGCCGAATGCGTTGACAAGAACATGATCGACAAGGACGAATACCCGCAGACAGCCGAAACAGAAACGCGCTGCGTGCACATGCTGGCCGACCTGTGGCATTCGCCGGACCCCAGGGGAACCCTGGGCTGCTCCACCACCGGCTCCAGCGAAGCCGCCATGCTTGGGGGGCTTGCCATGAAGCGCCGCTGGGTCAACATGCGCAAGGCCGCCGGAAAGCCCTATGACAAACCCAATATGGTGTGCGGCCCCGTGCAGGTCTGCTGGGAAAAGTTCGCCCGCTACTGGGATGTGGAACTACGCGAAATCCCGATGGAAAAAGACCGCCTGATCATGACCGCCGAAGAAGTCATCAAACGCTGCGATGAAAATACCATCGGCGTTGTGCCTACCCTTGGCGTGACCTTTACCGGCCAGTACGAGCCGGTGGAAGAAGTCAGCAAGGCCCTCGACAAGCTGCAGAAAGACAAGGGCTGGGACATTCCCATTCATGTGGACGGCGCCAGCGGCGGCTTTCTTGCCCCGTTTATCGAGCCGGACCTGCTCTGGGACTTCCGCCTGCCCCGCGTCAAGTCCATCAACTCTTCCGGCCACAAATTCGGCCTTGCCCCGCTTGGTGTGGGCTGGGTAGTCTGGCGCGAAAAAAGCGACCTGCCCGAAGACCTGATTTTCAATGTGAACTACCTGGGCGGCAACATGCCCACCTTTGCGCTCAACTTCTCCCGCCCCGGCGGCCAGATCATCGCCCAGTACTACAACTTCCTGCGCCTGGGCCGCGAAGGCTACCGCCGCATTCACCAGAACTGCTACGATACGGCCCGCTTCCTGGGCGACGAAATCGCCAAGCTCGGTCCCTTTGAAGTGCTGTATAACGGGCGTGGCGGCATCCCGGCCCTGTGCTGGACCTTTAAGGCCAATGCCAAAACCAGCTACAGCCTCTACGATCTCTCGGACCGCCTGCGCTCACGTGGCTGGCAGGTCCCCGCCTACTCCATGCCCGCGCACCGCGAAGACCTCGTGGTCATGCGCGTGCTGGTGCGCCACGGCTTCAGCCGTGACCTCGGCTCCCTGCTTGTCGACGACCTCAAACGGGCCATGGCCCACTTTGACGCACACCCCGTCAGCAAACCGCTGAACGAAACCGAAGCCGGCAGCAACAGCCACGCCGGCCGCCCCGCCCAAAAATAACTTCCTGCGCCAATATTAAAGGGCCGCCCCCGTGCTTACGGGGCGGCCCTTTACTATTGGCAAAACCGCAATGCGCCTTGCGCAACGTCTACTTCAGATCAATTACGCGCACATCACCGCGAGTTTCATTAACTTTTTTGCGGAAGCTCTGGCGACGGTCTTCACCGTCAACCTGTCCTGCCAGCCATTCGGCCACATGCAGAACGGAATGTTTGTCGTGCATATTGATAAGGCAGCGCGCGATGCCAATCTTGCAGGACGGGCAGCCCACCACCACGGGACCGTCATATTTCTCGCCCATGGCATCCTCAAGCCGCTGCTGTTTCCGTATTCGCAAAAGATTATATATCTGGGGCGAGGTCATGGCCCCCATGCCGGATTCACCGCAGCAGCCGGGGCTGAGAACCACATCCGCCCCGCTGAATTCACCAAGGGCGCGTACAACCTGCCGTTGCCCCTTGACCTTGTGCACATCAGCCCACTCGCAGTGGCAGGCCCCGTGGTACACCAGCCTTGAGCCTTCGGCCACAGGAGCGCGCAGATCATCGCGGGACAGCAGGGGCATGGTGAGCTGAGCCACATCGCGCATGACAAGATCAGGAAACTGCGCCTGTATGTTCAGTCGTTCCAGCCCGTCGCGGCAGGAGCCGCAGGCCGTAACCAGATATTTGCAGTCAAAACCCTGTTTGGCCAGGCTGCGCAGCATGGAGGCAAGGTATTGCCTGTTCTGGGCCATATTGTCTTCAAAGGCCGTATCCATACCGGCAGCAAGCAACGGAAACCCGCAGCACATGTGCCTGGGCGGCACAGCCACGGCAAAACCCGCTTTGAGCAGCAGCATGATGGAAGAAGTGCCGATGCGGTCATAAAAGAGCGCGCCGCCACAGCCCGGAAAATACAGGGCAAGCGGCATACCCGGCGCAGGCTCTGCCGGGGTAAACACCGCCCCCCTGTGCAGCTTGAGCGATTCGTACAGGTTGGTATAGCCCATCTTTGGCCCCCGCCCGGAAAAAAGCGGGCTTTGCATGCGGCGCTTCCACACAGCGGGGATAAAGCCAAGAAACTTGTTCTGCATCTTCTGGCCCAGCGAGGCCACCTTGGCCGCCTTGGGCGCGCGGTGGGCGATATCGCGCACAAGCCATTCCAGGGCGCGGCCCTTGATGGGATGCCCGCTGGCGCCTTCGTGCTCCAGCAGGGCGCGCAGGGTAAGGGCCACCTCGCCGGAGGGAATCTTCACCGGGCAGTTGGCCATGCAGCGGCCACAGGCCGTGCAGTGCTCCACAAGGTCGCGCATCCACTTGAGCAGGCGGTCGTCTATGCGGCCCTTGTTGACCTGGCTGTAATAAACGGCCTCAAGCAGCATGCCCATCACCATATTCTTGTTGCGCGGGTGATACTGCATGGAGCGCTCGGGATAGCACATGGAGCATACCTGCTTGCACTTGCCGCAGCGCGTGCACACCTGAATGGAGGTGAGCAGGTGGATGAGCTTGTCCTTGTCCGGCAGGCCGCTCTCGCGGATGTCGCGGATAAGGCGGTTGAATGAAAACGTGAAGGGCCGCACGGGCAGGTCACGATAGACGAGCTTGGCCGGGTTCATGACGTCGCGCGGGTCCACACGTTCCTTGAACGCGCGCAGGGCGTCCATTTTTTCCTTGCTGAAAAAGGCTATCTTGGTAATGCCGATGCCGTGCTCGCCCGAAACCTCGCCGCCCATTTCCTGGCATTCAGCCATGACGCGGGCCGCGACTTCTTCGGCTTCTTCCAGCATGTGGGCATCGTTGGAGTTCACAGGAATATTCACATGGCAGTTGCCGTCGCCGGCGTGCATGTGGCTGGCGACCACAATGCGGCTGGCTTCCATATAATCGCGTATCTTGCTGATTTTTTTGGCAAGGTGCGGATATTTTTCTTTCAGGCTTTCAAGAAAGACCTCGGCCCGCTCGGCCATTTCCATATCCGAGACATCCGCGGCGGCAACATCGCCCGAAGCGGCCTTGGATGCCTGCGAAAATTCCCGGTTGAAGTCCTTGTCTTCCATAGGAAAGCCGGGCAGGCGCCCCACTTCCTGCAGGGCATGGCGGTAAGATGCGGCCGTGCATTCCAGATTTATCTGCTCAAGAAAGAGCGCGAAATCGGGTATGCGCTCCATAGGAATAACCACGTCTTCATTGAGCTTGAAGCCGGAGGTGCGCTTGGCGATGGCCGAAAGCTTGTGGCGGTCTTCCCAGAAGCGCTCGCCTTCCTTGTCATCGGCGGCCACGATGATATCCACGTTTTCCTGCTGTTCGACCACGCTTACAATGTCGCCCACACAGGTATCCAGCAGATAGGGGTCATCGCCGTCCACCTGAAGGATGATGACGGAAATGGGCGCGCCGTCGTATTTTTCGGACTTGCGCTTGTATTCGATGGCCTGCACGTACTTGGCGTTAAACTCTTCCATAGCCGAAAGATGCGCGTAATCGCCCTCTTCGCGGATACGGTTGCGCAGGGCCACCAGCTCGCGCACCACCACGGCGGCCGGATGCATTGAACGGCCGAAAAATTCCAGCACCATCACCCGGCTGTGCCGGGGCTTGGGATGCACAATAAAAGAGGCTTCGGTGATAATGCCGTCCACCCCTTCTTTCTGCATGCCGGGCAGACCGCCCAGGGCCTTGTTGGTCACGTCTTTGCCAAGGCCCGGCAGCCGGATTTCGTCGCCGCGCAGATGCACCACATTGCGCACACCGCCGCTGACGTCCTTGATCACAAAAACAGCGGTTTCATGAGGCAGTATCTTGTGGCGGGGGTGATTTTCACGCTCTACGGTGATGATCTCACCCGTAGGGGTCACCATGCGCCACCACAGCAGGTTGTCCAGCGTGGTGCCGTATTCAAAGGCCATTGGCCCGCCCGCATTTTCAGAAATATTGCCGCCGATGGACGAGGCCTGCTTGGAGGCCGGGTCTACGGAAAAAAGCGCGCCTGCGGCGTCCACGGCACTGATGACGGTCTGGGTGATGGCTCCGGCCTCACAGGTGACCGACATGTTTTCCATATCAATGGGGTCCACGCGGGTAAGGCGTGTGAGGCTCACGATAAGGGTACGCTTGCGCGCGGGTACGGCCCCGCCCGTCATGCCCGATCCCCCGCCTCGCGGGATAAGGGCGAATTTCATGTCATTGGCAAGCCTGACAAGCTCGGCCACCTGCTCTGTGGTATCAGGCTCCACCACCAGAAGGGGCAGCTCCATGCGCAGGTCCGTGGCGTCTGTGGCGGACTCCACCAACGCGCCCGGATTGGTCAGGATGCACTCCGCAGGCAGGACGTCGCCCAGGGCGTTGATGAGCTTTTCCCTGAACTCCATTTCGGCCTCATGGGCCGACCAGAACATGGTAATGCCTTCACCTATGGCCGTGGCATAATAATGTGCCAGAGAGACAGATTCCTTTTCGAAGCTGCCGCGCACACTGCTGCGCACGGTATCCGCATCGATAAAGGGGTTGTAGGCCACCAGAAAAAGTTCTTCTGCGATGGCAATGGCAAGGTTGCGCACAGACTCGGGCCATTCGGCAAAGTCGTCAATATTGATGCGCAGAATACGATTCACCACATAATCAGGAGAAATGGAGATATGCGGACCCTTATGGGGCATGGCGTTCTAACCTCATGAGCGCTGATGTAATCTATAACAATGACAGACAGCGGGTTATATGGGAAGCCCTTTTTCTACGTTCAATATGCCCGGAAGGCAAGGGGTACAAAAAATGCCGTTCTTTCACAGTGTCAGCGGAATGGTCCGACCCTGCACAGCCGCATAAAAACACCAGGACTGCCGCCCATAAATCCTGCCCCGGGGCAAACCGTGCGCCCAAGGCCACGGAGCAGCGTCAGCCGCTGGAGTAACGCATGGCGGGTGAAGCTGGCGGATGAAGACGGACCTGCTTTTCATCTGCGCTGCCCAACGCCGGGGCGGGCATGCCCTAGGCCTTGAGGTTTCTCGCCCGCAACAGCAGGATGCATAACAGCGGCCCATCCCGCCGGGTTGCGCCAGGCATGTGCAATTGCTCCGTCATGCCATGCTGCGGTCACCCATATGACATAAGACCGTCTTTGACATTTGGCCATGTGTGGATATGCTTTTCCGGCCGGGGCGCGCAGTTGCCCCCAGCTACACGACGGAGTGCTGCACGCATGTTTATTGAGAAACTACAACCGCTGACAGACGTATTTGACTGGCTGCACCATAGCTGGGAACGTGCCGCCACCCAACGGCGCGTAGCGCTTCTCATTCTCTGGGTCTACCTGCTGGCCTTGCTGGGGGTGGAGCTGAACCGCCAGGCAATGCTGCCGCCCTGGCTGGCCGTGGTAACGCCCGTCAGCCATTTTTACGCCATACATCTGGCCTTCACACTCATACTGGTACTGGAGGTCATGAGCCTTGTTTTCATCATCCCCAGTTCCCTGTCCCAGTCCATGGGCAAGCAGTTTGAGATTCTCACCCTCATTCTGCTGCGAAACGCCTTCAAGGAGCTGGCCCACCTGCCGGAACCGGTCAGCGTTGCGGGTGACATGACGCCTGTGCTCTACATCGCCATATCCGGCACAGGCGCTCTGCTGGTCTATCTTTGCCTTGGACTGTACAAACGCATTGCGCGTCGCCATATGCATTTCATCCAGTCACCGGATATGCGCATGCGCTATGTCATGAGCAAAAAACTGCTGGCGCTGGCGCTTTTTATCATCTTTGTGGGTACGGCACTGCGCGATCTCGCCCTTTTTGTCACCACGGGCGGCGATCAGAACTTTTTTGAAACCCTGTATACCATCCTGATCTTTTCAGACATCACCATGGTGCTTATTGCCCAGCGCTACATGCCCGCCTTTCATGCGGTGTTTCGCAACTCGGGCTTTGTTATCGGCACTCTGCTCATGCGGCTGGCCCTCTCCGCTGCCCCGCTGTGGAGCCCGGTCATCGGTCTTTTTGCCGCGGTATTTGTTCTGGCCCTTACCTGGGTGACCAACTACTTTACGCCCCCGCCCCCGTCGGACTCCGCACAGGAACAAAACCAGCCTGCCCTGCCAGAAACCACAGACTAGGCATCTGGCGCTTGCAGCAGCCCCTGGTTCATACCTGTAAACCTTGCAACACAGCGCGCCGGCAGGGTTTTTATTACGAAGATGGCAAGGCGCAAGGCCGCCATTGCGCGCAGGGCTTTCCACAGAACGGCAATACGCCCGACAGCCCGCCCCGCCTGAAAAAACACATCAACAGCAGAGCAGACAACAAGAACGCAAAAGGGCGGCCTGACAAGACCGCCCTTTATTTTATCGGGAATTTACCTGCTCAGGCATTGGCAGCCTTGAGCATTTCTTCCACCATTGAGAGCGTGGGCGTTGCGCCCGCCTCAAGCCCGCAAAGACCCCGTACGGCCAACATAAGCATATCGAACTGCAGGGACATTTCGGCCATGCCGTTATGAATGATGCAATTGTCGCCGCGCACGGCAAGGCGGTACGCATGGCGGCTGCGCTCCTGACCGGAGGAACGCACGATATAATACACCTGGTCGTTGGTGTCGGTCACATAAAGCTTTTGACGGGTGAGCATGCCAAGAGCCTCGTCATACCACGAGCACTCAGAAAAAAGCCGACCACGAAAGCTGAAATCGCCGCCGTTGTCGTGCTTCAGACAAATGTCTTCCATAGATTTCTGCACGTTCATTCCATCCTCCGCGTGCTCTTGCCCGCTACTATGCGCGCCAGAGGGCTGCGCTTTATGGAAGCTAGCATTGCACACAAATGCTTGTCAATAACAGCAGCAAGTAAACAACAAAATCGCATGAACAAAAAAACCTATATTACCATATCATGTTGATATATAAGAAAAACATATAACATATATTCGTGGAACAGCCTTGCGGTTCGCCACACAGTTTCGCGTAACGCCTTGTCTGGACAGTACAAGCCGGGTGCAGCAAAAAACGGAACGGCCGAGACCGCTGCAAAGGGCAAACCGGCATTTTTGCCACGACATGCCCGACACACGAGAAATACAGCTTGCTGCAAGGGGAGTACAAAAAAAAGACCGCAGCCCAAAGACTGCGGAAAGCAGGAAAACACATGGCATGGATATCGCTGGCGTACAGTGCGGCGCGGCGTCAACGGCGCAATCCCCTGCTGTGCCGCATTGCGGTCATATCCGTACTTATCTGTTTTTACAGGACATCATAAGAATCAAACTCCGCCACGCCCTGCTTTTTCCGCAAAGCGCGCGTAGGCCCGGGCCACCGGAGAGGACGGGTCCATACGCCCGAGAAAAGCGCCGTTGGCATGCACAGGTTCAGGCATGCGCCGGCGGGGCGCACGCCAGCCCTGCTCCTCTTCGGGCAGGGGTTTACAGGCCGTCACATCCAGACCGGGTTTGCCCATAAGCAAAGAAACTTTTATGCCGCCGAAAAAAGGCTCTTCCATAAAAGCATTGGCCCGCTCCAGCAGTTCGCCGCTCATGAGATGCAGTTCCTGGGCCAGCATGGCATCCTCCGCCCCGATGAGCAGCAAATCCCTGTGATGACCCAGGGGGCGCGCCAGCATGCCGAGATCCGGCCCCATCACCATACTCCAGTTTTCCCATAGGTGGGCAAGACGATGGCGGGCTTGCGCCTGCCCCGGCTCCACGCCAAGGCCGGCCAGCACCGACGCAAGCACCGTACCTGCGGCTACAGGCTCGGCATTTTTGTCTTTTTTACGAAAAACTCTGGGATACATAGGCAAGATACCACTGTAACATATCTGGATTATTGATGGAAGTCGTGTTCCGCAACATCGGGGCAGGCCCCACGGCCTTGTTGACCATATGCGGATAACTTGATACTTGCATCAGCATAAATTGATTTACTACGGAAAAACATATGGCACTTCTTTACTTCAAAGCACTTTCTGACGAAACACGGCTTCGCCTTGTGCACATCTTGCTGCATTACGAGCTGTCGGTCAACGAACTGGTGCGCATCCTTGATATGGGGCAGTCGCGTGTATCCCGCCACCTGAAAATTCTCACCGAGGCCGGGCTGCTCACCTCGCGGCGCGATGGCCTCTGGGTTTTTTATGCGGTTCCCCGCTCGGGCGAAGAACGGGAGTTCCTGCGCGCTGCCATGCCTTTTGTGCAGGCCGATGCAGCCATGCGGGCAGACCTGAACATGGCCGCCCAGATGCTGGAAGAGCGCGCGCTGAAAACCCGGCAGTTTTTCAATGCCATTGCTGAAGACTGGGACGAACTGAACCGTGAGGTTCTGGGCTCTTTTGACCTGCCTGACGCCGTGTGCGCGGCCATCCCTGCAAACTGCGGCATGGCCGTGGATCTTGGATGCGGCACGGGCGCGGTGCTGGCCCGCATGCTGCCGCTGGCGCGGGGCGTCATCGGTGTGGACGGCTCGGCCCGCATGCTCGAAATCTGCCGTCGCCGCTTTACGCCCGAAGACCTCTCGGCAGACAGGGTTTCCCTGCGAATCGGCGAGTTGAGCCATTTGCCCCTGCGCGACCACGAAGCGAACTTTGCCTGCATCAACCTTGTGTTGCACCATCTTTCAGAACCCATTGAGGGCCTGCGCGAAATACACCGCATCATGGCTCCGGGCGGCCGCCTTTTTGTGGCGGACTTTCTGCGCCATACAGATGAAACCATGCGCAACCGCTATGGCGACCGCTGGCTCGGCTTTGAAGAAAGCGGGCTGGCCACAGACCTTGATGCCGTGGGCTTTCGCACGGTTTCCTGTACAAAGCAGCCGGTGGACCGTGGGCTGACGCTGTTCCTGCTTACTGCCGAGGCCCGCTGAACGCCGCAAGGCCGCAGGGTTTTCCGGGCAGCAGGGGCGCCACGGTGCGCATCCGGACACAATGCAAACAAACATACTATGTCAAAGGATAGGAGAAACACATGACCAAAGCTCTTGATCTGAGCCTGGCGCACAAAGTTGCGGATATGGCCCTGGCCGACTTCGGCAAAAAAGAAATGCAGCTTTCCGAGCGGGAAGTTCCCGGCCTTATGGAATGCATCAAAAAATACGGGGCCAGCCAGCCCCTCAAGGGCCTCAAGATCACCGGCTCGCTGCACATGACCATCCAGACGGCCATGCTCATTCAGACCCTGCACGCCCTTGGCGCGGACCTGCGCTGGGCTTCATGCAATATTTTTTCCACGCAGGACCACGCCGCCGCCGCCATTGCCGACCTGGGCATGGCAAAGGTTTTTGCCTGGAAGGGCGAAACCCTTGAAGACTACTGGTGGTGCACTGAAATGGCCCTTACCTGGCCTGACGGCTCCGGTCCCGACCTTATCGTGGACGACGGCGGCGATGCCACCCTGCTCATTCACAAGGGCGTGGAAGCTGAAGACAACCCCGCCATCCTTGACGAAAAGACCGACAACAAGGAATTGCAGTGCATCCTTGACCGCCTCAAGCTGCGCCTCAAGGAAGACCCGCAGCACTGGCACAAGGTTGCCGCCGGCATGAAGGGCGTGTCGGAAGAAACCACCACCGGTGTGCACCGCCTCTATCAGCTTGAAGCCGCGGGCAAACTGCTCTTCCCGGCCATCAACGTCAACGATGCGGTGACCAAGTCCAAGTTCGACAACCTGTACGGCTGCCGCGAATCGCTGGCCGACGGCATCAAGCGCGCCACTGACGTCATGATCGCCGGCAAGGTGGTTGTGGTTGTCGGCTACGGCGACGTGGGCAAGGGCTGCGCCCAGTCCATGCGCGGCCTCGGCGCACGTGTTCTTGTGACCGAAATCGACCCCATCTGCGCGCTTCAGGCCGCCATGGAAGGCTATGAAGTCACCACGGTTGAAGACGCCCTGCCCTACGGCGATATCTATGTGACCTGCACGGGCAACTATCACGTCATCAGCGGCAAGCATATGGAAGGCATGAAGGACGAAGCCATTGTGTGCAATATCGGCCATTTCGATAACGAAATCGAAATGACCTATCTGGAAAACACGCCCGGCATCACCTGCCTGAACATCAAGCCGCAGGTAGACAAGTGGACTCTCAAATCCGGCCGCAGCATCATCGTGCTGGCCGAAGGCCGCCTGGTAAACCTTGGCTGCGCCACAGGCCACGCCAGCTTTGTCATGTCCAACAGCTTTACCAACCAGACCCTGGCCCAGATCAAACTGGCCACTGAAAAGCTGGAAAACAAGGTCTACACCCTGCCCAAGGAACTGGATGAAGAAGTGGCCCGCCTGCACCTTGGCCGCCTCGGCGCCAAGCTGACCAAACTTTCCAAGGAACAGGCCGACTATATCGGCGTTAGCGTGGACGGCCCCTACAAGTCGGACCACTATCGCTATTAGAGCATGTTCACTCTGACATGACTGCCTGACGGCGAAACACCTCTGCTGTTTTCGTTCGTAGCCTGCCTCGCCGTACCGGCTGTGCCAGGTTCGTCTTGCAGGCATGGCGCTGCTGCCCGTTTTTCAGGTCGCCCTGCGACCAGAAAAATGTTCGCAAGCCGGAGTGCCTGAAAAAATCGCCGTAGCGGGAAGCACACCTTCCTCATGGCGAACGCACGGGGCGGCCCGCCCGCCGCGCCCCTGCACGTAATGGCCGGAGTATGCCTCCGGCCATTTTTTATTTTCCGCCCGCCTCTCTTCGTTCCTGCCCCGTTATCAACACGCTGCACTTGCCACGCCCGGACAGTTCCCGAGAACGCAGGGCATATGCCGTGCTGCCCCGTACCGGGCCAACACGCACTCATTATAATACAAAGCATGGTCTTTCCAATATATCATCATACACATAGCACAAAATATACATTGGCATAAAAAAACTTTGCTACAAAAAACATACTATATATTTTATAATGATAAAATATATATAAATATAAAGTTTATATTTTTAATAATACTGTATGTATATAGTTATTTTATTTCACTCAACTGAAACATTTTTTTGAACACAATTTTTTATATTGATGCAAACCATAAGTTAGAAGTAATTATTCCGATAATAGACTACAACAATAATAAACATCACAAAAAATCTGCCCCAAAATTATATACACAATAAAATATCGGCTTATAAAAAAGAATACTGCATGAAAAAACAAAACTGCACCATTCATTTTTATGCCAGATATAAGAAAAAAACAGGCTATTATCACACTATTCGGGGGAACAAATGAAGCTTGGAGTAAAGCTTTCACTCATGTCGGCATTCCTGTTACTGCTCATTGCCATTCTCGGTACATTCAGTCTCGTGCAAATGGCAAAAATCAATGGCGGTTCAACAGAGCTGAGTTACGAATGGCTACCGTCTACACGTTGCGCCATGGAACTTAACATCATCGCCTCTGATTACCGGCTGGCCGAAGCCCTGTTCATCACAACACCCCCAACGGATGAGTACCGGCAGGTATATAAAACCCGCATGGAAAGCTCGCAAAAAAGCCTTTCTGCCATTGCCGCACGGTACATACCCCTTATCGGCTCTGCGCAGGAACGCCAGGCGTATGAAACCTTTTCGCGGCAGTGGAAGGAATATTCAGATCTCAGCTCCCGCATTACACAAATGGCTGACAGCAACAGTCTGGATCAGGCCCTGCAGCTTTTCCGTGTGCAGTCCCGCGGGATTTATGAACAGGGACGTGAATCCCTTGCAACACTGGTACGCATCAACACCGAGGGCAGCAACGCGGCCAGCAAGGAATGCGATGACCTGTACGCCACATCGAAAAATCTGATCATCATTCTGCTTGCGGCCGGGCTTATCGCCGGCACGCTTACCGTGGTGCTCATCATACGGAGCACGCACAAGCAGCTGGGCAAGGACCCCGGCGAGCTCAACAGCATTGCCGGCCGCGTTGTGCAGGGTGACTACAATGTGGACGACGGCAACGCCAAAGAAGGCGTGTACAAGGCCATTGTAGCCATGGTCAGCGCCCTGAAGGCAAACATCGAGCGTGCGCAGGAAGAATCGCGCCGGGCGCAGGAAGCCGCTGAAAAGGCCGCAGGAGCGCAGCATGCCGCTGAAGAAGCCCAGGCCAGGGCGGAAAACGCCCGCCGCGAAGGCCTGCTTGACGCCGCCGCCCAGCTTGAAGGCGTGGTCAATATCATTGCCTCCGCTTCTGAAGAACTTTCAGCCCAGATCGAGCAGTCTTCTCATGGCGCGGCACAGCAGGCAGGCCGCATTGCAGACACGGCCACCGCTGTGGAAGAAATGAATGTCACCGTGCTTGAGGTCGCCAGAAACGCCTCGTCCGGAGCAGATCTTTCGGGCGCTACGCAACAGAAAGCCCGCGAAGGCGAACAGATAACCTCACAGTGCCAGACAGCCATCAGCGATGTGCAAAGCGACACTATGGCCCTTAAAACCAGTATGGATGAACTTTCCGCGCATGCGCAGGCCATCAACGAAATCATGACTGTCATTTCCGACATCGCGGACCAGACAAACCTGCTGGCCCTCAATGCGGCCATTGAAGCGGCCAGGGCAGGAGATGCCGGGCGCGGCTTTGCCGTGGTGGCCGATGAAGTGCGTAAACTGGCAGAAAAAACCATGGCCTCCACTCTGGATGTGGGCAGGGCCATCCGCGCCATTCAGGAAAGCTCCCATGATGGTGTGCGCCGCATGGATGCCGCGGTGGACAAGGTAAACCTGGCTACAGAATTCTCCTTGCGCAGCGGCGACGCGCTGAAAGAAATCCTCGGCCTGGCCGAACAGACGGCCGATCAGGTACGCAGCATCGCCACGGCCAGCGAGCAGCAGTCAGCCTCATCTGAAGAAATCGCCCGCTCTGTGGAGCACGTCAACACCATTGCCGGTGAAACCGCCCAGGCCATGGGTGAGGCCAGCAAGGCCGTTTCCGACCTGGCTGCCCAGGCCCAGGAACTGGCCCGGATAATCGACTCCCTCAAGCGGGCCTGATCCGCCCCGCGGCCCAACCTGTCAAACACCGCCCGGCCCTTTCCTCAAAAGGAAAAGGCCGGTTTTTCGTGCTATGGATGCCGCGAAGGCGCATTGCCCCCCGCCCCCATGCCGTGTATGCTGCGCCGTGCCGTGCCCGCGCCATAAAGCTGACACCTCCTGCCCCGCGCCATCCGCGTCACACCGTGCCGCACTCTCGCCAGGGGCGGAACGGCGCGTGCCAATTCATGATTTTCAAGGAATACAATGCAAAACGTGACCATTCACACTGACGGCTCCTGTCTCGGCAATCCCGGCCCCGGCGGCTGGGCCGCCATCCTCAGGCTGGACGAGGGCGACCACCGCAAGGAATTCTCCGGCGGGTACGCCCTGACCACCAATAACCGCATGGAAATGCTGGCCGTCATTGAGGCCCTGGCCCTGCTCAAAAACCCCTGCACCGTGGACCTGTACACAGACTCCCGCTATGTGTGCGACAGTGTGAGCAAGGGCTGGCTGTGGGGATGGGTGAAAAAAAACTGGGTCAAGTCCGATAAAAAACCTGTGCTCAATGTAGACCTGTGGCAGCGCATGCTGCCCCTGCTGCGCCAGCACAAGGTAAGCTTTCACTGGCTCAAAGGACACGCCGGGCATCCTGAAAATGAACGTTGCGACGTTTTGGCCCGCGCCCAGGCAAGCCGCCGTGACCTGCCGCCGGATACAGGCTATAAACCCTGACAGATAACCACCGTGTCCGGGCGCTGGCCTGTCGCCGCGCTCCGGGCATAAGCCGCAACACCGCAATACCATGCCCATAAGTCCTTCCACCGCAGAAAACGCCTTTTCCCTGGCAGCTCTCTGGCATGCCCTGGGCTGGCCGCTTTTACGCCTGCTTATGGGTATGGCCGCCGGACTGCTCATTGCCAATGTGCTGGAGGCCCTGCGCTGGACGCGCCATCTGGCACGGCTGGCAGCCCCCCTGGCACGGCTGGCCCACCTGCGCGAAGTGGCCGGGGCCGGATTTTCCCTGGCCTTTGTTTCTCCAGCGGCAGCCAACGGCCTTTTGTCCGACAGCCATAACATGGGCGAACTGTCGGACAGGGAACTTATGCTGGCGAATCTTTTCAACAGCCTGCCCGCCTATATGGTGCATACCCCCACCATATTCCTGCTCACATGGCCTGTACTGGGTACACCCGCCATCATCTATGTGGGGCTTACCCTGCTGGCCGCCGTGGGGCGCACGGCCTTTACCGTGGTGCTGGCCCGGCATCTGCTACCGCCCCCGCCGCCGGGCTGTGCGGCCTGCAAGGCCGACAGCAACGAAAAAACCGACTGGCCCGCAGCCCTGCGCAAGGCATGGAAGCGGTTTACCCGCCGCCTGCCCAAGCTGGTCTACTTTACCGCGCCCATCTACGTGCTTATGTATCTGCTGCAGCAGTTCGGCTACTTCGCCCTGGCAGAGCAGTGGCTTTCGCAGCATATGGCCTGGCTTTCCTTCTTGAAGCCGCAGGCTATGGGCATTATCGTACTGCATCTGGCGGCGGAACTGGGTGCGGCGCTGGGCGCGGCAGGCAGCGTACTGCAAACAGGCGGCCTTTCCGCCCGCGACGTAGTGCTGGCCCTTATGGTGGGCAATATCCTGTCCACGCCCATGCGCGCCATACGCCATCAACTGCCGTCCTATTCCGGCTTTTTCCGTCCCGCACTGGCACTGCGGCTTATTCTGGCCAACCAGGGCCTGCGGGCAGCCAGCATGACGGTTGTGACCGCTCTCTACTACTATGCCGGGGCCTGACCCCGGACTGTGCGGCAGCACCGCATGCAGGTATATTGATGGAACAGCGCACACATGAGGGCATGGAGCTTGCCGAGGCACAGGAAAACTTCGGCATGGGCATTATCTGCGCCCAGCAGGTTTTTGCCCATTTTTCCGAACGGTTTGGCCTGCAAACGAACGAGGCCATGCGCGCTGCGTCCTGCTTCGGCTCGGGCATGGGGCAGGCCGCCACCTGCGGCTGCGTTACCGGAGCGCTCATGGTTCTTGGCCTGGCGCACGGCTGCGGCGGTCCCTGCTCCCGCGAGCGCAAACGGAACCTTTATTCCCGCCGCGACGCCTTTATGACGGCCTTTGCCCGTTCCCACGGCGGCCTTCTTTGCCGGGAGATACTGGGGCATGACCTTACCGTCCCCGAAGAACGCGCCCTTATTGTGGAAAAAAGCCTTTTTACGACAGTATGCGCCCCGCTGGTCTGCGCCACCTGCGGCCTGCTGGAAGAATATCTTTAAGACTACGGGTACAAGGAGTTCCCATGACAGAAGCATCCGCAAAACCGCAAGATGAAGGCCGCCGCTACGAACGCGCCCCGGTGGAAATTCCCGCCCATTGCCAGGTAGTCAAGCCCGAGCACACGGGCGCGCGCATCGTTGTGCTTTTACAGCCTGAAGAAAAACACCTCTCCCTGCCCAGGCCCAAAACTTCGCGCCAGTTGCTCGCAGCCCTGGGCCTTGCGGAAGAAACCGCCCTTGTGGCTCGTGACGGCCAGTTGCTCACCCCTGACAGGCGCATATGGCCCGGCGACCAGGTGCTGGTGCGCAAGGTGGCTTCTTCCGGCTAACCCGCCCAACCTTCATCGGCGTGGCCGCGCTTGCTGCGCCGCAGGGAAAATGGTACCCGCCAACCATGTTTAATATAGATATAGCCCAGGCCCTGAACACCCTGTCCATCGCGGCGGTTCCCGCCCTGCTGGGCATCATTCTGCACGAAGTGGCCCACGGATGGGTCGCCGCCCGCTGTGGCGACCCCACGGCCCGCATGATGGGGCGGCTGACCCTCAACCCGCTGCCGCACATCGACCCTATGGGGCTTATGGTCTTCGGGCTTACAAGCCTCAGCGGCTCCTTTGTTTTCGGCTGGGCCAAGCCCGTACCCGTCAATCCGCGCTACTTTCGTGACCCGGCCAAGGGCATGATGCTGGTGGCCCTGGCGGGACCGCTGACCAACTTTATTCTGGCGGGGATTTTCGGTGTGCTGCTGCGGCTTACGCTGAACTTTTTTCCGCCCATTGAGTGGCAGTACAGCAATTTCTACATCTTTGCCCTCAAGTCCATGCAGGCGGGGGTCATCATCAATTTCGGCCTGGGCTGGCTTAACCTGCTGCCCATCCCGCCGCTGGACGGAAGCAAGGTTGTGGCCTATTTTCTGCCATTCAATGCGGCCTTGCGCTACCTGAGCGTCGAACGCTTCGGCTTTATCATCCTGCTGGGCCTGCTGTTTACCGGCCTGCTGGGCATGGTGCTGGGTCCGCTGGTGAGCGGCAGCGCCCGTGGCCTGCTGTCTCTGCTGGGCATTTTATAATTTCAAAGGACTGTTTTTCATGAGCAAAGAACTGCGCACTGTTTCCGGCATGCGGCCCACCGGCCCCCTGCACCTCGGCCACTACTTCGGCGTGCTGAAAAACTGGGTTGAACTGCAACACACAGAAGAAGCCTACTTTTTTGTGGCAGACTGGCATGCCCTCACCAGCGACTATGCCGACCCGTCCAAGGTCGGCCAGAATATCCGCGAAATGGTCAAGGATTGGGTGGGTGCGGGCCTCAACCCCGAAGACTGCGTGATCTTCCGCCAGTCTGCGGTAAAGGAACATGCCGAACTTTCGCTGTTGCTCTCTATGATCACGCCCGTGTCCTGGCTTGAGCGCAACCCCACTTACAAGGAACAGCAGCAACAGATCAGCAACAAGGATCTCGGCAACGCGGGCTTTTTGTGCTACCCTGTGCTTATGGCGGCGGATATTCTCATGTACCGCCCCCACGGCGTGCCTGTGGGCGAAGACCAGTTGCCCCATATGGAGCTGACCCGCGAGATAGCCCGGCGCTTTAACTATCTTTACGGTGGCGACCTGCTGCCCGAGCCCAAGGCCATGCTCACCCCGGCAGCCAAATGCCCCGGCCTTGACGGGCGCAAGATGTCAAAAAGCTACAACAACGGTATTTTCCTTTCCGACAATATGACGGATATTCAGGAAAAAGTGCGTGGAATGTTTACAGACAAGGCCCGTCTGCGCAAGTCTGACCCCGGCAATCCTGATGTCTGTAACCTCTTTCCCTACCATGTGCTTTTGAGCAGCGCCGAAGAACAGGCAGATATCCGCCAGGGCTGCACCGGCGCGACCCTGGGCTGTGTGGACTGCAAAAAAATATTCCTCAAAAATCTTGAAACATTCCTGACGCCCCTTCAGGAACGCCGCGCCGTACTTGATGCCAACCCCGCCCGGGTGGATGAAATTCTTGCCCACGGCAATGAGCGCGCCCGCGCCTTTGCCTGCCGGACCATGAGCCTGGTACGCGAAAAAATGGGGGTGTAGTTGAAATTTGTAAGTGTGGATTACGGCCTGGCCCGCACGGGCCTGGCCGTGTCAGACCCTGACGGGCGCATGGCTTTCCCCTTGGCGACCGTGCGCCTGCAGGACTACACTGACCGCAAGCTCTTTCTCGCCGCCCTGGCGGAAAAAATCATCGAAGCCGGGGCGGAAGCGGTTGTGGTGGGTCTGCCCCTCACGCAGGACGGGGAAGAAAGCCTGACCACAAGGCAGGTGCGCAATGTTACCCAGCGCCTCAAGCGCCGCGTTCCCCTGCCTTTTTACTACATGATCGAAGAACTTAGTTCTGAAGAAGCCTGGGCCGACCTGCGCGAAGCCGGGCTTAAAATGCGCAAACGCAAAGCCGTACTTGACCAGCAGGCTGCCGTACGCATCCTGTCGTCCTTTCTATCCCTTGCCCCGCAAAAGCGGAGTCCCGCATGAAAACACTGCTGCGCCTGCTCGGACTGCTGTTGCTGCTTGCCCTTGCCGGTGGCGGCTGGCTGGCTTACGAGGCTCATACCTTCCTGAATACCCCGGCGCAAAGCGAGGGGCAGGAAGTCTTTTTTGACGTGCCGCCCGGCGCGCGCTTTGCCCAGGTGGCAACGGGGCTTGAGCAGAAAGGCATCATTACCGACGCCCGCAGGTTCGCCCTGCTCGCCCGCTATAAGGAATGGGACAGCCGCCTTCAAGCCGGGCGCTTTGCCCTCAATTCCGGCTGGCTGCCCGAAAAGGTGCTGGACACGCTGGTCAACGGCCAGCCTGTGCTTTTCCGCATTACTGTTCCCGAAGGGCTCACCTGGTGGCAGACCGGCAAACTGCTGGAAGAAGCCGGGCTTGTGCGCTTTGACGATTTTCGCCAGATCGTCACGGACCCGGCATTTTTGCGTCACTACGGCATCCCCTTTGCCACGGCCGAGGGTTTTCTCATGCCGGATACCTATTTGCTGAAAAAAGCTGACGAGCCGGATTTGGCCCAGGCCCGCAGCGTGGCCGGACGCATGGTGGACACCTTCTGGCGCAAGGCCGCCCCCGTGTGGCCCGATGGCAGAAAGCCCGCCGTGGATCAGTTGAAAACCTGGATGATCCTGGCCTCGGTGGTGGAAAAAGAAACAGGCATTGACGCCGAGCGCCCGCGCGTGGCCGGAGTGTATCAGAACCGTCTGGCCCGCAACATGATCCTTCAGGCCGACCCAACCGTCATTTACGGTCTTGGCCCCGGCTTTGACGGCAACCTGCGCCGCAGCCACCTGGATGATCCCGGCAATCTGTACAATACCTACCAGCGGCCGGGGCTGCCGCCCGGTCCCATATGCTCGTTCGGCATGGCGGCCCTCAAGGCGGCCATCAACCCTGAAAAACACGATTTTCTCTATTTTGTGGCCGTCACTGACGGCGGTGAGCATGCGTTTTCCACCAATCTTGCGGATCACAACAAAGCCGTGCGCCAGTACCTGCAAAACCGGCGCAAGGCCCAGCAGAACCGCTAAGGAGGCCCCGTGAAATACCTCATAGTTGAAGATTTTTCCGGCCAGCCCGTTCCCTTTGTCTTTCCCCGGCGTGTTGACCACAGCGACATGCGCGAGCAGCTACCCTACGGCCAGGTGCTTTCCGCCGGTTTTCTGGAGCTTGGCCCCCAGGGCTTTATCTGCTCCGGCGGTCACGCCGAACTGGGCCTCAAGGCCCGGCCACAGGAAGACGCGGCCATCCTCGCCGAGGCCCTGCGCCAACGCTAAGGCATGAGTGTGGGGAAGAAGGGAAGGAAGAGAAAGGCACTTATGGGGGCAGGGGAACTGTTTGAAAACAGTTCCCCTGCCCCCAGCCCCTCAAAAACTTTTATTCTTACGCTTTTCTGGTGTTTATGGGGCAAACGTTGAACACAGCAAAGCGCGGCGACTCCCTGGTTGGGCAAAAATCGCAACGAGCGCCGGGTGCGCGTTAAAAATATGTATGCGCAACAGTAAGAGACTGTAAAAAACCGTTCGTAAAAATGAACCCCTGGATGCAGAAGCTGCTTCCGTCTGGAACACCCTGATCCGCCGGAGACGTCATGCACACCAAAGAGCCGCGCATTCCCGGCATCATCGTAGCCGGTACAGGCAGCAATACGGGCAAGACCACGGCCACCCTGGCCCTGCTCTGCGCCCTGGCAGCACGAGACATTCCCGTGTGCGCCGCCAAGACCGGTCCCGACTATATAGACGCCGCGTTTCACGCCGCCATCACAGGCCTGCCCGCCGCCAATCTGGACACATGGATGTGCCGCGAAACTCCGCCCAAAGCCGGGGAAAGCCCGCTGACCTCCAAAAAACGCCTGCCCAAGGGCCTGCGCAGCATCTTTGCGCGCATGGCCGGACACGAAAAACCCAAAACCCATGCCCCCGGCACGCCCGCCCCAGCCCTTCTTGTGATCGAAGGGGCCATGGGCCTGTACGACGGCGGGCATGGCGGCGCGGGCAGCACGGCCCAACTGGCGGCCCTGCTGGACCTGCCCATTCTGCTCATATGCAGCGCGGCAGGGCTTGGGCAGTCCGTGGCCCCGCTGGTGGAAGGATACATCCGCCACAAACCGCAATGGCTGTCCCCGGCAGACACAGGCCCGCGCTTTCTGGGCGTTATCTGCACGCATGTGGGCAGCCCGCGCCATGCGGAAATTATTGAAGACGCCCTGAAGCCGCTGCAAAAAACTGACGCCCTCCCCCTGCTGGGCCTCTTGCCCCGCGCAGGAGCGCCCACCCTCAAGTCCCGCCACCTCGGCCTTGTGGAAGCCCGGGAGGCGCTGTCCGCTCTGGATCGCCCCGCGCTGGCCCGCTGGTTTGAAGAAAATTGCCGCCTTGATGCCCTGCTGCGCATGGCGGGAGTGCCAAAGCGCCTGCAAAACACGGCTGCGAAGCCTTCCGGCATGGCAGAAGCCATACAAGACGGCCCTGCCACCCACGAACAAATCTGGGGCGCACGCTTTTTTATGCCGCGCCCGCCAGCCAGATTTTCCGCCCAGCCCCCCGTCAACTCGCCGGCATGCCAGCACGCCGCACGCCATGCCTCCCAGAAATCCGTGCAAGGGGCGGCCAACGCTGTGCAGTATGCCACGCCCGCAGCCGCCAAGGACAAACCCGCACAAAAAAGCGGGCGTCGCCCCCTTCGTGTGGGTATGGCCTGGGATGCGGCCTTCAGCTTCTGCTATGCCGACCTGCCGCCCCTGCTCACAGAGATGGGCGCGGAGCTTGCTGCTTTTTCACCGTTGCGCGATGCCGCGCCGCCCCCCGGCTGTTCCGCCCTGTATTTTCCCGGCGGTTACCCGGAACTGCACGCCCCGCAACTGGCAGCCAATACCCGCATGCTTGACGCCCTGCGCGCGCTGGCCCGAAACGGCCTTCCCATATACGGTGAATGCGGGGGCTACATCTACCTGATGCGCTCCCTGCGGCTGACGACGCATGATGAGATGGACGGGAAAGCGGAACACCCCATGGCCGGGCTTTTGCCCATACGCTGCACCCTGGGGCAGGAACGTGCCGCCCTGGGCTACCGGGCCGCTCAGGCCCTGCCGGGCTGGCCGCAAGACAGACCGCAAAACTGCGCCCCAACCGGGGCAGACGCAACGTACAGCCAGCCTGCACCCATTTGGGTGCGGGGACACGAATTTCACTATGCCCGTGAAGACGATTCCCCTTTGCCCGCGCACTGCGCGCCATTGTGGAGCCTGTATGACAGCAAGGGAGTTTTTTTACGGCAGGAGGGCTGCCGCCACGGCTCCGTGGCCGGAACGTGGCTGCACTGCTATCCTGAAGGATCCCGTCGTTTCTGGCGGGCATGGCTCAAGGCAGCGGCGCTGACGCCCCGGGACATGCTCACGTCATGAGGGGGAGTGCCTTTCGCCGGAGTACGAACGTTTTGAAGATCAGAAAAACATTGCTGCCATATCCGGCAATGGAGATGAATACACCCTGCCGCGCTGCCGCCACAAGACGGGCAGCGGCAAAAAGCAGCGAGCAACGACGTAAACCTGACGCCGCGAGCGCATACTCCCGGCAAATCGAGGCCTGCACATGACGCATATTCCTGCACCGGAACATCCCGTAGAACTGGATCCGGCCTGCACCCCCCAGACCATTGAAGAACGCTCTTTTGCCATTATTGATGAAGAAATGCCGCCCCCACGCCCCTTTGAAGGGCTTTTGTGGCAGGTGGCACGCCGTTGCGTGCATACCCTGGGGGATACGGAAATCGTGCATGACCTGCGCCTGAGCCATACCGCTCTTGAGGCGGGCGTCAACGCCCTGCTGGCGGGCTGCACGGTCTACACCGACACGCGCATGGCGGCCGCAGGGCTGCCCATGCGGCGGCTGACGCCCCTTGGCGTTACCGTTACGCCCATCATGGCCCTGCCCGGGCTTGATGCGCTTGCGCGGGCAAAAAAAACCACACGCTCCCGCGCGGGGCTGGAATCCCTCGCCGCGCAGATGCAGGGGCATATCATGGTTATCGGCAATGCGCCCACAGCCCTGCTCGGCCTGCTGGATGTACTGGAACAGGGCGCACCGCCCCCGGCCCTTATTGTGGGCATGCCCGTGGGCTTTGTTAACGCGGCCCAGTCCAAAGAGCTGCTCCGCCGTACTGCATGGCCCCACTTTACCCTGCTTGGGCGCAAGGGCGGCTCGGCAGTGGCGGCGGCCTGCGTCAACGCCCTGGCAGATATTGCCCTGGCGCGGCGTGGCCTGACGCAAATGGCGGCGCTATAGCCTGTTTTGTCAAATTTCGGCTGCTCAGGCTTTTTCGGCTGACTGGTTTTTGGCCTCATTTTCTCCGCTGCCTGCGGAAGCCTCGGCAGGTGTATGGGCGGACGCTTCAGGCGTGATGATTTCGGCATCCATAATTTCGTCTTCAGCACTTCCGGCAGAAGAAAAGTCCGCACTACCCGAGGCGCTCCGGCCCATCTGACCAGACGCTCCTGCTGCCCCTGCTTCTGTAGACGGCGCGCCGTCCACCGGCGGCAAGGCTGCCTGCGCGTCCACAATGCGGGCCTCGCCCAGCGCCAGGCGCTGTTCTTCCGTCTGCGGCAGCGGAATACAGTTCTTATCCACCAGCACGATACCCGTGCGCTCCAGCACCTCGCGGCGATAGGCAAATTCCTGCTGCATGCGGTGATGCCGATAGATAAACAGGCGATGCACAAGGTAGCACACGGCAATCATGGCCGCCACGCTGCCCGCGATCCAGGGAATATAGGGAACAAGAGAACTACCCAGAGCCACAAGGGCCGTGAATGCCCCGTCCACAAAAAAGAGCGCTGCCCCGAGCAGCAGAATGCCCAGCAGCACCACCACAGTGGGCGCATTGCGGATTATGGCGTAAAAACGCTGTAGACGTTCCGGAACCTGATCGGCATCGGCAGCATTGCCGCCTCCGCCAGAGGCAGCCGCCATATCCCCGGCTTCACGCCCGAGAAAACGCGAAACCCAGGTTCCGGCAAGGTGCACGATAAGTATGAGGCCCACCGGGGCCAGAATGGCGGCCAGCACCCAGCCAAGCCAGGGAAAGCGCGCCATGGGCGGCCCGCCCGGCACTTCCGGCGCGGCATGCATGACGCCATAAAAAAACGCAACGCCGCCCACGGCCAGTTCCACAAAGAAAATGGCTATCATGAGGTACAAAAGGGCGTCTTTGTGCTGCCCGGCGTACCAGGGCTGCGCGCCCGCGGAAGCCGAACGGCCCGCAGAGCTTTTTCCCGTCCTGGCGGAGGAGGCCCCTTCACCGGATTTTCCGGCGGCTTTGCGGTCGTCAGCCGGGCGCTCCGCGCCCGCTCCATCAGCCCTGCCGGTCGGGGCGCGGCGCTCTTTTCTGTCGGATATGTGCATGCTCACCTCTGGCTGCGCAGCATACTTTGCCAAGGCCCATCCCGCAAGCCCATATACCCGTTCTGAACGGCCGGACGCGGCAGATTTTCATCAAAGCGCGCCGGTTCTGCGGCCTTTGCTTGCTCACGGGCGGCATCTGGCTTACCTTGCCTGCATGCACAACTGGAGGAAAATCATATGCACGTTCTGGTAACCGGCGCGGCGGGATTTATCGGCTATCATCTGGCTGCGCGGCTGCTGGCCGATGGACACAGCGTGGTAGGCATAGACAATTGCAACGATTACTACGATGTGCAGTTGAAAAAAAACCGGTTGGCACAACTGGCCGCCCAACCCCAGGCCTCGCGCTTTCGCTTCGAGCCGCTGGATCTGGCCGACGGGCCGGGCATGGCCGCCCTTTTTGCCCGCGAAGGTTTCAGCCATGTTGTGAATCTGGCCGCTCAGGCCGGGGTACGCTACAGCCTCGTCAATCCCGAATCATATCTCAGCTCCAATCTGACTGGCTTTGGGCATGTGCTTGAAGGCTGCCGTCACAACAAGGTCGGTCACCTGCTTTTTGCCTCATCTTCTTCGGTCTACGGGCTTAACACGGCCCAACCCTACTCTGTGCGGCACAATGTGGACCATCCGGTAAGCCTGTACGCGGCCACCAAAAAAAGCAACGAGCTTATGGCCCATGCCTACAGCCATCTGTACGGCATCCCCTGCACCGGTCTGCGCTTCTTCACCGTCTACGGTCCGTGGGGCAGGCCGGACATGGCCCTGCACCTTTTTACCACCGCCATTGTGCGCGGCGAACCCATCAAGGTCTTTAACGAAGGCCGCATGCGCCGCGACTTCACCTATATTGACGACATAGTGGAAGGCATTGTACGCCTGCTGCCCCTGGCCCCCGGCCCGGACCCGGCCTTTGACCCGGCAGCGCCCGACCCGGCTTCCAGTTCAGCGCCCTGGCGCATATATAATATCGGCAATAACAACACTGTGGAACTCAACGATTTTATCGCCGTCCTTGAAGACGCGCTGGGCATGAAGGCCCGCAAGGACATGCTGCCCATGCAGCCCGGCGACGTAAAGGCCACCTGGGCCGACATCAACGACCTCACCGCCCTTACGGGCTTTGCCCCGTCGACACCCCTGCGCGAGGGCATCGCCCGCTTTGTGGAATGGTATAAAGAGTATTACAAAATATGAGCGATTCTCCAATTATTCCGGCGTCTGACGCTGTTACTGTCCCCACTCCGGCCCGGCCGGAAATTCTGGCCCCCGCAGGAGACACTCCGTCTTTTCTGGCTGCGCTGGCTGCCGGGGCAGACGCCATCTATCTGGGCCTCAAGCATTTTTCGGCGCGCATGCAGGCCGAAAACTTCGGCCTGACCGAACTTTCACGCCTGACCGACCTGGCCCATGCCGAAAATGCCCGCGTTTATGTGGCCATGAATACGCTCATCAAGCCGGACGAGCCTGCCGCCGCCTACCGCCTCACCAAACGGCTGGCAACCCAGGTGCGCCCGGACGGCCTTATCGTGCAGGATCTTGCCATACTTGATCTGGCGCGCCAGGCCGGTTTTGAGGGCGGCATTTTTCTTTCCACCCTGGCCAACCTCACCCATCCCGACGCCCTTGTGGAAGCAAAAAAACTTGGGGCCAGCCGCGTTATTCTGCCACGCGAGCTTTCCATTGATGAAATACGCCTCATGGGCGAAGCCTGCCCCGAAGGGCTTGACCTTGAGTGTTTTGTGCACGGCGCGCTGTGCTATTGCGTTTCCGGCCGTTGTTACTGGTCCAGCTATATGGGCGGCAAAAGCGGCCTGCGCGGCCGCTGCGTGCAGCCTTGCCGCCGCGTCTACCGCCAGGGCGGCCCCGCTGCAATGGCCCTTGTCCGCAATGCGGAACGGGAAGAAATGGACCGTGCGCGTCAGGAGCAGTCACGCATGGACATCGCGCGCAAGGATCGCCGGGGTTCACGTGACGCCCGTGACCGCCACGACGACCGCCGTGACGGGCGGTATAGCCGCAATGAAGTCGCCGCCCTTGCCCACGGCAGGGGCCGCTCCGGCAAGCAGGGGAACATGCGTGGTCCGGGCCGCAAGGAACACAGCGGACGCTGGTTTTCATGCCTTGACCTTTCCCTTGACGTGCTTGCCAAAACGCTGCTGGACATCCCCCACCTTGTCTCCTGGAAAATAGAAGGACGCAAGAAAGGGCCGCACTACGTCTACCATGTGGTCACGGCCTACCGCATGTTGCGCGATAACCCCGGCGACCCCAAAGCCCGCAAGACTGCCGAGGAAATTCTTCAGATGGCTCTGGGCCGTCCGGCCACACGGGCGCGTTTTTTGCCGCAAAAAGACAATACCGTGCCTACCACGCCCGACGGCCAGACCAGCTCCGGCCTTCTGGCGGGTAAACTGCGTATCGAGCAGGACGGCAGCGTGGTGCTGAAGCCCCACCTTGAGCTGCTCCCGCAGGATTATCTGCGCGTGGGTGTGGAAGACGAGCGCTGGCATGCCACCCTGCCCGTGACAAGGCGCATTCCCAAGGGCGGCAGCCTCATCATGCGCCTGCCCAAGCACAAAACGCCCAAAGCGGGTACGTCCGTCTTTCTTATTGACCGGCGCGAGCCGGAGCTTATGCGCATTCTCAAAAGCTGGCAGGCACGCCTTGACCAGTTCCCCGGCCGCCAGAGCAAGGCCGTGGAATCCAGCCCGCGCATGCCTGTACCCGTCAAGCCCAGACCCCGCCCGGACATGTACGTCCGCTCCAGCATTCCGCAGGGCAAGGAAATGCGCGGCGGCAAAAACCAGTTGCAGGCCCTCTGGCTTTCGCCCCGCAGCGCCGACATCTCGCGCACGGTGGTGCAGCGCATCTGCTGGTGGCTGCCGCCCGTTGTCTGGCCCGGCGAAGAAGAAGCCCTGCGCCGCAGCATCGCGCGCCTCTGGCGCGACGGCGCGCGCCACTTTGTCTGTAACGAGCCGTGGCAGCGCGGTTTGTTTCCCGACAGCCTGGACGAAAACGCAGACCTGCTGGCGGGGCCGTTCTGCAACGCGGCCAACGCCCCTGCCCTGGGCATACTGGCAGGCATGGGCTTTACCGGAGCGTTTGTCAGCCCGGAACTGCCGCGTGAAGAAATGCTGGCCCTGCCCCGCCAAAGCCCCCTGCCCCTCGGCGCGGTGCTTTCCGGCTTCTGGCCTGTGGGCCTGAGCCGTTTCGGCCTGCTTGGCGTCAAGACCAACGAGCCGTTCCTGAGTCCCAAAGGCGAGCCTTTCTGGGCGCGGCAATATGGCGGCAATATCTGGATATACCCCGGCTGGCCCCTTGACCTCACTGCCAAAAGGCAGGAAATGGCCGCCGCAGGCTACGGTTTTTTTGCGCACATGCAGGAAAACCCGCCAGCCAGCCTGCCCGACATGCGGCGGGAAAGCCTGTTCAACTGGGACGGCTCATTGCTGTAAACAATATGGAATATGCCCGGGCGGCAGCAAAGGCCGCTGCCCGGCGCGCAACGCAAGGTACGCCCGCAATGCGGCGACAGAGCATGCCGCCCGGCGGCACACAGTGACGATGACGCAGCATATCGCGCCACACGATGTCATGAGCGCCCGAGCGCGCTTTCCGGCCGGGCTGGAACAGCCCGAGGGCAGTCTTCGCTTTGGTGCGGACGCACTGTTGCTGGCAGCCTTTGTTGCGCGGCATGTGGAAGCAAAAAAACACAGGCACGTGGCTGACAGCTCCCCGGTGCCATTTTCTGGGCTGCCTTCTGGCCCGGCCCATGTACCTGTTGCGGAGCTTGGCAGCGGCTGTGGCGCGGCCTTGCTGGCCCTTGCCCTGCGCTGCCCGCAGGTGGCGGGACTGGGCCTTGAGCGTGAGGAGCCGCTGGTGCAGGCCGCACGGCGCAATGCCGACCTTTTGGGGCTCTCCGGCCAGGCAGGCCAAGCTGGCCTGCCCGACGTATCCGATCTGCCTGATTCGGCTGACCTGGCCGAACAGGCCGACCTGTCTGGTGTAGCCGGACCGGCCGTTCCATCCGGGCAAACGCGCTTTGCCGTGCTGGACCTTGCCGACAGGCCCGCTCTGGCCGCCCTTGCTGCTCCCGCGCCGCCACAGGTGCGAACCAGCCCGGCGGGCGAAAAACGGCTTGCCGGAAACCAGCACATTGTCATGGCCAACCCCCCGTACGATACCGGGGGCCGCCCTTCGCCCCGGGCCATGCGTGAGCGCGCCCTGCGCGGAAACGGCAATGCCGCCGGTGGAGAAAAAATACTGGACACATTCTGCCGTGCCGCCGCCATGCTGTTGCGCCATCAGGGCTATTTTTTCTGCATTCATGACGCTCGCGCCCTGCCGCAGTTGTGCGCCGCCCTGCAGGCGGCCCGCTTTGGGATCAGGCGTATTCTGCCCGTGCATGCCCGCTCGGGCGGCCCTGCCCTGCGTGTACTGGTGGCGTCACGCAAAAATGCGGCCCATGATGCGGCGCTTGAAGCGCCGTTGTACCTGCACGGCGATTCTTCCGACGGCAGACCGCTATGGACAGCCGAAGCGCTGCGTTTTTGCCCCTGGCTGAGCCGGAACGATTCCGGCGACAGCGCTCTTTTCACCGCATCATGACAGAGAACCGCATATGAATTTCATAGCCGACCTGCACATTCATTCCCGTTTTTCCCGGGCCACCAGCAAGGCCCTCAATGCGCGCCATCTGGCCGCATGGGCGCGCTGCAAAGGCATCAGCGTTCTCGGCACGGGTGACTTTACCCATCCGCAATGGCGGGCGGAACTGTCAGAGCAGCTTGAACGGGACGAATCCAGCGGCCTGTACCGCCTCAAAGGAGAGCCGGAACAGCTTGATGTCATGGCTGGCGGGCATATGGCCGACGTCAGCGCCGAAAAGCCGCTTTTCATGCTTCAGGCCGAGATCAGCTCCATCTACAAACGGCATGGCAAGGTGCGCAAGGTACATAATCTTATTTTTGTGCGCACCCTTGAAGATGCCGAAAGGCTTTCGCTGCGCCTTGAGCAGATCGGCAACCTGCATTCGGACGGCAGGCCCATTCTCGGCCTTGATTCGCGCGACCTGCTGGAAATCATGCTGGAATGCGCCGAAGACTCCGTGATGATTCCCGCCCACGTGTGGACCCCCTGGTTCGCGCTTTTTGGCTCCAAGTCCGGCTTTGACCGCCTGACCGACTGCTACGGCGACCTTTCGGAACATATTTTTGCCCTTGAAACCGGCCTTTCGTCCGACCCGGAAATGAACCGGCTGGTCAGTCAGCTCGATGGCTACGCCCTTGTATCCAATTCAGACGCGCACTCCGGAGCCAACCTGGGGCGCGAAGCCAATCTTTTTGCGGGGCGTCCCTCCTATGCGGGCATGTTTGAGGCGTTGCGCACGGCGGCTCGCCGTCAGCCGCAGGATGCCCTGGACTGCCGCTTTCTCGGCACAATGGAATTCTACCCGGACGAAGGCAAATACCATCTGGACGGCCACCGCGCCTGCAACGTGGTTCTGGAACCCAGAGAATCACGCAAGCTCGGCAATATCTGCCCCGTATGCGGCAAGCCGCTTACGGTGGGCGTGCTGCACCGTGTATGGGAACTGGCCGACAGGGAAGAGTCGCCCCAGCTTCCGCATGAGCCTGAAGCCCGGCCACTTATTCCTCTGGCCGAAGTGGTGGGAGAAATTCTGGGTGTGGGCGTCGCATCACGCAGGGTACAGGAGCGCTATGGCAGTCTGCTGCGCGAGCTTGGCCCAGAGCTGGACATTCTTTGCCGCATGCCCGAACAGGAAATACGCGCCCACTGGGAACCACTGGGTGAAGCCGTAGCCCGCATGCGCCGGGGGCAGGTCATCCGCCAGGGTGGCTACGACGGTGAATACGGCGTGGTGCGTGTTTTTACACCTGAAGAACTGGACGACATCCGCAATACCTGGCGTGGCACAGGACGCGGCGCCCTGCCCGGCCTTGGGCCTGTCAAAAGCCGCAAGACCGGGGCGAGCGCGGCAACCGCCGTCAAAGCCGCTGGCGGCAGTGCCGCCGATGCAGCCCCGACAGGCAAAACGCGCCGGGCCAGGGCAGCTTCGGTGAACATGCTGGACCTCATGAAGGAGCGCCCCGCCGCAACCTCGGCCTCCCGAACCAGCCAGCCGGAGCACGGCACTGTGGCATCAGGCGGCACAGGGGCTTTCAGCGAAGAGCAGCACATGGCACTTGTGGCCGGTCCCGGCCCTGTGCTGGTGCAGGCCGGTCCCGGCGCAGGTAAAACACGTGTGCTCGTGGGGCGCATCCAGCACCTGCTTGATCAGGGTACAGCGCCGCACAAACTGCTTGCTGTTACCTTTACGCGCCGCGCCGCCAATGAAATGCGCCAGCGGCTTGCCGCAGCCTTGCCGCACATGCGGGACCTGCCCTGCTGCGATACCCTGCACGGCCTTGCCTGGGGCCGTATGCGCGTCGTGACCCAGGCTCAGGGGCAGGAATGTCTGCTGCTTGGCGAAGACGCTGCCCTGCGCTTTTTCATGGCTGCCAACCCGCAACTTCAGGCGCGCGAGGCACGCGAACTGTGGCGCCAGCTTTCTCTGGTGCGCGAAACACGGCACACCTTACACGCCGGGCATGCCGCACTTGAACTGGCCGCCGCACGGTATACGGCCCGCAAGGCCGAACGCCCGGGCTTTCGCTATGTCGATTACGCAGACCTGCTGGACTGGTGGCTGGACCATCTGGATGACCTGCCGCGCGACATGCTGCCGCAACATGTGCTGGTGGACGAAGTGCAGGACCTTTCGCCCGTGCAGCTTGATATCATACGCGGCATGCTGCCGCCTGACGGTTCCGGCTTTTTCGGCATTGGCGATCCGGATCAGGCCATTTACGGCTTTCGCGGCGTGTCGGGCCAGAGCGAGGCCAGCCTGCGCGCCATCTGGCCCGGGCTGTCTGTTTTCTGCCTCGGCCGCAGCTTCCGCTCCAGCCAGGCGGTGCTGAACATGGCGCACAGCCTGCTGCTCCACAAGGGCCAATGCGGCCCTCTCACGGCGGCACAGAGCCTCAATGCGCAGTTGCGCCTGTTCTCCGCACCGGACCAGCAGGCCGAACTGCGCTGGATAAGCCGCCGCGTTCAGGCCCTGCTTGGGGCCACAGGGCATACCCTGCTGGACCAGCAGCAGAACAGCGCCGATGCTCACGAACTGGACGGAACCCTTGCCCCCGGCGACATTGCCGTTCTCGTGCGCCTGCGCGCGCAGATCCCCCCGCTGAAGGCCGCACTGGAGCAGGCGGGCATTCCTTGTTCGGCCCCGGTCGAAGAGGCCTTTTGGCAAGATGCCGGCTGCGCCCGGCTGCTTGCCCTGGCCGCAGTGCACTGCGGGTTTTCCGAACTGGCACAGGTATTTGACACAACCACGCCGCAGCAAAATTTGCAAAATGATCTGGCTGCCGCGACGGGCAATCCCTTTGCCGCTGCCGGTCCCCTGCCTCCTCCGGACGACCTTGAAGGATGGCTGGCCGGGCAAAACTGGGCAGGAGAGGTACTGCTTACCGGGCGGGCCTGGCGCGAACTGAAGCGCAGTTGGCAAGAACAGAAAAGCTGGCAGGAGTTTTTGCACCATCTGGCATGGCTTCAGGAAACAGAAATGGTGCGCAACAAAACCGAGCATGTGCAGATCATGACCATGCACGCATCCAAGGGGCTTGAATTCCAGGCCGTCTTTTTGCCCGGTCTTGAGGACGGCCTGCTGCCTTTGCGCCGTGACATGCTTTTCGGCCCGGCCACGGATGTGCCAACGGATACGACGCAGGTGGCAAGCGCTGCGGGCAAGGGCAGCGCCGGCAATGCTGATGGCGCCACACCGCCCGCAACCGGCACACCGTGCGCAGATGCCGCGTCTGCCGAAAACGGGCACGAGACCCCGGAACAGGAAGAGGAAGAACGCCGCCTGCTTTATGTGGCCCTGACCCGTGCCGCCCGGGCGCTTTTTGTGAGCCACAGCGCCAGACGCACGCTGTACGGGAAAAGCCTTGCCCTGCCGCCTTCGCCCTTTCTTGAGCAGATACGCCATTGCTGCCGCCAGAGCGTCCTGACTCCGCACAGGCAGACACTTGTACGCTCCCTTTCCCTGTTGCCCTCAGAGTCGGAGGAAAAGCCCAAGGGTAAAGCCTGAGCCGGAAACCAACGTGTAGCGGCCTTGAAAATATTTATTTCCAGTTTTTTTGCGGACTCCACAGGCCTTGCAGCGCAAGGCCTGTGGAGAAGCAGGAAACTACGCTGGTTTTCCTGTGCGATTGGCATCATGCAAACAGGCCGCATAAGGCACTCTTTGTGCACGAGCCGTGTCAGAATGCAGACGCAAGACCCGGCAGAAGTTGCTGTAAAAAATATCCGGCATTTCTAAACAATTTCTACCAGTTGAAATAGCATCCCTTTTACTGCGCCAAAACCGTCTGGCACACATTATGCTTGAATAACATCGCGGGTTATCAAGTATTCTGTCCTGTTGCCATAAAAGGCATGGGCTGCACAGAAAACCGCCTGCCCGCAAGGGTATCTGTGTATGAGGCTGCCATGAAAGGAATGACTGACATACATATTTTTTCAAAGCCGTGGGCCGCGCTGCTCATGCTCGCTTTTTTTCTGCTTGCCGGGTGCGGTCTGCAACGTCCGGTAGATCCCGGCCCAGCTCCGGAATCCGCCCACAAGGTAGTGCGCACGGCCTATAGCCAGATGGGGAAAAAATACCGTTCCGGCGGCGCGTCGCCGCAAAAGGGTTTTGACTGCTCCGGGCTCATCTGGTGGGTCTACAAGCAGAATGGCTACAAGGTTCCCCGCATTACCGTGGACCAGGCAAGGGCCGGGTATGCCGTCCCCAAGGATCAGGCACGCCCCGGAGACATCGTTGTCTTTCGCACCGGTTCAAGCCCGCGCGGTCTGCATACCGGCATCTACGCCGGGGGCGACAGCTTTATCCACAGCCCGCGGCGGGGTCAAAATGTACGCATGGAAAGCATAACCATTCCCTACTGGCGCAGCAAACTTATTGCCGTGCGTCGTGTGGTGCGCTGACAGCCTGACGCCACCCTGACGAACGATGCGAATGCAGGCCACAGGCCCTTGCACGGCAGGCGTTCTGCCCCCCGGCCCCGTGTACGGCAGCAAGCCGTCAACTATGACCGTGGGGATTCTTGTACGGCCATAGCCTGAACACAGGCATACCCGGCCTTCGCCACCCCGCGGACAAGCACGGATCTCACGGATCCCGATGTTGATCACGCCGCCCTGCTCTGCCGGAAAGCATACTGACCAGGCGCCGCCATCCGATACCTGTTGCCGGGGTTATGGGCGATCAACCCCCTGCCGACGTACACTGCGCAATGCCGCAACACATATTGCGGTTCTCCGTCCGCTCCGCTCCGGCTATCGAATCCGGCAACCTGCCCATCTTCCGCAACATCCGGCTATTGCCTGCGCAGCCGTGCCAAGCCATGCGCGTCTTTTCGGCATTTACCGTGTATACCGCAGACAAACCGCGCTTACGACGCCACGGCTGCCGCTCTGGCGCGGCCACCAGACAGTCTCGACGCGCAACAGCTTCATTTTTCGCGGTTTCCGGCCCATGCTGCGGCCTCGTTTTTGCCGCAGCTTCATGCGCGTTGCCATTCCCCTTTACGGCAGCAACTGCACCAGCTTCTGCACATGGCAATATTACGACGTAAGATTTTCACTTCCACAATATCAATATTGCGCAATATCCCTGCCAGAAGCCCCCTTTTTTGCCGCTTTTGCTTGCCATTATTATTGTTTTCGCGTAACCCGTGAGAAAATGCGCAGCGTAGTTTCTTTGTTGCGGTTATGACGTCTCCCGCGGCCCTGCTCTTTTTCAGGCGTATTTCTTTGGGCGGCCGGGGCAACAACGCAACAATATGCAAGTTCACGCTTCGCACAGGAGGAGACATGGCGCGCAAAACTGCTATTAGTGAAAGCCTGCTGAGCATTGCGGACATATCCCGCCATTTTTCCCTCCCGGAATCCACAACCCGCTATTACTGCAAGCGCTTTGCCGCCTTTATTCCCAGTGTGGGTGAAGGCAGAAGACGCCGCTACCGCCCGGAAACGCTTGAGGTTATCGCCGCCATACTTGAGCAGATGCAAAAATCCCGCACTGCGGCTGCTGTGGAAGACGCCCTTCTGGCGCGCTTTCCGCGCAATGCTGTGGCACTTGCGGGCAATACCCCGCTTCAGGCCGCTCAACCGCCCGCCCAGGATTTTTTTCCTTCAGCAGCATTGCAGTTGATGGAGCGGCAAGCCACGGCGCTGGAAGGGATTGCGCAGTTGCTGCATGCCGTTGTGGAACGCCTGCCCGCACAGGCAAGCCAGACAGCTTCCGGTGCTGCCGGTGCTGACGGGCAAAATGCGGACTTGCGGCAAGAGCTGGACACCCTGCGCCTGTTGCTCCACTCATCTGAAAAAACGCAACAAGCTGACCTTGAACAACTACGGCAATGGATGGGACGTGTCGTCCGCAGCAGAGGCACTGCGGATACCCCGGCTGAGGCCACAGGCCCAGCGACAAAGCATGGAAAAACCACTCCCGGCTACGGCTAGCCGTAGCTGCCCATCCCCCCAGTTGCAGCAACCTGTGCACAGGTTCCGCAGCAAGCCAGCTCTGCACAGAGCGCCCCCCTCCCTCGCGTACACCTCGCATCAGTTTTCAGCCGTAGCCGGCACCTCGCCATTGCAAGGCAGGGGGACCGTGCGCCTTGCGTTTCTACCGGCACTGGCGCAACGCAGCCTTTTTTTCTCCACTCGCCATCACAGCGGTATATGAAAGGCCTCAACTGCGCCCCTGCCATAATACCGCCCCCACCACCACATACACAGCGGGCGCACCGTCAAAAGCAGCGCGCCATAACGGCCTTGCATTCCTGTGGCAGTACCCGGCAACAGCGACCGGCAGGCCGCGCACTTCAGCCTTGCGCGACCGGATCGGGCTGTAATGCCCTTACGTCAAACAGCTTTTCCACATCCCGGAACGCCCAACGACCGCAGCGCCTCACCTGCGGCCCCGCATTGGCCACGGCCCTCTCACACGCCGTGCAAAAGACAAAGACCCCACGCATTTCTGCGAAGGGCCTTTATGAGAAACCGATGTCTTTTCGGTTGCGACAGATGTTTACGGCAAGAACTTGTATCAGAGGTTTATCGGCCGCTTGCATCAGGGGCCTGCACATAAGGGCGACGCCGACTATCCGGATTTATCCTCTGCTGTAGCCCTGCTCTGCCCTTTTTGGCAGAAAGCAAACCATTTTCAGGATACCATCTTGCGTTAACAAAAACTCTGCGTTTTATTTTGCGGGCTTGTTGTCTGCCTGACTTTTAGCCATATCAACTGCCCTTTTGAAAAGATCGGGCGGCAGCGCTCCACGGACGACCAGGTCGTTGACCAGGAAGTACGGTGTTCCTTCCACGCCCAGTTTTTGCGCGTCCTGCTGGTCTTCATCCATAATATCCGAAACTTTTTTGCTGTGTACGTCTTTGGCAAGGCGCTTCATATCCACGCCAAGGTCCTGGGCGGTCTTTTTCAAAAAAGTTTCACCTTCGGTCACAAGCCGATTTCTGTCAGCAAAAAGCGCGTCATGAAACTTCCAGGCTTTTTCTTCGCTCTGCTGGGCTACGGCAAGAAAATATCTGGATGCGATGCTGGCCGGGCCTTTCTCGTCCAGCGGCAGGTTTTTGAATACCAGGCTCACGTCCTTGCCATACTCCTTCATGATGCCGCTCACCGTGCCTGCGGCCTGTTGGCAGAAATGGCAGGTAAAATCAGAAAATGCGACTATACGCACCTTGGCATTTTTTGCCCCAAGCACAGGGCGCCCTTCCACCTTGACGGGCTTGGGCGTTTTCATTTCCTGGTTCCACTGCGCTTCAAGGCTGCGCTGGCGGCGCAGGTTTGAACCCTGCTGCGCAATATCAAGCACGGCTTCGCTATGCTTGCGCAGCACGTCCATGACAAGGTCCGGGCGCTCCTGAAAAAGTTTTTCCAGTAGCTGCGGCAGATTTTCTTCCGTCACCTGAATGGATGCAGCCTGTGCAGGCTGCTGCGCCACGGTTGACCACCCCAGAAAAGTCATCAAGCCCAAAAGGGCCATTGCCCCTGCTTTTTTCAGTACAGTCATAAAGCATCCTGTAAGCGTCTATCAAGACGGATTATTTGCGCCACCCTGCTCTGCCTCAAGCTGGCATTGCGTTGCGGCATCTTCAATTTTAAACAGCAGTTCATCCAGGTCAACGGGCTTCATCAGATAGCCGAAAGCCCCTTCGCTCATGGCCTGCACGGCCAGTTGCATATCTGCATGGCCGGAAAGAAGAATGACCTGCGTACACGGCCAGAGCCTGTGAATTTTTTGCAGGGCGCTCATGCCGTCCATAACGGGCATTTTCACATCCATGATAACAACATGATACGCCGTGTCTTCCATCGCGTTCAGGGCCAGTTGCCCATTCGCGGCCGTGGCGCACTCGTAGCCTCTGCGGCCCAGCCGTTTGGCCAGGATGCGTGTGACTTCTTCCTCGTCATCAACCAGAAGGATCTTTTTAAAACCCATACACGCCTACCATCATGTTCAGTATGTTCAGAAACGTCCCTATTTTACCCTGCAAACACGCTGGGGGGCAAGGCTCCGGCTATGAAAATTTTAACTTTTTTAGCTTTGCAGTCTATTTTTTTTACACCTTGACGGTACACGCTCTCTCTTTTAATAACTACACAATGTGCTGACGTGTTTTTTACAAATGTTTCATGTGAAACGTTCAAAAACAGGCTCGTCGCACGGCTTGTCTGCACGCAAAGACCGGCAGACGGCAATTTTACACCACTGCCCTTTCGGCGGGGAGGCTTTCATGGCTCGCATTATTTCCATTGCCAACCAAAAAGGCGGCGTGGGCAAAACCACCACGGCCATCAACCTGTCCGCGGCGCTGGCCGTTATGGAGAAAAAAGTGCTGCTTGTTGACTGTGACCCACAGGCCAACAGCACCAGCGGACTTGGCCTACAGCAGGAAAATCTGCACGGCGACCTGTACAACACATTTTATGAGCCGGAACAGGTACGCCAGAATATCGCCAAAAGCCGATCGCCGTTTTTGGACATCCTGCCCGCCAGCACAAATCTTGTAGCCGTTGAACTGGAACTGGTAGACAAGATGGCGCGCGAATTTTATCTGAACGAATGCCTCAAGGCCGTTCAGAAAGATTATGAGTACATAATACTGGACTGCCCCCCTTCGCTGGGCCTGCTTACCCTCAACGCCTTGTGCGCCTCCAGGGAACTGCTTATTCCGCTACAGTGCGAATTTTTTGCGCTTGAAGGCATCGTCAAGCTGCTGCAAACCTACGAACAGGTGAAAAAACGGCTCAATCCGGAGCTTTCACTGCTGGGCGTGGTCCTGACGATGTATGACACACGCAACCGCCTCACGCGCGAAGTAAAAAATGAAGTGCGGCGCTGCTTTCCCGACCATCTTTTTGAAACGGTCATCCCGCGCAACGTGCGCCTGTCTGAAGCGCCGAGCCACGGCAAGTCCATCATCCATTACGACATCAAATCCAAGGGCGCGGATGCCTACCTTGGGCTGTCAAAAGAAGTGGTGCTGCGGCGGCCCTCAAAAAAAAGCACGGTGCTGCAGTAAGCCGGTAGTACCGCCTACGGCGCTGCGGACAAAAAAAGCAGGACCCGCGCGCTTGATGCATGCGGGTCCTGACAGCCGGAAATGGCGAAGAGGCGAAATGGAAAGGGCTACTCCGCCTTGGGAGTGGTATGCTCCACCGCCACATGCTTGTGAAAATGCTTTTTCCTGATTGTCGTGCGGCAGCATTTGCAAAGAAAAACAAGCAGCCCGCCGATATTGGCGTTGGTCAGCAGAAAAGGCTGCGCAGGGTCTGTACGCCAGTCATCGGTTTTTGCGCCGCAATGGGGGCAAGCCACGTCAGGTGTATAAGGATATTTAAAATCCCAGTACTGCAAAAGCTGTTCAAAACCTTTAAGAGGCGCTTCTGCCTGCACAAGGGGCTTGTCCGCCGGCTGACAGCTTATATGGTTGCGAATCTTTGGCTCGATCTGTTCCCAAAGTTTGTACGAAAGCTGCACAGCTTCCACATTGCCTTTGGCGTCAGTGACATAGCGTAGCTCGGGATGCTCAAACATTGACCTGTCCTTTTGCTTGCCTGCGGCACGGCCGGGCGCGGGCTTGGGGCCGCAGACTGTGCGGCTGGATGCCCCGGCGGCTCACGCCGGGAAAATAGTATGGCCGTGGCATGCCGCAGGTTGCCGTGTCACGGACAGCCTTGTCAAGGCTCCCGACCTGGCAAAGCACTTTTCATGCTGAAACAGCAACTGAAGGCGTCCGGATGCGGGCGCGAGAACTTATGAGGTGATACATATGAGCGGCAACAAGAAGGGATTGGGAAGAGGTCTGGACGCGCTTTTCGGCGGTTCTGAACCCAAACGCGAGCATGAAGCGGCAAGCAGCACCCTGCCCGTTTCTTCTTTGCGCCCCAATCCGGGTCAGCCCCGCAGGCACTTTGACGAAAACGCCCTGCGTGAACTGGCGGCCTCCATCAAGGCTCAGGGCATTATCCAGCCCCTGCTGGTGCGCCCTCTCGCAGGAGGCGAAGCCTACCAGATTGTGGCTGGTGAGCGCCGCTGGCGGGCCGCGCAGATGGCCGGTCTTGATACTGTGCCCGTGTATATCCGTGAGTTGAGCGACAAAGAGGTTATGGCCGCCGCGCTTATTGAAAACCTGCAACGCGAAGACCTGAACCCCATTGAAGAAGCCGAGGCCCTTCAGGCTCTGCGCGAGGCTCTGGACCTCACGCAGGAAGAACTGGCGGCACGCCTTGGCAAAAGCCGCCCGGCCGTTGCCAACGCACTGCGTCTATTGCAGTTGAGCGCCGCCGCGCGAGAAAACCTTCAGGCCGGGCGCATCAGCGCCGGGCATGCCCGCTGCCTTCTTGGCATTGACGAACCTGCCGCTGCCGAAGCGCTGCGCCTGCGCATACAAAGCCACGGCATGACCGTGCGTGAGGCAGAAGACGCCGCAGCCTTCTGGCGCGGCAACTCCGCCCTCCCCTGGCTGGAAGAAGAAAAACAAGACCGCAAAACCGCGCCACAAAAAATTTCACGCAAGAAAAGCCCGGCATTCAAGGTGCTGCAAAAAGACCTGAGCAGCGCCCTTGGCTGCGCCGCCAGAATAAGCGGCGACGAAAACGGCGGGCGCATTTCATTGAATTACACCAACAAGCAGGAACTAGACGCGCTGCTGGAAAAATTCGGCGTGGCCCTTGAAGGCGAATAGCGCAAGCATACTTTGAACTGGCGTTGGCAGCTCGCAAGCTGGCGGCCATCACAAGAAATATGCGCAAATTGCCTGCATGCTTGCTGAGGGCGTATCGAATCGCATAAATGGATGGCCCTGTGCGGCAGGCGACAGACCACGACAGCCAGCGCATGTCAGAGTGTACCAGTGCCAAGCTTGCCCCGCCCGCACCGGCGGGTCAAAAAAGACAATAAAGGCATTGCACACAAAACACCCTGAAGCACATTCAAAAACCGCATTGCGCATACTACAGACAGGCCCCGGGCGGGATATACCGTCCAGGGCCTGTTTTACCATATTTATACGCCTGTTATGGCGAACAATCGTATCCGCCCTACCAGACCAGCAAAAGCCCGAACCCCCTGCCCCTCTTTTACCCTCAGCCTTTCTTGCGCAGCACAGCGCCAAACATTCCCTCAAGCCAGGGGTGGCTGTGTTCTGTCTGCCACTGACGCTCAACTGTCAGATCAGAATTTTTTTCAAGCAGTTGGCTCACAGCACATTCGTTTTCCGCGGGGTTGAGGGTGCAGGTTATGTAGGCCAGTTCCCGGCCCGGCTGCAATATATCGGCAAGCGCGCCCAGCATGTTTTGCTGCAGGACTTCAAGTTCAGCAAGATGCTGCGGTTCCCGTCTGCGGATATCCGGCCTTCGGGCCAGCACTCCCAGGCCGGAACAGGGCGCGTCCACCAGGATGTGGCCGGGCCATCGGACTACCGGAGGTCTACATGCATCAGCCAGGCAGTGCGGCGGTACAGGCAGCCCCAGTGTTACGCTCTGGGCGGGCAGCCCCCGCAAACGCGCAAAAGAACGGTCCGTGCACAAGCCCACCGGTACACCCCACTCCATCAGGGCCGCGCTTTTACCGCCATGCCCGGCGCAGGCATCCCACACCGGCTCATGCCAGCGGTCGAGGCCAAGGGCAAGCAAAGCCTGCTGTGATCCCGCCGATTGCCAGCTTAACGCTCCCCGCGCCTGCCATTGCCGCAGGTCAAGGCCAAGAGCCTCACGCGGCATGGTTCCCGGCGCAAAAGCAAGGCCCCACGTCCCTAGGGCAACAGGCGCGTAACCTTTGCCCTGCCTTGCATGAGATTCATCTTTATCTGCAATATCAGCATGATAATCTGAAAAATCTGGTTTTCCCGTCCCGTTTTCCTGAGTGGCCGCGCCGGATAATCCGGCCATCGCAGGAGCGCATTCTGCCACCTGCGGAGCCGTCAAAGCCGCGTACAGGGCTGCGGCATCAGTATGGCGGGCATTAATCCGCAATGCGGACCAGGGCCGCTCAAAAGAGCGCTGCATGAGCCTCAGCGCCGCCTCTTCACCGTAGGCGGAGCGCCAAAGCTCACCAATCCATAAGGGGGTGGAATAAAATATACATTGCCCCAAAAAACTGTTTGGCCCGCCCGCGCCATGCCGGTGTTTTTTTGCACCCGGCTGCCTCTCATAAAAGGATGGCTGCGTCAGTTCCTCTCCCATGCGCTGCAAAGACCGCAATGCGCCGTTGGCTACCCGGGCCAGCCCCTGCCCAAAAAGCGCTCGGGCCTGCTCCACTGCTTCATAAACAACGGCATGAGACGGAACCTTGTCCTGAAACAGCAGGCCGTATACAGCCAGTGCCAGCAGTATCTGCATGGGGCGCGGCAAGCCCTGGGGCCTGGGCAACACTTTACCCAGCAAAAAATTCAGTCGCAGTTCTGTACGCAGGCAACCATATACAAGTTCAGTGCAGAGCGCCCTGTCCTGCGCTGAAAGGCCCTGGCACCTGCCGGCATTTTCGGCACGGCTCTTTTGGCGCGAGCTATCCGGAGTCCCGTGCGCTACAGGACCGTCCAGAACAGCCGCAAGAGCCTGCTGGGCGCTCAGCCCGTCATCAACCAGCAACAGCCCCCGCAAGGCAGATGTGCGGCCGTTACAGGGCAGCTTACGCAACGATATGTTTCTGCTCATGCTCTGCCCTCTCCATCAGGTATTACCGCATCGGCAGACGGGCATTTTTCGCCTGCCTGTCCGTGTGCCGCCATATGTTCAAGCCCAAGAAACAGCCGCACGGCATCCTCGAGAGCCGTCAGCGGAACAAGGGTATCCAGACAGGGACCGTTGGGCCGCATGTTCAGCACACCAAAAACCGGCAAGGGATAGCTGTCCTGTATGCCCGAGGTAAGATCGCGCTCGCAGGCCACGGCAATGATGCAGCGCGGCCTGGTCTGCACCACGATGCGGCGCGCGATGGTTCCGCCGGTGGCTATGGCAAGCCGTATGCCGTACCTGTCGCGCAGGTGCAGCAGATCCCCCACAGGGCATTGCCCGCACCGGCGGCACAGGTCGGCATTATGCACCAGGCGATGTGGGCACGATGAACGTTGCACACAATGGGGCAGCAGTAAAAGCAGTTCTTTGGGCTGCACCGCCCTGCGGCAGGAAAGCACCAGTTCGTTATTGACCTTGATAAAGCTGCGCCGCACCTTGCCGCGCTCTATACCCACAAATTTTGCCAGCAGTTCCATAAGCGGAAAGAACAGGCGGATGGTGATGTGTCGCACGCTGCGCGCGCCGGGCAGCGCCTTGCCGGTATAAATGTGAAACACCAGCATGAGGCACAGCCACATGAGCGCCCCTATGCTCACAAGGCCCACCGTAATGCTGAGGCGCTCAAGCCAGACCATGCCGTCCAGCAGGTCGGTCCAGGGCAGGATGAGAAAAACCGCCAGCCCAAGACAGACCACCAGGCAGGATGCCAGCATGAGTCCGATAAAGATGCGCTTGCGCGCGCCTCCATATTGTTCGGGCGGCAGCGAGAAGGGAGATTTACGCAGCTTCATGAAACCTCGGGGGAGCATAGCGGGCATGAAAAAGGCCGGTAAAAAGGCCCGGTTTGAAGAAAAAAGGGCATATGGCTTTTTTTACGCCTCACAAGGGCCAGGCGCAACAAAGAGCCTTTGCCCTTCCCACCATACGAAAAAGAAAAAAAAGAGGCCCCAATAAGCCTCACCGGGGCAGGTCAACTTTGAGGCAGTGTCGTGACTGAAGGACACTGAAAGGCGCGGCTCTGGTCCCCCGGCTCAGGTCAGGAGAATTTTTCTCACAGACGCAAACCAGGAACTGTCTCTCCATAATTCTTTTATCCACCGGGCTGCATCAAAAGGCCATTTTTTACTCCGGTCATGCACCGCAAGAGTGCACTCCTTTCGTAAAAACTCCCTTTCCCTTGCCCTGGCGCAAAATCATTTTTTTTGGAGACAGCCCCTGGAACAAAAATTTTGGGCGGTGGGGTCGTAGGGGATGAGGCCCTTTTGCAAAAGGGCCTTCCCCACAAAAAATATCACTAATAAAATACTCTGGACACGGCCTGAGGACAAAGCCCTACAAAGACTCTTCCGGCGATCGCGCCTCGCCGCACACGCCCTGCGGCAGATTTTTTAAACTGCCGTTAAGCAGATCACGCACCGGCATGTCCTTGCGGCCTTCAGGCCGCACCATGCCCAGGGCGTACCAGAGGTCGCCGCAGGCAATGCTGATGCCCTGCCCGTCATGCCGCACGCTACCCGGTGCGGAATCTGCGGCAGGTTCTCCGATTGTTCCAGGTGAAACAATCAGCGGCATGCTTTGGGCCGCAAAGTCTGTTCCTGCATCCAGATGCAACACAGTGCGCGCGCCGGGTTTGGGGGTAACCCCGCGTATCTGCGCGTGAACTTCAGCCGCGCTGCGCGTCCAGTTTATATAGCCGTCACGCTTGCCCAGCTTGGCCGCATGGGTGGCGAGGCTTTCATCCTGCTCCACAGCCACCGCCCTGCCCTCCATCAGGTCATCCAGAACGGCGACAAGCAGCTCCGCGCCCATCTGCGCCAGGGCATCATGCAGGCTGCCTGAAGTATGCTCACCAATCAGGGTATCGCTCATGGCATACACAGGGCCGGCATCAAGCCGGCTGCCTATGCGCATTATGGATATGCCCGCTCTGGCCCCGGGCTGCCAGCCTTCCATAACGGCGCGCTGTATGGGTGCCGCACCGCGCAGGCCCGGCAGGATGGAGGCATGTACGTTGACCGGCGCAAGACGGGGCATATCCAGCACGGCATCAGGCAGAATAAGGCCATATGCGGCCACAGCCAGTACGTCGGGCCTGAAGGCCGCCAGTTCGGCCTGGGCTTCAGCCCCCTTGAGGCTGGCTGGCTGGCAGACAGGAATGCCCAGCTCCAGCGCAAGCTTTTTCACGGCAGACATGGCGAGTTTCTGACCGCGCCCCGCCGGGCGGTCAGGCTGCGTATATACAGCGACAATACGGGCTCGCGGCCAGGCCGCCAGCCTTTTCAGACTGGCGGCCGCAAAGCCGGGAGTACCCATAAACACTATACGGCAGTCTTTCTCTTGAGCCATTTTTTTACCTTGCTGTCGTACAGGCTGCGCCGCAGGCGGCTTACCTTGTCAATAAAGAGTATGCCGTCAAGATGGTCGTATTCGTGCTGCATGACAATGGCGGCAAAGTCTTCCAGATCTTCCTCAATGGCGTTGCCATCAAGGTCAATGGCGCTCAGGTGCGCCTTGCTCATGCGCTTCACGTCCGCCCGGTAGTTCATGGGCACGGAGAGGCATCCTTCCTGCTCACTGATGATCTCTTCGCCAGAGAGCGTCAGCACCGGATTGATGAGCACACGGGGGTTGCGCTCATCCTTCTGCACAGAAGGGTCCATAACCAGCATGCGTATATTGCGCCCCACCTGAGGCGCGGCAAGTCCCACGCCGGGGGCCTCATACATGGTTTCGAGCATGTCAGCGGCAAGCTGGCGGATTTCGTCCGTCACTTCCGCAACAGGCTCGCACACCTCTTTGAGGCGCGGATCAGGATAGGTGACAATATCAAGAATCATAGCTGCTTCCTTGTGCTCCAAGCCTTTCTGCCGGGCTTAGTCCGCCTTTTCCGTCTCGCCGGGCTTGTCAGCCTTGCCTTTTTCACCGGGCTGCTCGCGCAGACGCAGGCCAAGTTCACGCAACTGTTTGGCTGCTACGGGCGAAGGCGCCTCCGTCATGAGGCAGGTGGCCCTTTGCGTTTTGGGGAAGGCAATGACATCGCGAATACTGTTGGCCCCTGCCAGCAACATGATAAGGCGGTCAAGACCGAAAGCAAGGCCACCGTGCGGCGGAGCGCCGTGCTCCAGCGCCTGGATGAGGAAGCCGAACTGGCTTTCGGCCTGCTCGGGCGTGAAGCCCAGAGCTTCAAACATGCGGCGCTGCACCTCACCGGAGTGGATGCGGATGGAGCCGCCGCCCACTTCGCTGCCGTTGAGCACCATATCATAAGCACGGGCGCGGGCGCGGGCGGGATCGCTGGTCATGATTTCCATATGACCGGGGGCCGGAGAGGTAAAGGGGTGGTGGCAGGCCACATAGCGCTTTTCTTCCTCATCATATTCGTACAGGGGAAAATCTGTAACCCAAAGGAAGTTAAAGGTGTTTTCGGGTATCAGGTTCATATGGTCCGCCAGATGCACGCGCAGGTTGCCCAGCGCCGCATTGACCATGCCCGGTTCGCCCGCCTGGAAGAACACAATGTCGCCCACCTGAAGATCCAGCGCCGCGGCAATACCCTTGCGTTCCTCGTCGGAAAGGAACTTGGCAATGGGCGACTGCCATTCGTCGGCCTTGATCTTGATCCAGGCCAGCCCCTGCGCGCCGTAGATTTTCACAAACTCGGTAAAGGCGTCTATTTCCTTGCGGGTCATGCTTTCGCCGCCGGGAACCCTCATGCCCTTGACCAGCGGGGCCGTAGCAAAAAGCTTGAAGCCCGAGCCGCGCACAATTTCGGTAATGTCCACAAGCTCCAGACCAAAACGGGTATCGGGCTTGTCCACGCCGTAGCGGGCCATGGCCTCGTCCCAGGGCATGCGCGGGAACGGCAGGGAAAGCTCCTTGCCCATAACATCCTTGAATACCCGGGCCATGAGCTTTTCAGCCATGCCCATGACTGTTTCTTCGTCCGCGAAGCTCATTTCAATGTCCACCTGGGTGAACTCGGGCTGGCGGTCGGCGCGCAGGTCTTCGTCGCGGAAGCAGCGCACGATCTGGAAATAGCGGTCCATGCCCGCCACCATGAGCAACTGCTTGAAAAGCTGCGGCGATTGCGGCAGGGCGTAAAATTCGCCCGTATTCAGGCGGCTGGGAACCAGAAAGTCACGCGCGCCTTCAGGCGTGGACTTGGTAAGCACGGGCGTTTCCACTTCCACAAAACCGTCTTCATCCAGATGGCGGCGTATGCACTGGGCCACCTTGTGGCGCAGGCGCAGGTTGTCCTGCATGCGCGGGCGGCGCAGGTCAAGATAGCGCCAGGCAAGGCGCAGGTTCTCGCCCGCATCGCAACGGTTTTCAATGGCAAAGGGCGGGGTTTTGGAAGTGTTGAGCAGCTTCCACTCCGTCACCACAACCTCGATTTCACCGGTGACCATGTTGGGGTTCACCATGCCCTCGGGGCGCGGGCGCACCAGGCCCTTTATGGCCAGCACATATTCCGAGCGCAGAATGTGGGCGTTCTTATGTGCTTCCGGGGCGGCATCAGGGCTGAAGACCACCTGGGTAAGACCCGAACGGTCGCGCAGGTCTACAAAAATAAGGCCGCCGTGGTCGCGCCGGTACTGCACCCAGCCCATAAGGCAGACTTCCTGCCCGTTATTGGCAAGGGTCAGTTCACCGCAGGTCTGGCTGCGGTGCCAGTCGCCAAGGCCGGTGATATACTTCTGGTGTTCCTGCTGTACGTCCTGGCCCTGCGCGGCCGCCTGGGCCGTCTGCTCCGCCATCTGGCTTTCTTCAGTCATGTTAGTTGGTTCCCGTTTGCAAAATGTGTAGTGCCTGGGCTTGCGGCACAGTGGTCTGTTCTCCGCTTTCCAGATTTTTTACAACCACAGTGTTCTGGGCCGCTTCGTCCGGTCCCATGATGAGGCAATAACGCGCGCCGGATTTTCCGGCCTGCCGCATAAGGCTTTTAAAACCCGCCTCGCTGAAACTCATCTCGCCCCGCAGGCCCGCGGCGCGCAGGCTTTGCGCCAGGGCATAGCCCTGCGTCCTGCTCTGCGCATCCATGCCTACAAGGTAAAAATCAGCCGGAACAGCCGCCCCGGCGCCCATCATGAGGGCCAGGCGCTCCATACCGGCGGCAAAGCCCACGCCGGGAGCATCAGGGCCGCCGAGGCTCTTGATAAGCCCGTCATAACGGCCGCCGCCCGCCACCGCCGCCTGCGCGCCAATGCTGCCGCTTACCACCTCAAAGGTGGTGCGGCAATAGTAGTCAAGCCCGCGCACAAGCCTGTGGTCAAGCTCGAAAGGCAGATTTTCGCCGTTAAGCAGGTCAAGTACCGTGTCAAAATGCGCCCTGCACTCCGGACAGTTATAGTCCAGCAGCTTCGGGGCCGCGTCGGTAATGGCCCGGCAACCGGGCTGCTTGCAGTCCAGCACGCGCAAGGGATTGGTGTGCACCCTGCGGGCGCAGTCCGCGCAAAGGGCGGCGCTGTCCACGGTTTCAAGATAGGCCAGCAGTGCGTCCTTGAACTTTGGACGGCACTGCGAACAGCCCAGGGAATTGACCTTTAGGGTCAGATCTTCCAGCCCCAGGGCATCAAGAAAACGCAGCAGCATGCTGATAAGGTCGGCATCGGCATACGGGCTGTGCGATCCCAGGCATTCGCAGTTGATCTGGTGGAACTGCCGCATGCGGCCCTTTTGCGGCCGCTCGTAGCGGAACATGGGGCCTGTGGTGAACAGGCGGCTGACAGGCTCCCTGTTGGCAAGGCCACTTTCAATATAGGCGCGCATAACGCCCGCCGTGGCCTCGGGCCGCAGGGTGAGCGACCTGCCCTTGCGGTCGGGAAAGGTATACATTTCTTTTTGCACCACATCGGTTTCTTCACCGATGGAGCGCTGAAAAAGCTCGGTAAACTCCACTATCGGCGTGCGCAGTTCCACAAAGCCGTAGCGGCCGAAAATATCCCGTGCGGTATTTTCCATACGGGTAAAGATGTCGCTGTCCGGCGGGAACATGTCCGCAAAACCCTTGATACGTGCAATACTCATGTCGTCCTCAATAGTGGCGCAATAAGAAAATTTCGCCTTGAAAGTACCCTGACGCTGCACAGGCAGGCGTCCGCAGCGAAGATGCGGACGCCGTTTCAGCCGTTACCAAAAGGCTTGCGGCTGAAGCGCGGCGCTATGTATCTGCGCTGTTAAGGCCACAGCGAGCGCCGTACAGCTTTGAGAATATACATCCCCAAAATCAAAACATCCCGGCGTTCCCAACCCCTGAAATTCGGCCTGGGGCCAGAAATTAGCGTGAACCGCAGGAGCCTTCAAGCTTAAACTTGTCGCCGCATTCCTCGCAAGGCACGGGGTACTCTCCGGTAAAGCAGGCCATGCAGTAATGCTGGGGTTTGCTTACAGAACCCATGAGTCCTTCAATGCTCAGATAATGCAGGGAATCCACATCCAGCTTGCGTTTTATTTCTTCCAGACTGTGCTGCGCGGCAATAAGCTCACCCCGTGATGAAAAATCTATGCCGTAATAACAGGGCGACATGACCGGCGGCGAAGAAATACGTATATGTACCTCTTTTGCTCCCAGTTCACGCAGCTTTTTTACACGGGTCATCATTGTTGTACCGCGCACAATACTGTCGTCAATAATACAGATACGCTTTCCTTCTATCATTTCACGAACGGGATTGATCTTTACCCGCACGCCAAAGCTGCGCATGCTCTGCGAGGGCTGAATAAACGTGCGCCCCACGTAGTGATTGCGTATCATTGCATGCTCGTAGGGCAGGCCCGAACGCTGCGCGAAACCCAGGGCCGGGTAAATGCCCGAGTCAGGAAACGGCATGACAAAATCCACATCCGGCGCGGATTCCATAGCCAGATTCCAGCCCATTTTTTTACGGCACTGATACACCTGCTCGTCAAAAACATACGAGTCCGGCCGGGCAAAATAGATCAGCTCAAAAATGCACTGGGCGGGCTTTTCGGGCATGGGGCCTATGAGGCGCTCACTGCGCACGCTGTTGCCCTCCACTACCACCACTTCGCCCGGCTCCACCGTGCGCACGAACTCGGCTTCCAGCAGGTCAAAGGCACAGGTTTCAGAGGCAAAGACGGGGCTGCCGTTCATGCGGCCAAAGGCAAGCGGATGAAAGCCGTGAGGGTCGCGCACGGCCACCATAACGCCGTCAGCCATGACCAGAAGGCAATAGGCCCCCTGCACCCTGTAACAGGCTTCTTTGACGGCCCCGGGCAGATCATTGTGGCGCAGGGCGCGTACCAGAAGGTGCATGAACACTTCAGTATCGTTGCTGGTAGAAAAAATGGCCCCTTCGTTTTCCAGGTCTTCGCGCAGTTGGGCGGCGTTGACCAGGTTGCCGTTATGCGCCAAGGCAATGGCCCTGCCCTTGTAATTGGCAAGAAAAGGCTGGGCGTTGCCGCTGGACGAGCTGCCAGTGGTGGAATAGCGCACATGCCCCACAGCATGACGCCCCACAAGGCACTGAAGGTCGGCTTCGGAAAACACGTCGGGTACAAGACCCATACCCCTGTGCTCGTGGACGGCCTTGCCGTCAAAGGTGACTATGCCCGCGCTTTCCTGTCCCCGGTGCTGCTGGGCATAAAGGCCGAAATAGGCCAGACGGGCAGCATCGTCATGGTCATAAATGCCGAAAACACCGCATTCGTGCTTAATCATAAGCCTTACTTCTTCAGTTTTTTGCGCAAATGCGCAATGCGATTGTCGATGACCGACGGATTGGGGTATGCGTCGCGCGCCAGTTCAAATTGTTTCAGGGCTTCCGTGCCCTTGCCCAGTTGTTCCAGGGCATCAGCCAGCAGATAGCCGGCCAGCCCACGCAAATTCTGGTCAGGGTCGCTGTCCAGTATCTGCTGCGAAAGATCGGCCACGTCCTGCCAGCGCTCCCGGGCCATATTCTGGTCTGCAAGATCATACATGCACATGATCTTGTCATGGTCCGGCAGGGGCAGACCCAGGCATTGCTGGAGCGTGTCCTCTCCGGCATCGAAACGCCGCAGGCTGAACTGCATGGCTGCCAGACGTCGATGCCCTTCAAGCACCTGCTCCGGCCCAAGGCCGCCAAGCCCTATGTAGGCGTTCCATAAATCCACGGCGCGCTCGTGGCGATGCAGGCTTTCATTAACCTCGGCCATGCGCCGCAGGACGACCGCGCTGCGGGCGTCGTCGTCCATATATTCTTCCAGCATGGTCTCAAGATATTCCAGGCTGGCGCGGGGTTCTTGCCCCGCGGCGTTGACCACCAGCAGCAACTGCTGCCAGGCTTCCCAGCGGTCGTCCGCATTCTGGCTGTCCTGTGCCTCACGCAGATAACGCTCAAGCAGCCTTTCGGCAAGGGACCACTGGCGCTGCGCCACAGCCTCCCTGGCCTGGGAAAGGTCATCGCCCTGCAATACCGGGCTGTCGCAGCCCGCAAAGCCAAAACAGAAACAAAAAGCCACGGCCAATGCAAGCCCGCGCGCACGGCCAGCCAGGGGAAAAAGAGAAAAACCGCGTCCGCCCGAGGGACGTTGCCGTCCTTCAGGTGGACAGGGGGGCAATGCCCCCCTGAAACCACGTTTTTCAACAGTGAAAAACATTATGCGGATCCATATCAGGCGTCTTCGCCTGCCTCGCCCTTGTCTCCACCCATGTCTGCAGGGGCGGAAGCGGGCGTCTCCTGAACCGCGGGCGCGCTGCCTTCCGGCACCACATCCTCGTCCATGTCTTCGCTCAGGTCATGGCCGGTCTGGCCGCCTTCGTCCACGCGGTCAAAGCCCACCACATGCGCGCCCTCGTCCAGACGTACGAGCATCACGCCCATGGTGGCGCGGCCCTTGCTGCGTACTTCATCCAGGCCTATGCGCACAATCTTGTTGGACGAAGTGAGCAGAATAAGGCCGTCATCATCCCGCACGGGCATGGCGCCCACCACAGGCCCGGTCTTGCCGGTAACCTTGAAGTTGATGATGCCTTTGCCCCCCCGCGACTGCAGGCGGTACAGCTCGATGCTGGTCCGCTTGCCGAAGCCGTTGGCGGAAATGGACATGATTTCCGTGGTCAGGTCCGTTTCCTTCACAATAACCCCGGCCACCACAAAGTCCTGCCTGCGCAGGGCAATGCCCTTGACGCCCGTAGCTACGCGGCCCATGGGGCGCACATCCCTGCAGGAAAAGCGTATGGCTATGCCGTCGGCCGTGGCCAGCACAATATGGCTGTCATTGCGTATGGGACGCACCACCACAAGCTCGTCGTCTTCGCGCAGGCCCACGGCCATAAGGCCGGTTTTGCGGCAACGGGCATACAGAGAGGCCGAAGAACGCTTGACCATGCCGCGCTTGGTCACAAAGAGGAAGTACTTGTCTTCGGCAAATTCGCGCAGGGCAAGCACCGTGGTGACCCATTCGCCTTCTTCAAGAGGCAGCAGATTGTTGATGTGCACGCCCTTGGCCGTACGGCTGCCTTCAGGAACCTGATGCACCTTGAGCTGGTGCATGCGGCCCTTGTTGGTGAAGAGGCACAGGAACTGATGGTTGGTGGTGCTCAAAAACTCCTGCACATAGTCATCGTCAGAGGTGTACAGGGCAGCGATGCCCTTGCCCCCGCGCTTCTGCTGCTGGTAGTTTTCAAGCCCGGTGCGCTTCATATAACCGCGACGCGACAGGGTGATGACCACATCTTCATCAGGAATGAGGTCTTCAATATCAATGTCGGTAAGAGCTTCACGCAGCACTTCTGTACGGCGCGGCGTGGCGAACGTTTCGCGGATTTCGCGGATTTCGCGCTTGAGTTCGCCGCGCAGCACTTCGACATTTTCAAGAATCGAACGGTAAAATTCGATCTTTTGCAGAAGGTCCTTGTACTCGGCCATGAGTTCTTCACGTTGCAGGCCCGTGAGGCGCTGCAAACGCATTTCAAGAATGGCCTTGGCCTGAAGCTCGGAAAGTTCAAAGCGCTTTATAAGGGCAGCGCGGGCTTCGTCCGGGCTGGCCGAAGCGCGGATAAGAGCCACCACCTCGTCAATATTGTCAATGGCAACGCGCAGGCCTTCAAGAATATGGGCGCGGGCCTCGGCTTTTTCAAGATCATAGCGGGTACGGCGGATGACCACTTCGCGCCTGTGATCCACAAAGCAGGTCAACGCGCTTTTGAGGTTCAAAAGCTGCGGGCGGTTGTCCACCACGGCCAGCATATTGATGCCGAAGCTCGATTCCAGCGGCGTGAATTTGTACAGCGCGTTGATGACGATCTCGGGAATGGTCCCCCGCTTGAGATCGATGACAACGCGGATGCCCCTGCGGTCGGATTCGTCGCGCAGGTCGGTGATGCCGTCAATCTTGCGGTCATTGACCAGGGCCGCGATCTTTTCCACCAGAGAAGACTTGTTCAGCCCATAGGGAATTTCCCTGATGATGATGGACTGCGCGCTTTTCTTGCGGTCCTCGATTTCCATGCGTCCGCGCACTTTCACCGTGCCGCGTCCGGTGTGGTAGGCGTCGTACAGCCCCTTGCCAGCGTAAACATAGCCGCTGGTGGGGAAGTCCGGGCCTTTCACATGCTCCATAAGATCGTCAATGCTGCACTGGGGTTCATCCAGAAGCAGTTGCAGGGCATCACACAGTTCGCCCAGGTTATGGGGCGGAATGTTGGTGGCCATGCCCACGGCAATACCCGAGCTGCCGTTGAGCAGCAGGTTGGGAACCTTGCTGGGCATAACCGTGGGTTCCTGCAAGGTATTGTCGTAGTTGGGGCGAAAGTCCACCGTATTCTTGTCCAGGTCGCCCAGAAATTCCTGGGCCAGCTTGGACATACGCACTTCGGTGTAACGCATGGCCGCCGGAGCGTCGCCGTCGATGGAGCCGAAGTTACCCTGCCCGTCCACCAGGGGATCGCGCATGGAAAAATCCTGCGCAAGACGCACCAGAGCATCATACACCGCCGAATCGCCGTGCGGGTGATACTTACCGATCACGTCACCGACGATGCGGGCGGACTTTTTGTGCGGACGGTTGTAGTTATTGGCAAGCTCGTACTGCGCAAACATGATGCGCCTGTGTACGGGCTTGAGACCGTCACGGGCGTCAGGGATGGCGCGGCCAATGATGACCGAAAGGGAATACTCCAGGTACGACTTGCGGAGTTCAGTTTCTATGCTTATCTGCGGCTGCTGCATTTCTGCCACTGCTGGCCTCGCTAAGTAATGATGTTGGGTGGATGCGAACGGTCTGCGGCGGTTCAGGGGGCCATGCCCCCCGAAGTTCCGTACGGAACTGCCTTAACTGTTCATGCCACTCCCTATAAAAGTTTTTTGGGATGCCCCGGGAAAGGGTTCTTTTCAGACTGCCGTACGGCATTCTCCGGCAGGATACTCGCTGACCGCAAGGCGGCCGGCACGCGAACAGCGGAGCTAACGGCTCCACATCCCTGCTTTACCCAAAAAAACCTTCCTAAATATCCAGATCGTGTACAGCCAGGGCGTTGCGCTCGATAAATTCGCGGCGCGGCTCCACGCGGTCTCCCATAAGTTCCATGAATGCATCCGAAGCCTCGTTGGCGTCGTCCACAGAAACCTGAAGCAGAATGCGGTTTTCCGGATTCATAGTGGTTACCCAGAGCTGCTCGGGGTTCATTTCACCCAGGCCCTTGTAACGCTGGATATTGATGCCCCTGCGGGCTTCGTCCAGCACCATGCGCATGAGATCAAACAGGTTTTGTGCGGGCGTTTCGCCGTCCTTGCGCCGCATGACAAGATCCAGGCCGCCGCATTCCTCACGCAGCTCGGAAAAAAGCTGCCAGGTCATGCGGTACAGACGCGAGGCAAAAAACTCCATGCCGCGTCGAGACTGGTGGCCCCCGGTATTCTCGAAAATGGCAAACAGACGCTCTTCACCATCTTCGCTCTGCTCGCTTTCCAGCGTGAGCATATAGCCGCGCTCGTTAAGCCATTCTGTAAGCCCGGCGTCCTGCCGCTCAAGCATGGCCGCATCCACCTGTTCGGGATACGTGGTGAGCGCCAGAAAAAGATCACGCGGGGTTCCGGTCATTTCAGCATCGTCAAGGCGCAATTCAAGAGTTTCAATGCGCTCCACAAGGCTGCTGAGGGCCGTACCCGTGTATTCCTTGCCGTTGGTCGCTATTACCGTGACATCTTCGCTGACGCGCGAAAGCAGAAAGCTGTTCAGCTCCACATCGTCCTTGATGAATTTTTCCATGCGCGAATTGTGGACGCGGTACAGCGGCGGCTGGGCGATGTAGACAAAGCCGCGCTCCACCATTTCCTGATACTGACGGAAAAAGAAGGTCAGCAGCAGGGTGCGGATGTGCGCGCCGTCCACGTCGGCGTCTGTCATGATGATGATCTTGTGATAGCGCAACTTTTCAAGGTCGGTGTCGTCTTCGCCAATGCCCGCGCCCATGGCCGTAATAAGGGCCTTTACTTCCTTGTTGGCAAGCATTTTGTCAAAACGGGTGCGTTCTGTGTTCAGGATCTTGCCGCGCAGGGGCAGGATGGCCTGATTTTTGGGATTGCGCCCCTGCTTGGCGGAACCGCCGGCCGAGTCACCTTCCACGATGAACAGTTCGGATTCCGAAGGATCCTTGCTCTGGCAGTCCGCCAGCTTTCCGGGCAGGGCGTTGTCAGAAAGTGCGCCCTTGCGGCGTACCAGTTCCTTGGCGCGACGTGCGGCATCGCGGGCGCGGGCGGCGTCCACGGCCTTTTCGATGATCATCCTGATGTCCTTGGGATTTTCTTCAAAATAGACATTCAGGCGGTCATACACCACGCCGGCCACAAGACCGGCCACTTCACTGTTGCCAAGCTTGGTCTTGGTCTGCCCTTCAAACTGCGGCTGCGGCAGCTTGACGCTGACGACAGCCGTAAGCCCTTCGCGCACGTCGTCGCCGGAAAGGGTTGTGTTCTTCATCTTTTTGACAAGGTCGGCCTGACCCTTGATATAGCCGTTGATGGCGCGGGTAAGGGCCGTGCGAAAGCCCACGAGGTGGGTTCCGCCTTCCTTGGTGCGGATATTGTTGGCGAAAGTGAGGATATTTTCCTTGTAGCCGGCATTATATTGCAGGGCAAAATCCACAGTAATATTGTCCACGAAGCCTTCACCGAAGACAATGGAATGGATGCCCTGCTCGCCGGAATTAAGATCGCCCACAAACTGACGTATGCCACCTTCAGCGTGAAATACGTGGGTTTCGCCGATGCGCTCGTCAATGCATTCGATAAACAGGCCCTTGTTGAGATAGGCCAGCTCTTCAAAGCGTTTTTTCAGCGTGTCGTAAGAAAATTCGGAAACCTCAAAAATTTCCTCGTCAGGCTTGAAGCGCACGGTAGTGCCGTGGCCGTCCACGCCTTCACCAATGACAGTCAGCTCATCCTGCGGCAGCCCACGGGAATAACGCTGCCGGTACCGCTTGCCGTCACGGCGCACAGTGACTGTCAGCTCTTCGGAAAGCGCGTTAACGCAGGACACGCCCACGCCGTGCAGGCCGCCGGAAACCTTGTAGCTTGTGTTGTCAAACTTGCCGCCGGCATGCAGCTTGGTCATGACTACCTGAACGGCAGGCACGCCTTCCTTGGGGTGGATATCAACGGGAATGCCGCGGCCATCGTCACGCACGGTAACGCTGTTGTCGGCATGCAGAATGACGGTGATGCGCGTGCAAAACCCCGCCATGGCCTCGTCAATGGAGTTATCCACCACTTCGTAAACGAGATGGTGCAGGCCGCGCGCGTCCGTTGAGCCGATATACATGGCCGGGCGCTTGCGAACAGCCGAAAGCCCTTCCAGAATGGTGATGGAAGAAGCGGTGTAGCCGCCGTCGACGGGGTTTTGGAGAGCCATTAAACGTCTTCCTCGCTATAATATGTCGTTTCCGAAACCTTCATGGGCATGATGATAACGGTGTAGTCCGGATCATCGGCCCCGCGTATGCCGCAGGGGCCTTCAGCGCCCGTAAGCATCATGTCTGTCTTGGCCGACACAAAGTGGGCCAGCACGTCCATAAGGTTGCGGGTGGGAAAGGCGATGCGCTTGATGTCACCGCCGTAAGTTACTTCCAGGCTTTCGCTGGCCGAGCCAACGTCCTGCCCCTGGGCAGAAAGCAGGGCTTCGCCGGAGGAAAGGTCCATATAGGTGCAGCGGTCGCTTTCTGTATTGAAAATAAGAATACGGCCAAGGGCCTCCATGGCTTCCTTGCGGTCAAGCGTCATGGGGTGCATGTCTTCGCTGGCCAGCTTGCTCATGAAGATGCTGTAGTCCGGGTATTGGTGCGCGGCACGGGGCAGGCTCAGGGTCTCGGCCTTGCTCATGTTGCGCAGGTACAGGCGTTTGCCGGTAATGCTCAGCTCAATCTCATCCACGCCCAGCCACTTCTTGATATCCTGAAGATACTTTTTCTGGATGAGAATGCCCTCTTCAGGCAGGCGTTCGGCAAGTTCGTCGTGCGTAAAGGAAACAAGAGCAAACTGGTGGCCGTTAAGCCCGCAGACGTCTATGCGCCCATTGCCCTTGGGCATCATACACAGGCAGGAGATGGCGTCCATTGCATCGTCATCGCTGATACAAAAGGCCACCTTGTCCAGAAGGTCCTGAAGAAAGTCACCAGACCAGGTCACCGTGTTCTCTTCAGGAAAGCTGGAAAAGTTCTGAAACCACTCGGCGCCGCTCACAGGCAGTTTGTACGTACGGCGACCCTGCTCCACCAGCAGGTTGCCCGAAGCCTCGTCAAGGGAAAGGTGCAGCACGCCCGAGGGCAATTGGCGTACCAGATCCACAAAGGCCCTGCCCTGTACACCGATGAGTCCAGGTTGCGCCACTTCTGCCTGATAGCGCCCCGTAAACTCGATGTTGGCATCAGTGGACATGACCGAAAGGCCGCCGTCTTCCGCCTTGAGCCAGATGGAGCGCAGATACTGCGCCCCTGCCTTGGCGGGAATAATGGCAACAGCCTTCAACAGCCCTTCGATGATCTGCTCTTTATTAACAGTAAGTTTCATACATTCTTTCCTTAACTATTATTGGCAGTGTTTCTATGTTCGTATCGGCTTAAACGCCCTGTAAAGATTGAATTTTTTATGGAACAGCCCGACGTGTTTTATGAGAACACCGGTAACAGCCCAAAAGCTTTTACCCTGATTTACGAGGTCAGGGTGTTTTCATTTCAATCTCTGTCACCAGTTGGTGCACACTTTTGTTACTAACCAGCAATTTCTTAATCTTATTAATGGCATATATGACTGTACTATGGTCACGTCCGCCAAAAGCACGGCCAAGTTCCGGGTAGGAAAGTCCCAGTTTCCGGCGGCATATATACATGGACACCTGCCGTGCCAGCACGAGGTCCGGGCGGCGTTTGGCACCCAGCACGTCTTCGGGCCTCAGGTTGAGCCTTCTGGCTACTTCACCCAGAATTTCCCGGCAGCCGGGCATTTTTTCCGCCACTCCGGTACGCACGATATTTTCCATGTCAGACTGCGTAAGGTTATTGCCTTTTACAGCGCAATACGCCCCCACCTTGAGCATGAGGCCCTGCAAAAGCCGGAACTGCGAACAGCGCTGGGCCAGAAAAAGCAGTTGTTCACGCGTCAGGGGCAGGTGCCGTTCCTTGCACATGGTCTGCAGGTAGCGCAGCCGGACGTCCAGGTCCGGCTCCATAAGCTCGACCACAAGCCCGCTTTCAAGGCGTGAACGCAGGCGTTCGTCAAGCGCTTTCAGGGCCTGCGGCTGGCCGGAGCAGGCAAAAATCATGCGCGGGGCGGCTCTGTGTGCCTGTTCACCCGCGGGTGGGGTTTCTTCCCGGGGGGAAATATCCGGGGAGCTTTTCTGCCTGCCGGGGCAGGTATCCATAATGGTTATAATCTTGCGTTGCCAGGCGTCATGCCCGGCGAGGTCCTGAATATCATCCAGAACAAGTACGTCATAGCGCAGCCAGAACAGTTCCGGTCTTCTGGCCCACACAAGATGTTCAGAGCAGAAACGGGCGGCGCTGGAGCATATCATGCGGGCGGGATCGGCGGTGCGGGACATCACGGATGTCATGGCCTGAAGAAGGCGGCTTTTGCCTGTGCCGCTGCGCCCGCAGACCAGAAAAGGGTTATAGGCCGTGGATGTGGTGTCGGCGGCCAGCTCTCTGGCTGTTGCCAGAGGAAAAGCGTTTTTGTCGTTACAGATGAAATCTGCAAAGGGGTCTTTCGCTTCAGCCGTTATGTTGCTGCGGCAGTCAGGCCCGGGGGGCGGGCTGACGGGCTGCGGCAGATTCCTGGCGGTGAAAGCGCCAGGAGTGGCGCTTTCGTAAACGATCCTTGGCACGGAATCTTCGTGCAGACGTGTAAAGTGCTTTCGCAGCGCATCTTCAAAGGCAGCGCGCCGGTGCAGACTGAACCAGTCGGCGAAATACATGTGCGGAAAAACCACCCTCAGGGTGTTTTCTTCCTGGCGCAGGGTGAGGCTCTCCAGCCAGGTTTCTCCTGCTGTGGCCCGATTTTCCGCCAGTATTTCCCGCAATTCTTTTTTCAGCATAATATACGATTCATTGGCCTCGCAGGGCGCGCCCTGTGGATAAAGGCTCTGCCCGCAGGTTCGGCATGAGGCTCGATTTTCGCGGCCCCGGCCGCACAGGAACAAGAGATACTCGTAGCATAAAACTTGATTTCAAACAAGAGGGCCGCCATTGCCCGCAAATACTGCTTCCTGTGGATGCCTGTGGAAAACACTGTGCCGCAGGCTGCTTTTCTGGGGTCGCATTGAACAGACAGTTTTATGCAGAGAGGCATAGGGCGGCAGGGCCTTGCCCATGCCCTGCTTTTGGCGCGGGCTGTACCCGCTGGTTGAAACGGCATTTTCATGTCCGCCCGGGGATATGCGGCAGGCAGAAGGCCATGGCAAGCATGACGCGCGAAGGGACTGGCAAATGGGAAAAAACGTGCGCGTACCGGGGGCCTGAGCGTTGAACTGGACAAGGCCCTTGCCCATGCGTATAAGCTCCTCATGGGATCAAAGATGAAAAGACTATGGTTGGCAGGGGTCTTGCTGTTGGCGGTGCTGGGTTTTGTTGTGGCCCGCCATGCGGGATTGCCCGGTCTTTCGGCCGTTAGCGGGCCGGAATCCGCGCAGGAGCAGACGACAGTTCCGGATAGCGAAAAAACGCAGGAACATGACGGCTCCCAGGGCGATCCATCACTCCAGAACCCAGAAAACAATTCCGCCGGCTCCGGCGAACCAGCTTCTTCCTCCGCTTCTTCTCCCTCCAGCGATTCAACCAGTGCAGACCTGGCCGCCGACGCAGCCGCCGATGCGGCGGATGCCGGGGCAGCGCCCGGCGAGGCTGTGGTACGCGGAACTTTTGAACGGGGCGATACCGTAAGCAAGGTTCTTGAAAATTCCGGCGGGCAGGGAACGCACCAGTATATCAGTGCGGCGCGTCAGGTTTTTTCCATGCGCTCCTTCCGTGAGGGACAGCCCTATGTTGTGGTTACAGATACGGAATCCGGCAAGGTCAAACGCTTTGAATACGAGATAGACAGCCATCACCGTCTTGTGGTCGAAGGTACGGACGCCCCCGCCGCCAGGCTGGAACCCATTGAATACGTTGTACTGCTGGATTCTGTTGCGGGAACCATCAACGACAATCTTTTTCAGGCTGTGGCGGATATGGGCGAAAGCCCGCAAATGGCCCTCAAACTGGCAGACCTTTTTGGCGCGGAAGTAAACTTTATCCGTGATCTGCAACAGGGCGACTCATTTGCCGTGCTGGTGGAAAAACGCTACCGCGAGGGCGAATACAAGGGCTATGGCCGTATTCTTGCCGCCCACTTCACCAATAAGGGCAAGACCTACGAAGCCTATATGTTCCGGGACGGCAAAAGGGCCGAATATTATAACCGCAAGGGCGAAAGCCTGCGTAAGACCCTGTTGCAGGCTCCTCTGGCCTTTACGCGTATCACCTCGCGCTTTACAAACAGCCGTTTGCACCCCATATTGAATTACAGACGCGCCCACCACGGCGTGGACTATGCCGCGCCTACAGGTACTCCGGTCAAGGCTGTGGGTGACGGGGTTGTGACACAGCGCGCCTGGGCCGGGGGCTATGGCAACCAGATTATCGTCAAGCATACTGCCGGGCTGGAATCCATGTACGCGCACCTTTCAGGGTATGCGCGCGGCCTTGCCAAGGGGCAGCGTGTGCGCCAGGGGCAGGTTATCGGTTTTGTGGGCAGCACCGGTCTGGCTACCGGCCCGCATCTGGATTTTCGCCTGCGTCAGAACGGCAAGTTTATTGACCCGGCAAAGGCCATCAACCCGCGCGGCGAGCCGGTGTCCAAAAAGGCCATGGCCGAATTTGAAAAAATTGTGGCTCTTGAGCTGGCCTATCTTAACGGAGAAAAAGCTCTTTCTGACTATGAGCCGGGCAGCATAGTGCCTGATAATCCCATTCCCGCGCCTGAAAAGCCCGCGGAAAAAGAAAAAAGCAAACCCGCCAAAAAGGGGCGGCGCTGAAGTAACGCCGCTCTCGCAAGGAGGGCTGTCATGATGTACTTTCAGCCACTTTCGGGCATTACCCTGGTCGCCCAGAATACCCCGCCCGATACCACTGATGTCATTGCTTACCTGCCTTCTGTTATCAATGACATTACCGCCGCCATTGACCAGCTTCAGTCAGCGGACAGCGCCAGTTCGTTCATGCAGACGCAGTGGCGCATGGCAGCCGCCAACATGCTGGGGATCGGGGCTGTTACCGGAGGGTGGGCATAAGGCCCGCACCTTGTTGTTCTGAACTCGTTGTATACCAGATTATATCAGCATACGGGCAAGCGCGTTGTGGCTTGCCCGTATTTTTTGTTTTCAGAGTTGCCTGCAGGTGAAATTGTTCCGACGGGGATGGAGCAGGCTGTTTCCCCTGTGTTTCATCACAGCAGGCCAGCACCATGCTGAGAAAGTACATGTGGCTTCTGAAGCCGCTTTGCCTGTTTGCATTGGAGGGGTCGCTTGAAAGCCCTGTACGGCTGCTGCGCTTGCCCTTCATTTGAGGGCTGATGTCCGGCGGGCCTGTGCGGCTCTTTTCGGCTTGTCGGCCCGTTGCATGTGCAGGACAGGCTGCGCAGGCAAGGCATACTTTCGCTTGTCTGCTTTGCGCACATGCACGGGAACAAAGAGGATTGTTACTAAAAAAACAATATATTCAAATTAGTTAATGAAGAAAGGAACAAAAACGCTTTTTTCGGCAGCATAAAAAAATTCATGCCGCCATTTTTGGCAGCATGAATCTTTCAGGCGTGGCCTGTTTTTTCTGTTCAGCTTTGTTCAGGCTGCTCCCGATGCAGCATTTTTGCCGCAAAGGCTGCGGCGCCAAAGCCGTTGTCGATATTAAGAACAGCCACACCCGGCACGCAGGTGGCAAGCATGGTGGCAAGGGCCGCAAAGCCGCCCGATGCGACGCCGTAGCCCACAGAGACGGGTACGGCCAGTACGGGGCAGGATACAAGACCTGCCAGTACGCCCGGCAAAGCACCTTCCATTCCTGCCACGGCAATGATGACGCTGGCGGCGCGCAGCGCTTCCGTATGGGGAGTAAGCCTGTGCAGGCCCGCAACGCCCACGTCGGTGATAAGACCACAGCTTTTGCCCCAGAAAGCCAGAGTGGCGTAAGCCTCAAGGGCCACGGGGATATCCGCTGCCCCGGCGGTGACCACCAGCGCGTCGCCTTTTTGCGGCCAGGGGGCCTGCATGGCCTGCGCAAAACCCGGCGCGCCGCCCACTGAAAACAGACGCGCCAAAGGCCAGTACCGGCCCGTGGGAAAATGTTTTTCCAGCAGGACCGCCTGTGCCTGGCTGACCCTGCTGGCCAGAACAGGGCTATGCCCGGCAAGGCCGCCAACAGCGGCCACCAGCGCCTGATCACTTTTGCCCTGCGCCAGGACAACTTCACCAAGGCTGGTGCGCAGCCCGCGCTGTGTATCCAGGGTCAGGCCGTTCAGGGTATCGCACACTGTTTGCGCGCCCAGAAGTTCAAGAGCTGTTTCGGGCCGCATGCGGCCTGCGGCAATTTCAGAAAGGATGTGCAGGATGTGAGGATTGGACATGCCTTTTTATACGGCAGGCAAGTGTATTTGTCAGCAGCGGGCATGCCGTTAAAACCCGTCGGCTGCGGCCGTGAAAGCGTGTTTGTCACGTCATGCCGGCCAACAGACCATTTTATGCCGTAAAAAGGTCCTGTTTCAGGGTATTTCAACATCCGTTGGTTGCATTGTATCGCCTGACACGGTAAGAAAATTTCATGTTGACGCGCCGTCTGCTATTTCTCACCCCCGCTCAGGCCGTAACCTCGGTCTTTCCTGCCCTGCGTGATGCCGGATATGAACTTGGCATTGCGGAAAATCTCAAGGGCGCTTCTGTCTTTATTCGCAAGTCCGGACCGGGCATTATTTTTGCGCGGCCCAGCCTGCCGGGTTTTCGCGTTGAGGATCTCCTGGCTGTTGGTGCTGAAGACCCTGCTTTTCCCCCGGTTATTGTTATTACGGACAGAGGAACCGCCGATGAGGCAGAACGCCTCATGAGTCTCGGCGCGCAGGATTACTGGCTTGAACCGCTGGATGTAGAGCGCATTATGGCCGCGGCCCGGTCGCTGGGCAACGGAGCCGGGCAGCGCAAGGCGGCTGCGCCCGCCACATCTACCCTTGGAGGGCGTAAGGCCCATTATGGCGAAGGGGCCGGACCGCGTATTGTGGGCAAACATCCGGCCATGGGCAGGGTTTTGCATCTGGCGCGCCAGGTGGCCGGTTCGCGCGCTACGGTGCTGATTACCGGCGAATCCGGCACGGGCAAGGAGATGTTTGCCCGTTACCTGCACGCCATGAGCAAACGTGGCGACGGGGCTTTTGTGGCCGTCAACTGCGCCGCCCTGCCGGAGCACCTTCTTGAAAGCGAACTTTTTGGGCATGAAAAAGGCGCGTTTACCGGTGCCATTGCCCGCAAGCCGGGAAAATTTGAGCTTGCTGACGGCGGCACGCTGCTGCTGGACGAAATTTCAGAGATGGACCTTTCCCTTCAGGCCAAGCTTTTGCGCGTCCTGCAAGAGGGCGAGGTGGACCGTGTGGGCGGTACAGAACCGCTCAAGGTTAATGTACGTGTGCTGGCCACTACCAACCGGGACCTTGAGGACTGGGTAAAGCAGGGGAAATTCCGTCAGGACCTGTATTTCAGGCTCAATGTTATTCCGCTGCGCTTGCCCTCATTGCGGGAACGCGGCGATGATATTCTGGAACTGGCCGGATTTTTTATGAATATGTACATACGCGAATACCAGCTTGCCCCGACCGTGCTTTCGCAAAGCGCCATAGACTGGCTGCGCGGCTATGATTTTCCCGGCAACGTGCGCGAATTGCAAAACCTGATGGAACGCGCCGTGCTGCTTGCCAATGGCCGTCCTGTAGAGCCGCGCCATTTTCTGCTGGAAGATGATGACTGGCCGCTGTTTGAGGATGACAACGCGGAATTTGCCCCCGAACATTCCGGGGCCGCAACTGCGCCGGACTTTTCCGGTGGCGCGGCGCTTGCCGCAGAAGCGCCTGCGACAAACGCTGCTGCTCATGACAGCGGGCCTGCGGCATCGCCTTCAGCCGGTGCTATGCCCGGCGCGGTCATTCCGCTGCATGAGATGGAGCGGATCATGATTCTCAAGGGGCTTGAGGCAACATCCGGCAACCGCACACAGGCCGCCGACCTTCTTGGTATTTCTGTGCGGACCCTGCGCAACAAACTCAACGAATACCGCGCTGCGGGACATCCCGTAGACTGATTCCGCCTGAGGCATTGCCGCGTCCGCAAGAGAGCGCTTTGCCCTTGAGGATACAGATTCTCAAGATTTCAAGAAAACCGCCAACACATGCACAGCGTGCAACGGCAGATCTAATTCCGGCAAGACGGAGCGTGGTGAGCCGAACTTCTTTGTTTCCGGCGGACAGCTTGAGCCTCTGGTGTACCGCCTTGTCATGCGCATCAGCGAACGCGGTGCCGGGGCCATACCCCGTATCGGAGGAAACTTCCCCGGCGCGGCCATCTGCAAGAGCTGCAACATGATCGTGTACGCGCGGGAGTGTAGGGAACCGGCACAATGATCGGCAAATGGCGCGCCCTTTGAGGCGCAGCCTTGAAATGGACGGGCGGCCCGGCAGAGGCCGCCCGTCTTCTTTAAATCCGCAATCAGCATAGGCCGTTAGAAGTGATGCTGATTATGCTAGCCTGCCCCTGTGGTCCGCGCGGTGGTGAAAGATCAACGACCGTCGCGAATGACGCAACCGGATTTGTCGAGCTTTTCATACAGCCAGGAAAAGTCCGGCGTACCGCCTTCTTCAATGCGACGAAGCTTTTCTTTTCCCTCATCTGTGATTTCCCTCGCCCGGGCGGCCACGGTTTCCGCTTCCGCGGCCCGCACGGCCACGATCCCGTCATCGTCAGCCACAATGATGTCGCCGGGGGCAATGACCACACTGCCAATAGCTACAGGAACATTTACCTCGCCGCAGGCGTCCTTGTACGGTCCGTTGGGAGTTACGGCGCGGGCGTAGACCGGAAAAGGCAGTTCGCTCAGGGCGCGGGCATCGCGTACGGCCCCATCGATGACAAAGCCCGCCAGGCCGCGCCTGAGTGCCAGATGGGCCATGATTTCGCCGCATACGGCACGGTCTTCATAGGCCGCGCATGAGACAACCAGCACATCACCCGGCCGGGCATTGTCCACAGCGTAATAGAGCAGCAGGTTCTGGCTGGCCGGCAGGTTGACGGTATAGGCCGTACCCAGCATGCGGGCAGTACCCAACGGGCGCAGGGCCGCGGGCAGAGCGGCGTTGCGCCCCAGAGCATCACCGATGTCGGCCACGGGCAGGTTTTTATACTGGTCAATGATGGAAGGATGTGGCCGGGAGAAACTGCTGTTGATGGCGTAGCGCATGGCAAACCTTCAGTTTTGAAAAAATTCTGCGCCCATCCGCAATAATGGCGATATGATACGGATGGGCGCCATGTGGGGCATGGAGGAGTACTATGCGCCCAATTTTTCGGTCTGGCCCGCAGGAATCGGCGAGGCGTTGTCTATGGTGTCTAGGTCCTGATTCGTGTCCAGCATGCCTTCGACGTTTATTTTTCCGCTGAGAACAAGGTTGGCGTGTTCAAGGTCGATGGATTTTTCCCATTTTCCGATGGCAACAGTGGCAACGCAGTTTCCTATGAGGTTTACCACGGCGCGCATTTCGTTAAGGATGCGGTCAATACCAATAACCAGAGTCATGCCCACAACCGGAATGATGTTGGTGGCTGAAAGCGTGGCCGCAAGGGCAATGAGCGCCGCTCCGGCAACACCCGCGCCACCTTTGGAGGTCAGCAGCAGGATAAGCAGCAGGGTAACCTGGTGCTGAAGATCCAGGTGAATGTCCATAGCCTGGGCAATAAACGAGGCCGCCATGGTAAGATAGATGGCCGCACCATCAAGGTTGAAGGAATATCCCGTGGGAAAAACAAGGCCGACCACGGATTTTTTGATACCCAGGGCTTCCATTTTTTCCATGCTGCGGGGCAGAACGGCTTCGGTGCTGGCAGTGCCGAGAGTAATGAAGATTTCTTCCTTCATGTACTTGATAAGCTGCCAGATGTTGACGCCGGACATTTTGCAGATGAAGCCGAGCACGAGAATGACAAACAGGGCGCTTGTGATGTAGAGACAGGCCACGAGCTTGCCAAGAGAGGCCAGCGCACCCACGCCGTATTTGCCGATAGTAAAGGTGATGGCCCCGAACGCGCCGATGGGCGCAAGCTTCATGATCAGGTTGACCACGCCCAGAAAAGCGTTGCTGAAGCGGTCAAGCGTGCCAAGTATGGCCTGCTTGGGTTTGTCGCCCATGTGCGAAAGGCTCATGCCGAACAGCACAGAGAACAGCAGCACCTGCAAAAGATTGCCTTCTGCAAAAGCGCCCACCACACTATGGGGTATGATGCCCATAATGAATTCCTGTGTGCTTTGCTGTTTGGCCTGGGCAAATTTGCCCAGAGCCGAGGCGTCCATAGTGGCGGGGTCTGCATGAATGCCCGCGCCGGGTTGAAAAACATGCACAACAATAAGACCGATAATCAAGGCCAGCGTCGTAACTATTTCAAAATAAAGCAGCGTTTTTCCGCCCACACGGCCAACAGCCTTGAGGCTCTCCATGCGGGCGATACCCACTGAAACAGTACAGAAAATGACCGGCGTAATGATCATTTTGATAAGGTTGATGAACGCGTCGCCGAGAGGTTTTAACTTGACTGCAATGTCAGGTTCGATAAAACCGAACGCAATGCCGAGGGCGATGCCCAGAAGCACCTTGAAATAAAGCGTAGAAAAGATTTTGTTTGAGTTGATTACCGTAGTCACAAGTAGTGTATGGGGGGGCGCCATCGGCTTGCTGGACGGCATTAGTGGGCGAGCGCCCAGGGCCATAAGAGCTGGCGCCGGGTACAGACCGGCGCCAGCTCTTTATGGTTCTTACGCGCTTTCGTAGAGTCGGGTCATGATAAATTCACGATGACCCAGTGCTTCAGCCGAGGTGTTGCGGCCGTTGCAGGTGCGGATGAGCATTTCAAGCAGCATGTCCCCTGCCTGATCCAGATTTATTTCACGGCGCAGAATGCCGGAAACGTCCACATCGACATGCTCGTTCATGGTGCGCACGGTGCGCGGGTTGGCCGAGAGCTTGATGACCGGCAGAATGGGGTTGCCGATGATGTTGCCCTGGCCGGTGGGGAAGAAGTGGGCCACAAAGCCCGAAGCGGCGCACAGGGTAACCATTTCGGCAGCAGCGGAAGATGAGTCCATAAACCACAGGCCGGGACCGGTGGGAGACTCGGCCTTGTCGAGGCAGCCGACCACAGGCGCCTTGCGGCCGATCTTCTGGACGTTGCCCAGGGCCTTTTCCTCAATGGTGGTCAGGCCGCCCTCAATGTTGCCCTTGGTGGGCTGCGAGTCGCAGAGGTCGTCGGTTTTGTGGTCGTCCACGACCTTGGCGTAGCGGTCAAAAAATGCCTTGAATTTGGCGCGCACTTCTTCATTGGCGCAGCGTTCCATCACCAGGTGCTCGCCGCCGGTGATTTCAGTGGTTTCGCCAAACAGGGTGGTGGCCCCGGCTTCCCACAGCTTGTCAAAGGCGTTACCCACGGTGGGGTTGGAGGCGATGCCGGAAGTGGTGTCGGACTCGCCGCACTTGCAGGAAACCCACAGTTCATCCACCGTACATTCGGTGCGCTGCAGTTCGCTGGCGTAGTGCACAAATTCTTTGGCCTTGAGGGAAGCGGCGCGGATGGTTTCCAGGTCGCCGTGCTGCTCGATGCCAAAGCCCACCACGGGCTTGCCGGTTTTGGCAATGCCGTCCACCACGCGCTGGGTCCACACCGGCTCGATGCCGATAACAACCACGGCGGCCACGTTGGGGTTGCAGCCCGTGCCGATCAGGGTGCGGAAGTGCAGGTCGAGGTCTTCACCGAACTGCAGGCGGCCGTAGGCGTGGGGCAGGGCCATGGTTCCCTTGATGTTGTTTGCCACAGCCTCGCAGGCAGCGTTGGAAAGGTCGTCCAGGGGCAGAATGATCACATGGTTGCGAATGCCCACACGCCCGTTTTCGCGGCGGTAGCCCATAAATGTCTTGTTCATCGGTTTACCACCTTTTGGTTTTGACGTTGTGCACATGCAGGTGTTCGCCACGCTTGATGGGCTTGATCACCTTGCCGATATCCGTGCTGTACTTGATGATGGTATCGCCGACGGCAAGATCCTTGAGCGCTATCTTGTGACCGATCGGGATGTCGCTCAGGGTTTCAAACTTCAGTGTGGTGTCGCCGTCCATGACCCAGCCGTTGAGCTGGTCGCCTTTTTTGACGCCTTCAACCACGACCACGCCAACGCTGTCGCCGGGTTCGTGCACCACAAAGTGGGTTGTCATACTGTTCTCCTTGGATAGTATGTTGGTAGTAGAACGCGATGTAATACACAAGCAATCATTGATATATGTGTTATCTGTTTATGCGCATGGTTTTTGCGTTCCAATACAGTATAAAAATATTGTATTAGGTATCAGATAAAACATGCTCTGCCTGTATCGCCCTAGTCTTGTTGGCCTATAGAGCAATGTGCGTGCCAAGAACGCTCCGAAGGTATTAATCGACGTCAATAAAGGATATTTTTTCACAACACTGTTTGGTTGATCAGTCTGTTTTGATTAAATATGGTCATCAGGCTTGTTTTTTAGGCAGATAAATGCCTAATATTCGGCAGGGGGAGATTATGCCATACGAGCTTTCGGCCAGCGGTCTGAGCAACCCTTCGCAGACGGTGGGCCAGGTGGTACACCATCTGGCGCGGCTTGTGGTGGGCAAGATGGACCGCAATGCCTTTTTTCGCATGCTTTCAAAACAGCTTCGTGTTTTATTTCACTATGACCGTTTCTGTATCAACCTGTATGATGCGGAAAGGGAATTTCTCAATCTGTTCACCGCAGCCGACGGCACGGTGGTCGAATCGCTTTCAAATACGCGCATTGCCCAGAACACGGTGGCCGGTCTGGCTATCGCCTCACGCAAGCCCGTGGTCATCAATGATCTGGCAAAACACGACTTCGGCGATTCGCCCATGCCCCTTTCCACTGTGGGCCTGAACTCTACCATCGCCCTGCCGCTTATTATCAATGGCGAGGTCATCGGCACGCTGCACGTGTCTTTCATGCAGCCGCCCGAAAATATCGTGCAGATACTCAATGTGCTGCTGGAGCTAAGCCCCGTTCTGTCCACATTTCTTTTTGCCGTGCTTTCCGAAGAGCGGCTTGAAAAAATGCGCGCGGCTCAGGCGGGTTCTCCGCGCAGCCCGGAGGTCGATGCCACCGGCAGCATCTTGCTGGCCGCAAGCCTGCTGGAAACGCCGGACATGAAAAAGCTCATGGCGCTGGCCCGCAAGGTGGCAAAGCTGCATATTCCCGTCATGATTCTGGGTGAAACGGGTACGGGCAAGAGCATGCTGGCCCGCTGGCTGCACTTGCACAGCCCCAGGCGCAAGAACAGTTTTGTAAAGGTCAACTGCCCATCCCTGCCCCCCACGCTTTTTGAAAGTGAGATGTTCGGCTACGCCAAAGGCGCGTTCACCGGGGCCACCAGCAAGCGGGTGGGACGGGTGGAGCTGGCCCAGGGGGGGACACTGTTTCTGGATGAGATAGGGGAGCTCGCGCCGGAAATGCAGAGCAAGCTTTTGCAGGTGCTGGAGGAAAATTCTTTTGAACGCGTGGGCGAGGCCGCGCCCATCGGTGTGGATATGCGTGTCATGTCGGCCACCAATATTGACATGGCCGAAGCTATGGATGAGGGCCGTCTGCGCCGTGATTTGTACTATCGCCTCGGTTCGGTGGTTTTGCGCATGCCTCCCCTGCGTGAGCGCAAAAACGACATCCCGTTGTTTGTGGAGCATTTTGTCAGGCAGTTTTCCAAAGAATACGAGATACATCCGCCCCGGCTTTCACGCCCGGTTATGGATGCCCTGCAGGAACACGTCTGGCCGGGAAATATACGGGAACTGCGCAATGTGGTGAGCCGCCTTCTGCTCCAGACTCTGGACGGGCAGATAACCGGCAGCTTTGTGGACGAAGCCCTGCATCTTTGGAAAGGCCCGGCCAGAACAGCGCCGTCCGTTCCTGCGGCGCCTGCGTCCGGCGCTGTTGCGCGTGATGCCGGGTACAGCCCCCCTGCGCCTGTTCCGGCGCAGCGGGAAGCGCCGCCCGCCCTGCTTTCGCTTGAGGATAATGAGAGGGCGCATATAGAAAAGGCCCTGCGCCTTTGCGGCGGCAAGCTGTCCGGCCCCGGCGGCGCGGCGGATATGCTCGGCATTCCGCGCTCGACCCTGCAATACCGCATCCGCAAGCTTGGTGTCAGATAACCGGGCGGACGGCCTGCACACGGGCTGTTTTGCCGGAATTGCAGGAACATGCCGCCCGGCACAAGCCAGGGCATTTCAGCCGGTCTGGCCTTGCCGGGGCCTGTGGGTAAAAGCATCGCCAGAGGTACGCGTAGCATCTCGCCAAAATCCGTCATGACCTTTCTTGAGTTTCCGCTGGATTGCGCATATGATGCCGCTCTACGTCAAGAGCAATTACGCAGTCGGAGTTCGCATGCTTGAGTATATTCGCGACAAATCGCAGTCCCTGGGCGTCAAACTGGCCTTTGGTCTTATCATCCTTGTCTTTGTTTTCTGGGGCGTTGGCAACTTCAACGACCGCAGTTCGGGGACACTTGTGGCCGTGGTCAACGGCGACCCCATCTCCATGCGGGAGTTTGAACTGGCCTACCGCAACGCAGAGGAAAACCTGCTGCGCAGCAATCCCGGTCTGACCCGCGAGCAGTTAAAGCAGCAGCAATTGGGCCGCCAGATATTGCGCGACCTTATTACCCAGGTGCTGCTGTCGCAGGAAGCCGCCCGCACCGGCGTGAGCATTACCCCGCTGGAACTGCGGATGGCCGTCGGCAACATCAAGGGTTTCCAGAACGAAAAGGGACAGTTCGACCCCGAGGTCTATACCCGCGTTCTGGCTGCCCAGCGCATGGCTCCCGCCCAGTTCGAGCAGGACATGTCCCGCGATCTGCTGCGCCAGAAGATTTTTGCTATGGTAACGGCCCCCGCCTGGGTTGATCCCGCCGAATCCCAGAAGCGCTTTGAATTTTTGCGCGAAAAGCGCGATGTGGACTATATTTTTATCCCTGCCTCGGATTTTTCCGCTTCCGCCAAACCGTCGGATGAAGAGGTGCAGGCGTATTATGAAAGCCACAAGGCACAGTTCGCCATTCCTGCCAGGGCCGATATCACTTATGTGCTCGTAAGCCCGCAGGACCTTGTGAAGGCCAGCGGCATCAGCTCTGCCGCTGCCGAAAAATGGTATGCGGAGAATGCTGCCCGTTTCGAGCAGCAGGAAGAAGTGAAGGCCGCCCATATTCTTGTGCCTCTGGCTGAAGATGCCTCTGAAGCCGAGGTGAAAAAGGCGCAGGAGCAGGCCGCTGCCATTGAAGCCGAGCTCAAGGCCGGAAAAAGCTTTGCTGCCGTGGCCGATGCGCATAACGGCCCCAATGCCGCAGGGCCTGGCGGCGAGCTTGGCTGGCTCAAGCGCGGCACGACCGTAACTCCTTTTGAAGATGCGGCTTTTGCCCTTGCGCCCGGCAAGGTTTCCGCCCCGGTTCGCAGCCGGTTTGGCCTGCATATCATCAAGGTTGAAGAAAAGAAGGACGGCGGCCTGCCGCCCTTCAAGCAGGTTGAAGCCGAAGTTCTTGCGACCATGGCCCAGGAACAGGGGACGGACAAGCTGCATGACGTGGTCGACAATCTGATTGAAGATAATATTTTGGGCCGCTCCCTGAAAGACAGCGCGGAAAAATACGGCCTCAAGTGGGGCGAAACCGGTCTGCTTTCCGCTGCCGAGCTTGAAAAAACGCTGGGCGTCACGGCTCAGGGCGCGGCCACTCTTGTGGCAACCCCGGCGGGCAATCCCGTTGACACGGCTCTTGAAGCCGGAAAAACCTATGTGGTTGCCCGCGTGATCAAGTCCGAACCCGCGTCCACAGCGCCGCTTGAATCTGTCAAGGAGCGTATAGTGGCCGGGCTTGTGGAAGAAAAAGCGCTTGCAGCCGCTCTGGAATCTGCCGCAGCCCTGCGCAAGGAGCTTGAGAACGCGCCCCTGGGCGCCGCAGGCCTCAAGGGCCGCACGGTCAAGGTTGCCAAGGGGATGGAGCGTAACGGCGTACTGGCTTCGTTCGGTCCCAATCCGGTTATGGCCGAGGCCCTGTTTGAAGCCCGCGCCGGGCAGTGGCTGCCTGTGGCCTATGCCGTGGAAGACGGCAGCGGTTCCGGCGCCGTTGTGGTGCGTGTCAAGGGCGTTCAACCCCCTGATGCCGCCGAATGGGATATGGTCAAGGACATCATGTCCAACGCAGTGGCCCGCGACCGCGCAGACGGCCTGTTTGAGATATTCATGCAGCGTCTGGCTTCCGGCGCCAAGGTCGAAGTGTACAACGAAGATTTCATAGACAGAAAAAATATGTAGCAAGGCCCGCGCGCCTGGAACAGAAATATACTGGCCGGGGCCGCTTGACGGTTCCGGCCTTCTTTGTCAGAGCAAGGCAGACCGCCCGAAGGCGGAGACGTTTCAGTGTCGCCCTGCTCCGCGCCACGCGCCGGGGGCTTTGACGGTATACAAGGAGGCACGTTATGTGCGGTATTATAGGTTATGCAGGACACAGACCGGCTGTTCCCGTTGTGGTGGAAGGGCTGCGCAGGCTTGAATACCGGGGCTATGATTCCGCTGGCGTGGCCTTTGTGCGCCAGAATGACATCCATGTTGTGCGCGCTATGGGCAAACTGGCCGCACTTGAAGAAAAACTCGCCCATGAGCCGGTGACCACGCCGACCTGCGCCATGGGGCATACCCGCTGGGCCACGCACGGCGTACCCGCCGAGCGCAACGCCCATCCTCACCGCAGCAATGACGGCTCACTGGCCCTCGTGCATAACGGCATTATTGAAAACTATCAGGAAATAAAGGCGGACCTTTCGGCAAAGGGCTATACGTTCAGCTCTGAAACCGACACGGAAGTGCTCGTCAACCTTATTGCCGAGCGCCGCAAGACCGAGCCGGACCTGCTGCACGCTTTTGCCGCCGCCCTGCGCGAGGCCCACGGGGCCTACGCCGTCTGCCTTATGGATAAGGCGGAACCCGGCGTCATCTATGCGGCGCGCATGTCTGCCCCGCTTATTTTCGGGCAGGGAACAGGCGAAAATTTTGTGGCCTCGGATATTCCGGCATTTCTGCCGTACACCCGTCAGGTGGTCTTTTTGCAGGACGGGGACCTTGTGCGCGCCACAGCCGACAGCTACGAAATACTCCGGCTTGAGGACCTGAGCCCTGTAAGCCACGAAACGCAGACCATCCAGTGGGATATGCAGGCCGCGCAAAAGGGCGGTTACCGCCACTTCATGCTCAAGGAAATTTTTGAGCAGCCGCGCGTCATTACCGACGGTCTCACCGGCCGCGCGCATGCGCAGCAGGGCCAGGTGCGCCTGCCCGAGCTGGATGCCCTGCCTGTGCCGCGCCGGCTGCATATTGTGGCCTGCGGCACGTCGTACCACTCCGGCCTGTGGGGGCGGCATCTGCTGGAGCACTGGGCGCGTGTGCCTGTGCAGGTGGAGATAGCCTCGGAATTCCGCTACCGCGACACCCTGCTGCTGGACAAGGACGATATGGTGCTTGTCATCAGCCAGAGCGGCGAAACGGCCGATACCCTCGCGGCCCTGCGTATTGCGCGCCAGCACGGCGTCACCGTGCTCGGCCTGTGCAATGTGGTGGGTTCGTCCATTGCCCGTGAGGCTTCTGCCGTGCTCTACACCCAGGCAGGGCCGGAAATCAGCGTGGCATCCACCAAGGCCATGTGCAGCCAGATGCTCATGCTGACCCTCATGGCGCTCTATTGGGGTACGCGCAAGGGCTGCCTGTCTGCCGGGGAATGCCGTGAGCAGCTTACGGTTCTTGAAAACCTGCCCGCCCTGCTGGACGACAACTTGCCCGCCCTGCATGAGCGCGCCAAAGAAATAGCACGCAAGTACGCGCAGGTGCGCAATTTCTTCTATCTCGGGCGGGGGCATTGTTATCCGCTGGCTCTGGAAGGGGCGCTCAAGCTCAAGGAGCTTTCTTACATCCACGCTGAAGGCTACGCCGCGGGAGAGATGAAGCACGGTCCCATCGCCCTTATTGATCCGGATTTTCCCACTTTTGCCTTGGCACTGAATGACGTGCTGCTGCCCAAGGTCAAGTCCAACATGGTAGAAGTGCAGGCCCGGCAGGGCAAGGTTATTGCCCTGACCAACAAAGGGGTGGAGCTGGAAGCTGAAGACAGGTGGGACATACCCGAACTGCCCGCGCCGCTTTCCGCCTTTGCGGCGCTGCCCGCGTTGCAGCTCTTCAGCTATGAAACTGCGGACTATCTGGGCAAGGACGTGGATCAGCCCCGGAATCTTGCCAAGAGTGTCACAGTTGAATAACGTATAATCAGTAAAATATAAAAAAACACATACGCCGACCCGGAAAACTCCGGGTCGGCTTTTTATCATTTTAAGCAGTTATAAAAATCCGCTTTTCCGTACTTGCGAGAAGCCCTCAAGATTGCTTTCCTATGCACGGGTTATTGGCTATACTGTTTGCGTCTCCAGAACATCCTGAAAGATTTGTCTGGGGCCTCCAATCTGCCGTCCTCCGGCGAAGACATATCATGGAAAAACTGGCAAAAAGAAAAATTCGTATTTTTTATTATATTTCCGGGTTGTTGGCGTTGATCTTGATGTCAGTGGCCCTGGGAATTCCGTATTTTATTTCGGTGCGCACCCAGTTTGACATCATGATTGAGCAAACAAAGGGCCGCATCTTTGAAGAAAAAAAGCAGACCCTTGTGGAAAGGGTGGAAAGGGTCAGCGTAGAAATCAGCGCCATGCGCGCCACCGTGTATGCGGAATATCAGGCCATGGCCAAGGCATTGTGCGCCATGCTTGGTACGCTGGATATGAATACTGAAAAAATTATTGGCGCTTTTGATCCCCGGGTGACCAGGCGTACCACAAGGTTTGCCCTGCATATGGCGGGTATTGGGGTGGCTGTTTTTGACAGGGCCACCAATGAACTTGTGTGGACTGATGAAGAAGACCTCACCCATGTGTTGCGTGAGCGGCTTCTGGAAGGGCGGGTTGAGCCGTCCGCGGAGTTTCCTGTATGGGCTGTCGGGCGGCTTGGGGGCAGCAAGGAAGTTGTTGTTTTTGGCACGGACTGGGCTGTAGATGAAATAGCCAAAAACCGCTGCAAGGCCATTATCCGTACCCTGCGCTTTCCCTTCAACCAGTACGTATGGATCAATGAGGTGCGCGACTACAGCGGCGGCCCGGGCTATGCCGTGCGGGCCGTGCACGTTGCCGAGCCGGAAACAGAGGGTATGCCCCTGTCCACAGAGACAGCCGACATCAAGGGCAACCTGCCGTACAAGGAAGAACTGGAAGGCGTTGTTGCGCACGGCGACATATTTTTCAGCTACTATTTCAAAAAGCCGAATTCGGACGAAGTAAGCGAAAAGCTTACATATGCCAAACTCTACAAGCCGTTTAACTGGATTGTATGTACGGGCATCTATACAAATGATATGGAGGTCATCGTACAAAAGCGCGAGGATGACTTCCGCAGCGCATTCAAAGACCAGGTTGTTTCCTTTGCCAGAATAATTTCCATCATGGCTTTGCTGTACGCCGTTTTGATGATTTTTTTCGAGCGTCACCTCACGGGCATGGTCAACGGCTTCATTCTCAAGCTCAAGGATGACGAAACCGCCTTGCGGGAAGAAAAAAACAAGCTTGATGATGCCTACAAGGAACTGGAGCGCGTTGCCTATTATGATTTTCTTACAGGTCTGCTCAACCGGCGGGCCATGTATGAACGGCTTGAGAAGGAATTTTCGCGCGCCCAGCGCGAGGGTTTGCAGTTTTGCCTGGTGCTGGCCGATATTGACCACTTCAAGGCTGTGAACGACACCTATGGGCATGATGCGGGCGATGTGGTGCTGCAATCCATTGCAGACATTTTTCAGAAAAATATACGGCAGGAAGACTGCGCCTCCCGCTGGGGCGGTGAGGAATTTCTTATTCTGGCAATTTCCTGCGGCCTTGAAGACGGGCTGGCGCTGGCGGAAAAGCTGCGCAAAGCCGTGGAGACTACCCCCATCCGCAGCGGAACCACTATTATCAATGTCACCATCACGCTGGGCGTGGTGGAGTACACCAGTGGCAAGTCGTTCAGCTCGCTTGTCAAAGAGGCGGATTTTTATCTTTACGAGGGCAAGCGCCAGAGAAACTGTGTCATGTCCAGTTCCGGCACAATCAAAGGGTCCTAGCGCAGCAGTGCCTGAAAATGCTGCCGCGGCTTTCATTGGGGCCGGGCCTGAAAAACCGCCTTCGTGTTTTTTGGATCGGCAGTTGTATCTGTGTCATATTTTTTCGGCAATGGAATTAAGTACGGCCGGGACAGGCGCACGCCCTGCCCCGGCCGTATGCTTGGCTGGTACGGGGGCTTGCTGCGCGAGTTTTACGCATCTGTCCGAGTTTTAAGGTATACTTTTCTGCTCGTGTGCATCCGTCATGCCGAAAGGCGGCTTTGTACATGTGACTGCATCACAAAAGCCGCGCCAGTTCCTGTCCTGCCCTTTTAACAGTAAATATTATCACCTTGTCAGAATGATGGAAATGGTCTAGGTTGTTAGCCGTAAAACAGCGCATACCGTCCCGCGTCATGCGGGTATGGCTGCGGCGCCGAACCCCGGCGCTGCAAAAGCCGATTACGCGGCACAGCGCGTCTGCCGCAGCAACGAGGTTATCATGGCCCGCAAAAAAAATACCGGCATCTATGTAGCGGCGCTGCTGCTTTTTCTTGGCGGCGTGGGCTATCTGGTGTATTCCGGCTTTTCGGAAAACAGCGTCTATTTTCTGAATGTTGCCGAAGCCCAGGCCGCCACGCCGGACAAGCTGGCTTCTGCCCGGCTTTTCGGCACGGTGGCTCCTGAAGGCATTGAAAAGGCTTCGGCCGGTACTGGCGTCAATTTTCTTCTTGCAGACAAGGACAATGCCAGTCAGGCCATCGCGGTGCGCTACAGCGGCACTGTGCCAGACACCTTCAAGGCTGGGGCCGAGGTTATTGTGGAAGGCGGCATGGACGCCCAGGGCCACTTTGTGGCTAAAACCCTCATGACCAAGTGCCCGTCCAAGTACCAGAAAGAAAATCGCCAGAGCTGACGTCAGCCCCTGATGGAACAACAGGCCCGGCATTGCCGGACATATTGCGCATGGGGCGCGCCCTGCCGGGTCCGGTAAGGCGCATGAGCCCGCAGCACGGTCCACGAGGCCGGTAAAAGGAGTCACATGTACGTTTTTGCCTTTGCCCTCCTTCTTTTGGCCTTGCTCGCCTCCCTGGGCGGCGGCGGTCTGGCCCTGCTGCAACTGTGGCAAGGACGTGAAGACTCCCTGCGTCTTGTAGAAAAAGCGCATATCGCTGTCAGCGGCGCTCTGCTTGTTGCCTCGGCCATATTGCTGCACGCGCTTTTCTGGTTTGATTTTCAGGTGCAGTATGTCGCCAGCTATACCGACCGCATCCTGCCGGTCTTTTACCGCCTTACGGCTTTCTGGGCCGGCCAGCCCGGCTCCATGCTTTTCTGGGCGCTGGCCGTTGGCGTCAGCGGTTCTCTTTTCGCATGTACGCGCGCCTATAAGGGCATCAGCCGCCCCACGCGGCTGTGGTACTGGGCCTTTTTTTACACGATCATGGCCTTTTTCGCCCTTATTCTCACGAACTGGAGCAATCCGTTCATGCTCCAGACCCCTGTTCCGGTCGATGGCAACGGCCTGAACCCCCTGCTGCAAAACCCCGGTATGATCATTCACCCGCCCCTGCTCTTTCTCGGGTACGGCGGTTTTACCATTCCCGCGTGTCTTGCCCTGGCCCAGGCGCTTTCGGGCAAGGCTGATACCGAAGGGGAATGGTTCCGCATCGCGAGGCCGGTGATCATTCTCGCATGGCTGTTCCTTACCGCGGGCATTGTGCTTGGCGCGTGGTGGGCCTATATGGAACTTGGCTGGGGCGGTTACTGGGCCTGGGACCCGGTGGAAAACGCCTCGCTCATTCCCTGGCTCATCGCCTCCGCTGCCCTGCATACCCTTATTGTTGAAGACCGCCGCAACAAGCTCGGGCGCGTCAACGTGGCCATGATGGCCCTGACCACGGTTTCGGCCTTTTTTGCCACATATCTTGTCCGCAGCGGCGTTATTGATTCCGTGCACGCCTTTGGCGATGGCAGCGTGGGGACGCCCCTTACCATGTTCATCCTGGCGGGGCTGGCTGTTTCCCTGTGGGTTCCGCTGGCAAGCCCCTGCCGTGGCCGCCCCCTGTCGGGCCTTGACAGCCGTGAGGGTTTTCTCACCCTTGTGGCCTGGGTGCTGCTGGCGCTTGCGGGTATTATTCTTGTGGCCACCATGTGGCCGGTCATCAGCAAGCTGTGGTCTGCCGCCCCGCGCGGCCTTGACGCCAATTTCTACAATCGCGTGTGCCTGCCCCTGGGCGCACTGCTCATGCTCATGATGGCGGCCTGCCCCTGGCTCGGCTGGGGTGGAGGCATACGCAACAAAAAAGCCTTTTTCGCCGTGGTGGTCACCTTTGCCGTCAGCGGCGCGGCCATCTGGTTTATGGGCTACCGCCAGCCTACGGCTCTGCTCGGAGCCGCGTCGTCCGTAGCCATTCTCACAGGCGTGGTCTTTCAACTGGCTGACAGGTCCGTGCGGCGTCAGCCCAACAGCCTCGGCGCGCTGGGCGCGCATCTCGGCATGGCGCTGATGGCCATCGGCATAGCCTTTTCCGGGCCGTACAAGGTTGAGCGTGACATCCACTTTACCGTGGGGCAAACCCAGACGCTGGCCGGGTACAAGGCGACTTTGCTGGAACTGGAAGAAGGCCGCCGCCCCGGCTATGAGTATATCGCCGCCAAGGTGCGCATTACCGGCAAGGACGGCAAGGAGCTTGGCGTTGTGGCGCCGGAGCGCCGTCTGTACGAAAAATTCGGCAGCATGCAGTTTTCCGAGGTGGACGTGATTCCGAGCCTCGGGGACGAGCTGTACGCCTCTTTGCTGGGGCTTGATGAAGACTCCCATGTGGTGGTCAAGCTCAGCGTGGAGCCTCTTGTCAACTGGCTGTGGATAGGCGGAACCATCATGTGCCTTGTGCCCCTTCTGGGTCTGCGCCGCCGTAAGCCCGCTGATGCTGCCGAGGCCGCGGAACTGGCCGACGGCCTGGACGATGATGACGCCGCGCCCGACGATGGCGGGTCCGGCGGCAAGCATGGCGCGGCCTAGCCCGCCGGAGCGTTCTTGGTGCTGAAACTTGCGCGTGTTGCCAAGACCTACGGGGTCAAGGTCATCTTCAAGGATGTGAGCTGCGCCTTTAGCGGGGGCAGCGTCACCATGCTGGTGGGCGGCAACGGTGCGGGCAAGAGCACGCTCATGCGTATAATGGCCGGGCTTTCCCGGCCAAGCGCGGGTGAAGCCCGGCTGGGCGATCAGGTGCGCCTGGGCTACCTCGGCCACGCCACATTTTTGTATCCCGGCCTCACGGCGCTGGAAAACCTTGATTTCTGGCGGACCGCCTGCGGCCTGGCGCTTTCGCGCAAGGACCTTGTGGCGGCTCTTGAGCGTGTGGGGCTGCAAGCCTATGCCCACGAAAGGGCCGGTGTGTTTTCGCGCGGCATGGCGCAGCGGCTCAATCTGGCCCGTGTGCTCATGCAGACGCCGGACCTGCTGCTGCTGGACGAGCCGGGAACCGGGCTTGATGCGGCCTCGTTGTCGCTGTTGCGCAGTGAGGTTGTGGCTGCCCGCGCCCGGGGGGCCTGTATTGTTCTTATCAGCCATGATTTTGCGGGTGATGCGCCCCTTGCCGACAGGCTGCTTGCCCTTGAGGGGCGCAAGCTGGCCTATGACGGCCCACCTGAAGCCTACGGGCCTGTGGCAGGCATTTCGGCGGCTGGAGACTGTGGCGTGGGGCGGCAGCCCGGCATGCCCGCAGAGGGGCCGCAATGCTGCGCATGACCCTGGCCATTGCCCGTAAAGACCTTTCGTTGACGCTGGCCCGCGGTAGCGGGCTTGTGCAGGCCCTGTTGCTGGGTTTGCTGCTGCTTTTTGTGTTCAGCCTGTCCCAGGGGGTGGGTGAACGCATGACACCGCAAAGCGCGGCGGCCGTGTTCTGGCTCAGTTCCGCCTTTTGTCAGGTGCTTGTGTTCAATCAGTTGTATGCCCTGGAAGAGGTCAACAGCGCCCGGCTGGGGCTGTTGCTTTGCCCTGCGCCCGTGCAGGCTGTCTGGCTTGGCAAGGGCTGCGCCGGGCTTGTGCTGCTGTTGCTGGCGCAGGTGGTATTTCTGCCTGCGGGTGTGGTTTTTCTGGGGCAGGAGCTTGGCGGGCCGTTGCCCGAAGCACTGCTCGCCCTCGTGCTCACGGATGTGGGCATGTGCGCCATGGGCTCTTTGCTGGGGGCGCTGGCCCAGGGGCAGGCCGCGCGCGAATCACTGCTGAGCATTGTGCTTTTTCCCCTGCTGACGCCCCTGCTGCTCGCGGGCATAAGTGTAGGGGCGCAGGCCCTGGGCGCGCCCAATCCCGACGGGCCGGGCGCGTGGCTTGGAGTTGCGGCCGCTTTTGACGCGGTATTTCTGGGCGCCGGGCTTTTGCTGTTCGGCCATATCTACGCGGGAGACGAATAATGCCCAAGCTTTCGGCGCTGCCGCAACTGCTGGTATTTCTGGGCGGTCTGGCCTTTGCCGCCTGCCAGTGGCTCATTTATGCCTATGCCCCGGTGGAGCAGACCCTCGGGCTGGCGCAGAAAATCTTTTACATCCACCTGCCGCTGGCGTGGTGGGCACTCATGAGCTTTCTGGTGGTCTTTGCCGGCTCTGTTGCCTACCTGTGGCGGCGCAATCCCGCCGCCGACCGCCTGTGCGCCGCTGCCGCCGAAGTGGGCGTGCTGCTGAGCGGCCTGGCCCTGGTGACGGGCATGCTGTGGGCGCGCCGCTCCTGGGGCGTCTGGTGGACGTGGGACCCGAGGCTCACGACAACGCTGATCATGTGGTTCGTCTATGCGGGCTATCTGGTCTTGCGCGGGCTGGATCTGCCGCCGCAGCGCCGCAATATGGTTTGCGCGGTGGTGGGGGTGGTGGCCTTTCTGGATGTGCCGCTGGTTTTTTTGTCCGCGCGCATATGGCGCTCCATCCATCCTTCTGTGTTTGCCAGCAAGGAGGGCGGCCTTGAGCCGGAGATGCGCCTTACCGTCATAGCCTGTGTGCTTTCGTTCGGTTTGTTATGGGCTGGGCTGGTGTGGCTGCGCAAACGCCAGCTTGACCTGGCCGCACGCCTGGACAGGCTGCAGCAGAGCCAATGTACGCCGGAAGGACTGTAAACGCACGGCCTGCGCCGTCATGCGCCGCCGGTCCGCAGGGCCGTAAGGCATTCCCGGAGGATATATGGATACCCTGACCTGGATAATCATGGCCAATGCCGCCGTCTGGATCGGCCTTGGCGCTTACCTGGCCTTCATGGGCGCGCGTCAGCGCTCCCTTGCAGCACGCCTGGCCCAATGGGAGATTCTTAACAATGACTGATAGTTCAAAGCGCAATACCTCATCTCGCGCGCTCATTATCCTGCTGGGCCTGGGCCTGATGGTCATGCTGGCCGTATCGCTCAAGGAACGCTTTGAAAGCCCCGGGCTTACGGAGCAGCGGCGGCCCCGCGCGGCGGCCGCTCAAGACAGCGAGGCGCAGCAGATCGGCAAGCTCATGCGGCAGGTGGCGGAAAATCCCAATGACGGCACGGCCATGGTTCACCTTGTGGAGCACCTCATCGGCGCGCAAAACTGGGAAGCCGCGGAAACCTTTGCCCAGCGGGCCGTAACGCTTGATACGGGCAATTCAAAGCCGCTGTATCTGCTCGGTGTCATCATGCACAATCAGGGCCGCAACAAGGAAGCCGCCGAGGCTCTTGAAAAAGTGCTGGCCATCAAGGATGAGGCTTCGGTGCGCTACAGCCTTGGGGTGCTCTATATCCATTACCTCGAAGACCCTGCCAAGGGTGTGAAACACCTGAGCGCGGGGCTGCATGATGCCAATGCGCCGGAAGAACTGAAAAAAGCCATTATGCAGGAACTGGAAAAAACGCCGCTTCCGAAGCAGCCGGATCAGCCGGGCAATGCGGCTCCCGCGGACAAGGCAAAAGGCAAGGCGGCAGCCCCCGCGAAAGCGCAGTAACCGCTGCCGTACTGTCCGGGGACGCTGACTGCATCTGTTCCCAGACGCTGCTGTGCCGCTCCGGCTGGTTCAGCCCAGGCATATATTCCGGGCAAGCCCGCAGCCTCCACACAAGCTGCGGGCTTGCCTCTTTTTTTTACAGGTTGTACCTTTTACAGCAAAGGGCGCGGCCGCCGGGTGCGGGCTGTCGCCAGTTCATGAATTTCTCCACTCCGGCGGTTTCTGCCGTGAAAGGCTGTGTACCGTGCGCCGACAGCCGCGCCGCTGGCGGAAAAGCGGCGGCCATGCCTGTCAGGGGCTTTTTTCTGGGGGAGTAGATGTTCCCCAAGGTTTTCAACTGCTCTCCGCGGTGTCTGACCGCGCAGGCAAGGCACGGCGGTATTTTTCTGGCGGACGCCCGCTCACGCGGCTGGCAGGGCCGTTTTAATGCAAGGTTTTCTGATTGCCGCCGCATACATGTCCGGCCCACCGGGCAGGTGTTTTCCCCACGTTGCAGCCGCACGCTCAATGTGAAAATGCCCCAATGAGGACCATATGGCCCGTCGTAAAAGCAAAAGCAAAGGCTCGCCCGCTCCCAAGCAGGCCCAGTCACCATCCACCGAGCAAGATACGCGCGAAAAACGCCCCCCGAACCAGGCCTCCGTCCCGGCTGCCGCTCCTGCTGCCCAGCAGGAAGCCGCACCCCAGGGCATGGTGCGCAAGGGCGTATTTATTATGGGGGTGATCATCGCCCTTGTGCTTGGCCTGTACCTGGGCAGCCTTATTCCGTCCCTGATGCACGATTCAGCCCCAGGTTCCGCGCCCGCGCCGCAGACGCAGGCCCCGGCAACGCAGACCCCCGACGGCATGCGCTCCGCGCCGCAGGCGGGTATGCCGCAGGTTTCGCCGGAGCTGGCGGCGCGCATTGGCGAACTGGAAAAGGCTGTGCTGGAAAACCCCCGAGACGCCTCCCGCTGGGCCGGTCTGGGGAACCTGTACTTTGATACCGGGCAGGCCCAGAAGGCGGTGTCTGCCTATGAGCGGTCTCTGGCCCTTGAGCCGGGCAATGCCCATGTGGTCACTGATCTCGGCATTATGCAGCGTGAGCTGGGGCAGTTTGAAAATGCCGTGGCAAGCTTCCGTAAGGCCGCAGCGCTTCAGCCCGACCTTGAAAACGCCATTTTTAACGAAGGCGTGGTGCTGTATTACGACCTCAAGCGCAAGGATGAAGCCGAAGCGGCCTGGAAGCGGCTTTTGCGCGTCAATCCTGATGCCCGCGCGCCGGACGGCCAGCCTGTTTCCGAGCTCATACAGCACCTGCATTAGAGTGAACCGACATTGAACGCATGTATACGTCCGGCTCCGGGCATGGTGCGGTGCGGCGCGGCCGCAAGCTGCTGTTTCCGGCCGCATGGGATGCCTGAACGCCACATGGCGCAGGCGCCCGGACGGGCTTTTCCGGCGGCGCGGCAACCCGCGCTCGCCTGTTTTGCACGATGCGCCCCGGCAGCGGGCCTGCCGCGCAAGACCAGAGAATACAGGTAGGAAATACCAATGACACATCCCCATTCCGGCCCCTGCTCCGGGCAAGGTCTTTTTTGCGCTTCTGCCCCGCGCCTTTGCACCCTGTTGTTGTGCCTGACGCTCTGCTGGCTGCTGTCGCCCGCGGTCGCGCTCAGGGCCGCGCCCACAGAGGCCATGCTCATGCCCGCCCCGGCAGGTACGCAACAGAGCATGATTCCTCCGGTTCTGCTTACACCAAGCGCCCCTTTGCTGCCCCGGCTTCAGTATTTCATCGACCATACCGGAACTATGGATGTGGAAGAGGTGGCCGCTCCGGTCAATGCCAGCGCCTTTCAGCCGTTGCAGATGAAAGGTCTGCCGCGTTCCACCGGCATCATGTGGCTGCGTTTTACCCTGGCGCCCCTGCCGCAAGGGGTAAAGCCCGGGGCCATGCTGCTTGATATGGGGGCCAGCGTGCCTGACGGCCCGGTTCTTTACGAGCCGCACACGAATCTTCTGACCGATGCCGTGGAATGGCGCGAAATAACGCCCAGTCAGCGTGATGTGCTTTTGCTGCCCGAGGCGGGAAATGAGCCGCTTACCTGCTATCTCCGCCTTGACGGGCTGCCCGGGCTGTGGTTTGAGCCCATGCTGCGCACCCCGCAGGATGCCGCCAACAATTGGGGCAGTCTGGCGGGTACGGCGGCAGTGCTGGCCATGGCCGTGGTTATGCTGCTCTGCCTTTTGCGCGGCCTTTCCGAACGGGGGCAGTGGCGCATATGGACAGCGCTTTATGTGGCCGCAGCGCTGGCGCAGGCCATCATGGGCATGCCCGCCTACGGCTCCGGCCACATAACCCTGATGGAGGCCGCCGCGGTGCTCAGCCCCGGCGTGGCCCTCATGCTGCTGCCGCACGTGGGGCGCCATCTGCTGCGCACCAAGGGGCGCTCGCGCTTGCTGGACATGCAGTTTGTGCTGCTTTCGCTGCCGGGCGCGGTGTTGGCCCTGCTGCCCCTGCTGCCCGGTTTCGGCTGGCTTATACGCTACCTTGCCCTGTGGCCGTTGTGTACGCTCATATTCGTCCCCAGCGCCGTCGGTGGGGCTGTTATGGGCCTTGGGGGCGCACGGCGCTTTCTTTTGGGCTGCCTGCTGCCACCGGCCTTTGTGGCCGCCGGAATTCTCGGCCTGGACAGCGGCTATGCGGCCAACCTCATGGCTTCCGCCCCGCTGTGGGGAACGGCCCTGAGTGCTCTCATTATTGCGGGAACCGGGGCTCCGCGCGATATGGCGCATGATGATGCCGCGCGCGGGAGCAGGAAAAAAGACTCTCCGCTGCCCGGTCTGGACGGCTTTGGTTCGCTTTCCGCTGGCAACGAAGCGGGCAAGGCTGCGGGCCGCAAGAGCGCGGAGGCATCCCTTTCTATGGACGGCGGCGTCATCAATCTTGACCAGCCCCTGGATGACCCGAATCTGCGCCTGCTGCCGCCCGCCCCCGGACCGGATAGTTCCGGGTCGGGCAGTTCCGGTCAGGGCGGCTGGAGCGGGGCTGGCGGTAATGTTCCTCTGGGTGCAGCGCCTTCTGATGAAGCAGCCTGGTCGCAAGATGCTGCCCCGGCTGCCCGCTTTGCAACAGCAGCGCAACATGCTCCGTCAGGGGCAGACCCCTGCCTGTGGGAAAATGCGTTGCGCCCGCCGCTGGAACGGCTGCTGCGCGAAGGAGCGGCCCTCGGCAATTGCGCCCTGCCCCCGGCGGTGCGGCAGTACGCCGAAAACATGCTTGAGGCTGCCGCCGACATGGCCCATGCACTGGACAATCCCGGCAAAGGGCTTGATCAGAGCCGCATAGGCGAACCCCGCAGTTCGTTCAATCTGCAGCACATGGTGCGCGAGGCGCACGATGCCGTCAGTGCCGCTGCCGAGAATGCGGGGATCGGCCTTGCATGGTATATGCCCCCCCTGCTGGGACATATGTACGAAGGCCAGGCCCAGACCCTGCGCGAAACCCTCAGCCTTCTGCTGGAAAGCGCCGTGCGGGCCACATCGCGCGGGGCTGTGCATCTTTCGGTACGGCGCGTACCGGAAAGCGCCGACCCTGGGCATCTGCTTTTTACGGTGACGGATACAGGCACGGGAATTCCGCCGCGCAACCGCTCCACCCTTGCTCTGGCACGGGCCTGGGAGCTGGCCGGAACCAACAATTGTTACCTGAATGTGGAATGCGCCCCCCAGGGAACGAGTATTTCTTTTACCTTGCGCCTGAAGCCGCTGGAGCATGATTCCGCTGACGTTGAGGATCTGCGCCCCCATGTGGCTGTTGTGGCGGACGGGGCCGTAGAACGCCAGGGGCTTGCCCATATGGTGGCGGGCGTGGGGCTGTCGAGCACCGAGGCCCGCACCATGCGTGAAGCCCTGGAACTGAACAGGGAAAATCCCGCCCTGCTGCTTGTGGCGCATGCGCCTATGGACGGCCCTGCGGAATACACCATGCTTGAGCAGTTTAAGCAGCAGGCTGCCGAGGCCGGCTTACCGTTCTGCAAGGCTTTGGCTGTCACCTCTGACGACAGCCGGTGGGAAGCCCTGGCCGACACCGGCTATACGCATGCCCTGCTGGAGCCTGTTGACAAAGCCGCTTTCGCGACCACTGTGCATGAAATTCTGGAAGAGGCGGGTATTGCCGGGCCGGATGCTGTGCCAGATGCCCTGCAGGATGCCGGGCCAGATGCCATGCGGGATGCGGACAGCCGTACCGTCCCGCCCGACGCCGTTGATACCCAGACAGATGACGGGCAGGCATCTGATGACGGAGTACATATCTCTGACGGCCTTGCCGGGTCGGAAGCTGTTGCCCCTGCAAACGTCCTGAGCGCGGGCCTGCTGCTGGGAGCAAAGGGGGCGGTGGCCCCTTCCGCGCCCCTGCCCGATCTTTTTGGCACGGATCAGACGTGGGCTGCCCCAAATGACGCTGCGCCGCGTCTGCCCGACCTCACGGCCCTGCCGCAGATTCTGGGCCTTGCCGACCAACTGGGCGGAAACCGCACGGCGTTGGCTGACAGCCCCGGCCTGACAGCCACGGACAATATGACGGCTTCGCCCGGTACGGCGGATGATACTGTGGTGAGCAGCGGCGGTTCCCATGCAGCCGTGCTTGCCGCGGATGCCGGGGTGCTTTTGCCGCATGTGCCGCCTGTACCCGAACAGCCTGTGGCTGACTTTGATCAGCGCCTCGCGCAGGAAGTGCCGGATCTTTTCGGCGCTGCCGCCGGACAGGAACGCGCGCCGGAGCCTGCCCCGGAACATGCACCGGAGTTCGGGGCGGATAGCATTGCGGACACGCCCGCGCAGGCGGAAATGCATGCAGGCGGCCATGACGTTACGGACGCCGTGCCGCCCGCAGAGCTGCTGGCGGCGGATGACGCCGCAGCGCCGTCTTTTGTGGAGCAGCCCGCTGACGCGCCGGAAGAAGATACTACGTCTGACGCGCCCGGCGGTGATGCGGAATTTATTGCCTCTGCCGGGCTGGAAGGCCCCGCGTGGGGCGGAGAAGCCCCGTCTGTAGCCGAAGGCGCGGCCAATGGCCACGAGACAGGCGGTTCCGCTGTTCCGGATCAGGAAGAAGAACCCGAAGCCCCTGCGGATATTGCTGTGCAGCCGGAAACGGATGCCGCCGGAACCGGACCGGACATGATGCAGGATGTCGCCGACCTGGAGGCGCAAGAAGAGCCGTTGGAAACACTGCAAACTTCTGCGCCTGAAGAACAGGAAGCGCCGGGAAACCCAGAAGAACCGGAAGAAGTTGCAGAGCCGCAAAAAGAGGCGCTTTCCGTCCCCGCCTCCGCAGAGGGTACTGCCAGTGCGGAACAGTCGCTGCCCGCAGATGACAGCGCGGCTCCGTCTTTTGAAGATACTGACTCCGTGCAGGCCCCGGAATTACTTGTACCCGCTGAAGCAAACGGCGGGCAGCAGGATGCCGGGGAGCAGGATGACGTGCCGGCGGAAAAAGAGTCCGACGCGCCAGCCGCTGTGGCGGCAGACTCTTCGGTTCCCGCTGTCGGCGAACATGCGGAAAGCACAGGGGCAGACGTTCCTGCGGCGACTACGCTTGCCGCTGCCGTAAGCGGTTCCGGCATGCATGCCGGGCAGCCTGTTATCAGTGTTCGGGGCAGGATCGGCGAGGCTGTTCTCAGGCCGGTCAATGCGCCGCGCCCCGATGCTTCTGCTGAGGCGAACGGCGGCCTGTCCGGTCTGTCCGGCGGTTTGTCTGACGTACTGCCCACCGAGGCCCCCGGCGAAGAAAAAGCCCATCACGCGACGGACATGCCGTCAGGCATGGCTCTGTCGTCAAAAGATTCCAGCGAAGAAGCACGCAAACCGGAGGGGTATCTGGACGCCACATATCCCGGCCCGGTGGATGCAGTACCGCACGAAAAGCTTGATTGGGGCGACGAATGGGTTGGTGAACCCATGCCCGTGGGTACGCCCGTGTCGTCGAGCAGCCCTGCCCGGGCAAATGATGCGCCTCTGCCCGCTCCTGCCGCTGGCGGCTATGTCAGCCCGAGTCTTGCCAGGCCGGGGGAATGGGTTGGTGAGCCCATGCCCATAGACAGAAATGCCATAAAAGAATCAAGGCCCGAGCCTGCCCGGCCGGTACCAGCGGCGTCGGAAAGGCGCGCCATCCCCTGGCCGGGAGATGCGCCTGCGGGGCAGAGCGCTGCTGCCGCAAGCCGGAGCAGCAAGCCTTCTTCGAGCCAGCGTGAAATGCCACGCACGGCCACCGGCAGATTGATACTCAAGCTGCTGGGCAGCACGGCCGATACCCCGCCGCTTGTGGAGAACGCGCAGGAACAGCCGCGGCGAAGCACCGCTGCCGCCCGCCCGCAAGGCGGTGATACGGGCTTCAGGCCCGCCTCCGCAGGGCGCAATATTGCGGAGGATGCGTCCATCGTGGACTTCATCGCAGGGGCCACACCGCCCTCTGGCGGCAACGATCCGGTGGCTGGTGCGGATGTTTCCGAGGCTGGCGTACAGGTCGCTTCCGCCTCATCTGACGCATATGCCGCCCCGGTCGCGCCGCCTGTGCAGGCCCAGCGGCCCCAGCAGGACGAAACGCTTTTACGCCTGGTGGAGCGCCTGGACGCCGCCATGCAAGATGCGCAACGGGCCTACAAGGGGCATAACTGCCCGGCCGTGGCAGAGGCTTCAGGCCGTATCGCCAATGAATCTGACGGTTTTGGCTTCCGGGTGCTGGCGCGTATGGCCCGCTGCGTGGAACGCGCCGCCCGGGCCAATGACATGAGCGCCCTGCGCGATCTGCTGCCGGAACTGGCCGTGGCTGTGGAGCGCAACCGCATTGCGCTCAATCCGCACCATCAGGGCAGGTAATGTGCTGGCCGCCATGCACGGCGACAGGCTGACGTGTAAAATTTGCAAAGGATACTGAATGATTATCGGAGTGTTGGAAACACTGGTTCTCATAGGCGTACATGTGCTGTCCTGGATTGCGGTCTGCCATGCCCTGCTTACCAAGCATGACCCGCGGGCGGCTCTGGGCTGGACGGTAACGGCCCTGCTGTTGCCCCTTGTGGGACCGCTGCTGTACGCCACGTTCGGCATCAGCAGGGCAGAAAGCCACGCCAGCCGCATGATGCGCCAGCAGCAGCCCCTTGAGCCGGACTACGCCGACCCTCCTTTTCCCGAGCTGCCGCCGGAGGACGTACCCGAGTACATCATCAGCATGGAGCGCATTGGCCGCCGCCTGACAGAGCAGCACCTGTGCGGGGGCAACTCCCTGACTGCCCTGCACAATGGCGACGAAGCTTATCCCGCCATGCTCAAGGCCATACGCGAAGCCAAGGAGCAGGTTTTTCTCTGCACCTACATCTTTAACGCTGGCAAGACCGCTACGGATTTCGGCAATGCCATGGCCGAAGCCGCCGAGCGCGGGGTGGACGTGCGCTTGCTGGTGGACGGCATCGGCATGCTTTACTCCTGGCGCAAACCCTGGAAAAAACTGGCGGAGCGTGGAGTAACCGTGGCCATGTTTCTTCCGCCGCGCCTGTTTCCGCCCAATTTCAGCATCAATCTGCGCAACCACCGCAAGATGCTCGTTTGCGACAACACAGCCTTTACCGGCGGCATGAACATTTCAGATGACAATATTTCCGCCGGAAAAACCAAATATGTGCAGGATGTGCACTTTCACTGCCAGGGGCCCATTGTGGACCAGTTGCGGCGGGCCTTTCTGCTCAACTGGGGGTTCTGCACAGGCAAGTATACTCCCCTGCCCCCGGCCAGCACTCTGCCCGCCGGTGAAAGCCGCTGCCGCATCATTATGGACGGGCCTGGTTCCGAAGCCGATGTGCTTAACGACATTTACTGCGGCGTGATCAATGCGGCCCGTCAGTCTGTGCGCATAATGACGCCCTATTTCCTGCCGTCGCACGGTTTTGTGTCTGCCCTGCGCAGCGCGGCCCAGCGCGGCGTGGATGTGCAGGTGGTGCTTCCGGCTAAAAACAACCTCTTTTACGTCCACTGGGCGCAGTTCCGCCTGCTGCCTACCCTGCTTGAGGCGGGCGTGCGCGTATGGTATCAGCCGCCGCCCTTTGCGCACACCAAGCTGCTTACTGTCGATTATTACTACAGCCAGATCGGCTCGGCCAACCTGGATACGCGCAGCCTGCGGCTCAATTTTGAACTGAATATGGAAATATTCAACACGAGCTTTTGCGGCGAGGTCGCAGGCTATATTGACAAGATCATCAGCAAGAGCACGGAAATTACGGCAGAAGACCTGAAAAAACAGTCTCTGCCCGTTAAACTGCGCAATGCGGGTTGCTGGATATTCTCTCCTTACCTGTAGGAGGGCGAAAATCCGGGTGTGTGCCGGAAACGGCAACGCGCGCGAAGGCGGCCACAAGGGGTATTTGCCGCGACAGGAAAAAGATGCAAAAAGGCTTTTCATGAAGGCATTGCGCAGCGCGATGTTTTCATGAAAAGCCTTTCATTTTTTTGAAGGCAGGGCCGTACAGGGAAAAATATTGCCGCCCGCCCCGACACGCCGGACGGCGATAATTTGGCCCTATTGCCCCTGTGGGCAGTGCGCACCCTTTTTGCATTGGTCTGGAGCACGGTTTTTACGGCTGTTGCGATGCAGGGCCGAGCACTGCGGCACATGGCTTGCCTTGGCGGGCTCAGCGCATTTTTTGCACTACTGCGACGTGTTATTGCCCGGACGCGCCATACTGTGTGCCTGCTGCCCCAGGCGGGCGGCATTGAGCACAACAAGGACGGAGCCAGCGTTGTGTACCAGTGCTCCTGTTATGGGGTTAAGCAAGCCCATGACCGACATGCCGATGGCAACAAAATTGATTGCCATCGACAGGGAAATGTTGAACTTGATGGTCCTGATCGTGGCGTTGGAAAGGCGCTTCAGATAGGGGATTTTTGTAATGTCGTCGCCCATGAGCGCTATGTCTGCCGCGTCAATGGCAATGTCGCAGCCCATAGAGCCCATTGCCACGCCGACATCAGCAGTTTTCAGCGCCGGGGCATCATTCACGCCGTCACCAATCATGCATACAACATGGCCCTGTTCCTGCAATGCCTTGATGTGTTCGACCTTCTGTGCCGGAAGCAGTTCAGAGAAGACAAGGCGAATACCGGCCTGTTGCGAAAAATAGCTTGCCGTTTGCGTATGGTCGCCAGTCAAAAGCACCGTACCGGTCCCCATCGCGTGCAGTTCTTTTACCATATTTTGCGCGTTGGCTCGTAGCGTGTCAGAAAATGCCACTGCACCGGCGCAGACGCCATCAAGGGCTACCAGAACCACGGCCTTGCCCTGTGTGCGCAGGTTTGCCAGAGCAGCGGCGGCGGTTGCATCCACAAACACTGCATTGTCCTGCAAATAGCCGATATTTCCGATGAGCGCGGCGACTCCGCCAACAGTGGCGCTGATGCCCTTGCCGGGCGTCATGATGAAGTCGTCCGGTGTTGCCGGGGCCATGCCGCTTTCTTTGGCCCGAGCCACGACGGCCCTGCCAAGCGGATGCTCTGACAGGGCTTCGGCTGAAGCGACAAGCCGCAGAAGATCATGAGGCGTCTTTTCAGGCAGAAAGGAGATGATATCGCTCACCACCAGTGAGCCGTGGGTGAGCGTTCCGGTCTTGTCAAAGGCTATGCGGTCGACCTTGCCCATATTTTCAAGAGCTTCACCAGATTTGATCAAAACGCCCTGTTTGGTGGCCTGGCCAATGGCAGCCATGATGGACGTGGGCGTTGCCAGCGCCAGAGCGCAGGGGCAGAACACCACAAGAACGGTAACAGCCCGTACGATGTCGCCCGTGATCAGGTACGCGCCAATGGCAATGGCAACAGCCGCAGGAACAAGCCATGCGGCCCATTTGTCCACAATGCGCTGCATGGGTGCTTTGCTCTTTTCAGCTTTCTGCACCATGCTGATAAGTTTTTGCAGGGAAGAATCCTCTCCGGTTCTGACGGCCTCAATATCAATCGCTCCGAAACGGTTGATTGTACCGCTGAAAACGTCATCCCCCACGCCCTTGTCCACAGGCAGAGATTCTCCGGTCATTGTGGACTGGTCTATGGATGTGCTGCCCATACGGACAATGCCGTCCACGGGGATGGTTTCACCCGGTAAAACACGCAACAGGTCGCCGCAACGGATGTCCTCAATGGCGACCATTTCTTCCTGCATGGTTTCGGCGGAGCCTGCCAGCCTGCGGCCTTGCAACGGCGAGAGGCCGATGAGATCCTTTATGCCCCTTTTTGCCTTTTCTACGGTTCTTTCTTCCAGAAGAGCGCCGAGAGCCATGATGAACGCCACTTCTCCGGCGGCGAACAGTTCCCCGATATAAATGCATGCGAACATGGCGATGGAAATAAGCAGGGCGGAAGTAATGCGGCGCTCAAAAAAAACACGGTAAAGGGCGAGATAAACCAGGGGAAATCCACAAATGAAAACTGTAACCCAGGCCGGGTCCACCGGCACGGAGACATCACCCAGCCAGATCAGCAGGCTTGCGGCCAAAAATACGCCCCCCAGCAGGGTCATGCGTGTTCCGGCCAGGCAGTTGAAGAGAGCTTTCACCATAACGTTGTCCTTTTATGAAATAAAAACAGCCGCTCTTATATACTATCTACCCCTATGGGGTATATTAGATGGACAAAAAAATATATGTGGCAGTGCCACATATATTGTAAAATCAAACGATTCTAGAAAACTGCTCAATGGCCGCTGCCAGGCGTTTCAGAACTTCGGCTTCATTTCCGTTCTTGGCGGCGTCCAGAACGCAATGCTGCATATGCCCTTCAAGGACGACCTGCCCGGTTTTATGCAGGGCGGATTTGGCCGCGCCGATCTGGATAAGCACGTCCTCGCAGGGCTTGTCGCTCTCGACCATCTTTATGATGCCTTTGATCTGGCCTTCAATACGCCGAAGCCGTTTGGTAACAGCTTCGACGTCCATACAGTCTCTCATGTTCTCACCTTCATTTTTTCGGACAGTATACCCCACAGGGGTATAACGTCAATGCCGAAACCGTGTGTTTCCGGCATGCGACCCCACATTGCCGTATGGGGTGGCTGGGACGCAGAGGTTGTGCTTCTATGCCGGCTTTTATGCAACTGTCCCTGCTTTTGTTTACACACAGGGGGCAGGGGGGAGTGCGGCGCCTCGGCAAAACCCTGTCGCAGCGGGTTATCGTGACCCTGCTTCAAGCAAGCCGGTGATGGGGGGGGGACGGTGCTCGGCGGGTTCGGAACATAAACGGTAACGGGTTTGGCCCAAAGGACCGTAGCGGGGCGGGCAGCCTGTTTGCCAGCTTGCGCACTTTTAACGGATACGGCTTATGGGGGGACGGTGCTGACATCCCTTGGTTCGCAACAACTGTAAGTCCGGTAAATACGGCCGGTTGGGGCAAAGCATGCTGCGTGAGGCAACAGCGATCAGGACAAACAAAAAAGCCCTTACGGCTCGTCTCCGTAAGGGCTTGAAAAATCTGGTTGCGGGGGCAGGATTTGAACCTACGACCTTCGGGTTATGAGCCCGACGAGCTACCGAGCTGCTCCACCCCGCGACACGTCTGCAACAACATGTTGTTGCGAAGTAGATAGATAGCCCTTTGGCCTGATGGTGTCAAGCATAAAAGTTGAATTATTGTTAAAAGTACAAAAAGCGGGCAGGGCTTTGGGGCTTGGGCAAAACATCTGCCGGAATTTATTGTGCGGGATATGCCGCCCTGGTTCGTGCGTGCTGCGCACCCTGCCGTTGTCTGCTGTATGCCTGCCGGGATTGAGCACCCTTTGGGCATCAGCGGGAATTTTTGGTATCGGAGGATTCTGTTCCCGCACCGCAATCAGTGCTGCTTGGGCGCGGGTTTTATTCAAGGTTGCGCTGCACGCGTGTTTTGCCGTCAGCGCTCAGAATATAGGTCAGGTCTTGCCGGGCTTCAGCATCCGCAGGCTCTGCCAGGGTGACCACGCCAACGGCTCTGAGCGCCTGAAGGTGCAGTTCTACGGCTTCGGTACACAGATGCCGTTCGCCGGGGTAGAATCCTGCCAGGCCGGAGCGGATTTCTTCCGCGGTCCGGGGCTGGCCGTCCAGCAGCATGGCTCCTATATTCAGGCGCACAGTGCGCGCAGGGGGTCTGTTCATATGGCTTCCTGTCGGCTTTCGCGAAGTTGTCCGTCATCAGTCCGCATGGCGCAGGGCAATGCCCTCATGGCGGCTGCGTATAACAAAGACCACGCCGCAAAAAACAAGCCCCGCGCCTGCCAGCAGCCGCCCTGTCACAAGTGCGTTCATGAAAACAACGCTGAACAATATGCCCCACAGGGCATAGGTGATGTTCAGGGCCATGGCGCGGCTGACGCCGATCATGTTCATGGCCATGTACCAGCAGCGGTAAGACAGGCAGCCGAGCCAGCCTGCGCCGAAAAAAAACCACAGTTCACGGCTGTGCATGGCGCGGGCGGCCATGTCTGCCAGGGCGGATCCATGCCCCTGTAGTACAAGCCATGCGGCCGTCACAGGGATGATGAGGCAAAAATACAAGGCAGCGGAAACAAGCTGATATACGTTGAGCGCCACGCCCGGTTCAATAAAATCCATGCCCGATGCCGCGCACACGCCTTCGGCTGCCCAGCCCAGAGCGGCCACAAAGGCAAAGGCGATGCCCAGATACAGGTGGGGGCTGCCCTGCACAGCCGCTGCCGGGGCGCAGCCTATAACGGCGGCTCCGGCAACACAGCACAGAAGGCCCAGGCCCGTGCGCCGTGAAATGCGCTCCTTGAGAAACACCCGCGCCAGCACTGCGGCAATGGCGGGGTACAGGGTTGTGATGGGCAGGGCGTAAGCAGGCCCGGCCAGCGCCAGAGCCAGCAGAAAACCGCCCATGCCCAGGGGCGCGCCGATAAGCGCTCCCAGTATGCACCAGCGGCCGGGCCTGCTGCGCAGGGTGCGGAAGACCTCGCGCCGTTTTCCCTGGGCAGTGTTGATACCCAGGGAAAGAAAGGCGGCAGCGAGATCGTGACAACCCGCGGCGAAGAGGGGGGCAAGCAGCCAGAGCAGCGGATCGCAAAAAGGGCTTCCGCCAAGGCCTGTTTTCAGCAACATACTGTCGAGGCTGAAAAAGATGCCGTTTATGGCGGCAACGGTCAGGCCCTTGCGGGCAAAGGCCCGGTCTTTCTGATGGCTGAGCGCCAGGGATGCGTCCGTCATGCCTGCTCCAGGCCCTGTTTTATGCGTTGTCGGCCAGCAGCGCGCGGTAGGTTGCGGCGTCTGCCATGGCTGTGGCGTCATCGGCGTTGTCGGGGGTGATGCAGATCATCCAGCCTTCGGTGTACGGCTCCACATTGACAAGGGTGGGCGCGTCCTCAAGAGCGCTGTTTACGGTGCGTACCGTGCCGGAAACAGGCATGTAGAGGGGGCTGACGGACTTGATGGATTCCACCGTGCCGAACTCTTCACCCGCCTTGAAATGCGCGCCCTCGGCGGGCAGGTCCACAAAGGCTATTTCGCCGAGCTGGTCCTGGGCAAAGTCGCTGATGCCCACAAGGGCCGCCTCGCCGTCCATGCGCAGCCAGACATGCTCGCTGGTGTAGCGGATGTTTTCGGGCAGTTCCACCTGATCCAGATCTTTCATGCTGTTCTCCTGATCTCTGTTGCTGTTCCCACGCGCCGTTCTGTGGCGTTTGGGCGTGGATTACTGGGGCATGCGCAGGGCGGCCTCGCCCATAACTTCCGCAAGGGTGGGGTGGGCATGGACAGCCGTGGCCACATCCGCAACCGCAGCCCCAAGGTGCAGGGCCAGAACGCCCTCGGCCACAAGGTCCGTGGCGTGCGCCCCGGCCATATGCACGCCCAGCAGGGCGTCGGTGCGTGCATCGGCCACCAGTTTGCAGAAGCCGGGCAGGGCACTCATGGCCTGGGCCTTGCCCAGTTCGCGCATCTGCACCACAGACGTTTTGACGTCATGTCCGGCATCTCTGGCCTGCCGCTCGCTCATGCCCACACAGCCTATTTCGGGTGACGTAAAGATGGCCGAAGGGATGTGGCGGTAATCCATATCCCGGCCCGTATTCCGGCCGAGGCAGTCTTCCACTGCGCACAGCGCTTCCGCCGAGGCCGCGTGAGCGAGCATGACGCGCCCGGGACCGAGCACATCGCCAATGGCGTAAATGTGCGGCACTGAGGTACGCATGCGCGCGTCAGCCGCAATCCAGCCCCGCGCGTCCACAGCAACGCCCGCTTCTTCAAGGCCGAGGCCGTCTGTACAGGGTGCGCGGCCCACGGTTACCAGCACTTTTTCGGCGTGTACGGGTTTTTCCGGTCGGGGAGCAGCGCCGGAAGGCGCAAAGGGCGATGCCGCCAGCACCGCATGCACGCCGTCCGGGCCGGTGGTCACCTTGCTGAGCGTGCAGCCGGTTTCGCAGGTGATTCGGCGTTTTTTCATCTCGCGCTGTAAAAGGGCGCTGATATCTTCATCCACCGAGGGCAGGGGCAGAATGCGGCCTTGCCCTTCCACAAGGGTTACGGCTGCGCCGAACGCACGGTAAATACAGGCCATTTCACAGCCAATGACGCCGCCGCCCACAATGATGAGCGAAGACGGCACGGATTCCAGCCGCAGGGCGTCATCACTGTTCAGGATGTGCGTGTGGTCTGTGGGCAGGCCGGGCAGTTCCACCGGGCGTGAACCGGTGGCGATGATAATATTGTCGGCTTCCACCGTGCGGCTGCCACCAGGTTCGACCAGTTCAACCAGCCCGGCGCGCAGTATGCGGCCCCGGCCGCGCACCAGATCAATGCCCAGTGCCGCGCAGGTTTTTTCCAGGCCGGAACAGAGTATGGAGCGCACACGCTCCTTGCGCTGGAGCACGGCCGCGGGGTCTATATGTATGGCGCCATCAATGCGCACACCGAACTCAGCCGCGTTCTGGGCCAGTTCCAGCGCCTCGGCAGAGGACTTGATGGTCTTGGTGGGGATACAGCCGTGGTTGAGGCAGGTTCCTCCAAGTGCTTCGCATTCCACCAGTGTGACGCGCATGCCGGCGCGGGCAGCCGCAAAGGCCGCCGTGTAGCCGCCCGGACCGCCGCCGATGACTGTCAGGGTCTTGGTTTCGGCAGCCATACCTAGTCCTCGTCTTCGGCAAGGGTGAGCTTGTAGGTCACGGGAAAGGCATTTTCCAGCGATCCCGTCACAAGGCAGCCCTTGCGCATGACCTTTTCAACCCGGTCGAAAATAAAGGCAAATTCCTCGTCCATATGAACGGTTACGTCAATATCAATGCCGATGACGCGGCCCCGGCCCAGTTCGTCCGTGCCGGTGCGCACCGTGGCCGAGCCTTCGATGCTGTCGTACCTGGCGTTGCGGGTATCCAGAGCCTTGTCCAGAGCGGCGCAATAGCAGTACAGGGCCGAGGCCCCCAGCATCTTTTTGGCTACGCCCGCGCGCTCTTCGGAGGGGACCGCCTCTCCGTCAATGGAGATCGTGCCGATGGCGGCCACATCCATATCAAGGTTGACCCTGGACCCCTTGCGGGAAAGAGAAACACTGAGGTTATGCGACATGTTGAGTCCTCCGGAATGGGTTTGGAGCAGTTGGCCTGCCTATTGCACTAATGGTGCCAGAGGTCTTTGTGCGCGAGGCCCACGCCGGAGCTTGTGTTTTCTGGCACATCGGGCGATTATCGCTTACGAAACACGACAGTTTTGTCGCGTATGGCGACAAGAATTGTAAAAGGTGATGCCATGACATTGTCCTCTCAACCCCTTTTTTTAAACGTGGAAAGAAGTTACCGCCGTTTACTCAATCATTTGCCGGGGATGGCCTATCGTTGTCGCATTTTGGGCGATACTCGTGATGAAAAGAAAAACCTGATCTACGAGCTGGAATTCGTCAGCCGGGGTTGTTACGACCTTTTGGGCATCACAGCCGGGGACATGCTGATGGGGCATAACAACACCATCGAACGCATGACCCACCCCGAGGACCTTGAGCGGACAAGGAAAACCATACGCGACAGTATTGTCGCGCGGGAATCCTATCAGGTGATGTACCGCCTTTTGCTGCCGTCGGGCCGGATAAAATGGCTCTGGGACCAGGGCGAATGCGTGGATGACGAAGAGGGCTGTCCGCAATATCTGGAAGGCCTGATCATGGACGTGAGCGAGCAGAAGTTTCAGGAGCTGGCCCTTCGTGAAGAAAATCGCGCATTGCGGGAGTCTGTGGTCAATCTGCGCGGTCTTGGCGCAATGGTCGGCCAGAGCGAACCCATGCGCCAGCTCTACAGCCAGATACTGCGGGCTGCGGAAACGGATTCAAACGTCATCATTTACGGTGAAACAGGCTGTGGCAAAGACTTGGTGGCGCGCAGCATTCATGAATACAGCGGGCGCAAGGGCAACTACGTGCCGGTCAACTGCGGGGCCATCCCCGAGCAATTGCTGGAAAGTGAGTTTTTTGGTCACGTAAAGGGGGCTTTTTCCGGTGCGCACGCCAACAAGGACGGCTATATCGGGGCGGCCCACGGCGGCACGCTGTTTCTGGACGAAATAGGGGAGCTGCCCCTGCACCTTCAGGTCAAGCTGCTGCGGGCCATTGAAAACAAGATGTACACCCCTGTGGGCGACAACAAGCCGCGCAAGTCTTCATTCAGGCTTATCGCGGCCACCAACCAGGACCTTGCGCGTATGGTGCGCGAAAAGAAAATGCGCTCGGACTTTTATTACAGGGTGCATGTGCTTTCCATTACCCTGCCGCCGCTGTGTGAGCGGCAAGGCGACATCCCCCTGCTTGTGGATGCCTGGATGGAGCGGCGCAAGGTGTTCATGGTGCTGCCGCAGCATGTGCGCCTTGCCATGGAGCGCTACGACTGGCCCGGCAATGTGCGCGAGCTTTACAACTTTCTGGACAGGTACATGGCCTTTGGCGAAGAAGCCCTGTCTTCGCTGGGCGATCTGCATGCCGATGCGGGGCTGGTGCTTACCGTGGAGGCAGAGGCGGCCACCCTGGATCAGGCCGTCATGCGCCTGGAAGAACGCATGATCCGGCAGGCCCTGGACCAGTGCCGCTGGCAGAAGGGCAGGGCGGCGCAGGCACTGGGGCTTAATCTGCGCACCCTGCAACGTAAAATGAAGCGGCTTGGCATGAGCGAACCAAGAACAGGAACCCTGATGCTCGAGGGCGGGGCGCCACAGAAAAAACAGTAGATTTTTGCGCTTCCGGTTGCCCTGTGTACGGGAATACTGGGCGTGCGAGGCATGAAACGGCGCGGGCGACCGCGCCGCATGTTTTGCGGCGGGTCGCCCGGCGTGGGGTATGGACGCGTCTCCTGGCAAGGGAGATCAGGCGCAGTCGTGCTTGTCCCAGGGTTCGCGGTTGTCGCGCTGGATGACGGATTCCATGCGCAGCAGGGCTTCCTTGAGTTTGCGGATCTCGTCGAGCTTCAGGTTGGGGTTTTTCATGACCTGATACACGATGCCGCCGGTGCATTCCGCCGTGATGGGCAGGTCTGCGATGGTGGCTATGGTAAGGGCAATGTCTTCGGCGTTGACTGCACGGTCCACGGCACCGGCCTTGCCGTTGACCGCCAGGCCGTAAAAGGCCACGGCATCGGTCCCGGCGGCCACCACAAGGGTGCGCCTGTCGGCATATTCAAGGATGGCGGCCAGCTCGGCCTCGCCGCCCTTGAGCAGCAAAAAGGCTTCTTCGTTCTGTTCCGTCAGGGCGCTTGTGTCTACAGTTTTTGCGCCCAGGGCCGCGGCGTGGGCCTCAAGACCGTCTTTGCAGGCCCTGGGCAGCAGGGCGGCCTTTTTGCGCAGTTTGTCGAGCGTTTCCGACGCGGCGTTCAGGCTCAGTTCCGGCGCCAGGAGCAGTATTGCTTTTTTTTCTGCCATGATTTTTTCCTCTACTTCGCGCCCGCCCGTGAGGGCGGGCGCGGCTGATGCGGGGTGCGCCCCGCCGGTTGCAAATACGGGCTGGCTAGTCCACCAGGTCGGGGTTTTCCATGATCTGGTAAATGGGCGCGCCTTCGGCATCTTCAGGAATGGGGTTGCCTGTCACATAGCAGAAGGTGGGCACGATATCGGCCAGCCAGCGCGGGCGCGTGTAGCGATAGCCCTTTTTGATGTTCGGCCCGCGGAACATGAGCAGGTTCTTCAGGCTGCCGCAGCCGGATTCGCCCGTGGGCAGGCCATAGCCGTGCTCGGCCATATATTCGGGCTTGAGCACGTACACCACGTCGCCCGCCTGCGCGCCGCCCATGCCGAACACATGGGCGTCTTCGCGGCGCACGGCCAGCAGTACCGGGCGTTCGCCGGTTTCGGGGTGCTTGTAGTCAAGCAGGGCATCGATGATCTGGTCACGCACCTTTTCATAATCCTCGGCTTCCACAATGCCGCCGGGATATTTGTCCTTCAGGTTGACGTAGACAAACATGTAGCGCTGGGGCACGGCCACGGACTTGCTCACGTCAAGCACGTAGTTGAAGCCTTCGGTTTCTTCGTAGATATCCCAGTAGTTTTCTGATTTTTTCGGCTCGTAGGAGCACAGCCCGGCCTCTTTGAGCGCGTGGGCCGTATTGAGGATGGGTCCCATGGGGGTTGCGCCGTGGTCGGAGCAGACGCACATGAGGGTCTCATCGCCCATAATGTCCATCAGGCGGCCCAGCAGGCGGTCTTCCACTTCGTAGATGTGGCGTTCCATTTTTTCGGCGCGGGTGCGGATGGCTTCGTCCGTGCTGTCCAGATCGCTGAGCCAGCCGTGGTAGAACCAGTCAATGGGGTGGGAGTGCATGTAGAGCAGATCCCAGTCCGGATTGGCCTTGGTGAGTGAACTGATGGTGTTCCAGAGCCACGCGCTGTGAAATTCCACAAGTTCGCACACGGTGTCGGTGTCGATAATGCCGTGCAGGTAGGCCACAAGGCCGATGTCGTTGGCCGTGATGTCTTTGGAAAAATCAATGTGGGCTGCGGCTTCGGCAGGCGACACAAAGCCGCAGCGGCCCGCTATGCCGGACACGTAAAGCTTGAATTCTTCAGCGTCGTCAGACAACTGCATGAGCTTGCAGCGGAACACGCCCTTTTCCGTGCGGCCATCGGCCTTTACGGTAAAGTCGTGCTGCACGGGTTCGCTCCACGCGCCCAGGGTGATGGTGAAAAAGGCCTTGGCATAGTCTTTTTCAGGGCACAGCGCCATGCGGTCATAGCCATCGTCTTCGCTCTGCCAGACAAGACAGTGCCATACCTGATCTTCAATGGGTTCGATGGATTCCTTGAAGGTCATGTTCACGGTCATTTCCAGCGGCTCATCGCCTTCGGGCAGGTTTTTCCAGCCTTTGGCGTCGTCAAAAACGCCCTGGGCGCCCATGGGATAATAGTCGGTGGAGATCACGCTTTCAGAGCAGAGAAATTCCTTGTGCTCGTTGCCGTGCAGGGGCCAGCGCGTTTCCGCGGGGCTGAGGCCCTCGCCCATGATCATGACGCCCTTGTCCATCTTGGAAGGCCAGGACATGGGGTAGTTGATCACAAGACACTTTTTGCCCGCCTTGTCCCAGGCGTCCCAGATGGTCTGGGCGGTCAGGATGTCGGAGCCGAAAGCCTGTGTGGTTTCTTTATAGTCCAGGCTGCGGCCTTCGTGATAGTAGTAATAGTCTTCCACGCCGTGGGTGCGGGGCCACGCGCCGGTGCAGATGGTAGCCCACGAAGGCGGGGTGACCGTGGGCAGGTTGAACCCTTCGGGAATGTAGCTGCCTTCGTTCATGAACTTGCGGAAATTTTCCAGCCCTCCCTGGGCCAGCATATGTTCAAGCCTTTTGGGGATAAGGCAGTCGTAGCCGATAAGGGCGGCGCGTTTGGCTTTGGCGGACATAACTATAAAACCTCCTTGATAATGCATGACGAGCATAAGATTGCCGTGTGATGCCGCCAGATTAATCAATAAGCATGCCAACGCCGATAACACCCCTTTTTACATGGATATATATGTATGATTTTTGGGCATGACATAATGAGCACAAACCTTTTTGGCCTGCGCGGGTGGCCAAAGGCGACCAAAATGGCGTAAAATGTGGAGTGTGTTATTTAATATGCTTGATTTAAAGGATATTTTTAAATGGCATTTTTGTCGCAAAAGGCGACACGTTTGTCGCGCAGAAAGCTCTTTGGGCTTGGCAATATAAAATAATACAAGTATTTCAGCTTGGTGAATTTTGGCACGACTACTGCAGAACAGGTGAAAATCTTTTTCACTATCTGCTCATCGGGAGGCAACATGGCTGAAATCAAGCCCACTGGCGCGTCTGGCGAAAACAACGCCGAGGACCTGCGACCGGACTGGAAAATCTTTGTTCCGGGCCTGCTTATCGTGCTGCTCATCAGTTTGCCCGCAGTCATTGTACCCAAGGCTGCGGAATCGGTGCTTACGGCAATTTACGAGCCTTTTGCGGCCAACTTCGGCACATTGTACCTTTGGATAACCGTTGGTCTGATCTTTCTCTGTTTTTACTTTGCCTTCAGCCGCTGGGGTGACATCAAGTTCGGCGAACCTGACGAAAAGCCCCAGTTTGCCCTGCCGTCCTGGATAGCCATGATTTTCTGTTCCGGCGTGGGCGGCGCCATCATGTTCTGGGCCATTACCGAGCCGCTCTGGAACATACTTATCCCGCCCCAGTATGCCGACCCCATGAGCACCCAGGCCTATGACTGGGCGCTGGCCTACCTGCTGATGCACTGGGGACCCAACGCATGGTGCACCTATCTGATTACGGCGCTGCCCATTGCCTACATGTTCTACATCCGCAAGGAGCCTTTCCTGCGGGTCAGCACGGCCACAGAAATGATTATCGGCCAGCGCATGGCGCGCGGCTGGCTGGGCCTGTGCATTGACGTATTCTTTATTCTGGGCCTCATGTTCTGCACGGCCGTGACCATGTGCCTTTCCCTGCCCACAGTGGCCTATGCGCTGCAAAGCGTGTTCGGCATCAATCCCAACCTGACCACGCAGGTTGTCATTCTGGCCTTCAGCGGTCTGGTGGCGGGCTATACGGTGTACCGTGGGCTGGACAAGGGCATCAAATGGCTGAGCGACGTCAACGTCATTCTGGCCCTGCTGCTGGCGGCCTACTGTTTCTTCGCCGGGCCGACCGTGCAGCTCTTCAACATTTTTACCAATGCCTTCGGCAAATGGCTGGGCAACTATCCCAACATGGTTTTCTGGACAGACCCCTGGGGCGGCGGCAGCTTTCCGCAGGACTGGACCATTTTTTACGCCCTGTTCTGGGCAGGCTTCGGTCCCTTCATGGGCCTGTTCATCGCGCGTATTTCACGCGGGCGTACCGTGCGTGAAATCATTTTGTGGGGCATGACGGGAACGGTCTCCGGCGGCTGTCTGATGCACGGCATTTTTGGTTCCTATTCGCTCTATGTACAGCATGCCGGCATTCTGGACGCCGTAAGCATTCTCAAGGCCGAGGGCGGGGCTGCGGCCATGGTTGCCGTGCTCGGCACATTGCCGTTCAAAGAGGTGGTGCTGGTGGCGTACTGCCTGCTGTCCACCATTTTTCTGGCAACCACTGTCAACTCCGGCTCCTATGTGGTCGCCAGCACGGCCACGCGCCGCCTTAGTCCCGATTCCGAACCGCACCGCCTGCACCGTACCTTCTGGTGCCTTGTGCAATGCATCCTGGCCTTGGGCATGATCTGCATGGGCGGCCTCGGCGTTGCCAAGATGTTCGGCAATTTTTCCGGCGCGCTCATGGCCCTGCCGTCGCTGCTGCTGACCTTCTGCTGGCTCAAGATCATCCGCACTGACGGGCCTTCGGTGCTGCGCAAGTACCAGACAAAGCTCTGAGAACACGGCCGCACCCCGAGCGGCCCAAGGGCGTAGCCCGTGCAAACAGTCCGGAAACCGGTGGCTCTCCTTCCTGCCGGTTTCCGGACTGTCTTTATGGCGCACATGAAAGAAACAATTTATTCAATATGAATATAGTTATATTTTAAACTGTTAAAAGAGATACGCACAGTTTGCGCACTCATTTTTTTATGCCGGAAGCCTACGGTACATCTGCCGCCGACCCCGCGGGCATGCGGCCATCTCCGCTGATGTTGCCCGCGCGGACCGTGTTTTGATGGAAAAGAACATATGTATTTGTAAAAAAGTAAATAATTATAAATTATTATTTATGTTATGCACAAAAACTACAGGGCATTTTGCACAACAACTGACATTGTGAACACACCGGGGCCGGATTTTGTCGGCGCGCACGAAAAAAGGCCCCTGCACCGGCATTTCCGGGGCAGGGGCCTTTTGAATGTTCGTAACTGCGGCTGACGGAGGCGCTATGCCCTGGCCGGAGCTTTTGCCGTGTATTCGCGCAGGGCAAAGGCGAATACCGTGCCGATAAAGGCTACCACGGCCAGGCACTGAAAGGTGCGCGGCAGGCCGTGGTTGTCGGCAATCCAGCCCAGCAGCGGCGCGAATACGCCTCCCAGGCTGGTGGCCAGCCCCAGGGTGACGCCTGAAGCAAAGCCGATATTCCTGGCAAGGTACGTCTGCCCCAGAACCACCAGAGAGCTGAAAGGCGCATACAGCACAAAGCCCAGCAGAGGCAGCAGGGCGTAGGCGGCATAGAGATTGGGCAGCAGCCCGAAAGCCAGCACCGCGGGCGTCATCAGGGCAAAGCCCAGGCGCACGATGGCCCTGAAGCCGTGCCTGTCAGCCAGTACGCCGCCCAGTATGTTGCTGGCGACGCCGAAGGTGCAGAAAATGGTCAGGGCAATGGCTCCGGCGGTTTTGCTCTGCCCAAAGCCGTTTACCCAGTACAGCGGGATAAAGGTGTTGAACCCCACAAAAAGAACGGAGCGCGCAATGATGGCCCCGGTAAGCTTTGAAAATTCATGCCAGTTGTTTTGCGGGGCTTCTTCGGCCCTGGCGTCTGCCGCCGGTGTGCCGTCGGGGCTGGCCTGGCCGTCTTTGCCCTGTGCTCCGGCCTGGGGCGCTCCGTAGGCGGCTTCGGCGGTTCTTTGGGCTGCGGCCGCGGCTTCAGGAGCAACCATGCGCATAATGAGCAGCAGCAGGATGGAGGACATGACCGTAGCCAGCAGGCCGAAAATAAAGGTCCCGGGCATGCCCAGCCAGCTCAGGAAAAAGGTGGCCAGCAGCGGCCCGATAACAAAGCCCGCATTGCCGCCGATGGAAAATATGCTCATGCCGGTGCCTTTGCTTTTTCCGGACACCTTGTTGGCAAAGCGCGCCCCCTCGGGGTGAAAAAGGGCTGCGCCCACGCCGCTCAGGCCGATGGCCGCAAAAATGGCCCAGTAGCTGGACATGAAGCCCACAGCCGCCAGGCCCATGCCTGCCAGAAACACGCCGAGGGGGATGAGCCAGGGCTTGGAGAGCCTGTCTGCCATAAGTCCGAAAAGCGGCTGTATGATGGAAGACAGGCAGGAATAGGCGAACATGAGGCCGCCCGTGGCCTGGTAGGTCAACCCGTAGTGGGTGCGCAGAAAAGGCAGAATGGCGGGTAATGCCCCGCCATTGACGTCGCACGATAAGTGGCCGAGCGATACAAGGGATATTTTTTTCTTGTCCATGCGCGCACGCTACACCAAGGAAATGACAAAACCAAGTGTCCCGTAAAAGCCCGTCTGCCAGTGCGTGGCGGCGGCCGGGCCGCGTTGACGCAACGTCCCGCCTTGCATAAACATATGCGGGAGAAACGGACGTTTTTTTCCGGCAGGCCGCACGCGGCACTTGTCTGCCGGGGTGAGGATGATCATGAACACAATGCCCGACGGCATAACACTGATGCGCGGTAACAGTCCCCGGCATTATGCGGCCTGCGCGGATCTCTGGCTTGAAGCGTCGCTGCTGGCCCACGATTTTGTGGACCCGGCCCTGTGGCAGCGGCAACGTGACGCCATGCAGCAGCACTATCTGCCGGCATCGGACCTGGTCATGCTGGAAAGACAGGGCGAGCCGGTTGCTTTTTCCGCCCTTTGCCGTCCTGACGGCGTGGATTTTATCGCCGCGCTTTTTGTTCGCCCTTCGTGCTGGCGCATGGGGCTGGGCGCGATCTTGCTGCGGCATGTCATGGTCGGGCGCGACAGCCTGTGCCTTGATGTGTATCGTGCCAACAGCGGTGCCAGAGCTTTTTATGAGCGCATGGGCTTCAGGCCGGCGGGTGAAAGTGTGTGCGGGCATACGGGCCAGCCTGTGGTGGAAATGTTGTGGCGCGCGTCCGTACCCCCCACACCGCCGCCCGGTGCGGGCAACGACTGAAGCGCCTGGCCGTCGGACCGGCGGCCGTTTTGAGCAATACGTTTTTCCGGCAGCTGTGCGCGGCCTGCGGTTCGCCGCGTTCCAGCGCCGCGCAGACGTGACGGGCATCTTCTGGCCGGACATGCGTCAACCTGAAACGACAAGTCCACGCGGCTGCTCCCCGGCAACAGGGCGGTACTGCGCGGCGGGAGCCTTCATGAGCTGTTCTTTCCATTCCGCTGATGCTCCGTGCGGCGCGCCGCTGCCTCAGGTAGCCCTGCTGGGGACGGGCGGAACCATTGCCGGGGTGGCCGACACCCCGCTGGAGCAGATAAGCTATCAGGCGGGCGTGCTTTCTGTGGAATGCATGCTGGAAAGCCTGCCGGGCATTGACGGTGTAGCCCGTATCGCCAGTCGCCAGTGCGGCAATCTGCCCAGCGAGGATATGCGCCCCTGCCATTGGGCCAAACTCGGGCGCGACTGCGGCGAGGCCCTGGATGACGCTTCCATGTGCGGGGTGGTGCTGACCCACGGCACAGATACGCTTGAAGAGTCGGCTTTTTACCTGCATCTGACCATGAACAGCCCCAAGCCTGTGGTGCTTACGGGGGCCATGCGCCCGGCCACATCCCTGAGTGCGGACGGCCCCATCAATATCCGCGATGCCGTGGCCGTGGCGGCCAGCCCTGGCGCACGCGGGCGCGGCGCTCTCATTGTGATGAACGGGCGTATTCTTTCGGCGCGCACGGCGGTAAAGGCCGGAACGCTTGATGTGGAGGCGTTTCGCGCTCTGGAATCGGGCCTGCTTGGCCGGGTTATCAACGGCCGCCCTGTTTTTTATCACAAGGGGGAGGATGGCCCGCCCCTGGCCGGAACCTATGCGGCCCATGCGGGGCAAGACCACCTGCCGCGCGTGGACGTTCTTTACGCCTGTGCCGGAATGCCTCTGGACGCGACGCTCTTTTCTCTGGAGCGCTCGGCCGGGCTTGTGGTGGCGGGTATGGGCAATGGATCCATGCCTTCAGATGTGCGCAAGGCTCTTGCCGGGGCCGTTGCTGCGGGCAAGCCCGTGGTGCGGGCCAGCCGCACGGGCGGCGGCCCCGTGACGGACCTGGACGGATACGCGCCCTTTATAGCCTCGGGCATGCTTTCCGCGCCCAAGGCGCGGGTGCTGCTCATGCTGGCGCTGGCCGAAGCCGCCCGGCAGGGAGCAGACCGCCCGCAGGCCCTGGTTGCAGACGTGCGCCGCGCTTTTGCATGTTGCCACGAAGTATGGCACACGCGATCTGACGGTTTCCCCTCTGCTCACGACGGGCATCCCGCGCCGTAGGGCCATTTGACTTGCCTGACGGATTGAAAAGACGCACAATCGCCCTGCGCTGTCGCATTGTGCAACCCCGGGCAGTAACCTTGCGGATGCAGAAATTAAGGTTTCATGCGCGCATTACGACGCAGAACAGGGCAAAACGCAGCACAGCGGTTTGCATCCGTAGCCATTCGGCGACGCCTGAAACTGCGTTGGGCCTTCGTGGCGGGCGTCTGCTCTTGCAGCCGCCAGAGCCGTTCCAGGTGAAATGTTACAGCCCTGTTGTTGCAGGGCGCAGCCGTTTTGTGCCGGGTTTCAGAAAATACATGGGGCTTGCCGTCAGGCATTGCAGATGAACCTGCCTCAAGGTCAAAGGAGCCGCAGAAGCATGTCATACCGCTTCATTCCACAGCTTGCGGATGAGGAAATCCGCATCCAGCAGGAGGAAGGCCTGCGCCGGACAGTGCGCCGCGCCTGGAACTCGCCCCAATACAGCCGCAAGCTGCGGGCCTGTGGGCTTGAGCCTGACGACGCCATTGGCCTGGACGATCTTTCGCGCCTGCCCACTGTGGATGTGGATGACCTGCGTGAGGGCTATCCCCTGCCCCTGCTGTGCGTGCCGCCTGCCGCGGTGGTGCGCGTTCATGCCTCCAGCGGTACGACGGGCAAGCGCAAGATTCTGGCCTATACCGCGGCGGACGTGGAAACATTCAACCTGCAGATGGCCCGCTGTTACGAGCTGGCTGGCCTGACAGCCGAAGACCGCATGCAGATAGCCGTAGGCTACGGCCTGTGGACAGCCGGAGTGGGCTTTCAGGGTGGCAGCGAAAAACTCGGCATGCTTACCGTGCCTGTGGGGCCGGGCAACCTTGAGATGCACTTGCAGCTTTTGCAGGACCTCGAATCCACCTGTTTCGGCGCCACTGCCTCCATGGCTCTGCTGCTGGCCGAAGAAGTGGAGCGGGCAAACCTTGGGGGGCGGCTCAGGCTGCGCAAGATGATCTGCGGGTCTGAAGCGCGCAGTGAGAAAATGCGCCAGACCATCGAAAGCAAGCTGGGGCTTGAAGGCTGCCATGATATCGCGGGCATGACCGAAATGTACGGTCCCGGTACGGCCATAGACTGTGACGCCCACGACGGTCTGCACTATTGGGCGGATCTTTTCATCATCGAGGTGCTTGATCCCGTCACCCTGCAACCCGTACCCGAGGGCGAGGTGGGCGAAATGGTGGTGACCAGTCTGCGCAAGGAGGCTGTCCCTCTGCTGCGTTACCGCACCCACGATCTGTGCCGCCTGTTGCCGGGGCGTTGCGCCTGCGGCCTGAATATGCCGCGGCATGACCGCATTCTGGGCCGTTCAGACGATATGCTGATCTACCGGGGCGTCAATATTTACCCCGGCCAGTTCATGGCCGTAATCGGGGAATTTGCCGAGCTGGGCGGCGAATATCAGGTGGAACTCAGCCGCGACGAGCGCGGCCTCGACCATCTGGCTCTTACAGTGGAGCGCGCCCAGAATGCCTGCGGGGGTAACGATCCTGCCCTGGCCTCTGCGCTTGAAAAGCGCCTGCACAAGGCCATCATGGCGCGTATGGATGTCAGCATTGTGGATTATGCCGCCTTGCCGCGCACGTTCAGCAAGTCTCGCCGGGTGGTGGACAAGCGCTGAGCCGCCCGGGGTGTCTGCCGGATGGGCGCCCGGCGCTCGTATAATGCTCCCACGCAAGGTCTGTTTTTGGTATGACCGATAAAAATTATTGGAAATATGTATAACCATGTGAACTATATGTACCAATTGTGGGTAGATGGTTAATATTTCTAATGGGTTGACAAGTACGTTATTAGGGTTAATAGTAACTGTGTGGGATAAACCCACGCGACTTGCTTCTGAAGCCGCCTTTTTTCCCCTCTGACCAGCTATTGGTCACGGCAATGTCTTCAGGGATATTGCTCGATCAGATTCTTCTTCTGACCATCCATTATCATCTTGCGATCTGCCTGTGCATTTTTTTGCCGCCGCTCTGTGAAGAACGTGCGGCGGGTATTTCTGCCTCCAGGGCGCACAGGCATCCTCGCCTCCCCGACATATTTCTTAGCGACATGACGGAGAACCACATGGCAAACCTGATTCTTTCCCGCCCGGCAAGCGGACAGCATAATGTTTTTCACAGTACGTCCAATGAAACGGTTGTTCTGAATTTTCCGGCTGGAGAAGCCACTCTTGCCCGTGAAGGCGAGGCGCTGACCTTTACGTTTGACGATGGCGGCACGCTGGCCCTTGAGGGATTTTATACCACCTATTCCAGCTCAAACGTGCCCGAATTTCTGGTGGATGGGCAGACGCTTTCCGGCAAGGAATTTTTTGCGGCACTGGGGCATGATGACCTGATGCCCGCCGCTGGTCCCGCCGGGGTTGAGCGTGGAGCACGCTACAATGAATTTGCAGAATCCAGCCTTGCCGAAGGCGTGGATCACCTTGATGGCCTGGACTGGCAGATGCAGCCGCTGTTTGCGTCCGAAACAGAGTTTCCCGCCGATGGTCTTCTGACTGCCTCCGGTGGCGGTGACACGCTTGGCCCTGTTCCTGGTCCCGGCCCCGGTCCCGACCCCGATGGAAGCTCCTACCACACGCGCCTTGTCATGAGCCACGGCAGCGGGCAGTCCCTGTCTTTTCAGGCTGTGGATGAAAACGGCCATCTGGTTACGGATGCGTCCAAGCTCAGTTTTGCCTTTGCCGGCGGCGTGTCGCAATACTTCAATCCTCCTTCCGTTGACCCGGCCACGGGCCTTGTTACCGTTACGCTTACCGAGGCGGGCAAGGCGGCGCTGGCAGCAGGGGGCAAGTTTGCCTCCACGCTTGAGGTGAGCATCGGCGGCAAGACCTACACTATGGATCTGCTGGGCAGCGGTGGAACTTCCACCTATGACTACACGCAGCGTGAAGCCGAGGCGGGCATGGACGGCCCCCTGAAGGGCGAATGGTATGTTTCACACGGCAAGATTGTCAGTGGAGAAACGATCACGCTGGGCGGTGACAGCATCAACAACATCCTTGTGGTCAATGCCAGAGATTCCGGCAATGCCTACGCCACGCACAATACCGAGATGACGTTTGCCCACGATACAGCGGGCAGGGTCGATATTGCCGCCAAGGCGGAAGGCGGCGGCGCTTACGGCAACTATATCCAGGGTTATAGCGGCAACGCCGCCGGACTCATCGATGCAGGCACAAAGGCCGACGTACACATCAGCGCCTCTTCCGGTACGGGAACAGCCATGGCCATGGCCACCTCAAGCGAGAAGGCTGCTGACGGCAGCATGTATGAAACTTCCGGCGTTGTGCGTGGGCGTGATATCAGCTTCAGCGCCAATGCCACAGAAAAAATGGCTGCGGGCATATGGGGTTCCGGCAAGACCACAGTGAATGTGGAAGCCCAGGGTGATGTGAATTTTTCCAGCGTTACCAAGGGCGGCACCGTGGACAACATGTCCACAGGAGTTTACACGCGGGACCAGGCCACTGTGAACATCAGTGGGCAGAACGTCAGCAGCGAAGCCAAGGCCCTTGCGGGCGGCGGCGCTGACGGCACGGTAACAAGCAGCGGCTTCCGCACCTCCGCGGGTACCAGCCTGAACATCACCACGGCTGAAAACGGCACGTTCAACGCTTCTTCATACCAGGAGACATCACCGTATGACAGCCCCTATTCCGGCGTTTCCTGGACAGGCGGGCGCGCTGCGGGCTTTACCTCCATGGGGCTTACGGCATCCGGCAATGCTGGTCAGGACGGGGGGGGCAGCAAGTCCTATATCAACGTCAAGACCGGTGATGTGAACATCAGCGCCACGGTAGACGCCTCTTCCGGCAAGGGAACTGCTGCGGGCATCTATGCGGGCTATGGCGGCAACGTCAACATCAATACCTCGGATAACGGCAACGAGCTGAATATCAGCGGCCACGCGCCCAGTTGGGGTGTGGGTATCACCTCCACCAACCACGGCATAACCCGCATCAATGCCGGCGATGGCGATGATGTCATCAATATCAACGCTTCCGCGCACAACGGGGCGGCGGCCATCGGCCTTGCCACACAGGCTGGCGGCATGACGGTCATTGATGGCGGCGGCGGTAACGATACGGTGAACATAGACGCCACCTTTACCGGCACGAAAACGCTTTCGACCGACTATATGGATGTCATGGGCGGGGCGTTCGGCATGAATGCGGCCTGGGGAACAGCCATCAACAAGATCACCAATGTCAATAATGTAAACATCACTGCCGACGCCAGCGGGAGCGACAACGGCTGGGCCTACGGCATGTTCACCCGTGACGGATGGGGAACCTCGACCCAGAATATTATTGAAAACTCGGACAGCCCCATTACGGTTGTCATCACGGCCAAGGCCGGAACCGCCGGCGAGGCATTCGCCATGTACAGCAACGCGGGCGGGCTGAACCTTATCCAGGGTGGCAGCAAGGCCGGCGATGAACACGGCGACAACATCACGCTTACGGGCAACGTGGTCGGCCATGCCAACGTTATCAATACCGGAAGCGGCAACGACCATATCGAAATCAACGGTGAGCTGCGCGGTGCGGACAATACGTTCAATATGGGGGACGGCAATGACGCCTTCACGATCAACGGCAATATTACCGGCGGCGCAAACAAGATACTGATGGGCGATGGCGACGACCGGGTGGTCATCAACGGCAACATCACGGGCGGCAACACCACCATCAATCTGGGAACCGGCAACGACACCGTAGTGCTGGACGGCCTCGTCAAGGGCGGTCTTTCCATCATCAGCGGCGAAGGCCATGACCTGCTGGTGCTCAAGGCCGACTCCTTTGACGACTTTATGTACAAGTACGATGCTTGGTTGCAGGGAAATATCGACACTATCCAGGTGGAAGAAATCCATGTGAGCGTCAATGGCCTGGGCGATGCCGACCGGGCCAGCCTGGAAGACTATTTTAACAGTGATCACTTCAGCGGTTACCAGGTCGGCTTTGTTGACGGTGCCGCGGCTGCCGCCGCATACGTGGCTGACGACATGCCCGATGCGTACCGCGAGGCCGGGCTTACAGGCAATGAACATGATTCTGGTGGCGGAGGATCCGGCCAGACAGAGCAAAGCTATGAAAGCGTACATACCGACAGCGTGAGCGATGACACCAGTACGCTTGTGGCCCAGCAGCAGATAACGTCTGAATTTGGCGGATAATCCGTAAAAATATAAACATGCAGGCGCGGGGCTGCCGTTTCCTGAAGGAGCGGCGGCCCTGCGTTTTTTTGCGCGACATCCCCTGCCTGTGTCGCATGGCGGCGGCCGATATACCGAAGAAGCGATAAAACCTTGCTCGTGGCAGGCGGCCATGCGATTATGGGGTGACATTGCATGCACGCGGTACGTTCAGCACGGGAGGTTTCATGTCCGCAGGCAAGATGCTGGCCCCGGGCCTGGCCTGGGCGGGATATCTCTGTCTTGCCGGGGGCGCTTTTGCCCTGTGGCTGCCCATACTGGGGGTGTTGCCTTTGCCCGTGCTCGTGCTGGCCCCTGTGCTGCGCCGTGTGGCCGGGGCGCAGGGCGACAGGGTGCTGCTCGGGCATGCGCGGTGGCAGATGAACACATTCTGGCTGCTGCTCATGCTGCTTGTGACCCTTGTGCTGCTGTTCGGGGCAGTCGGTGTACTGTTCAGCGATGGAAAAGCGCTGGACGCCGTGGAATCCATTGGCAGTGCCTACAGTGCGGGCAATATTGGCCTGGGTGCTGTTCTGGAGCGTTTCTGGGCTATTTCCGACATCAGGTATTTCACCTGGGGCGGGCTGCTGTGGATGGGGCTGGCGCTTGTATGGCCTCTCAAGCGCGTTTTGCAGGGCGTGTGGGGCATGGCGGTCGGGATGGCCCCGGCGCGGTTTGGCATGCGGGGCAAGGTCGCTGTTTTTGTTGCGGCCCTGATTCTTCAGGCAGGGGTGCTTGTTGCAATGCTGGGTTTGCCGCGGATTGCCCTGTGGGGCGGCTGGCAGTAGGCTGCGGCAAAAAGGTGGCATCAGCGTGCCGCGTGGTGGCTGCGCGCCTGAAAAAATGCCTGCTCGTGGCGGCATGACTCTGCTTTTCTGAAGGTTCCGGCTCCGGCCGGATTTTTCATGAATATAGACCGGCATTGAAAGCCGATGGTTTCAACGCCGCTATGCGTCGTTCACTGTGGTGCTTTCAGAACAGACCGCATGACAGCGTGACGCTTCAAACTCTTCAGGCAACGGCAGCGTGGCGCTCCGGTGTTCAACAGCGCAACTGCATTCGTTTGCGCCTCCACGGCGGGCGTCTGCCGGCGCAGCCGCCAGAGCATTTTCAAAGTGAAAAAGCTTTAATCAGCCTTTTTCTGGCCTGAGCCCGTATCGCGGCCGGCGTCTTCCTTGATCTGGCGCATGTAGTTGTACACGGTGTAGATGGACACGCGCATGGCTTTTGCCAGATACTGCACCATGCCCTTGATGAGAAAGGCCCCTTCTTCGTCCATAATACGTACAAAATGCAGTTTTTCTTCACGCGTCATGGTGGCGGGGTGTTTGCCCGCCCGGCGGATGGCCGTTTCAATGATGGCATCGCTGGTTTCGCCAAGACAGGAGGGAAATGCCTCGCTCATCTCCTTGCCAGGGGCGCTTTCAAAACGCAGCAGGGCATGCAGAACCCCCTGAAAGCGCTCCAGGTCTGTCAGGTCAAAATGCATGCAGACCGCCCCGATGACCTGATTTTCGCTGTTGCGTAAAAAACTGATGGAGGACTTGAGCGTCCGCCCCGAGGGGGTTGCGGCGGAATAGGCAATGATGTCCTGCACATTGTCGCCGCCCTGCCGCCAGGCCTTGGTGACCATGTTGGTGGCCGGAGCGCCCACGTTGCGCCCGGTAAGAGCGCCCTCAATGTGGATGATGGAGTGCTCAAGGTCGCTGAAGTCGTGCACGGCCACTTCGCAAAAGGGGCCAAGGGTGCGGGCCACCATTGCCGCCATGCGTTTGGCGTTGGCGAATATGGCCTGGGCTTCGGCCTTATGGCAGGCGGCTTTTTCCGTATCCTGCGGGTAGGCGCGCCCGCTTCTGGCCGTGCGGCGGGGCTGTGCGGCGGCGCGCGGCGGGGATATCTTGCGATTTTGCTTGGGCATGCGGGCCTCCCCCGGCAGACTGGGAACCGGGCTGTGTGGCAAAAGGCCGCCCGGCGTGTTCATAATGAAATTTTAAGGCATGGTACACAAAAAAACAGATATTGTGTACCCCAAGATCCCACAATCGGGCAGTAAGCGTTGCCGGCGGCAGCCGGGCGTATCTGTTTTGCGGGCGCGTCTGCCATGGCAGGCCCGGTCGTCCGGTCTGATGCGGAAAGCACAAAAAGGTGCGCGGGCCGGGGTATGGCCCGGCCCGCGCACCTGACATTGCTGTATAACGCACCCGTGCGGGCGCGTGCAGCTAACAGGCGTTTGTGCCGCGCCTGTTACGGCTTTCTGGGTTCCTTGGTCAGGTCGTCGGTGCTTTCCTTGGCATGGCGCACAAAAATGGCAGCCGTGCCGGGCATTTCACCCAGGCCTTTGAGGTGAGCGTCAACCTTTATGCCCGCTTTTTTGAGCTGGCTGGCCCACGAGTCTTCCTCGTCGCCGGCAAGGTCGTTGCGGGCATGGTCTCCGGCAACCACCATCAGCGGAGCCAGCACCACCTGCTTGACCTTGGCGGCCTTGAGTTCCGTGAGCAGGTCTTCAAAAGTGCGCGCGCCTTCTACTGTAGCCATGTGGACGTTTTTGTCCGCAGCCTTGAACACGGCCCACACGCCTTCAAAGGCAAGGTCGGCGCGGCCGTGGCTCTGGCCGTGGCCCATAATCACAAGGGCAGCGTTTTTGCCGCGGGCCTTTTTGGTGTCAGCCAGAAGGAGCGTCGCCAGCTCCTGCGCGTCGACCTTGGATTCCAGCAGGGGGCGGCCCAGGAAAACCGCGTCAAAACGGCCCGGATGTTTGCTCACGTCAAGCAGCACGGCCCGTTCAAGGGCTGAAAATTCTTCGCCGCCAAGCACATGCAGCGACTGCACACGCACAATCTTTACGCCGTCTTTGGCAAGCTGGGCCATGCCGTCGCTGATGCCGCCCACGGGCTGGCCCTGTTCGGCCAGTTTTTTACGAATGATCTGCGATGTATAGGCCCACACCACGGGCGAACCGGGAAAGGCCTTTTTAAATTCCGCATCTACAGCTTTGAAGGCGGGCATGCCTTCGGGAACGCTGGTGCCGAAGGCCACCAGCAGCACGCCTTCCTTGGGGGCATCGGCGGCATGGCTTGTGCCGTGCAGGCAAAGGCCCGCGAGCAGCAGCAGAACGAAAAGCAGCGGGCGAAGCCCGGCATGTGAAAGGATACGCGGCATGGCAACCTCCTCAATTTCGCGTTGAAAGGTTCGCAAAGGGCACCGGCCCCGGCGGATGTTCGGACTTGAGGGCTGTGGGGCCATGTGGCCCGCGCCTTGGCTTCGCCTTCACCGCATGTGCGACTGGCTGTCACATGCCGCTCTTCGGAGCAGCATGAAGAAGCGTTGTCCCCTCTTACCGCAGCGCGACTGTTTTCGATTTGCACGAAATTCCCCGCCAAAACGACAGAGGACAACAGGGCGCGGTAAATGTCAAGGCAGGCGATGGCTTGCGCCAGCCGGGGAAATACAGGGACTTCGGAACCGATTTTCGGCTCCGCAGGCCATTTTTGGCGGATTTTTCCTTGTTCTTTCGGCAGAATTCTGGTACTTATGCGGCCTCCCTTGTATTAGGGAAATCATGTTTGGAGGCTGGACATATGGCAGGTTTGGAAACCGGGCACGAAACCGAAATGAATTTCGAGAGTGCCCTCGAAAACTACCTCACTTCCGATTTTGGCGACCTTGAAGAAGGCTCTATCACCAAGGGTGAGATCGTTCGTGTGGATGACGACAATGTGCTGGTGGACGTGAACTTCAAGTCCGAGGGGCAGATCCCCACGGCCGAATTTCGCGATGCCGCCGGAAACATCGGCGTTGCCGTGGGCGACAAGGTGGACGTGTACGTTGTTCGCAAGAACGAAAACGACGGAACCATCACCCTTTCTTTTGAAAAGGCCAAACGCATGCAGGTTTTCGACCAGCTCGAAGACGTGCAGGAAAACAACAGGGTCATCACGGGCCACATCGTGCGTCGCATCAAGGGCGGCTACACTGTGGATATCGGCGGAGTAGAGGCCTTTTTGCCCGGTTCCCATGTGGACCTGCGCCCCGTGCCGGACATGGACGCCCTGGTCAACCAGGAGTTCGAGTTCCGCGTGCTCAAAATCAACCGCCGCCGCAGCAACGTTATCGTTTCTCGCCGCGTGCTGCTTGAAGAAGAGCGCGATTCCAAGCGTCAGGATCTGCTGCGCACCCTTGAAGAGGGCCAGACTGTGGAAGGCAAGGCCAAAAACATCACCGAATACGGCGTGTTTGTTGACCTTGGCGGCCTTGACGGGCTGCTGCACATCACCGACATGAGCTGGAAGCGCATCCGCCATCCCAAGGAAATGATCACCATCGGCCAGGAACTGACCCTCAAGGTTCTTTCCTTTGACCGTGACAACAACAAGGTTTCCCTGGGCCTCAAGCAGCTTGTGCCCGATCCGTGGCAGGACATTTCCGCCCGCTTCCCCGAAGGGGCAAAGTGCTCCGGCAAGGTCACCAACCTGGTTGACTACGGCGCCTTTGTGGAACTGGAGCCCGGCGTTGAAGGCCTTGTGCACATCTCTGAAATGTCGTGGACGCGCAAACTGCGTCATCCTTCCCAGATGGTTCACACCGGCGACGAAGTCGAAGTGGTCATCCTGGGCGTGGACGGCGAAAAGAAGCGCATCAGCCTCGGCATGAAGCAGGTTCGTCCCAACCCCTGGGAACTGGTTGCCGAAAAGTATCCTGAAGGCACCATTCTTGAGGGCGTTATCAAGAACATCACCGAATTCGGCATGTTCATTGGTATCGAAGACGGCATTGACGGCCTCATCCACGTGTCTGACATCTCCTGGACCAAGAAGGTGCGCCACCCCAACGAAATGTACAAGGTGGGCGATACCGTGCAGGCCAAGGTGCTGACCGTTGACCAGGAAAACGAAAAGTTTACCCTGGGCGTCAAGCAGCTGGTGGACGATCCGTGGGGCCATGTGCCCAGCACCTACCCCGTGGGTTGCACCGTCAAGGGCATCGTGACCAATATCACTGACTTCGGCCTCTTTGTTGAAGTGGAAGAAGGCATTGAAGGGCTGGTGCACGTTTCCGAACTGTCCAGCAAAAAGGTCAAGACCCCGGCTGAAATCTACAAGGAAGGCCAGGAAATTCAGGCCAAGGTCATCCATGTCAGCGCTGAAGAGCGCCGCCTTGGTCTGTCCATCAAGCAGATTCAGGAAGTGGAAGAACGCCGCAAGCCCAAGGAATTCCATTCCGGGCCGCAGGAATCCGGCCAGAGCCTGGGCGACCTGCTCAAGCAGAAGTTTGAAGAAAGCGAAAACAGCTAAACGCTGTTTCTAGATACTACAAAGGGCGTTCCCGTGGGGGCGCCCTTTTTTATTGTGATGCCAGGTAGTTGTGCTTGGGAAGGTTTGGCGTTGCACCGCCTGCTGCCCGGCATTCCGGTTTATACGGGCTTTTTTACCAGTGGAAAGAGGAAGCCATGTCGTTTACAGTCAGCTAAACCACATTGCTGATTCCTGTCACCTGCTAACGCCATTGCTGCGGTTTCGGGCCATTGGCCGCGCCGCGCATGATGGGCCGTGTAAAAATTATGAACAGCCTCAGTCTTGCTACATTGATGACCGTGCTGGACACTCTGCCCAATGCCGTCTTTGTCAAGGATGCCGACCTGTGTTTTACGTTCATCAACAGGGCGTATGAAAAAATGTTCGGCGTCAGCAGAAAGGATATTTTGGGAAAAACTGTTCTGGATCTGGAATACCTCCCGGAAGAAGACAGGAAAATGTACCAGGCTGAAGACGAAGAGATGATTCGTCGGCAAGAGGTGAGTCACCACGTGCACAGTTACCTGTTTGCAGACGGCAAGGAGCATACCTGTCTTTACTGGAGCGGCGGTTTTGAAGACGAAAACGGCGTGCGCGGCCTTTTGGGCGTTATTGTGGATATTGCGGAGCAAAGCCACACCATAGACGCGCTGCGCAGCCAGCTTGATTCTATGATCACCAGGGTCAGGCAGGCCGATGAAAGCAGCCTGACAGACGCGCTTACCGGCCTGTATACCCGCAAATATCTGGACATGGTGCTGGAACGGTACACCCGGCTGGAGAAAAAGATTTTTTGCTGCATCATGCTGGATGTGGATCACTTCAAGCAGATCAACGACAGTTTCGGCCACCTTGTGGGTGACAGTGTGCTGAAAGATGTGGCGAAGATTATTCGCCGTTGTATGCGTGAAATGGATACGGTATGCCGGTATGGCGGCGAAGAGTTTGTGGTGCTGATGCCCGGCAGCCTTCTGGAGCAGGCCGAGCAGGCTGCGGAAAGAATTCGCAGGGCTGTTTGCGGCGTGATACGCGGGCCTGACGGCCAGCCTGTGACAGTCAGCCTCGGATGCAGCGAATACGAAATGAATGAAGACGCCCTGCGGGTTCTGCACCGGGCAGACAAGGCCCTGTATGGCGCCAAGCGCTCCGGGCGCAACCGGGTATGGGTGGCGCGACGTAATCCGGTTGCTGCCGTACATGCAGGGTCCGCGTGCCGCTAGAGCCGTTACCGCTTCAAATGATTGCTCAACGGTCGGCCAGGTCCCCTACAGTCATTTGGCTACAAAGATTTGAAGACAAATCCTTATAGAGCATTCCACGTGTGAAGCACTCCAACCACTGTATGCCGTTTGCCGCCGAGGTGTTTTTCTGTGCGCGCTTCTGTTTTGCCCGGGCCGGTTCCCGGCCTGAGGAATGTCCCGGCAGGGGCTGTGCGGGCCTGGCATAAAACATGCCCGGCCTTAAAAAGACCGGGCTGTCATATGCGGGCTGTGCCGCTGCTTGTGAAAACAGGCGGCCTTGTCGCTGCCGCTATTCGGCAAACAGGGTTTTTTGCAAAAAATCATCAACTTTGGCGTTATTGCCCTTGATGGAGTCGTAGGCGGCCTGAAGCGCCTCGGGCCATTCCTTGTCACCGGCGTCACTCATGAACATCATGACGTAATCAGCATCGCCGATCACATCCACATTGGCCGCAACGGTCCCGGCCTTGGCGGTAAAACTCCAGCCGCCGTCCTCGGTGGCTATGGGGGCCGAACCTTTGAGCTGTTGTGCAAGTCTGGCGGCAAAGTCCTTGTCCGAAAGGTTCCCGGCCTCGCCTCTGGTAAAGACGGCGATGGTAAAGAAAATCTCGGGCGTGGCCCTGACAGTGACCTTGCCCTCACGCTCTTGCACGGTACATGCGGCAGGCACGTCCATGCTGAAATGGGCAAACTTCATCTCCTTGGCCAGGGCAGGGCACGAAAGGGCCAGAAGCGACAGGCAGAAGAGGGGAAGCAGGAAAAATCTGTTCAACATGGTGATCTCCTGTGTATGATCCTCGATGCGTGAGAAATTCTCACGGGCCTGTCTGTTTGTCCATAAAAAAGTAGCGTCAGGGCAGGAGGATTTTCGCGGCTAGCGCGGCGCAAGAACCTTTTGCACCAGGCTGTCCAGCGCCGGTGTTTTGCCCTTGATGGAATCAAGAGCGCCCTTTATGTCTTTGGGCCAATCCGCCCGGTTCTGGTCGGTAAAAAGCTCCACCACATGCTCGTCATCCCCCATGACAAGAACGTCAAAGGGAACCACAGCCACCTTGACTATGAAGGTCCAGGCGTTTTCACCTGCCTGGCTTACAGGCCCGCCGTTGATGGAGCGGGAAAGCTTCTGGGCGTGCTCTTCAAGGCTCGTGTCTTTGTCACGCTCGACAATATTTATGGTAAAAAAATGGTCGTCGTCATCCACCACAAACACCGCCCCGTCGCGTGTCATAAAGTGGCATGCATCGGGGATGTCGGCGCTTATGAAGGCCAGGTCATAGGTTTTGGCGGCCACAGGGGCGGCAAAAACGGTCAGGCACAGGGCCAGCAGGGAAAAAACAAAACGTGGGTACATCATCGTTCTCCAGGGCGCGGGGCCGGGTCTGGGCTGAAACAGTCTTGAACACCTGCACCACACGGCCACGGGCGTTCGTTGTGCCGCACGACAGCGAAAGTGCCGGTTGCGGCGAGGGGACGGCAATGGTTTTGGCAGACGCCGGCAGGCCTGCAAGACACGCTGTTTCACAGGCGGCAAGGCCGTTGCCTTTTTCTTTTTCCCCGCTGTAAAAGGGCGGGAGCCTGCCGGTGGCGTGCCTGACGTATGCTGCCGTTGAACGGTCTGTATTCCCAAAGGCTGCAAGACGTTCACGCTGGTGCTCAGGTGTGCGGCCCCACGCTTTGCGCAGCCAATGTCTGTCACGCACCGTCAGGGCAGTGGTAACGCGGCCTTGCCCTAAAACTGGTACAGAAAGGCCGGGGTTTGCGGACCGGCATGGGCGTTGCCGCCCTGCGCAAGGCCCGCAAGAGAGGCCAGCCCGCCCAGGGCGTCGGCCTCAGGCCCGAGCACAGCGCCAAGCATGACCCGCAGCCCGCGTCCAAGCAGGCCGTCTTCCCGCGGGCGGGTCAGCAGCTTGCGCCCGGCAGGCACGCCGGTTTTTTGCGCCAGCCAGTCGAGGGCCTGCCCGCGCCCGCCCAGTTCGTCCACAAGGCCCAGTCCCAGGGCTTCCTGCCCGGTGTAGACCTTGCCGTTGGCGAGCTTGAGCGCCCGTTCGCGGGGCATGCCGCGCCCCTGGGCCACAATGTCCACAAACTGGTCATACATGTTGGTAAGCACGCCCTGAAAATAGGCGCGCTGCTCGGCCGTCATGGGCCGCATGTAGGAGGCGGCGTCCTTGTACTGGCCGACCACAAGGGTTTCCTGTCCCACACCGACCTTGTCCATAAGACCCTGCAACTGCGGCACGTCCATGCGCACGCCGATGGAACCGGTAACCGTGGAAGGATTGGCGAATACCCGCTGGCCGGCCATGCTGACCATCAGCCCGCCGGAGGCCGCCATAGACCCCATGCTGACGGCCACGGGCATTTTTTGCGCCAGATTTTTCAGGGCATCATATATTTCCTGCGAGGCCGCTGCCCCGCCGCCGGGCGAATCCACCCGCACAAGCACCCCTTTGACCGACGGATTGCGGGCCACCGTGCGCAACCATTCGAGGGTAGGCTCCACATTCATAATGGGGCCGGTTACGCTGACCAGGGCTATGCGGTCGCCGCCCATAAGGCCGCCGTCCTTGCCCGAGCTTCCGGCCACAAAGCCCAAAGTGCCCAGAACAATCACTATGGCGGCCCAGAACAGTATGGGATGGCGCTTGCGAAAGGGGCGGCGCAGCAGGGTTTTCCACACGGAGGCGGGAATCTGCGCCAGCGGGCAGGCCGCAGCACAGGGGGCTGCGCCTGGTGCGTCCGCCGGGGCTGGGGCCGGGGTTTGCGCCCGGGCAGGCTCTGCCTGCGGGGCCTGCTCATGCGCAACCTTACTGTCGGTGGCGGAGGCGGGAGCGCCTGTCATTGACAGCGGCTCGTCATAGGAAAAGTCTTTATCACTCACGTGGGATCCTTTGCACCCGGCATGGCCGTGTTGTCTGTTTTGCCGTGACGCGCACACACCCGCAGGCTGCAAGGCAGCAAAAACGTTTGTCTGCCGGGCGGGCGTTGTGGGGCAGGCATGCGCCAGTTGGGGCATGCGGGCTGTCCGGGCATTTGTGTGGCGAACGCCTGCGGGACGTAAAAGGCGTCTCGCAGGCATTTCGCGGCACGGCATCAGATCCGTGCCGGGGTTCTGGGCAAACGCGCCCTACTGTTTGGGCTCCATAGCTTCAGGCCACATCTGGGCAGCCTGCTCACGCAGCTTGTATTTTTGTATCTTGCCGCTGGCAGTAAGGGGAAAGCCACTTATCACTGCGACATACTTTGGTATCTTGAACCAGGCGATTTTGCCGCGGCAGAAAGCCCGCACGTCTTCCGGGCCAATTTCCACGCCGGGGCGGGGAATAATGAAGGCCGCCACCTCTTCGCCATACTTGAAACTTGGCACAGCCACCACCTGCACGTCCAGCACGCCGGGCATGCCCATGAGGTATTCTTCTATTTCGCGCGGGTAGACGTTTTCTCCACCCCGGATAATCATATCCTTGATGCGGCCCGTGATGCGCAGGTAGCCGTTTTCATCCATAACGCCAAGGTCGCCGGAATGCAGCCAGCCATCAGGGCTGACGGCGCGGGCCGTGTCTTCGGGCATGTTATAGTAGCCCTTCATGACATTATAGCCCCGGCAGAGAATTTCGCCCACCTGGCCTCGCGGCAGTTCTTCGCAGGTTTCGGGGTCGGCCACGCGCACCTCGATGCCGGGCATGGCGCAGCCCACGGTTTCGCAGCGCAGTTGCAGGCTGTCGTGACTGTCGGACTGGGTCATGACGGGCGACCCTTCCGTAAGCCCGTAGCAGATGGTGATCTCTTTCATGTTCATGTCTTCAATGACGCGGCGCATGAGCGGCTCGGGGCAAACAGAACCGGCCATGATGCCTGTGCGCAGGCTGGACATGTCAAAACGGTGAAAGAGCTTGTGCTCCAGTTCCGCCAGAAACATTGTGGGTACGCCGTACAGGGCCGTGCAGCGTTCGGAATCCACCGCAGCCAGCACCTTGAGCGGATTGAAGGACTCAAGGATCACCATGGTGGCCCCGTGGTTGACGCAGGCCGAAACACCCAGCACGCAGCCGAAGCAGTGAAAAAGCGGCACAGGCAGGCAGACCCTGTCTTCAGGGCCGAAGTTCTGGTGGCGTCCTATCCAGTAGCCGTTCAGGCCCACGCCCACATGGGTAAGCATCACCCCGCGGGGAAAGCCCGTGGTGCCCGATGTATACTGCATGTTGATGACATCCCAGGGGTGCAGTGAATCCTGCCGGGCCTTGTATTCTTCGTCATCCACCATCACCGACAGGGAGAGTATCTCCGGCACGGAATACATGCCCCGGTGTTTTTCCATGCCCAGAAAGCATACGCGCTTCAGGTGCGGCAGGCTGCTGCACACAAAGGACCGCCGGGCCTGTACGCGCAGCTCGGGCGCGATGCGGTACAGGGTTTCCAGATAGTCATGGTCGCGCACGCTGTCGATCAGAAAAATATTTTCGCATTCCGAATGGGTAAGCAGGTAGCGCAGCTCGTGCTCGCGGTAGTTGGTGTTTACCGTGATCAGAATGGCCCCGATCTTGGCCGTGGCAAACTGCAGGGCCACCCAGTACGGCACGTTGGTGGCCCATACGGCCACTTTTTCGCCTTTCTGAATGCCCATTGCCATCAGCCCTTTGGCGAAGCGGTCCACCATATCGCCAAATTCCCGCCAGGTCTGGCGGTAATCGCGGTCGGCGTAAACAAGGGCTTCCCTGTCGGGGAACCGGCTTACCGTATGGTCAAGAATCTGGCCCAGCGTCCATTCGCGCAGTTCAAACTGGGCCTGGCGCTGGCGAACTTTTTCTTCCATATTTTCTCCTGTGCCTTGGCGGGGCAGATGCGTTTTCGCCGTGAGACCACCCGAAAAACAGGCGCGTCACGGGCTGGAGCGGCTTTGCCTTGATGATGCCGTCCGGCGGCGGGCAAAACCCGCCTGCGTCAGGCCCTGTCTGCTGCCGGGCTGGAGGCAGGCGCGTTCCCCATGCTGTGGCGGGCGCCCTGTTTCGTTCAGGGGGCGCCCGAAAACCGCACGTTGCCCGTGCGGCTGCCTAGGGGTTGTAGGCCACGGCCAGAATTTCCACCGGTTCGTCGCCTGCTGCACCCACATAATGGGGAACGATGGAATTATAATAGATGGTTTCACCGGGTTTGAGCACGTGGTTTTCACGTCCGTAAACAACCAGCAGCTCCCCCTTGAGCACCAGAATGAATTCTTCGCCCTGATGCGAACTGGTTTTGCGTTCGCCGCTGTCGGGGAAAATGCGGATGTGAAACGGCTCCATGTTGCGGTCGTTCTTGCCCTTGCCCAGGGGCTGGTACGTATAGCTCGGGCGCGGGATGCGGCCTGTGTGCAGGGCTTCTTCACCTTCGCACGAATTGTGAATGCAGCCCATGATGGGGTCGCGGGTGAACTGGTCGTCCAGAAACGTTCCCAGGCGCACGCCAAGGGCGCGGGCCACCTTTTGCAGGGGACCGATGCTCGGATAGATGGTGTCGCTTTCAAGCTTTTGCAGGTAGCACTGGTCCAGGCCGGTATTCTGGGCCAGGGTTTCGAGGTCGACCTCGCGCTCTTCGCGAAAGGCACGAATACGCGAACCGATGGTACGGGCAGCGGGCATGGCAGGCTCCTGGCTGTAAGCCCGGCGCAACGGTTATGCGCCGTCCGGGCGTTTTTTTGATGGTGCAATGAAAAAAAGCGGTACTCCGCCCGGCCTGGGGCTGTTTCCGGTCATGGCTCTGCATCGGCAGGGGGAAAGGCCAGGTCCCTCTGGCAGCGGGGATATGCTTTTGTGGTGCGCGGCTGTAGATAACGCCCCGCTTTGACACAGTTGCCGTGCAAAAGGAATATGTGAAAAAGACCCTAGCGAAAAGCCTCGTAAGCCGCAAGGGCTGCGGTATTGTTCCCCTTGCCGCCGGAGGCAGGGCCGCGCGCGTGCAAGGCACGCGCGCGGCAGACTGTTTTGTACCGCAGGTGGCGGGCCAGCGGGCGATTTTGCGCCGCGCACGGCAAAAGGCGGCACGCCGCAGCACGTTGCGGCAACGGGATCATGCCGTGTGAACCGGGCTGCGCCGGGTCCGTTGCAGAAAACACTTCCGACCCTGCTGACAGCCCGGGGCTTGTGCGTTACTCTTGCCGCATGAGCGAGAAACAGATGATACGGCGCGCCTTTGTGGCTTCCGGCCAGGTTCAGGGGGTGGGTTTTCGCCCTTTTGTCTACAGGCTCGCCCACGAGGGCGGCCTTACAGGAGCCGTGGGAAATACTTCGGACGGCGTGCGTATGGAAGTGCAGGGCCTGCCGGAAGAGGTGGAACGCTTCGGCGTGCGCCTGCAAAAAGAACTGCCGCCGCTGGCACGCCTGACTGCGCTGCGCCGTGAAGATATGGCTGCCCTGCCCGGCGAGGCGGCTTTTGCCATTGTGGCAAGCGACGGGCATGCGGGCCACAGCGTGCTTGTCAGCCCGGATGTGGGCATTTGCGGCGACTGCCTGGCCGACATGGCCGACCCGGAAAATCCGCGCCACAACTACGCATTTACCAACTGCACCAATTGCGGTCCCCGTTATACCATCACTCGCTCCATTCCTTATGACAGGGCCGTCACGTCCATGAGCTGTTTTCCTCTTTGCCCGCGTTGCGCCGCCGAATACGGCAATCCCGCGGACAGGCGTTTTCATGCGCAGCCCATTGCCTGCCCCGACTGCGGGCCGCGCCTGTGGTTTGTGGACAAGGCCGCGGCAATGGCGGGGCGTACCGGCATAGAGCATTTCCGGGCGGATTGCGGCCTTGCAGGGCCGGAGGCTTGCAGCGGGCCGGATGCGGATAGCACGCATGTTCATGACTGTGCGGATGCTGCCCCCCGTGCGGGTCTTCCCGGCGCGGAAGCCGCCGCCCGTGAGGCTCTCCGCCGTGCCGGGCGCGTGCTGCTTGACGGCGGCATTCTGGCCTTCAAGGGGCTGGGTGGTTTTCAACTGGCCTGCGATGCCCGTAACGAGCGCGCCCTGGCCCTGCTGCGCGAGCGCAAGAACCGTCCGCACAAGCCGCTGGCTCTTATGGCGGACTGTCTTGAGACGGTACGCGCATTTTGCGACCTCAGCCCGGAGCATGAGGCCCTTCTGACCAGCCCGGAAAAGCCCATTGTGCTTTGCCCGCGCCGCGCGGCCAAACCCCGCGCCCCGTATGATACGGACGGTGTGGATGACCTGAATGGCCCGGGGGGGCCGGGGGAAACGGCCGGCACTGGTAGCGCGGATGGCGCGGGTACACCCGATGGCCCGGAACTGCCGTTTCTGGTGGCTCCTGATGTGGGTCAGGTGGGCGTCATGCTGCCCAACACCCCTCTGCACAGTGTGCTTTTTGCCTGGCTGAAGGCCCATGCGCCAGTACCGCCTGTGCTGGTCATGACTTCAGCCAATGCCGGGGGCGAACCCATCTGCCTCGGCAACCGTGAGGCCGTTGCGCGTCTTGCAGGCCTTGCCGATGCCTGGCTTCTGCACGACAGGGACATTCTGGTGCGCGTGGATGACAGCGTGATCAGCCTGCGCCCGCGGGCCGACGTTGTGGATGAAAACGGGCCGCCGCACAGGGCCGCGCCGTTTTTTTACCGCCGGGCGCGCGGCTATGTGCCTCGACCGGTTTTTCTGGCTGATGGTGGCGAAAAGGCTGACGGCGGGCCGTCCGGCGCGTCCGGGTGCAATGACGCCGCCTGTGTTTTTGGCGCAGGGGCCGAACTCAAGGCCACCATCTGCCTGACGCGGGGCAACGAAGCCTTTGTGGGGCAGCATGTCGGCGATCTGGAAAATCCCGCCACCCTGGCCTTTTACGAAGAAGTGGCGACCCATATGGAAAAACTGCTGGAGGTGCGGCCCAGTGCGCTGGTCTGTGACCTGCATCCGGACTTTCTTTCTACCCGTTATGCCGAAGCGCGCGCCGCTCGCGACAATATCCCTTTGTGGCGCTTGCAGCACCATGCGGCCCACGCGGCTTCGGTACTGGCCGAAAACGCCTGCTTCGGCCCGGCGCTGGCATTGTGCCTGGACGGCACGGGCCTTGGAGACGATGGAACCATATGGGGCGGCGAACTGCTGCTGATGCAGCTTGATACGCCCCAATGGCAGCGTGTGGGCTGTCTGTCGTCCTTTGCCCTGCCCGGTGGAGATGCGGCCGTGCGTGAGCCGTGGCGTATCGCGCTGGCTCTCGGGCAGCAAGCGGCTGAAGCCGGGCATTGCCTGCCGGAAGACGTACAGGCGGCAGCGCCCTGGCTGGCCGGGTACGCGGCTGCCGCGCGGGCGGTGGAAGAAATGCTGGCACGGCAGATCAACTGCCCCGCAACCTCAAGCTGCGGCAGGCTTTTTGACGCCGTTTCCGCCCGGCTTGGCCTGTGCCTGTGCATTACCTATGAGGGGCAGGCGGCCATTCGGCTTGAAGATGCGGCCCTGCGTGCCGGGGGTGCTCTGGGTGAGGTTATGGCGGGTCGTATGGAAGACCTGCGCCGTGTGGCGGAACTGGTCTGGCCCGTGGGCATGGCCTTTCGCAGCGGTCTGCTCACGCTGGACAGCGCCGGGCTTTATGCGCGTGTGGTTCAGGCTGCGATGGACGGCATGCCTGTGGAAGAGGTCGCAGCGCGTTTTCACCTGAGCCTGGCGGCAGCCTTTGCCAGCATGACCGGCCGTGCCGCGCGTAAGCGCGGCGTGGGGGTGGCGGCCCTGAGCGGCGGGGTCATGCAGAACGGCATTATGGCCCGTCTTTTACCCTTTCTGCTGGAGCGGCAGGGGCTGGAAGTTCTGTGCCATCATGAACTGCCGCCCGGTGACGGGGGCTTGTCTCTGGGGCAGGCCGTGTGGGGAAGGCGGATGCTGGCGGCCGGGGCTCGAATGGAAGCAGGAGCATAAAGCGCGGTACGGCAGGGGGTTGCCGTGCGAAGCACTGCCCCTGCTGCCTGGGCCATTTCAACCTTGCACTGTTCCGCTTGCAACTGTTCTGGCTGCAACTGTTCTGGTTGCAACTGTTTTGGCGGACGTGCAGGCAGGCATCCACCCCGGCGGCGCAAGGCTTCAGTCGTTGCTCAAAAGGCTTACGAAACAAGCCGCAGTGTCCGGCAATGTGTGATAATCGCTCTGGCGTGCGCCATCGTGAGAGACAGAACTCGTTGAAGAGGCCAGCCTCAGCGTGAAAATGCGCTATTTGAATCCCGCCAGGGCGCGCCCCTGTTTGAGGCCCACCCGCCCCAGGGGCAGGTCGCGCCACCACAGTGCCGCCTCCCGCCCCTGAAGGCCCGTCTGGCGGCTCTGGCCGCTGAGCAGGGCCGAAATATCAGAAATATCTTCAAGAATCAGGCTCTTTTCCCGGTCAGGCTGCGGCATCATGAGGGTGCGCAGGCGCGGGGCCGCATCCAGCTTGCCGCCGTTGAACTTGCCGAGCAGTGCGCCCTGCCATGCGCAGTCCGGCGGCAGTAGCGCGGCGGCCTGTTCCGGGATGAAGCGCACATGCTCGCCGTACAGCATGGCTTGCCCCGGCGGCAGCAGGTCCGGATCGCATGTGGGGCCGTGAAGGCATGACCGTGGCAGGGGCGTGCCTGCCGGGACACGGTTGCCCGTGCGCGCGTCCGGGCGGCGGCCATTTTTGCTGCGCGCTGTTCTTTCGTTCGGAGACGGCCCTGCCGCCTCTCCTGCGGCACCGCTGGCAGGCCCGGAGCACGCCGCCCGCTCAGCCTCCGGTTCCCTGTGACCGGAAGACGCATTTTCGGGCTTGCGCAAAAGCGCCACATAAAAACCCTGGGCCTGGGAACGCGCGCCGTCTACCCGCAACGTGCCTTCGCCGCCGGGCAGTTCTTCCCATACAAAACCGGGGAACGGGGTGATGTGTTCACGCACAAGCCCCAGATATTCTTCGGCAAAGCGTACCTGATCTTCATTTTCAGCCACATTGGTGGTGCAGGTGGAAAAAACCATGCGCCCGCCGGGGGCCAGCAGGCGTTCTGCATGGCGCAGCAGGCGGCGTTGCAGGCTTGTGAGGTTGTCGAGCTTGTCGCCCTGCCAGAGTTTGAGCACCTGTGGATTTTTTTCCACTGTTCCCCATCCCGAACAGGGAGGGTCCAGCAGGATGTTTTTCCACGAGCCGGGGCGCAGGGGCAGGGCGTCGCCACTGTAGGAGCAGGTTCCTGTATGGATGAAGCCGCATTGGTGCATGTTGGCCCGCAGTGTCGCCAGCCGCGACGGGGAAGGCTCGTTGCCGAGCACAAAACCGGTGCGACCCACAAGCTGGGCCAGAAAGCCCGTTTTGCTGCCGGGGCTGGCGCACATGTCCAGCACGGCCGAGCCTGTCTCCGGGGCCAGCGCCAGGGGGGGCAGCATGGAGGAACGGTCCTGGATATAGATGTAGCCGAAAAAAGCCGCCAGTGAACTGCCCAGCGGGCGCGGCTCCGCCACGAGGCGGCGGCACAGGGGAGAAAAAGGCTCGGCTTCAAACTCATATCCCTGGGCGCGCAGCAGGGCTTCCACCGAGGCGGTGTGCGTGTTTTTGCAGATAATACGGAACGAACGGACGGCAGTTTTTTGCATGGACGGCATAGTATGGAGATGTGATTTCAGCCGCAAGCGGTTTTTTATGCCTTTGTCCGCGCTGGTGGCGACTGCCCCGGCTTAGATATTGCGCGGCGCGTCAAGTGCGCGTATAGTGGGTGGATGTGGCGGCCGTGCCGGTTTCGCCCATCCGTGCCCGCGTGGCGCGCTCAAGGGTGCGCCTGCTTTTGTGTATTTTTCGCTGGCGGGCTGCGGGAACCTCTGACCGGTTTTTTGGCCTTTTGGCCGCATGCGGCCTTTCCGCGTGACGCCGTCCGCCCCGGATGGCCCCATTTGCGGAAATGCCCCGCCTGCCGGAAGCGAAAAACGCCTGGTCGGCGCTTCCCTTATTTTACCGGGCATCTTGCCAGATGCCCAAGGAGAACGGAATGAAATTCGCCATGCGACTGACTTTTGCGGTCTGCCTTGCGCTGTTCGCCGCCGGGCTGGCCACGACAACGCAGGCGGCGGCCAGAAGTGCCGTTGTGCTGCCCTTCACGGTCAATGCGCCGCAAAGTTACAGCTATCTTTCCAAGGCCGTTCCGGCAACCATTCAGGGCCGCCTGAACCGCCCCGGTGTGCTTGATGTACGCTCCGTCCAGGGCAAGGCCTCCTCACAGGCCGAAGCCGCCAAGGCCATGAATTCCGCCGGTGCGGGTCACGCCATCTGGGGTTCTGTCAACGTGATGGGCAACGAGTGCACCATTGAAGTCAATAGCGTGGACAAGGCCGGCAAAACCTGGAGCAAGACCGCCCAGAGCACGGTAAGCGGCCTGACCGGCGCGGTGCAGACCCTGAGCGCCGCCCTGGGGCAGGAAGTTTTTGGCATTGCAGGCGTGCGCGCGCCCGGCAGCACGGCTGCCGCAGGGCCGCGTGGCGGCAGTGTCGCTCCCGGGGGCGACATCATTACAAATGAAACCGGCCAGCAGCAGATGTACCTGAACCCGCAGTTCCGCTATCAGGGGTCGGGAGCCAGCGACGGCTCGCGCCTGCGCAGCCAGCGTCTGCCCTTTACCATGGTCAGCATGGCCGTGGGCGACTTTAACGGCGACGGCAAGAACGAAATCGCCCTGCTGAGCGAAAATCACCTGCGCATCTATATGTGGGACCATGACGGCAAGCTCAAGCTTTTGGGCGAAACCCTCATTTCGCGTTCCAACAAAAACTTTTCTATGAAGGCCATCGACCTCAATCGCGACGGCTCTATGGATCTCGTGGTCGCCACCTTTGAGGACGACAGCAACCGCCCCTACAGCTATTTTTACAGCTTCAAGGGCAACAAGTTCACCCAGGTGGCCGAGCGCATTCCCTATTTTGTCAGCGTGGTGCGCCTGCCCCCCACCTTCACGCCCACCCTCGTGGGTCAGGGCTGGGATTCGCTCAAGCTTTTTGCCCCCGGCGTGTACTCAATGGTGAAAACCGGCGGCAAGTACACTTTCGGCGCGCGGCTTGACCTGCCCACCGGAGCCACCGTCTTTAACGTGGCCTGGCTGCCGGGCGGCAGAAGCGGCAAGGGCGATCAGCTTGTCATGCTTACTGATGATGAGCGGCTCAAGGTTTTTCAGGGCAATGGCAATACCCTTGTCCATACCACCATGGAGCGCTTCTCCGGCTCCTCCACCGGCATGGATCACTATAAGGGCATGCCCGGCCTCGGCGTAGACAAGAACTACCAGCTGCCGAGCAAGTACTATGCGCCCATGAACCTTATTGCTGCGGATATCGGCCACACCGGCGAATACGTCATGCTGGTCAACAAGCCCATCTCCACAGCTTCGCAGATGTTTGACCGTTACCGCTACTTCCCGCAGGGCGAAATCCATGCCCTGTACTGGGACGGCGTGGGCCTCGGCCTCAAGTGGAAGACGCGCCGCATTCGTGGTTCCGTGGCGGCAGTGGACCTGGCCGACGCCACCAACAACGGCGTTCTTGACCTTGTGGTGGGCCTGAATACCTCGCCCGACCTCGGCATTGGCAGCCGCCAGTGCATGATTACGGCGTACCCGCTGGACGTGTCGGCCACGGACCCCAACACCCCTGCGGATATGAGCGATTTTGAGGTAAGCCCCAACTAGGCGTTTATGGGCGCGGGCGGCCCACGCGCACTGCGGCGGGCAGCCCGCCCCCGGTAAGGCCCCTTTATGGGGCTTTACTTTTCATCAGCACACGGCAAGGAGTGAGCATGCGCATCCTGGTAATAGGATCCGGTGGGCGGGAACACGCCCTGGTCTGGAAATTCATGCAAAGCCCCGGTGTGAGCGCGGTTTTCGTCGCTCCCGGCAACGGCGGCACCAGCAGGGAAGGCGCGGTCAACGTGCCTGTGCCTGTGGATGATCTGGACGGCCTGGTTGAACTGGCCCGCAGGGAAAAAATAGACCTTGTGGTTCCCGGGCCGGAACTGCCGCTGACTCTGGGCATTACCGACCGCATGCGCGAGGCGGGCATCGCCTGTTTCGGGCCGGACAGCTACGGCGCGCGGCTTGAAGGCAGCAAGGCCTTTGCCAAGGAGATCATGGCGCGGGCCAAGGTTCCCACAGCCCAGAGCGCCGTGTTCAGCGATGTGGAAATGGCCAGAAACTATGTGGCAAAGGTGGGCGGCCCCCTGGTGGTCAAGGCCGATGGCCTGGCTGCTGGCAAGGGCGTCATCATGGCTGCCGATTCTCAGGAAGCCCTGCAGGCCGTCAACGACATCATGAGCGCCCGCGCCTTTGGCGCCGCAGGCGACCTTGTGGTGCTTGAGGAATGCCTTGTGGGCGAAGAGGCTTCTTTTCTCTGCCTGTGCGATGGCGAACGCGCCGTTCCCCTGCCTTCGGCGCAGGATCACAAGCGTGTTTTCGATAATGACGAAGGCCCCAATACCGGCGGCATGGGCGCATACAGCCCGGCCCCCATTTTGCCCGACAACATGCTTGAAGAAATGGCCGACCTTACCGTGCGGCCCATTCTGCGCGAGCTTGCCAAGGACGGGCATCCTTTTGTGGGCGTGCTCTATGCCGGGCTTATGATGACCGCGAACGGCCCCAAGGTGCTGGAATACAACGTGCGTTTCGGCGATCCGGAGTGCCAGCCCATGCTCATGCGGCTTGAGGGCGATCTGCCCCGCATCATGCTTGACTGCGTGGAGGGCAGGCTTGACCCCGCAAGCATCGGGCAAAGCGATAAAACGGCCCTCGGCGTGGTTATGACGGCCAAGGGCTACCCGGGCGCGTACTCCAGGGGGCTTGCCATTGCGGACACTGAAGAGGCCGACAGTCTGCCCGGCGTCAAGGTTTTTCACAGTGGTACAACCCTCAAGGATGGTGCGCTGGTGTCCAGCGGCGGCCGTGTGCTTTGCGTTACGGCGCTGGGGAATGATCTTGAGGATGCGAAAAAAGCCGCCTATGCCGCTGTGGAAAAGGTACGCATGACCGACGGCTTTTACCGCACAGACATCGGGCAGAAGGGCATCAACCGTCTGAAAAGCGTAAAATAGCCGGGGCGTAACCCACGTCAGCCGTTTCAGGCGTTGCCCAAAGACGCGCGGTGTGGCTGCAACGCGGTCTGTTTGCGCTGCCGCGCTGCGCGTGCGTCTTGAAGACTTCCGGATGTATATTCCAGTGGTATACAGCCTTGGCGGAGAAAACGGCTTTACGCTCCGGGGCAGTCTGTCCGGGCGCTGCGCGCAGCCATATGAAAATAAACCATCGCCGCACAAAAACGCTGCGGGCGCAGTGCGCCGGAGCGGGCAGCAAGCAGAGGATATTATATCATGGCTCAAGTGGTTATATTGATGGGCTCACAGTCTGATGAAGACAAGGTCAGCCCCTGTGTTGACGTGCTGAAAAGCCTGGGCATAAGCTGTGTCATCACGGTAAGCTCCGCCCACCGCACCCCTGAACGCACAGAAAAGCTGGTGAGCGAACACGAAGCCGCCGGCGCACAGGTATTTATCTGTGCCGCCGGTATGGCCGCACATCTGGCTGGGGCCGTGGCGGCGCGCACCACACGCCCGGTGATAGGCATTCCCGTGTCCAGCGTGGCCCTTGGCGGTATGGACGCCCTGCTTGCCACTGTGCAGATGCCTCCGGGATTTCCTGTGGCTACGGTGGCCCTGGACAAGGCCGGGGCGCGCAATGCGGCCTGGCTTGCGGCCCAGATTCTGGCCCTGTCGGACGCTGACCTCAGCCGTAAGCTCGTCGCCGCGCGCGTAAAAATGCGCGAAGATGTGGAAAAGGCCGGTGACGAGATCACCCGAAAATATGCCTGAGCCGCAGTGCTGCGGGGTAAGCCTGTTTTGGGGCTTTACGCGTTTTGTATAAAACGGTTTTTACCGCAATGCGTCATGCCGCCGGAAAGTTTCCGGCGGCATGACGCATTTTGAGTACACGCGCATTACGCGCTGCAAGGATGTCGGGTACGGGGCGGAGCCGCTGCCGACCCGGCTCAGGGCAGCAGGCGCGCTGCCTGATAGACCAGTATGGCAAGGCCGAAGGGCAGCACAAGGGAGTAGACAACGACAGCGGCCAGAAGCCCCAATGACCTTGCCTCGCTATACAGTATGCCCACTGTGGAAACGCAGGGCAAAAACAGGCTTTGCGCACACATGAAGGCCAGGGCGCTGGCCTGGCTGACTCCGGCCCGGAGTGTTTCTGCCAGTTGCCCCGCGCTCGTGTCATACAGCACGCCCAGGGTGGCCATGAGGGCCTCCTTGCTGACGCCCGATGCCAGCAGTGCAGTCAGAAGCCGCCAGTCCGCTCCCATAAGGTCGCCCAGGGGCTGAAGCACCCGGCCCATCTGCCCCAGCAGGCTCTGTTCGATATTTGCCGAGGGATAGTATGAAAGAAACCAGAGCACTGCGCTGAAGGCAACGATCAGGGTTGAGGCTTTTTTAATAAAAGCCATGATGTTGCGTGATACATAGCGGGATATTGCCCGGGCATTGGGCCGGTGAAAGTGGGGCAACTCCATAAGCAGGCCGCGCTCGCGGACAGGCGCGGGCATCATTTTTCCCGCCAGCAGGCATACCCCGGCCAGAGTCAGCGTATTGAGTGTCAGCAGGCCAAGCACGACAAGGATGGCGGCAGTGGGGGTGAACAGCCAGGCCGACAGGGTGACCATAACGATAATCTTGGCTGTGCAGGGAACCAGGGGGACTACCAGAATGGTCAACAGCCGCTGGCGGGGATCATCAATGGTTCGGCAGCCCACAATGCCGGAAATATTGCAGGGTATGGCAAAAAGCAGAGGCACAAAGGCCTTGCCGTCCAGCCCCAGGCGGCTCATGGCCCTGTCCATAATAAAGGCCGCGCGGGCCATGTAGCCCACATCATCAAGAACGGCGAAAACCATATAAAAAACAGCCACAAAGGGCAGCATGGCCAGCACAGCGCTTACGCCGTGCCATACGCCTGTGCTCATGGCCGCGATCAGGGGCAGGCCATATGCTTCCAAAGCCAGAATATGGGGCGTGGCCAGTGAAAGCGCCTGTCCCGTCAGGTACGCCAGGGGAAAGCCCACGCCAAAGCCCAGGCAGAGCGCCAGCAGCAGGATGGCTGCCATGATGCACGGGCCGGTGACGGCATGCAGGAACCAGCGGTCCCATGCGGCGGTGGCGCTTTGCCGTGTCAGGGCCTCCCGGCCTTCACGCCCTGTCAGCCGGGCTATCCAGTCCCGTCGGGCCGCGGCGAAGAGCCGTCGGGCCTCGTCGGTGAGCAGCGGGGCAACAAGGCTGCCTGTCAGGGCTTGCAGCCGGGTTGTGCTTTCTCCTTCGCCGCTCATGCTCCGCCAGATGAGGGCCAGCGCAGCCTGTTCGGAAAAACCGTGCTGCTCCTGCAACAGCGTGATGCTTTTTTTAGCTGTTTCGGCCAGGGGCGGGGGCAGGCTTTGCAGAACGCCCACAGGCAGGCGACCTGGTTGCGGGCGGATGTACAGCGACTGCCGGACGGCCTCGCGCAATGAAGCCACGTCTTTTTTGCGGATGGCCGAAAGCGGGACCACCGGCACGCCAAGCATTGCGGAAATTGCCTGTACATCAAGGTAAATGCCGTTTTTTTCAGCCATGTCGGTCATGTTCAGGGCAAGAACCATAGGCCGCTCCAGGGCCATCACCTCAAGAGCGTAGGCGAGGGTACGTTCCGGGCTCAAGGCGCTGGCCACCACCACCGTGATGTCCGGAGCGGCGTGCAGCAAATAGTCAACGGCGATGCGCTCCTCGGGAGAGTGCGCGTGGAGCGAGTAGCTGCCGGGCAGATCCACCACAGAATAGCCGCCCTGGCTCTGCGGAGCGCGGGCCTGTTTTTTTTCTACGGTTTTTCCGGGCCAGTTGCCCACCTCCTGATGCACGCCGGTAAGGGCGCTGAAGATGGTGGACTTGCCGGTATTGGGCTGCCCGGCTACGGCTATCAGTGATTCGGCAATGCTGCTCATGGCGTTTCGTCCGTTGGAGTAATGGTAATGCGCCCGGCGAACTTTTCCGCCAGGGCTACAAAAGTGCCGCAGCACTCCACCACGCGGTTGCCGCCCGGGCGCAGCATGCGCACGGCGCTGCCGGGGCTGATGCCCAGGGCTGCCAGGCGTTCCTGCACATCTGCCGGGCAGTTCACGGACTGGATGATTCCGATCCGGCCGGGTGGGAGGCTGTCCAGAAATTGCCCGGATGCAGCCCGGTGGGCCTGTGCTGCATTGTGCGCGCCATCGCCGCTGGGCATGCGGGCGCAGGCCAGAAAGAAGATGATGAAGAGCAGGTTGTTCCAGCCACCGGCAAGAGGGAGCAGCAACGGTTCCGGCAGGCCTTGCAGCGCCGCGCCGCACAGGAAAAGCGGCAGAGGCGTCAGCAGGGCCATGGCTCTTGGGCAACAGGTGAGGCCGCGCAGCACGGCATAGATGAAGAGCACGCTGGCGCAGGCCATAGGCACGGTGGCCCCCAGGGTGAGCAGGTTGATGTATTCGGCCGTGCGGGCAAGCGTATGCGGGCTGGTGGCTGTGAACGCCAGATGCGGATAGTGGCTGTGATATGCGCCACCGTAGAGCATGGCCATGCAGAACAGCAGAAAGACAAGCCATTGCAGTATCTGGTGGCCTGGGCGCAGCAGCCGGGCAATGCCCAAAAAACCCGCCGCATACAGCAGGCTTGCCAGGGGGCCTATATGGCCCCCGAGCGCAAGTCTGCTGTAAGAAGTCCCGGCCATGGCCGGAGCCAGCCCCAGGGGCGAAAGGTCAGTTGCCCCGCTGCCCGCGTAAAGCAGCATATCGCCTGCGTACATAAGTGCCGCGCCCAGTGCGCCAAGGCAGAGGAGCATCTTGCGGGAAAGGGGCTGGATCGCTTTCATGCCGTACCCCTAAAAGCTCAGCCCGCACTGCACGCCCACCATGAGCGGCTCTCCGGCACGTTTGGAGCGGCCGAAGGCCGTGGTGGCGTAGCGCTGGTCCAGCAAGTTTCTGCCATAAAGAAACACGTCCCAGTTGTCTTTCTCGTAGCCGATTTTGGCATTGACCAGCGCATAGGCGGGCTGGCGCAGGCTGTTGTCTTCGAGCAGGTATTTGCGCCCGTTGAGGCTGCCGTCCACGCTCATGAAAAAGCCGGAATCCATGCGAAAAACACTGCCCGCGCCAAGGGTGTAGGCATTGGTATAGGGCAGGTTCTGGCCGGAAAGATCCTTGTTGGCATCCTGTTTGAATTCGTCAAACTTATAGTCAAACATGTAGCCCACGCTGGCAAACACCTCCCAGCCGGGCATAAGCAGGGCGCGGGCTTCAACCTCGAAACCTGAGGAATGCGCGCGGCCCGCGTTCATTTTCTGGTAGTTGCTGAACATGCCGGAGGGGGATTCGATATCCACCTGCATGTTGTCCCAATCCACATAAAAGAGTGCGGCGCTCAGTTCCAGGCGGTTGTCCAGCAGCTTTCCCTTGTAGCCCAGTTCGTAGGTGGTGGTATATTCGGGGTCCACCGCATGCTCCACCAGTGATTTTTCCACCATGACGTTGTTGAAATCGCCGGATTTGAAGCCCCGTGCGATGGAGGCGTAAACGCGCTGCCGCTCGGTGAACAGCCAGGCAATGCTGAGCGAGGGAGATACGGCCGTCCAGTCCTTGCTCATGTTCAGGCTGCCGGTGGGCACGCCCATAATGTTGGTCTTGTTTTCCCAGTCGAGGCTTTTGCGTTCATAGTCAAAGCGCGCGGCCCCGGTGATTTCAATCATGGGCAGCGCCCGCCAGATGATCTGGGCAAATGCCGAGGCGATATTGCTGTAAATGGTGGAGTTCTGCTGGGCATGGTCGCCGGGATTCATCCACATCATGCCCGCGTCGTCACCGAAGATGATATCCGTTTTGGTATCGATGCGTTCCGTAAGGCCGAACAGGCCGACCATCCACCGGAAACTGTCCGGACCGCCGTTCAGGCGCAGCTCCTGGCTCAGGGTATTGAAATCTTCGTCATAGGTGGAATACATTGCGTCCACAGATGTGAAATCCCAGTCCTGGAGGTAATTGTAGTTGGAGCGGCTGTAGTTGGTAATGGAGGTAAGGGTTACGGGGCCGAAATCTTTTTCCCAGGTAAGGGTGGGGGCCAGCAGGTATCCGTCGTTATGCCCCCGGCGGTTGCTTTGTGTTTCAAGGCTCAGGCTGCCGTCGGGCGGGCCGTAACTTTCAAAGGCCCCTTCGTACTTGTCGGCGTACATGC